>NZ_KK366027.1:0-834549 GCF_000686865.1 Paenibacillus sp. UNC217MF | reverse complement strand
GGAGCGACCGGCGCCATCGGAGCGACAGGAGCAACAGGAGCAACAGGAGCAGGAGCCACGGGAGCAACAGGTGCGACAGGAGCAACCGGCGCCATCGGAGCAACAGGAGCAACCGGAGCAGGAGTCACGGGAGCAACGGGTGCAACAGGAGCAACAGGAGCAGGGGCAACCGGAGCCACAGGTGCAACGGGAGCAACCGGAGTAGCCGGGGTAACCGGAGCCACGGGAGCTACAGGAGCCACCGGAGCAGGAGTTACCGGAGCAACTGGTCCAGCGGCACCTTCTATTATTCCATTTGCGTCGTTCTTACCAATATTGCTAACGACTGGTTTCTGTGGAGTAGCGGGTATTGGTGGTCTCATTGGATTCGGCAACAGCGCACAAACTCCTTCGGTACTTGGACCTACGATAGACCTTACCGGAGGACCTGGGATACCTTTAAATCTTGCATTTACAGTTCCATGTGGAGGAACCATTAAATGTATAGCTGCATACTTTAGTGTTACTTCAGGGCTCTGCTTAGACTGCTTGGGTGGGGTTAATCAAACGTTAACGATTCATGCTCAACTCTGGCAATCCACTGTGCCAGATAATATCTTTACACCAATAGCAGGAACGTTAGTAGATCTGCAGCCATCATTGACGGGAGTTATTACGTTAGGTGAACACGTAAATGGGTTGCTGTCGGGATTGAATATCGTAGTCCCACCTCAAACTCGCTTGCTTTTGGTATTCTCCGTTACGACTACTGGATTGACAGAGCCAATTTCGATTGCAGGTTATGCAAGTGGAGGAGTCACTATCATTTCGAATTAACTGAGAGTCGAATATCCTTCCTGCTCTTTGTTTGATACGAAAAAAAGGCAGCCTCTTGGGCCAACGATGCATCATCGTATGACTCAAGGGCTGCCGCTCTATTTATAGCTGCATCTTATATTATAGGTTTGTATCGATATCTGCCCACATTTCCTCATCCACGTCAAGCTTAATCTGATGACGGAATACACGTTGTCCGTATTCCTTGCTCATGTACTGTTCAATGGCTTCCAGCAGATTGGACTCAATCAAGTATTGGGAGCGATCATGCACCCATACTTCTGCTGTGAATCCATGCTCTTCATCCCAGCACAGCTCAACATTTACATCTTCGGGTCGAACCTGCTTGCGCATCGCGATGTGAAGGCATACAGCATTAATGAGTTCGTCCATAGAGAGACGAAATTGCATTAATTCCACCGCCCAGGACCTGGTGTAGATGGGTTGCGTTTATTTCTGAACCTCTTCACTACCATCATAACAAGGCTGATGAGAAGGAATATTGCCATTACGTTGATCATAAGCCCAAGGATGTCTCCCAGAAATCCAAGATTGCCGAACATGCTGCCGAACAACATTCCAGCTAATCCACCAATCATTAAGCCTTTCATTAGGCCGCCGCCACTGAAAAATCCACGTTGCTGTGTCGGTGCTGTGCTTGATGTATTGCTCTTATTGGTGTTGTCCGTACGATTCACCTGATTCGTAGACTTGTTTGGAGCTGGCTTGTACTTCTGAACTCCTGAGCGGAATGAACCTCCGCGCTTGGCATCAGCCACGTCTATCACCGTCGGTGTTGTTACCGCGAAGATAAGGAAGAATGCCATAACGACCATGATCCATTTATTACGCATGAATTGCCTCCCTATTGATGTAATATTTGTTGACAAGTAATAATACGTGTTCGAGTAAAAAGAGGTTTCAAATAAATATTGAAATTGATACAATAAACGAAATTAAGTTCATTGCAACGAGGACTGTTTTTATAGTAGGAGGAATACGATGCGATATCCAAAAGCGTATATTGAATATTTGGCACATTTCCATGGGCCAAGAGACTGGTTCGAATGTCATGAAATTATGGAAGAGTATTGGAAAGAGGAGCCCTCTGCGGAACGGAAACGTCAGTGGCTTGCTCTTGTACAAATTGCTGTAGGCCTCTATCACGAGCGCCGAGGTAATGTGGCAGGGACATTGAAAATGTTATCAAGTGCACTTGGACATGCGGAAGCGATCGACTGGGGGGCGCTTGGAATTAATGGTGAGACCCTGAAGCATGAATTGAAGGAACGGGTAGCATTACTCACAGATGAGAACAAGATGACAAACGCAGCTTCCACATACTCGGAGTGGAACTTTCCAATAGAGGATCAATATCTGCTTGAATTATGTATCCAATCTTGTGCGGATAAGGGATGGACTTGGTGTATGAATGGCAGTCAATCAATTGCAGCGGTTAGAGACAAGCACCTGCTGCGCGATCGGACAGACGTCATCGAAGCGAGGCAGCAAGCATTCAAGGCTAGAACCACCAATAGAAAGTCGACACGATCAGGAAAATAAGGATCCCGTCTGTAGATACCAAGACACGGACGGGAACCAGATGTTTATGAATCAGAATCCTCTTGTTCTAACATTTGAACAACCCAGCGGCACCATTCAATTTGGGCGGCAGCAAGAGAAATTGCACGATGAAGCAGGATATAGTCGCCGAAATGCTTGGATCGAATATGGCGATCTTCCTCAGAGATGCGATCAAGCAATTTCTCAAAATAAGCCGTTTTGGTCTCCAGTTGTTTCATTCGGGTTAGGAATAATGGAATCGTGATTTCTTTCTCGGTCATCCAAATGCACTTTGTTTTTAAGCTGAGCTCATCACGTGTCATTTGCTCCGCAGGAGGTTCGCCCAGCCAATCCAATACAACAGACTTCCCTTGTTCAGTAATGGAATAGACCTTCTTGTCGGGTTTGTCCCGCTGTTCAATTCGCACAAATTGAACCAAGCCCTCTCGTTCGAGCTTTGCCAATAACGGATAGATCTGGCTGTGCTTCGCTGGCCAAAACGGCTGGATACGGAGCATAAGATCATAACCAGAACAGGAATCGCTAGCTAGAAGGCCTAGCAATCCGTATGACAATGTATTCAGCAACCCTAACACCTCCTCTTTCTTTCAATGTACCCCTTCTGTCGTTTCTACTTCATTCAACTTGTAACCATAGCAAGAATGCAAATGATACAATCCCCATTATATGTAAGAATATACATAATATCAAGTGTGATTTGAAAGATCTCAGCAGTTATTATTTCCCTCATATCGGATGTGGATAGATCCCGTAAGTGGCATGGTTGCTTCGCATAGAGCATGAGGGTATGATGAGAGAGCAAGCATGATTAGGAAACGGGGTTATTGTCAATGCGAACATCACAACAAAATCAAAATCGAGACCGGGCTATACCGGTTATTATATTATCTGGCTTTTTAGGAACGGGTAAGACGACATTGTTGAAGCAGTGGCTGCAGTGGAGCACGGAAGAGAATCTAACACCTGCTGTCATTATGAATGAAGTTGGTGAAGTGAATTTGGACGGTCAGCAGTTGCCGCCTGAAGTGGCGATGAAGGAAATGCTCGGTGGCTGCATATGCTGTTCGTTCCGCGGCGACTTCAGCACCAAGCTGTATGAGCTTGTACAGGAAGAACAGCCGGATGTCATCTATGTAGAATGTACGGGAATAGCAGAGCCGATGGAACTGGTCGAGTCTATTACCGAAGTTTCTCTGTATTCAGATATTGTGTTGACTAACATCGTCACGGTTGTCGATGCCAAACATCTAGGAGACCTGCTAGATGATGAGACTGCCATCCAGAAAGCGAACCGCAAGATGATGCGATTGCTGGAAGAACAGGTACGAGCAGCAAACACAATCCTATTAAATAAATCTGATTTGGCAACAGCTGAACAGCTCGATAAAGTACAGCAGCATGTGAAGCAATGGAATGCACACACTAGCCTTGTCATTACTGATCATGCCGTCGTCGAACGAGAGCTGTGGATTCAGAGCTGTGTACATGCAGGAGGATCGTTATTGCTTGTTGAAGATGATGTACAATCCAGCGAAAATACGAATAATACACATGTGCAGCATGGTCATGATCATCTCCATGTGGAGCATGCGAAGAAGGATTCACACCATCATTCTCATTCACATGCTCATGATTTCGTCACAGCGTGGACGCATCCATTGTCTGAGCCGGTGGACAGTGAACGATTTGAAAATTGGCTGTCCACGCTGCCTTCAAATGTGTATCGTGCTAAAGGGATTGTAAGCTTTACTGATACGACGAAGCGTTATATGTTCCAATTTGCATATCGTCAATCTGAATTTATTCCGATAGCGCCTCAAGGCAAGGTGAAGGATGTGCTTGTCGTTATCGGTGAGCATTTGGATACGGGAATGCTTAAGCGAACTTTTGAAGCGGCCGTTTACAAGGCTTAGGTGTTTGTTGTTGAGTAGATGATTACATCTTAACATGGAGATCGTACAGGGATGAGCCAAATCGACTTTCATCATAATTTCAATCGATTTTTTGACGGACTTGAAATAAAGCGGATGGATTCGAACCGCAACGAACAATTACTGCTCCCTTCTCACATAGGTGAGGGAACGATTCGAAGATTTATTCCGCGTACCGATATTGAAGTTATTGTCTCGAATTATACGATGAACCGTGAGCGAACCATATCGCTGCAAACGGAGGCAGCGATGGTTGAACTGCAGTATTGCTTGCAGGGGACTAGGGAAGTGAGCATAGCTGGTGAGCGAAATGAAATCATCCCAGGAATATGCTCCCTGCAATTGATTAAACAAGCAGATGCGAGGTTTGAGTTTACTGGCAATACGACGTACCATATGGTCAGTATTGGTATTCCGATTCACACTTTTCATCACTTTATGGAGGAAGGTGATGGGACGAGAAGGGTGGATTTCTCGCAGCTACTTGGCAGCCAAGATTATGGGTGTGAATATGAACGGATTACGCCTGATGCAACCTTACGTTTGCATCAGCTGCTTGAAGCATCCTTGATGTCCAGTACTCGAAATATTGAATTGGAATGCCGTGCTATGGAGTTATTAGAGGAAGCCTTCCAACTGTTCTTCTCGAATCCCAGAACATCTCATACGAAGAAGATGAGTAGAACGGATATGCAGAAGGTTAAGCAGGCGAGAGAAATTATGGTGCAGCAAATGTCAGATCCGCCCTCATTGCTAGAGTTGTCTCGCATGGTGGGCTTGAATGATTTCAAGCTGAAAAAGAGCTTTAAAGAAATGTACGGAGCAACTGTATTCGGCTATTTACGAGAGAAGCGGCTGGAGAGAGCACTGTTTCTGCTGCAGCAGGGCAAGCTGAATGTGACGGAGGCCGCTTATGAAGTGGGTTACTCGAATGCCAGTTATTTCTCGGAAGCTTTCCGCCGCAAATATGGTGTGAATCCTGGAAGCTTAGTCCGTCAATCAGAACGAATATAACATCTTTACTACAAACATGTCTATTTATACAGTAATGCAGAATGACCTCATTTCCTAATAATTTGATAATCTTGTAGACCGCTCTTGTGAGTGGTCTTTTTTTGATGGACGACACCGCAAACACGAACACGCAGTATGGTACCGTTCAGAGATCGAACAAGGCTCTGTGTCTCTTACAAGGGGAGGGCATAGAGCCTTGCTGCATTCGAATTGATATTTAGGATTTGGACGCTACTCGATACTTGTCTAAGAATTCCTTTACCTTCTCAGGATCTGCCTTCAGTTCATTCCCGGTCTTTACGATTGGGCTGACCGTCGAGGCTGCCTTGAAGATATGGTTATTGTAGAATTTCAAGAAGTCTTCTTGGTTGATAGAGTATAGAACTGCTTTTCGCAGGTCTGCACTCTTGGCTACTTCTCGATTCGCTGTGTTGAAGAGCAGGTAAGATACTGCATTGCTCTCAATGCTTTGCAAGGACAGCTTGCTGTCATTTTTCACAAGGTCAAATTTTGTTTCAGGCACTCCATAGTTGACATAGATTTCACCGCTTCGAAGTGCGGCCAATTGGCTGTCAGCATCCTTTATGAAGCGCAAAATGACTTTATTGATTTTCGGTTCATGCTTTGTGCCTCTCAAGTAACCCGGATTTTTGTATAGAATCGCTTCATAATCATTTTTATAGGACAAGATATATGGTCCGCTCGTAACCAGTACGTTATTGTATTTGTTTCCTTCCGTAACTGTATTCTGATCTCCATATGGAATGTCCTTGTTCACATCGAACTTCGCTACATCGTATGTATTGATGCGCTCTACCTGCTGCTTCGATACGATTCCTGCCGACTGATGGGCCAAATAATTTAATACTTGAGGGAAAGGTTCAGTTGTTGTCAATTTGATAACTTGATATTTGCCGGTCTTGCTGTTCGCATCATTTTTATTCGTGACAAGTGAGGAAATCTTGTTTTCAAGTCCTTGCTCTAGCACAGTCTTAATTGTGTCACTGCCTCCTGAGAGCTTCGCAGTTACCAGCTCCTTCAAATCTGAGACAATCTCAACGGACTTAATATGCTCATGCAGGCTGTACGTGCGATGATCGGGAACAGAGTTCTTATCCTTTGCCCGATTCAGGGAAAATACAACATCGTCAGCTCCAACGCGCTCGCCGGTATCAACAGCAAGCTTGTTCTCAATTTTGGCAAAATGGATATCATCTCTCAAAATAAAGTAATAATCCGAGTTGCCTTCAGCAATTGCGTGATTGTAGGACAAGGAACCGTCTGAAGTGATGCGGTCATCATCGGTCAGATTAATGAGACGTACATACATATTCGTATTGATCATGTTGATCGATCCATCATTGCCTTTAATCGGATCAAGGGAGGTCAGCGTTGAAGATCCTTGCGCCAAAATGAGAGGAGTTGCTTGACGCTTGGACGTATCCTTAAAGTCTACATCCTCCCAGGCAAAGGAACGAGACTTGGACAATCTCACGGAATCTCCATTCAGCAGGTCTTTATTGTAAGCTTGGCTCTTTAACGAAATATATAAGGGCGCAATATAAGCTTGATCAAACACGAGCCGCTGCTCCAATTGCTTGTATGTCTCGATAAACTCCGCAGGGGTCTGTGAGGCCGCTTTGTCGATCAATGCATCGATTTCCGGATCAGCGAGGATACTGTAGTCTCCTCCTGATTTGAATAGGGAACGTACGGCATAATCAGGATTTCCCGTTACGGTGGTCCAGCCTGACAGTGCGATATCATAGTTGCCAGCTTCCTTCTGAGCCTTGAAGCTGCCGTAATCCGGCTGCAAGTTCAGCTTCACGTTGAAGCCATTTTTGGTTAGTTGATCACGAATGATGTTAAGATCGGATTCGCCAGTGCTCATGCCCAGCAGTTCGATGGTCACTGGTGCTCCTGTTTCTGTTTGCGGTTTATTTTCAGCGCTCTTGGCAGGCTCTTTGCCAACGGTATCGGATTTCGTACTTACCGAGCATCCGCTTACTAACACGAGTACAGACAATAGTAAGATGAAGAACTTGCTTTTGGATAGCATATGAGTTCCCTCCCATAATTTCGTATTTATGATTCTGACTTCTTTGTTCGTGCGCATATTTTTGCAGCATGACTTGCGGACATTTTTGCCTATATTAGGCCAAATAATCGCATTCCCTTAGTGCATTTTCGGATCTAGTGCATCTCGTATTCCATCGCCAAGGAAGTTAAAGGACAATACAAGTGCGATGATAGCAATGCCTGGGTAGATAGCGAGATATGAATGCGACTCAAGATAAGTGCTGCCAAGCTTCAAAATGTTGCCCCATTCTGGGATATGCGGCTCAACGCCAAGTCCTAAATAACTTAAGCTGCTTGTTGAAATAACTGCGCCACCGATTGTAAGTGTCGACTTCACAATCATCGGGGCAAGTGAATTCGGTACAATATGCTGGAATATAATTGCCAACTTCCGTTGACCAAGGGCCCTAGCTGCTTCTACGTATTCATATGTAGCTACGACCATGACGCTAGCTCTCATCGTGCGGGCATAGCTCGGAATTGATCCGATGCTTAGTGCAGCAATGAGATTGATCGTGTTGGCGCCGAATGCCGCGATGATGGCGATGGCAAGCAATATCCCTGGAATAGCGTAGAGTACATCGAGCAGCCGCATAATGATATTGTCCGTCCGGCGTCCATAGAAGCCGGAGATGGCGCCGAGCACACCGCCCACAATGACAGGGATTGCTGTGGAAATGATTCCGACAATGAGTGAAATACGAGCTCCAAATATAATTCTCGAAAATAGGCATCTGCCAAAGTTGTCGGTGCCGAGCGGGTAGGTAAGGCTCGGTGTTTGCAGAATCGAACTGTAATCATTCTCCACAGCGATGCTGTAGTCGAAGGTGAAGAAGCTGCAAATCGAGATCGAGAACAAGAAGAGGATAAAGAATAACCCTGACATGGCTGCTGCATTCCGTGTTATTCGTTCCCATACTTCCTTCCATTTCGCACCAGTCTCATCATACCGATTGTTCAGAAGCAGCATGACTCCAAGCAGCAGAGCGAATAAATTCCCGGTAATCGCTGTGAACAGGAGTAGAATCGCAACGATCCGTATCCATGGCTGTATTCGGTTCTGTATAATGCCGCAAGCTATTAGAATGAGGATTATGAGTTGAAAAATGGCGATCACGAGCAGGATCAGCATCGCCGCTGGGAACGTATCGGCCACATAGGGCTTAAAAAGATTTAGAGCAGAGACACCGATAACAAAGAACTGTGTAAGCAGCATGTATACAGCTAATGAATAATGCAGCGAAGCTCTGCTTTTCAACAAATGAAGGGAGGCGGCTGCAATAAATACATTCCCAGTGAGAAGGCTTAGTAATAACAGATAACCGACAGATCGCGTAGAGGTTCTGATGTCGCCGCTTCTGCTGATATCATGCTTAATCTTGATCGTGACACCCAACTGAAGCAAGGTGAAGAAGATATATAGGACAGCAGCGGTGAATACATAATGCCGTACAGCTTGTTTTGTTACATCATAACTGTTCACCAGCAGGAGTAGAGACAATAAGGATGATACGATGGTCGCGAAGCTGGCGTACGTATATCCTCTGTTTGTTTTCAGTCGGTTTGTGTTATCGCATCGTTTGTCTAGTGATTTGTTCATGATTCACCTGCTTTAGTATTGTTTCATCTTGGTACGAATCCGTGGGTCAATGAAGGCGTACATAATATCCACCGCTAAATTGACCAGTGATATCGTAATCGCCGTGTAGACAACACCTCCCATAATGGCGGGAATATCAGGAATGAACTGCTTATCGATGATATAACTGCCGATACCGCTAATATTGAACACCTTTTCAGTAACTGCAGCTCCTCCAAGCATTGCTCCAAATTGCAATCCCACAACCGTCAGAATCGGAATGAGGGCATTTCTTACCGCATGCCGGAGCAGTACCTGCCGATTGTGCAGCCCCTTCGCTCTAGCAGTTACTATGTAGTCCTCATGAATCACCTCAAGAGTAGAAGCGCGGGTCATGCGGGCTACGGATGCTGTCAATCCTGTTCCAAGTACAATGACCGGCATAATGACAGACAGCAAATTATTCGGATTATAGGTAGCAGGCAGCCATTTCAAATGGATGGAGAAGTTGAGAATAAAGATCAGCCCCTGCCAAAAGTTGGGTATTGATAAACCGAGCAATGCGATGAAGATGAACGTATAATCGAACAATGTATTAGGTCGTGTTGCAGAAATGATGCCGATCGGCAGTGCAATGAGGAGAGCAAGTGCAAGTGAAATAATTGTTAGCGTTAACGTAATTGGAAATTTGGCTGCGATGGCAGGTGATACTTCTTCGTTGCCTGCAAATGAACTGCCTAAATCAAATGTGGCGATGCCTCTTAATGTGTTCCACAGTTGAATGAAAAAGGGTTGATCCAAGTCGTGCATCTTATTGAACGCCTCGATCTGCTCCGCTGTCGCCGTTTCTCCCAAAATATTAACTGCAGGATGGAATGGGGACAGCTTCAATATGGTGAATACGACAATAGAGACCCCGATAATTACAAGCAGACTCATCATCAATCGCTCAAATATGTATTTGAGATATGCGTTGTGATACAAGAGCACAAGCAGATACATCGGAAATCCGGGAAGTAAGGTCAAGATGATAAACAGCGGGTATCGAAGCAAGGCTTGAAAGGTGTCAGAGTAGGTAGTGCGTCTATGGAGTCGTTGGTCAAGCTGCTTAAGGGTATGTTCTTGTACGGCTTGGCGGAATTGTTCTTCAGTCAACTTGTGAACCTGGCGATTGAACTGGAGATTGTCTATGTTCTCACCGAAGAAGCGATGCTTGCAGCGTAGTTGATCCTCGAAGTCGGCTTGAAGCTTCTCTTTGTAACCGGAAGCGAGGAGTTCCTGCGTGACCAAATCTCGTGCCGCTTGGACGTTATCATCCCTTCGTTTAACCTGATAGATAATGTATGCCGCAAGGTGGACAGGCAAGCCGAGCAGTATGGCAAGGCGTGCATAGATTGGATTCAGGCTCAATTTTGTATAGTTGTGGCTGATTGTCTCTGTCCATTTTGGAAGCTTAGGCGCTTCAGTATATTCCATTTGCATGTAGTATAAGCACCTCCTTCACTTTTAAATTGTATAATTCCGATGGATATAGTATATTTTATTTCAAGGTTTTGTCAAGAACTGTTAGCAAACCTATTCATCACTATGATAGACGGGAGAGCGGGCATGGAGCATATCCTTCAAGTTCAGGATTTATCGGTAGCATTTCAGAATCGGGAGCAAGAGATTCATGCGGTTCGAGGCGTAAGCTTTGTGGTCAACCCAGGCGAGACACTCGGAATTGTGGGCGAATCAGGGAGTGGCAAGAGCGTTACTGCACGATCCATCATGCGCCTGCTGCCTTCGTCGATAGCATCAAAGCAGAGTGGTACGATTATTTTCTTAGGTGTGGACGTGGCGATTTATTCAGAGTCCGACATGGAGAATGTTCGTGGACGTCACATCGGGATGATTTTTCAAGATCCGATGACTTCGTTGAATCCCACGATGAGCATTGGAAGTCAAATTGCAGAGAGCTTGATCAAGCATCAGGATATGACAGCTGCACAGGCAAAGGCGGAAGCGATCAACATGTTGAAGATGGTTGGGATCCGCAATAGTGAAGTGCGTTATTCTCACTATCCTCATGAATGCTCAGGCGGCATGCGTCAAAGAGTGATGATCGCTATCGCCCTTGCCTGCAGGCCGGCACTCCTTATTGCAGATGAACCGACAACTGCACTGGATGTAACAATTCAGGCGCAGATCTTGAGTGTTATGAAGCATATGCAGAGAGAATTTGGTACTTCAATCATTCTCATTACGCATGACCTTGGTGTCGTAGCAGGGATGTGTGATCGTGTGCTCGTCATGAAGGAAGGAGAGATTGTGGAGGAAGGCTCGACCGTAGAGCTATTCGCCAATCCACAACATCCATATACGCTAAAATTATTGAACGCGCTTCCCCGATTACATGAGAAGAAGGTGAAGTCTGCCCCATTCGTTCGTCCTCGGTCGGCTGATCAACGTCCATTGCTGGAGGTTCGTTCCCTGAAGCAGCATTTTGATTTGGGCAAAGGGAATATTGTAAAGGCAGTTAACGATATTAGCTTCTATATCCAAGAGGGGGAGACGCTTGGCGTCGTGGGCGAATCCGGCTGCGGCAAATCAACGACAGGAAGAGCGATATTGCGCCTGCATGAGCCGACTGGCGGTGATGTGCTGTATCAGGGCATGTCGGTAAACCGATTGTCAGCACAGGAGATGAAAATCGTTCGCAGGCATATGCAAATGATCTTTCAGGATCCGTACGCGTCATTGAATCCGAGATGGAAGGTTATCGATCTGATCGGTGAAGCGCTGGATGTTCACCGATTGGTCTCAAGCAAGCAAGAGCGGAAGAAGCGGGTAGAGGAGCTGCTCGATATGGTTGGGCTAGAGCCATCTCATGCTATGCGTTATCCGCATGAATTTTCTGGAGGGCAGCGTCAGCGCATCGGAATCGCTAGAGCGCTTGCGGTAGAACCGAAATTCATTGTGTGTGACGAACCACTATCAGCGCTTGATGTATCGATACAAGCCCAAATTGTGCAGCTGATGCAGGAGCTTCAGCAAAGTCTTGGCTTAACCTACTTGTTCATTGCACATGACCTGTCTATGGTCAAGCATATTAGTGATCGGGTAGCTGTGATGTATCGCGGCAAAATCGTAGAGTTGGCAGAAAGCGAAGTATTGTATTCGAACCCGCAGCATGCGTATACGAAGTCATTATTAGCCGCAATTCCTGTACCAGATCCGCAGATCGAAATGCGGAAGCCACGTGCATTCATGGAAGAATTGGGGGAATCCGATCCGTATCAGCTGGATCGTTCCCGATTGGTCGAGGTTGCCTCGGGTCACTGGGTGTCCATTCTTTCGTAGGTCAAGCATATATGGGATATTTGACAATAATAACAAAAAAGCTCCTGTATCAGAACGCAAGTTGGTTCTGGTACAGGAGCTTTGCCCGTGTTTATGTAACGGGATTATCGAGTAGCAGAGGGCGAATGCTGCCCATGCCCTGGTTCGGTATCCTTATCTTCCAAGAAGCGATATCCGTCTGCAACCCATTCCAATGCCCCCGTATCTGGATGGATGACCATGCCATGCACAGGAACGTCAGAAGGAAGAAGCGGGTGCTTGCGCAGCACTTGTACGCTGTTCATTACCCCTTCATGGACGTCATTGAAGCCTCGCAGCCAGTGGTGCAGCTTAATGCCGGAGTTCGTCAGCGTATCCAGAACAACATCTTCAACGCCGCGCTTTTTGGCTTTGTCGATAATTTGTTGAGAGTTCAAGCCAGTCATCCCGCAGCCATAGTGTCCGATAACGATAACCTCATCGGCTTCCAGTTCATAAATAGCGACAAGCACACTGCGCACAACACTTCCGAATGGCTGTGAAATGATTGCACCTGCGTTTTTAATAATTTTTACGTCGCCATTTCGCAAATTCATTGCTTTTGGAAGGAGCTCGACGAGTCGAGTATCCATGCATGTGATAATGACCATTTTCTTGTCGGGGAATTTGTCAGTCAAGTACTGTTCATATTCGCGTTTCTCGACGAATTCACGGTTGAAATCTAAAATGTTGGACATGTTGGACATGTTTTTCCCTCCCTTGCATGTTGACGCTTCACTTGTTGTCACGTCGATCCTTGCATGCGACATGTGTTGAATAAATTTGTTGTGCACTGCTCAGCTTGTAAAAGCCGCCTGTCCCCGATACATCAAGGTTCAATTTCTCATCAAAGAACACCATGTGATGCCGGTTCATGTAGATGTCAAGCGGGGCATTGCTTTGCAGTTGCACGTCATCTGCGTCAGCCTGCGGGGCGATCCATATGGCGGGCACGCCGTTGACGGCGCAGCCGCAGCCTTCCGTATCGTGTACAAGCTTGATAATTCCGCCATCTGCGGAGCTGAGACGCTGCTTGAGCTGCTCTTCGGCAGCTTCAGTCACTTGAATCCAAATTGACATCGAATCTGCTCCTTTATGGCTTGACATGTTCGAGTAAGTGTACAAATAGAAATGTAACAATGATTCCAAAATACGAATCGTTATTCATAATCGCTTTCGAATGTTGATTATATCGTTTTCACCGCGTATCATCAAGAAGGAAGACTATACATAATTCGAGGTGAAATAGGCATGAATGCGCAAAATGAGGCAATCTTGCAGAAATTTCGGGATATAACAACGAAACTGAAAAGTTATGGTGAAGCATTAAGCATTTTGCATTGGGATCTGCGTACAGGTGCTCCGCGCAAGGGGGCTGAACAGCGTTCTAAAACAATCGGAGCATTGTCCGAGGATATGTTCAAGCTGTCCGTATCGGATGAGATGGGAGAATGTTTAGATGCATTGGAGCAGGCTGATGTATTCGGCGAACTGTCCGATGCAGATCGTAAAATGGTTACAGATGCGCGTAAGGAATACAACCGCAGCCGCAAAATTCCTCCCAAGCTGTATCAAGAATATGTCGTATTAACCTCGCATGCAGAGACGATGTGGGAGGAAGCGAAGGAAAAGGCTGATTTTGAAATGTTCGCTCCGTATTTGCGTGACATCGTAGCGAAGACGCAGCAATTGATCGACTATTGGGGCGTGAAGGACACGCGCTATGACACGCTGCTTGATATGTATGAGCCAGGAATGACGGTGGAGAAGCTGGATGCCATCTTTGGTAAACTGAAAGAAGGTCTTGTGCCGCTTGTGCATGCTGTGCAGGAGAAAGGGGAACAACCGGTTCATGATTTTCTGCATCGCGATTATGCAATTGAGCAGCAGAAGGAAATCAGCCTGTATTTGCTGAAGGAAATGGGCTACGACTTCGAGGCAGGGCGCTTGGATGAGAGCGTTCACCCATTCATGATCGGGTTGAACTCAGGCGATGTTCGTATTACGACGCATTATAAGAAGGATGATGCGGCGAGTGCGATATTCAGTTCTTTGCACGAAGGTGGCCATGCCTTGTATGAGCAGAACATCACTAAGGAATTCGATGGCACTCCATTGTCAACCGGAACATCGATGGGCATTCACGAATCGCAATCCCGATTCTGGGAGAACATGATCGGCCGCAGCCGTCCGTTCTGGAATCGTTACTACGGGGAATTGCAGCGTCTGTTCCCAGAGCAATTGAACGAAGTGGATGTTGATACCTTCTACCGTGCAATTAACCGGGTAGAACCTTCCTTAATCCGTACGGATGCAGATGAAGTGACGTACAATTTGCATATCATTATCCGTTATGAGATCGAGAAGATGCTGTTCAATGAGAATCTGCCTGTTGAGGAGCTTCCTCGCGTGTGGAATGAGAAATATGAGTCTTATTTGGGCGTGCGTCCGAGCCATGCTGGAGAAGGGGTCTTGCAGGATGTGCACTGGTCAGGCGGCGGATTCGGCTACTTCCCATCGTATTCCCTTGGCAACATGTATGCCGCTCAAATGATGCATACGATGGAAAGCGCGCTTCCTAACTTAGAGACCCTCGTTGAAAATGGCCAGTTGGAGCCAATTAAGCAATGGTTGACGGAACAAGTGTATCAATACGGGAAGCTTTTGACTCCATCCGAGATCATTATGAAGGTAACGGGAGAGGCATTGAACCCGCAATATCTGGTCGATTATTTGACGAAGAAGACGAATGAAGTTTACGGCATGTAACCGAATCAATTTTGAATGTAGAACGCAGTCCCGGGTGGGGCTGCGTTTTTTTATGATTTATACTACTCATTCGGCGGCAGGGAGCACCTCAATCGCAACGATGGAGGATAAGCTTTTTTCAAGCGTTGCCATTTGATTAGGGTCGGGCGAATAACCATTTCAGTAATGGGTGCATACAATGCAATAACCGAACAACAGGGCAGGTTCAATTAGGTAAGAGTTTACGCGATTATGGGTCGAGCAGATTGACTCAGAAGAGTACGAACAGGTTCCATGGTATACCCATTCCAGATAAGGAGGACAGATATCGGATGAGACACAAGTGGCGAATAGGTACCTTGGCCATCGTAGTTTTTGCTGTGCTGGTGCTTAGTGGATGTGGTTCAAGCAGTGATTTAGTGAAGATCAAGGTAGGAGAAGTGACGCGCTCTGTATTCTATGCCCCTGAGTATGTGGCGCTTGGCAAGGGATTCTTCAAGGAGGAAGGACTGGACGTTGATCTACAGACGACTTCTGGCGGAGATAAGACAATGACAGCGCTGCTCTCAGGGGGAATTGATGTAGCGCTTGTTGGCTCAGAGACGTCCATCTATGTTGCACAGCAGGGGGCTGAGGATCCGGTTATTAATTTTGCGCAGCTCACGCAAACAGATGGCACGTTCCTCGTTGCCCGTGAGAAAAAGGACGGCTTCGATTGGGATCAACTGAAGGGAAGTACTTTCCTCGGACAGCGCAAGGGCGGAATGCCTCAGATGGCAGGTGAATTTACGCTGAAGAAGCATGGCATTGATCCACACAAAGACCTGCAGCTCATTCAGAATATTGATTTCGCCAATATTGCGTCAGCATTCGCTTCAGGGACTGGCGAATATGTACAGCTATTCGAGCCGCAGGCTTCTATTTTTGAGAAAGAAGGCAAGGGGGTTGTTGTCGCCTCATTCGGTGTAGAGAGCGGCAAGCTTCCTTATACGGCCTTCATGTCTAAGCAAAGCTATATCTCTAAGAACAAGGATGCTGTACAGAAGTTCACGAATGCGATCTATAAAGCGCAGCAATGGGCAGAGAAGCAGTCCGCTGAAGAGATTACCGATGTTATTCTGCCATTCTTCAAGGATGCTGACCGGGATATTGTCGCAAGTGCGGTTAAGCGGTATAAGGAACAACAATCGTATGCCGCAGATCCAGTCCTGGATGAGCAGGAATGGAACAATCTGCTGGATGTGCTAGATTCGGCAGGGGAGTTGAAATCTCGTGTACATCACGAGCAGATCGTTACGAATGAATTTGCCGAGAAAGCGATAAAGCTGGTGAAATGACGGATGCCCATAACGCTCATTCGAAGGGAGGCGCCTCAATGATACCTGCAGTAGAGCTATCCCGTGTGACTCATGTCTATGTGACAGATCGAGAAGCGAAGCTGGCAGTAAATGAACTAACCGCTTCCATCATGCCGGGCGAGTTCGTTAGTCTGGTTGGGCCGAGCGGCTGCGGAAAGACGACAATACTATCCATTATCGCTGGCCTGATGAAGCCAACCTACGGATATGTAAATGTAAATGGTCAGCGAGTGAGCGGTACCTCATCTCATGTCGGCTATATGCTTCAACAGGACTATCTCTTCCCTTGGAGATCGATTCTTGACAATGCATGCATGGGGCTGGAATTGACAAAACAGTTAACCCCTGAGATGAAGGAGAGAGTTGTTCAACTGCTTAACGGAATGGGGCTCGAAGGGACAGAGAAGCTGTATCCTCATCAACTGTCCGGTGGAATGAGGCAGCGTGTTGCACTGGTCAGGACGCTTGCGACGGAACCGGAGCTTATGCTGCTGGATGAACCCTTCTCTGCCTTGGATTACCAGACGAAGCTGCAATTGGAGGATTTGGTCGTGGAAACTTTGCGTCTACGAAATAAGACGGCCATTCTCGTTACCCACGATCTGTCAGAGGCAATAGCCGTTAGTGATCGGGTGATTGTGTTGAACCGTGATCCAGGCAGCATTCGGCGAACATTCGTCATACCAGAGTCAATCCGCAACTCCCAACCCTTCTATGCACGTGAGCAGGAAGGATTCAATGATCTGTTCCATGACTTGTGGAAGGAACTTGAGGCGTCAGATCGGAGGGAAAGCAATGAGCCGACATTCGGATCTTGATGATTCACCGCCCATACCCCATCCCTCAGATAATACGAAGGAGCTAGTAGCATCGACCTATGCGCAATATCGCGCACGCAGACGTGCACTGTCAACATCAGTTACGGTGACTCAGCTAATCATTCTAATCTCCTGTATAGCGCTCTGGGAGCTAGCAGGCCGACTGAGGTGGATCGATGTTCTGTTATTCAGTTATCCGAGCAAGGTAGGCGCGCAAATTGTGCAGGATGTCATGAACGGTTCCATTTGGCCCCATTTAGGGATGACAGTAGGTGAGACGATTGTAGGCTTTGTACTCGGTACTGTTTTCGGCACTCTGCTTGCCGTGCTCATTTGGTGGTCAGAATTTCTTGCGCGAGTGCTAGATCCGTACATGGTTGTCTTCAACAGCATGCCGAAAGTTGCGCTTGGCCCCTTGTTCATCGTCGGGTTTGGAGCGGGATTTACAGCCATTGTGGCTACCACTTTATCCATCACCGTAATCATAACAACCATTGTTGTGTACAATAGCTTTCGGGAAGTCGATCCAAACTACATCAAGGTTGTCCGTGTATTTGGGGGCGGGAAGCGGACGATATTTCGCAAGGTCGTTCTGCCGGCCTCATTTCCTGCGATCGTGTCCACGCTGAAGGTGAATGTCGGGCTTGCATGGGTAGGTGTAATTGTTGGTGAATTTCTTGTATCCAAGGTGGGGCTTGGATATTTGATTATATATGGATTTCAAGTGTTTAATTTTACACTGGTTATGTCATCGCTTGTCATTATCGCAATTGTGGCTACACTAATGTATAAAGCAGTTGCGTTCGTAGAGCGGAAAATCGTGAATCGTACGTAATCTTTATATGTTCTCGTGGTTTGCCGAAGTGTATATGGAGTGAAAGGGGAATGCCAATGAATGGCATTCCCCTTTTTTTGCAACACGTCATCCGAGTCGATATAATGAACATGTATCATAAGAAGATAACATTACATAAGGGTCTCATTGAAGGAGCGTACTCGCACATGGTGTTCGGATTTGTTGGTATTCGTGTCATTAAGACAGCGATCGCGTCAATATTGGCGATAATCGTTGCTAACCTTGCAGGAGCAGTGAATCCGCTAGGAGCGGGCTTGCTAGCTATATTAGGAGTGGATGTTACCCGCAAGCGCAGCATAAAGACCGTGTCGGCGCGATTTCTGGCATCGGTTGTCGGCTTGCTGCTAGCTTCATTATTGTTCGGGCTTCTCGGTTTCGAGCTATGGGTGCTGGCTTTATACATATTAGTTGCATTCCCGATTATCGCTAAGCTTAATTTCAAGGAAGGAATCGTAACAAGCTCAGTCGTTGTGTTCCATATCTATGGCGCAGGAACCTTAACGCTGCATGGCGTGTTGAACGAAGTGCTTCTGCTGGCCATTGGACTTGGTGCAGCCAGTGTCGTCAATCTGGTGTATATGCCGAATGAAGAGGATAAGCTTGTCCGAATTAAGAAGGAAGTCGATGCTTACTTTTCCCTGATTTTCACACAAATTAGCTCCAATCTAAGGGATACAACCTATGTATGGGATGGACACGAAATTATTGATGCGGATGAAAAAGTTAATGAAGGAATCTTTATTGCCTCGAAGGCCTTGGAGAATCGACTCATGCGTACGGATGATATTCATGCCGATGAGCAGTGGCTGATTTATTTCTACATGCGCAAGGCACAGCTGGAAAATGTGCAGGGAATCCTTCAGCTGCTCTCTCAAGTGTATCAATCATTCCCTCAGTGCTATTTAGTAGCAGATGTATTCGATCAATTGAGCGAGGATGTGAAGGAGCCGCATTATACGGGCAAGACAGAACAGCTTCTGAATGATTTGGACGAGGTATTCCGTCAAATGGATTTGCCTGTTACACGTGGAGAATTTGAAGTGCGTGCAGCCGTCTTGCAAGTAATTCGCGAGCTTCAACAATATTTGAAGATAGCGAAAAGAGATAAGAAACAACTTCGACTTGGCGTGTAACCCGCGTCAGGCCAGCATATGTTGACTCTCAAAAAATGCGTTCACTCTTAAAAAATTGTTGTCACCCTAGACGACTGTCCTGCATACACTTTAATTGAATGATTGTATGGAGGAGGTCCACAGGATGGCAAACACAGAAAAACACCACTGCCGGGAAATCATCACGAAAGCAGTCTGCGGCAAAGGTCGTAAGTTCTCTGTCGTCACACATACCGTCTCTCCGCCTAATCATCCGACAAGCATATTGGGGGCTTGGCTCATAAACCATCAATATGAATCGGTGCGGGCAGGAGACGGCATTGAAGTAATTGGTACTTACGATATCAACATCTGGTATTCATACGACAACAATTCCCAAACTGACGTTGCGAAAGAAACGGTGTCGTATGTAGATCTCGTTCCGCTGTCGTATGTTGATCCGAAGCATCGTTCTTCCACTGTTGAGGTATCTGCGGAAGCAGTTCAGGAACCGAACTGCGTTGAAGCGAGTGTATCTTCGCATGGACGTGGTGTGACTATTCGTGTTGAGCGGGAATTCGTTGTGGAAATGGTTGCAGAGACAAAGGTATGTGTTCTCGTTTGTAAGGACGGGTGCAATGATTTCGAAGACAAGGATTTTGACTTTAGTGTTCAGGATGAGAGCTTCGACGACTTGGAACCGGACTTGACGGATGAGGAGTTGTAATCATCGCCGCAGGCCCTGACCGCTTGCGGCGGTTTCTCATTTCCTATTGAGGATACTCTCAACCAACATGCGCATGGTGGGTGAGCTGCTGCAAAACCTGTGCTTACAAACTTGATGATATACCCACAGGATATGCAGTAAAGGAAAGATTGTAGAGGGCGGGAGCCCTCCTTTTTTTTGGATTCGCAACAAAAATTCAGGTAATGTTGTTGGTTGGCCTCATAGCTGCAATGTGAATTAATCAGGATGTAATCATATATGCTGGATGCGAAGGGGGAGGCGACGTTGAGCCGAGACCTTGCTTGTGAAGATAGCGTGGTTGTCATAACGGATGACCGGGAAGCCGCCAACATGTGGAAGCAGTATAAAGTGAAGGCGGTCTCCAATACGAGATATGTGCGAGACGGAGCTAGGTCAATTGCTGCTCAGGAGCTTGGGAAATTAATCGTATGGTGGAAGCGCAGTATGGCACAGCGGAATCGGGAGGATGCGGAGAGAGTAGTGGATCGTCAGGAGGAAGAGGGCGCAATCGTACTCAATCGCTATGCTGCAAGTTGGCGCTCAAGCACCATGCGTGAACGCTTGAAGCTATGGGGGTTGCCTGTGGCCGAATGGGCTACGTGGGCAGATGAATTGCCGCCGAATTCGGGCCAGCATTACGTTCGTTCTATATGCTTCTGGGTCAATGGCTGTCGTATCGTTGCTGCCGCACAGAGTTCAACTCCTCCGCAGGGTCTTCCCATGTATCTTGCGCTTGATGATTGGTCCAAGCCGCCTTATCGCCGGCTTGCCCGGCTGGCTCTGCGAGCTGCATATGCAGTAGGCTGGGACATCGCTGCGGTTACCCTGCGCTGCACACCATCTTCTGCCGTGGAGGGAATGACAGACTTGCCGGCGGGTGTGCTGGATGAGCCACAGTTGGGTGATGTAATCGTGCATATCGACCCTATACCGCAGCGAATTCCATCATGGGTACGGGAGAGGTATGCTGCAGCATGGCATGAGGAGACAATACAGCATTCACGAATTCGGAACAAGGGAACACAACTGAAGCTTGGGATGGATGTAGAATTAATTCTATATGATACCCATGCCGAGAAGATCGTCCCCGCTGTTCGGTACTTGCCCAAGGGTGGGGCCGCAGGTTGTGATGCCGTGCGTCTGCAAGGACGTGTCATCTATCCTCTGATGGAGCTTCGTCCGGAACCTGCTGAGCGTCCTGCCCAGCTTGTGGAGCATTTGTGCAGGGCCATGCAGCTTGCAGACCGTATCATTGCAGAGAAGCGTGCTTCTCACTTGCAGGATTCCAAGCTCGTATGGCTGGGTGGATCGCATCCAGCAGGGAAATTCTCGCTTGGAGGGCATATCCATGTAAGTGGAATTTTGCTAACCTCAGACTTGATAAGAGCGTTGGATACTTATGTAGCTCTGCCGCTGGCCCTTCTTGAGAATCCAGCGGGTTCATTAAGGAGGCGTCCAGGGTATGGGACGTATGGGGATGTGCGCGAACATGATCATGGCGGTGAGGGCGGATTTGAATACCGAACACTTCCATGCTTTATTATGACGCCGGTCCTGGCGTTAGAGGTGCTAACCTTATTCCGTACGGTTACAGTGGTGTATCCAAAGCTGACTAGGCGAGACAGTGTGCGTGAAGAGGTGATTCAAGCATTCCATGCTTATCCGACAAGGCGCGATAATTATCTCACAGATGCAGGAAGACAACCTATGCGCATGCTGGCGTTAGAGCTTATGGATGACTTGCTGAGAGAAGTGAGGAAGTGCAGGAATGAATGGAGAGATGACAGCCTATCGGTGCAGGCCGAGCATGCTATTCAAGCGCTGTCTCATCGCATAAGAGCACAATGGATATGGGATGAGCATGAGGATTTGCGGAGTACATGGCTGGGATCGAGTGAGCGGTGACCGCGTGAAATGCGCGTGAGTCCCCGCTCTTTTTTTGATATAATAGAGTTCTACTTATGTTATCGGAGGGTGTTTATGGTGAAGCTGACACCGATGATGGAACAATATTTGAGCATCAAGGAGCAGGTTAAGGATGCCTTTTTGTTTTTCCGCCTCGGAGATTTTTACGAGATGTTCTTTGACGATGCGATTCAAGCATCGAAGGAATTGGAGATTACACTGACGGGTAGAGGCAGCAGCGGTGCAGAGGATCGTATCCCAATGTGTGGCGTGCCTTATCATTCGGCAGATAATTATATTCAGCGATTAATTGAAAAGGGATATAAGGTTGCCATCTGCGAACAGGTGGAGGATCCAGCGGAAGCTAAGGGAGTCGTCCGCCGTGAGATCGTCCGCATTGTGACGCCAGGCACAGTCATGGAAGGCAAGCTGATCGACGATAAGTCGAATCATTATCTAGTCTGTCTATCCCAAGGGAGTACCAGCAATGCACTGGCTGCCTGTGACCTGTCCACAGGGGAACTGATTGTTACTTCAGCACCGATCGGGCAATCTTGGCTTATTGATGAGCTGAATGTCTATATGCCGACAGAAGTTATAGGCCATCCTGCATTGCTGCAGGAGGCGGAGCCGCTTACGAAGGCGTGGAATCGTTCTGTTCTGTTTACCGAATGGAGTCGCAAGGATGAAGCATTGGCAAGGCAGCAGTTCGGCGAAGCCGTCTGGACTCGACTTGAGGATGAGCGGCAGCAGGCGCTTGCTATGCTGATGGGGTATTTGCAAGAAACACAGAAGCGCTCATTGAGTCAGCTGACGAATATTCGAACTTACGACCCGGATCAATATCTGGTGTTAGATCCTTTTACACGTCGTAATTTGGAGCTTACGGAAACCGTGCGTGAGCGTGCTAAGAAAGGTTCCCTGCTCTGGCTGCTTGATCGCACCGAGACGTCGATGGGGGCAAGGCTGCTTCGTCGCTGGATTGACAAGCCGCTCATGAATCGGCAGGCCATTGAGGAGCGCTTAGAGGCCGTTGATACGCTGTATCATCATCTCATATGGCGAGAAGAGCTGCGTGAGCAGTTGTCCTCGGTTTATGATCTGGAGCGTCTTGTAGGCCGGATTGCCTTCGGTACGGCGAACGGTCGTGATCTCGTTGCACTGAAGTCTTCACTGAGTCAGATTCCGATGCTGAAGCAGTTATGCGAGCAGACATCGTCTGCAACACTTCACAATCTTGTTAGTGAATTGGATGCATGTGGAGATATCCACGATTGGATTGAACGTGCGGTGGTGGACGAGCCTCCGGTATCGGTACGTGACGGTGGACTGATTAAGCCAGGATACGATGAATATCTTGATCAGCTCCGAGAAGCCAGTGTGAACGGCAAGCGCTGGATCGCTGAACTAGAGCGCAGAGAGAAGGAAGCGACCGGAATCAAGTCGCTTAAGATCGGATACAACAAGGTATTCGGCTATTATATCGAGGTAACGAAGTCGAATTTGTCATCCCTGCCGGAAGGACGATATGAGCGTAAGCAGACGCTGGCGAATGCAGAACGATTCGTAACGCCTGAATTGAAGGAGAAGGAAGCGCTAATTCTCGAGGCTGAGGATAAGATGCTCGGCTTGGAGTACGAGCGCTTTAGCGAGCTGCGTCAGCGCATTGGAGGCGAGATTCGCCGCCTGCAGGCATTGGCAGAAGCAGTTGCTGAAATAGACGTCTACCAATCACTCGCTGCAGTCAGTGCAGCTAGGAGATATGTTCGTCCGGCATTCACGGAGCAATTGGATATGCATATTGCTGAGGGACGTCATCCCGTTGTGGAGGCCGTCATGCAGGGCGGAGACTTCATGGCGAACGATACGGAGCTGACAGAGCAGAATGAGACGATGCTGCTCATAACAGGGCCGAATATGGCAGGTAAGAGTACGTACATGCGTCAAGTAGCCCTGATATCGATCATGGCGCAGATTGGCTGCTTCGTTCCAGCTGAACGAGCGTCTATGCCGATTGTCGATCGGATCTTCACGAGAATTGGAGCTGCAGATGATCTAATTGGCGGTCAGAGTACGTTCATGGTGGAAATGATGGATATACAGGTGATGACAGAGAAGGCAACGCGCCGCAGTTTGGTCATCATTGACGAGCTGGGTCGGGGCACATCAACGAGTGAAGGGATGTCCATTGCACAGGCTGTAGTTGAGTATGTCCACGATCGAATCGGCTGTAAGGCGCTCGTTTCGACCCATTTCCATGAATTGGCGCATATGGCGGATCGTCTGCCAAGATTGAAGAATGTATGCATGGCCGTGCAGGAAAGCGGCAATCAAGTTACCTTCCTGCGTAAGTTGATTTCAGGCGCAGCCAGCACAAGTTATGGTATCTATTGTGCACGCCTTGCGGGTCTCCCTGATCAAATTATTGATCGTGCATACGACCTGTTGAAGCAGTATGAGACAACGGATCGTGAAGGGACACATGCATCCCCTTCGAGTTCGCAGCAAGAGATTCCTGTCAATCATGTGGAACAGCTGTCCTTATTCGGATGGGATCAGACTGCGGTATCTGCGGATAGTCCCGTTCAGGCACCCGTACAGTATGTGAAGCCTGTACAAGACGGTAAGACAGATGACGAGCAATCTGTCATGAGTATGGCAAGTACTGCCGAGACCCATCAAGCGGCACAGCAAGAGGGGCCGGATCATTCCATTCAACACAGTGCTGAAGTAATAGCAATGAAGGAGTTCATCGGCACTTTGACAGATGTAGATGTGATGTCAATGACTCCATTGGAAGCAATGAATCAACTGCATGATCTGATGAAGCGGGCACGTGAAATTACTCGTGAATCCTAATGAATAGAGCATGAGAAATCGAGAGTTAAGGAGGTGTGAGAGATGGCAATTATTAAAATATTGGACGAGCACATTGCCAACCAGATTGCCGCAGGCGAAGTGGTGGAGCGTCCTTCATCGGTTGTGAAGGAGCTGGTTGAGAATTCGATAGATGCAGGAGCTACACGTATTGATGTATCCGTTGAAGAAGGGGGCCTGCAGCTCATCCGAGTGAAGGACAATGGTTCTGGTATAGCGGATGATGATGCGGAAAATGCCTTTTTGCGGCATGCGACGAGCAAGATCCAGACAGGGAAAGATCTATTCTCGATTCGCAGTCTAGGGTTCCGAGGAGAGGCACTTCCGAGTATTGCGGCTGTTGCCAAGGTTGAGTTGGTAACGTCGACAGAATCTAGCGGGTTAGGCAGGCGGCTTGTTATTGAAGGCGGTGCGATCAAATCGTATGAGCCCGCACAGTCCATGCAAGGGACGGAGATTACGGTACGTGAACTGTTCTATAATACGCCTGCACGGTTAAAGTATATGAAAACAATCCAGACGGAGCTGGGGCATATCTCTGATCTCATCTATCGTTTGGCGTTATCGTATCCAAGTATAGCGTTTACCTTGAAGCATAATGAGCACACTCTGCTGCAAACGATTGGCAATGGAGACTTATTGCAGGTTATTGCCTCTGTATATGGCGTTCAGACAGCGAAAGGAATGCTGCAGGTCAAGGGAGAACACTTGGACTTCGAGGTGCAAGGCTATATTGGCAAGCCTGAATTAACGCGCTCAAACCGCAATGCGATGTCATGGATGATCAATGGCAGATATGTCAGAAGCTTTCCGCTGAATCAAGCGATACTTCGTGCGTACCATACGTTCTTGCCGATCAATCGCTACCCGATGCTCGTGCTTCATGTGACGATGCACCCTTCTCTCGTGGATGTGAATGTGCATCCTGCCAAGCTTGAGGTTCGCTTCAGCAAAGAGGCAGAGTTGTGCGCATTCATCGAAGAGACCGTGAAGCAATTGCTGCATAAGCAGCGTCTTATTCCTGAAGCGGCTCCGAAGAAGGCGAAGGTGCGAACATATGTCGAGCAAGCAGAGCTTCAATGGGAAGCTGCGGAGACGATAGCGGCCAATCAAGAGAAGCAATTAAAGCCAATGGGGGCGCTAGTCATTGAGTCTGATCCATCCTCTGCCACGCAATTAGCGGAGGAAGATCGGGAGCAGTCACGAAGCAATGCTGAAACATCCCATCAACCTAACGTGCAGCGACAACCTGAACGAACGGGGAAATGGAATCAGCCCGCAGCAACCGAAATGTCTCGTGTTGCTCCAGAGGCCTTGCAACCTCCAAATGAATCCGTTATTGATTCTATTGCTCTAAGTGGCTCGGTAGAACAGAAGAAGACGGAGCAGCAACAACTGCAAGAGATAGGTCGCAAGAACGAGGATGAGCTGGCTGTAGCTGCAAGTGCAGATCAAGTGGCTATTAAGTCCGCTGAATCGACTTCTAGTAATGAGGACGCCGTAGACAGTCCGGCGAAATTCAAGCAAACAGTGGATCACGAATTGATTCCATCAACTTCCTATGATGCAGAGAAATCCTCGATTGCGAGCGGTCAAGAGGAGAGAGAGAGAGAGAGAGTTCGAGAGACGTCTCCTTCTTATGGTAGCCGCAATGCGGGAAGTTCCAATACGAGTGCTTATTCGGATCCTTATTCGAATGCTAAGCAGCAAGCAGGGCAAGCCGCAGTGAAGGCCGGTGCGGAGAAATGGAAGGAATGGCTGACGGAGGAAGGTAGTACGGACAACGCTGCATTGCCGAAGTTCCCAGCACTTTCTTACATTGGTCAGCTGCACGGAACATACTTGATCGCTTCAAATGAAGAGGGGCTCTATTTAATTGATCAGCATGCAGCGCATGAACGAATCAATTATGAATATTATTTTGAGCGATTCGGCAAGCCGGTAGAAGCCTCTCAAGAGCTGCTTCTGCCGATCACATTAGAGTTTACCCCTGCTGATGCGGAGCGGATTCGATCGCGTATGCATTTGCTGGAGCAGGTCGGGGTCGTCATGGAGCCATTTGGGGGGCAAACATTCCTAGTTCGTTCCCATCCATACTGGTTCCCTAAAGGGGAAGAAACGGATATTATTCAAGAAATGACGGACTGGGTGTTGAGCGAGAAGGCGCCCGATATTGCAAAATTAAGAGAGGCCTCAGCGACGATGTGCTCTTGTAAGGCATCGATTAAAGCGAATCAGCGCTTGACAGCAGCTGAGGCGGAGACGCTATTCGTCCGATTGGGAACATGCCGCCAGCCATTTACATGTCCGCATGGCAGGCCGATCGTCATTCGATTTACAACTTACGATCTGGAGAAAATGTTTAAGCGGGTAATGTAAGAATACTGGGGATTTGTAATTCCCTTTCCACAGCGTATATAATGAGGAGGAGCAAATGATAGTCACGACAGGCGAGTATACGTCACCAGAGCTTAAGGAGCGGGCGCGGAAGATGGCCAAGCTGTTCGGATGGTTCTATGCTGAACGGCGCGATCAGACCTTGCCTCGCATGCAGCGTAGATATGGCGACGATGAATTTCTCGTCTACCTGAACGATTGTGTCCGCTATTTGAAGTTAGGGGTCACCGAGCTGACTTATCATCCGAGTATGGCCTATGTGCGGGCGAAGCGGATTTTGTCCGGAGATGCGGACGGGATGATTACAGCGAGTGGTGTTACGCCTGGCGATGAGGTGTTAGACTGTACGGCAGGCCTAGCAGGGGATTCTCTGGTGTTTGCCGTCGCGGTAGGCCCTAAGGGGAAGGTTACAGCGCTGGAGAGTGAGCCATCACTTTTTGCGCTTGTGCACGAAGGGCTGCAGCTGTATGAGAGTGGTGTGGACGAGGTTACGGGAGCGATGCGCCGTATTGTGATGAAGCAGGCTGAACATCTAAGCATGCTCAGTTCACTGCCAAGCCGTTCCGTCGATGTGGTATACTTTGATCCGATGTTCCGCTCTCCCGTTACAAGCTCGGCATCGATTGATCCGCTGCGTACGATGGCGAACCATAAAGCCTTGACGCTTGAAGCGATTGCGGAAGCTTGCCGTGTGGCGCGCAAGAGAGTGGTCATGAAGGAAGTAAAGAACAGCGAAGAATTTGCCCGGCTAGGATTCACCCGTGTGTTACCATCCGGAGCGAAATTGGCATATGGGGTGATTGACATTGCTGGAGGCAACGATGAGTAATAAACCGAGGCTGCTTGTACTCATTGGACCGACTGCGGTTGGAAAGACGAAGCTTAGTCTTGACTTGGCTAAGAAATTCCAATGTGAGGTTATATCCGGTGACAGCATGCAGGTATATCGGCAAATGGATATTGGTACAGCTAAGCTGCCAGTAGAGCAGCGAGAGGGCATTCCACACCATTTAATGGATATATTAGATCCCGATGAGCCGTATTCGGTCGCCGATTTTCAACTTCAGTGCCGGACACTTATCGACGAGATCGCGAACCGCAATCATACCCCATTTATCGTCGGGGGAACTGGGCTCTATGTTGAATCAGTATGCTACGGGTATGAATTCAGTGAACACGGTGCAGATGAAGCATTCCGTCAAGAAATGGTGGAATTTGCAGCTTCTCACGGTGCAGAAGCGCTTCTGGAGCGCTTGCGGGGAGTGGATCCGGAAACTGCTGACAAACTGCATGCCAATGATCAGCGCAGAGTAATTAGAGCCTTGGAAGTATATCATCTTACAGGCGAGCCATTTTCGAAGCAATTAGGCCGTCAGAAAAAGGAATCGCCGTTCGATCTGTGTATCATAGGTTTGACAATGGATAGGCAGATGCTATATAAACGAATAGAGGCAAGAGTTGATATGATGATGGAGGAGGGGCTGGTGGAAGAAGTTCGCCGGCTGCTCGAACAGGGCTACTCGCGAAATCTCGTATCGATGCAAGGCCTTGGCTACAAGGAAATCGCAGCGTATATTGAAGGTGACATGTCACTCGATGCTGCCGTTGAACTGCTTAAGCGCGATACAAGAAGATTTGCGAAGCGCCAGCTCTCTTGGTTCCGGCACATGAAGGATATTCACTGGGTTGATGTCACAGAATCAGATTGTGCAGATCAACAATTTGAACAAATTTGTAAGCTCATAGCAGGAAAGTTTCGATAACAGGTTGAATATATTTCAACACAATCTCATGATTATTGGGGGTACGGACGATGAATAAATCTATTAACATTCAGGACACTTTTTTGAATCAATTGCGCAAGGAAAGTATTCCAGTGACCGTATATTTGACGAACGGATTCCAGATTCGTGGTGTCATTCGCGCATTCGATAACTTTACCATTGTCATCGATAGCGAGGGACGTCAACAAATGGTGTATAAACACGCCATTTCCACATTCACGCCACAACGTAACGTATCCCTGATGCAAGATCATCAGAACGAGGCGTAAATTAGATGGATTGGGGCAGATTGCCAATGAAACTTTTTGCCCCTCCATCACGTCTAATGGAATATAGTCGCTGCCGAACAACCCTGAAGGGTTGTTCTTTTCATTCGTAGTCATATTGGGTATAAGTATGAGGGATATGCTTCAATCGTATCTCAACAAGGTATGAAGAGAGAGACAATCAAAGGAATAAAGGGAGTCGGATTGCAGATGACGAGAGAAAAAGAATCAACTCAACGTACGCGCACACCGGCACATGGAAATCCTAAGCGCAAAGCTAAGAAGAAAAAGAAATGGACTTGGAAAAAGACGTTTTGGCTTATGTTTTTCACGACGGCATTTGCCGTGTTCTGTGCCGTTGGCGGTTATTTGTTCGTATTATTGAACGGGGAGCGGCTGATGCGTGAATACAAGGATGCTGATATGTTCAAGCTGGCTGAGGTATCAACTGTATATGATGTGAATGGTACAGAGCTTGCTAAGCTTGGTAAAGGCATAGAGCATCGAGAGATTGCGGAGCCAAGAGATATTCCGGAATTCGTTAGCAATGCCTTCATAGCGACGGAAGACAGACGCTTCAAGGAGCACTCCGGGGTTGATCTGTGGTCAATTGGGCGTGCGATGGTTAAGGACGTTGTGTCACGAAGCCTTGCAGAAGGCGGAAGTACCATTACACAGCAGCTTGCTAAAAATATGTTCCTGACGAGTGATAAGACGTTCTTCCGGAAGGCAACGGAAGTGTCGATTGCGCTTTCGTTGGAGAATCATTTTACGAAGGACGAAATAATTACGATGTACTTAAACCGGATCTTCTTCGGTAAAGGTGCGTATGGCCTTAAAGCTGCTGCTAAGGTGTATTTCAATAAGGATGACTTGAATGATCTGAAGCTATGGGAAGTTGCGACTTTGGCAGCTATCCCAAAAGCGCCATCACGATATAATCCGCTGTCGAGTCCAGAGCGATCGAAGGAACGCCGGGCTGTTGTTCTTCAGCTGATGTATGAACAAGGCTATATTACGGCTGAAGAGGCGAAGAGTGCTGCAGCGGTGGAATATGATCCGAAAATGTCGGGGCACGCGGCTAAGTCGGAGGATAAGCAAAATGAAGCATACAACGCATTCATTGACTACATGGTAGAGGAAGCGACTGAGAAAACGGGTCTTACCGAGGATGAGCTGTATCGCGGAGGATATCACATTTATACGACGATGGATGCGAATGCTCAGCGCATTATGTACGATGCGTTCAACAATGACGATATGTTCGAGCAGAGCCCGGATGATACGAAAATGCAAGGCGCAATGGTTATTACGGATCATAGCAATGGCTCCATCATCGCGATGGTAGGTGGGCGGGATTATGCTCGCAAAGGATTGAATCGTGCTACTGTAAAGCGTCAGCCGGGATCGTCCTTCAAGCCAATCGTGTCCTATGCGCCAGCGCTGGAGACGGGCAAGTACTTCCCGTGGTCGAAATTGAGCAATGAGAAGCAGTGCTTCGGCAAATATTGTCCTACGAACCTTGGGGGCTACACGACATCAGTAGAGATGACGGAAGCGGTTAGACGTTCCATCAATATCCCTGCTGTATGGACATTGAATGAAATTGGAATGAAAAAAGGGTTTGAATTTGCGAAAAGCCTCGGCTTCCCTCTGACGAATGACGATTATAACTTGTCAATCGCATTGGGCGGGATGACGTACGGGGTTACTCCGATCAATATGTCAGAGGCTTATAATGCATTCGCTAACGGAGGAAATTATTATGATGCCTATGCGATTGCAAAGATTACAGACCGCAAAAACAATGACTATTATGTGTATCACGTGCCGAAAGGCAAAAAGGTCATGAGTGAGAAAACGGCTTACTATATGACTGAAATGATGCGCGAAGTCGTTACGAATGGTACGGGTAAAAATGCACAAATCAGTGGTCGTACTGTTGCAGGTAAAACGGGTACGACGCAGTATTCTGTGCCAGGCTACACTGGCAAGGGCGACCGTGATGCGTGGTTCGTTGGCTATACCCCGGAATGGACAGCAGCCGTCTGGATGGGGTATGACAAGACTGATAAAAATCACCTTGTCCATGAGAGCAGCCGCAGAGCATCGAAAATGTTCAGCGAGGTTATGGGTAAGGCGCTGCAAAGCAAGAAGTCGGGTTCCTTCAAGAAGCCGGATAAAGTGGAACAAAAGCCGGAAGAACTGCGGGCGCCTAGCGGGTTGAGTGCATCGTACTCTGAGAATACAAAGAGTGTGGCACTGAGCTGGAACAGCGTATCTGGTGATAATATTTCTTACCATGTTTATCGGAAGTCTTCTAAGGACAACACATTCACACAGCTGCTCAAAGGCTTGAAGAGCAACAGCGCTGAAGATGTTGGTGTCTTCCCTGGAGAAACGTACACGTACTATGTTACAGCGGTAAATGCATCCGAAGAGTCAGGAAGATCGAATCAATCTTCCGTCACGATTAAGGAGGAGACACCGGAAACGCCAATTGATCCACCGGCAGTAGATCCACCGGCCGTTGATCCGCCGACAACGGAGCAGCCTACGAACCCGGATGAGCCGACACCGCCAACTGTACCGGAAAATCCGGATTCGAATAATAATCAGCCGGAAACTGGCGATAACGGTACAGGCATTGGAGACGGCGGTTCTACAGGGACATCTAGTGGGGATGGTTCCTCAGGATCTACAGATACGACGGATTCGAATGCATCTAATGGAACTTCGGGGATGAATAGCTTTGGAACGAAAGGGTCGGATCGCATTATTAACTCTGGCGGTCAGAAGGATAAAGACAACAGCAGCAAAGATAAGTCTGCAGGCAACGGGGCAGAGGATTCTTCGGTAGAAATTCAATCTGTTACTGGGAAGATAATGAATCACAAGCAGAATAAGAATTCGAATAAGGCTGCTTAAGCTAAGAAATAGACCGTGCAAACCGTGAGCAATAGCGGTGTTCTTCATCCACATAAGGTAGCGTAAGGCGATGTGCAGAGTGTGCAGGAGAGAGTTCCTGCACACTTTTTTTGTGATTATGTTTGTGACGTAGTATATATCCATGTTCGGATTGCAATTCCCCTTGATATGAATCATGCTCAGGAATAGCTATAGTAACGAAACTGCTAATAACCTGTCAGACGATAGAATATATTGGAACATCGACTATTTGTGTTCACTGTTGTGAGGAAACATGATTAGGATGAACGTCGAAAGGGTGACAATCATGAATGTTAGGCTTCGAGCGGCAAATTCCGAAGGAAATGCACGTCCGTCTCGTCAAATAAATGTCGTGCTGCGACCTGTGGAGCAATCCAATCAGGAGACAGCCGTAAATCAGACAAATGGAGAAGCAACAGCGGATAGCTTGGCTGTCCCACAGGATGGGCCATTTGGCGAGGTTCGCAAAGAACTTGATCGACTTGTCGGCTTGAAGCATATGAAGGACATTGCCTATGAGCTCTATGCGATTTTACAGATGAATCGTAGACGGCAGGATGCGGGGCTGATCTGCCAATCACATGTATATCATATGATCTTCAAGGGCAATCCTGGCACGGGCAAGACGACTGTAGCCAGGATCATGGCGAAAATGTTCCAGCAGCTAGGAGTGCTCAGCAAAGGGCATTTGCTCGAAGTAGAGCGGGCTGATCTGGTTGGCGAATATATCGGACATACGGCACAGAAGACGCGAGATTTAATTAAAAGGGCAATGGGTGGCATTTTGTTTATAGATGAGGCATATAGCTTGGCCCGTGGCGGAGAAAAAGATTTCGGAAAAGAAGCAATTGATACTTTGGTAAAAGCCATGGAGGATCATAAAAATCAATTTATCCTCATATTGGCAGGGTATTCGGATGAGATGGATTGGTTAATGCAGACGAACTCTGGGCTGCCTTCGCGATTCCCAATACAAGTGGATTTCCCTGATTATTCGGTAGATGAACTTCTGCATATCGCAGAATCTATGGCAAAGGATCATGATTATGTACTAATGCCGACTACACAGGCGCAGTTAAAACAGGTGATTTTGGATGAGAAAATTCTAGCCCCTAATCTGTTCAGTAATGCGCGCTTTGTTCGAAATGTGATGGAAAAGGCGATGCGTAATCAAGCGGTTCGCCTCCTTCAGCTATATCCGCAGCAATCTCCGGGCAAGCTGGAATTAATGACATTGAAACCAGAGGATTTAAAATGGGAGCGAAAATGAGGTATACTGAACAACGTATATGGTCAATGATCATAGTTCGATGGAAATATGGATGATGAACCGATAAGGAGAATGTACGCGAATGCGAAAAGAGCCTCACCAAACGAATCAAAATATACCCGATCGAGCGGTGCTCGTGACTTTAATAACAGATGATGTCAAGCGGAGCGGGGTTGATCCCCAATATTCGCTTGACGAACTGGTGCAGCTGGCGGAAACGGCTGGCGTTGAGGTGTTGACCACCATGACACAGCAGCGTGAATTCCGTGATCCTAGATGGTTCATAGGAAAAGGCAAGGTACAAGAACTCAAGGCGGTCATTGATGAGATGGGTGCAACGACCGCTATTTTTGATCAAGAGCTGTCTGGCGCTCAAGTCCGCAACCTGGAACAAGCGTTGGATGTGAAGATTGTAGACCGTACTCAGCTCATTCTCGACATTTTCGCACAACGAGCAAAAACAAGAGAAGGTATCATTCAGGTGGAGCTGGCACAATTGTCATATCTGCTCCCTCGTCTATCCGGACACGGGAAGAACCTGTCGCGTCAAGGCGGTGGTATCGGCACAAGAGGGCCCGGGGAATCTCAATTGGAAACGGATCGCCGCCATATTCGAGGACGTATAACTGACTTGAAGCGTCACCTGCATGAAGTCGTTCGCAACCGCAATCTGCATCGAGAGCGCCGCAAGAAGACAGGAGCGTACCAGGTTGCGCTTGTCGGCTATACGAATGCGGGGAAGTCAACGCTGCTGCGACAACTGACTCAGGCGGATGTGTATGTGGAGAACCAATTGTTTGCGACGCTGGATCCGACTTCTCGCCAGTGGGAGCTTCCTAGCGGCAAGGAAGTGGTCTTAACGGATACGGTTGGCTTTATTCAAAATTTGCCTCATGATCTCATAGCGGCTTTTCGTGCGACATTAGAGGAAGTGAACGAAGCTGATCTCATTTTGCATGTGATGGACGCTTCTTCGCAGATGCGAGAGGATCATATGCGGGTCGTAGAGGATATTTTGCAGCAATTAGGAGCGGGAGCCAAGCCGCAAATTGTTCTCTATAATAAGAAGGATCTGTGCACCCCAGAACAACGACAGATGCTGCCGCATGATAAAGATCACTTTATTATAAGCGCTTATGATGAAGGGGATCTGGAGCGTATTCGGCAGGCAGTGCAAGATCAATTGTCCGGCCAAACGGTTACCTACCGAATATCCGCGGATCGTGGGGATTTAATTGCCTTGATCTATCGACTGGGAGAGGTTCTGGAGCAGGAGATTGACGAGAATGATCTGCTGCTTAAGGTTCGGTTGGATCGGCTAGCTGCTGAGCAGCATGGATATAAGTTGAAAGATTACATCAATAAATAAGCTTTCCTTCATGGGAATGGATCAAGGGGAATGGATAATATGCAATTTACAGCAAGACTGGAGCAATTGGAGCAGCAAATCGAAGAGAAGATTGCTGGGCAGGTACGGGGAATCGAGCGAATCGCAGAGCGGAATCAATGGAAGGTTATACAGGCGTTTCAGAAGCATCATGTGAGTGATTTTCACTTTGCGGGATCGACGGGGTATGGCTATAATGACCGTGGACGCGAGGTGCTTGATGAGGTATATGCTGAAGTGTTCGGTGCGGAAGCGGGATTGGTGCGACCTCATTTTGTATCAGGCACACATACGATTGGGACGGCTCTATTCGCCGTACTTCGCCCTGGCGATGAATTGTTATACATTACGGGGACACCGTACGACACGCTGCATAAGGTGATTGGCAAAGAGAATGATGGGACAGGCTCTCTGCGTGATTGGGGAGTATCCTATAATGAGGTGCCGCTGACTGAGGCAGGAGATGTAGATTGGGAGCATGTGCGTGAAAGCATAACCGAGCGTACGAAAGTCATAGGCATTCAACGTTCACGCGGTTATGGATGGAGAGCATCCTTCACGGTTGAACAGATCGGTGAGATGGTACGGCAAGTAAAAGCGATTAAGCCGGATGTTGTTGTGTTCGTGGATAATTGCTACGGGGAATTTACAGAACTGCAGGAGCCGACGGAGCTAGGTGTTGATGTAATGGCCGGCTCGCTTATTAAGAACCCAGGAGGCGGTATTGCTGAAACAGGCGGCTATATTGTCGGTAAGCGCCTGTATGTGGAAGCAGCGGCCTCTCGCTTAACTGCACCGGGAATTGGCGGAGAAGTCGGAGCTATGTTAGGGATGACACGTTCGATGTATCAAGGTCTCTTCTTAGCGCCAAGCATCGTTGGACAAGCAGTGCGAGGCAGTGTGTTTGCAGCAGCCTTGTTCGAGGAGCTTGGGTTTGAGACCTCGCCGCATTGGAAGGCGTCTCGTACTGATTTGATTCAAGCCTTGCGATTCCATACAGCCGATCATCTAATCGCGTTTGTGCAGGGGATTCAGAAAGCCTCGGCCGTTGATGCGCACGTCGTGCCTGAACCATGGGACATGCCTGGTTATGAGCATCCAGTCATTATGGCGGCAGGTACCTTCATTCAAGGGGGAAGCTTGGAGTTGTCTGCCGATGCGCCGATTCGTGAGCCATATACAGCATACATGCAGGGTGGGCTTACGTATGCGCATGCGAAGCTCGGAGCGCTGACAGCACTGCAAACCATGGTTGATCGAGGCTTGCTAGAGCTATAAAATTATTTTGTTAGATTTCCTGACATCCATTGACACGTTTGCTTCCAGGGGATAAAATGAGAACAAGAAAGGCATAGCACATACTCTGATCGGAGTAAATTCACTGATGAGCGACCGCGCGTAACAGGCGTTGTTAGACTAGGATGTCAGTTAGCGCACACAGCACGTAAACTTTCTTTTATGACAAACTAGGAAGGTTGATAAGCAGTGGGAGATGAAATTCGCAGAAATATGGCGTTGTTTCCAATCGGCATCGTGATGAAGCTGACGGATTTGACGGCTCGTCAAATTCGTTACTACGAACAGCATGAATTAATTATGCCTGCTCGTACTTCTGGAAACCAGCGTCTCTTTTCCTTCAATGACGTAGAGCGATTGCTTGAAATCAAGTCACTTATTGAAAAGGGAGTCAACATAGCAGGCATTAAGCAGGTACTGAATCCGGTAACGAAGGAATCGGAAGAGGCAACTGTGCTTAGTGAAGCTTCGGAGAGCAAACGCAAGGAATTGTCCGATCTCCAATTGCACCGCATGTTGAAGCAGCAGCTTATAGCCGGTAATAGACCGGGGCAAGTATCGCTGATCCAAGGCGAACTGTCTCGTTTCTTTACAAAATAGATATGAATCTAATCATGCTTATGGAGAAGGAGATGTTACCCTGTGGGTTATACCAGAGAAGACATTGAACGCATTGCGAAGGAACAAAATGTACGATTTATCCGTCTGCAATTTACGGATTTGCTCGGTACGATTAAGAATGTCGAAATTCCGGTAAGCCAATTGCCTAAGGCACTGGATAACAAAATGATGTTTGACGGTTCTTCAATTGAAGGTTATGTGCGCATTGAAGAATCCGATATGTATCTTGTCCCAGATTTGGATACTTGGGTTGTCTTCCCATGGGTAACGGAAGATCGTGTCGCTAGATTGATTTGCGACGTATACACAACGGATGGAACGCCGTTTGCAGGATGCCCGCGCGGAATTTTGAAGAAAGCCTTGAAGGAAGCAGAAGCACTTGGCTTCACGTCTATGAACGTAGGTCCAGAACCGGAATTCTTCCTGTTCAAGACGGATGACAAGGGCAATCCGACGATGGAACTGAACGACCAAGGCGGTTACTTCGACTTGGCACCGACGGATCTTGGTGAGAACTGCCGCCGCGAAATCGTGTTGAAGCTGGAAGAGATGGGCTTCGAAATTGAAGCTTCTCACCATGAGGTAGCTCCTGGTCAGCATGAGATCGATTTTAAATATGCAGATGCAATTAAGGCAGCAGACCAAATTCAAACCTTCAAGCTCGTCGTGAAGACGATTGCTCGTCAGCATGGCTTGCACGCTACATTCATGGCGAAGCCGCTGTTCGGTGTGAATGGTTCAGGTATGCACTGTAACATCTCCTTGTTCAACGGTAAGGAGAATGCGTTCTACGATGAAAGCGATAAGCTTGGCTTGAGTCCGGCAGCACGCCAATTTATGGCGGGGGTATTGAAGCATGCTCGCGGATTTGCGGCAATCACGAACCCAACGGTCAACTCCTATAAGCGCTTAGTTCCTGGCTATGAAGCTCCATGTTATGTGGCATGGTCTGCAAGCAACCGCAGTCCAATGGTTCGTATCCCAGCATCCCGTGGTTTGAGCACGCGTGTTGAAGTCCGCAACCCGGATCCAGCGGCGAACCCGTACTTGGCTCTAGCGGTAATTTTAAAAGCAGGATTGGAAGGCATCAAGAAGAAGTCAGACCTTCCAGCTCCTACGGATCGTAACATTTACGTTATGACAGAAGAAGAACGTCTGGCTGAAGGCATCCCAAGCTTGCCATCGAGCTTGAAGGAAGCATTGGAAGAGCTTCTGCGCGACGAGACGATTTGCGATGCACTGGGTGATCATGCATTGCAGCACTTCTTGGAATTGAAAGAAATTGAATGGGATATGTACAGAACGCAAGTTCACCAATGGGAACGCGATCAATACATGACATTATATTAATTCATCTAAACCCTAGAGTCGTAAGGCTTCTGGGGTTTTTTATTTTGGGGGCATTGTCTGCGGAATCTAAATGGGAATGTACTTGAAGGGATTGTGTACAGAGGGATATCCCCTTCTCAACTTAAGAAATTCGCTACCGGTAAAGGAAACACGAACAAAGATGAGCCTACAGTTCACATTCCAGCATTAAGGATTTGATCACCATAGCGACAACGTAAGAGTTACGTATGTGTTAGATCAAATTGTGCGAGCCATACGGATAGAGAATGCAACTACATGGAGTCCATTCCCTAGTTTAAACGAGGCAAGAACTGGTGCGGGATCTGTTGTTTTAAACGGCAAAATATATGTTTTTGGAGGAACCAGTAATACTACAGCTAACAAGGCTGTAGGAACTGTTGAGGTATTTGGAGACGATGATAATACTAAGCCAGAACAACCTATTCCAGAACCAACAGGTGAAAGAGCTATCTTAGTTGTCACAATGAATACTGGTCTTGAAAAAGAATTCGATCTTAGTATGGAAGAAGTAAATGCCTTCATCACTTGGTACGAAAATAAGCAGGCTGGCTCGGGAACAGCTTCCTATGCAATCAACAAGCACAATAACAATAAAGGGCCATTCAGCGCACGTAAAGACTACGTTATCTTTGATAAGATACTAACGTTCGAAGTGAATGAGTACAACACCAAATAAATTATTACCGCTCCTTTTTTTCAAAGGATGGATTAATTACCGTTTAAAGTTGTCATGGATTTACCAATGTAAGATAGTAACATAGACGTAAAGGGAAACACGAACATGCGCGGCGAACAACTCCGGGTACGGACGCAATGTAGCGATATACCGTACACTTCCGGTGGAAACCGCGCAGCGTCTAACATCTCCAAAGGAAAATGTTATAAGTTAGCGAATCAATGTTATAAGTTAGCGAATCAATGTTATTGCCGTCTCAATTACAACGTCAATCACTACTTCTAACACGTCTTTTGCAAATTGTTCTAAACGTTCCATAGTATCACCTCCTGTTGTTAAGTAATAATACGGAGAAATCTCTTTCTGGTTCACAGGTAATTTTAACCTTTTCGTCCATATAGCCGCTCCTTAGGGGGGCGGTATTTTATTTTAAATAGAATATACTAAATCTATTGCCTATTTCCATATATTAGGATACAATTGGGTTGTAAAACAAAAATACCAATATGTGGAGGATGTTACGATGAAAAAAGCACTAATCGTAATCGGTACAACTGCAGCATTACTGGCAAGTGTTTTGGCTCCTACAACAGGATTTGCTGCCGCAAAATCAAGCGCAGTAAAGATTGCTGCTGAACACGTGGGCGCAAAGATGTGGGTGAAAGATATTCTCAGTAAAGACTACTATTTTGGGGAAAAAAATGTTCCAAAGACTTATTTTTATGTGAGAGGGGAATATGCTGGTACACTCGATCTTGTTGCAATTAGATATGATGGTAGTAAGAAATTGTATGGAGTTTACCAAGGTTGGCTTTATAAACAAGGGCCCAAATAAACCATAGATTATCAAAGTCGCTGATTATTCAGCGGCTTTTTTATTGTATTAAGAACGCGGAGTATTCCGTGTAATCAAGGCTGACAATAATGTCGTGGAAGAAATACGGGATGTCGCTTCGGCGCTTGTCGAAGGATTGATTAAATACAACGATTGCTGCAAAGAAACACTGCGTGAGTTTTCAAGCTATGTATGGGATGAGAAGGCAGCAGCAAGGGGAGAAGACAAACCAGTCAAGGAAAATGATCACCAAATGGACGGAGATCGGTATTTCGTTCGTGGTGTGGTCAAACGTAAAGGTGGCGTGTACTTCCCGGATGCTTCTTAAGAAAGGAGGATGCACCTGTTTTTTCAGTTTGGGGATGAAATGAAGAATATCGAGACAATTTTGAAAGATGGAGCCATGACCGCAGCTATTCTTCCTGACATCATTCAGATAGAAATAGGCGACTGGAAGAAATCAAAGAAACGCGAATGGATGATTACCGGTGAAAACTACTACAAGAATGAAACAGATATCCTTGAACGTGTACGCATTGCTATAGGTGCAAGTGGAGCTCAATAAGCTTCCAAATGCGTTTACACGAAAGCTTATTTATCAGAATGTAGGCTTCGGCAAGCCAATAAGCATTCAAACAAAAAACGAAGGCTATCATGAAATGCTTACTGACATCTTCAATGATGCTATGATGCGCCATATACAATCAAATGGTGAAGAGGCGTTAAGTAAATTGATGGGGCACGGGTTGGTCGAGCCATTATGCCATTACGTGAAGTAGTTGAATTGGCTGGAGGAAAGTCAATGCTTGGGATGGAAAGGAGTTATGTGTGATTATTTGAAAAAAAGTAGATAACTAGGTATAAAGACAATTATCATATTATATTTACAAATATACCCTATTGAGTTAATATGTTGATATATGGGTGTGAATCCCTACTATACTAAATGAAAGGGAAGTGAGGCTATGAAAGCAAAAAAAATGTTTGTCGCGTTTTTGATGGCAGTAGTAATGGTAGTGACTTCGCCTTCTGTTTTTGCATACACGGGTTTCGGTGATACCCTACAAGAAGCTGTGATGCTTTATAGATGGGGGTACTCATATGAAGACCAATTCACTTTACCAATTGATAATATCAATGACTATGATTACTATGTGATCGATTATACAAATGGTGATCAGAGTGCAATGGGTTTCCATATTAGTATGAAGCCCCAGCCAGGAGTTATTTACGATCTTCAGCTTATCGAAACAGATTCAAACGGGAGAATTATTAAAGTAACCGAATACAATGACAACACAATTGAGAAAAATATTTGGCATTCGCTTTATAATGGGCATAAGGCATACATCAGAGTATCCTCACATGGGTTTAATGATTACGGTAAAGATTACACTCTGAAGTTTAAGAGAGTTGTATAACTGATATAACACGAGTATGAGCCGTAGGGAATCCCGCGGCTCTTTTTAGTTTTGGCATCTTTATATGGCTTGCGAGGACGATAAAAGAACGGGAAAGGTTTCGATTTTCGGATCTACACGAAGCTGGATCTCCTCAGCTGTTCACAATAACACCACCTGTAGCATGAATGAACTGTCCGGAAATATACGATGCGTCTTCCGATGCCAGAAATACATACGCGGGTGCGACCTCGCAAGGTTGCCCTGCACGTCCCATTGGATTTTTTTCTCCCCACTTCGCGACTTGAGCGGCAGGAAAGGATGCGGGAATAAGAGGCGTCCATATGCTTCCTGGGACAACGCCGTTTACTCGAATGCCTCGGCTGTGCAACGATTTTGAGAGCGACCGGGTAAAAGCAACGATGGCGCCCTTGGTGGCTGAATAATCGATGAGCTGTTCATTCCCCTCATAGGCAGTGAGGGAGGCGGCATTGATAACGCTGCTTCCCTTTTTCATATGGGGAAGGGCGGCCTTCGTTAAAAAAAATACCGAAAAAAAATTGGTTCGAAACGTTCTTTCCATCTGTTCGGATGTAATACTTTCTAAATTGTTCTGAACATGCTGCTCAGCCGCGTTATTCACGAGAATATCCAGTTTGCCGAATTGTGTGACAGTCTGTTCCACGATTTGTTTGCAAAAATCTTCTTGGCCAAGATCCCCGGCAATACACAGACATTTACCCCCTTTTTGCTCGACAATCTGTTTGGTTTCTTCAGCATCTGTATGTTCGTTGAGATAAACAATGACGACATCTGCGCCTTCTTTGGCGAAGGCTACCGCTATGGCTCGTCCTTGGCCGCTGTCTCCTCCGGTAATGATGGCCACTTTATTTTTGAGTTTGCCGCTCGGTTTGTAGTTCGGATCGTCATAAATGGGACGCGGGTTCATCAGAGACTCAATACCGGGCTGCTCATCTTGGTGCTGAAGTGGATAAGGAGGTTTGGGCATGGTTACGGAGGTAGGATGTTTTTCGGTTGCCGATGTCATATAATCATGCTCCTTTATTTTTGGATTTGAAAATCCGGATGCGTTATTTTTGCCGTCGGGACATCGATGAGGTAAGGTTTGGAGGTTGATTTCGCTTCATCTAAGGCGATGCGAAGCTCATCATTCGTTTTCGCTCGTTTGGCTACCCATCCAGACGCTTCTGCAATTTTGACGAAATTCGGGTTCGATATTTCCGTCCCAAACGGGCGAAGATGCTTCATCATCATTTTGTCGTGTTCCATTTGCAGGGTTCCATTATTGAAAACGATGACTGTTATGGGAAGTCCGTAACGTGCGGCTGTAATCAAATCCGCCTGTACCATTCCTAATCCGCCGTCCCCTGTAACACAAATGACTTGCCTGTTCGGAAATGAACATTTTGCTGCCATTGCGGCCGGCAATCCAAACCCCATCGTTCTCCAACGCTCCGACAACACCAAATGATGGGCGGTTCCCCTGAAGTTTCTTAGAAACCATAAGGTAACATCTCCTTCATCCAGCGCAATAATGGCGTCCTTGTCAATGTGTTGTTCAACGACGCTGACGATCAATGCGGGATGAAGTGGTGACGATGAGATGGCGCGTTCTAGTTTATTTTGTTCATTCCAGACTTGTTTACAGTGGTTCACGAGCTGCAACCAATCTGGATTTGAACGGTAGTCTGTTATGCCTTCTGTAAGTGCTTGAATTATCTCTGCGATATTACCGACGATCCCGACTTGTGACGGAATGACCTCGCCGATAGCTGATATCCGTTCTTCGATATGGATCACTTGCGCATTTTTAGGGACATGATATTCCGGCCACCAAGAGGTACCGATGGCAAGGACGACATCCGCTTGTTTGCATAAGTCGCTTGCAAAAGGATTCCCGCCTTCGCCCAAACCGCCGAGCAGGTAAGGGTGAGAATCCGGAATTATTCCCTTCGCTCCGTAACTCACGACAATTCCGCATCCCCAGCTATCAGCCAGTTTCCGGATCGCATCACAGGCATGATTTGCTCGATTGCCAGCAAGGATCAAGGGGCGTTTCGCCTTAAGCATAAGATTCGCCGCTTGTTGGAGTTGGCTCTGTCCAGCTATTTGATTTATTATTCGAATAGGTTCGCGCGGTTGTGTCCCACAGGGAAGTGTCCATAGATCGGAAGGGATGGAAAGATGAACGGGAATTGCCTGTTCCATTGCCGTAAACATGGCCTGTGCTAAGGTGTCAACGACTGCATTAGGATGAACGACAATTCGGCTGAACCCGGTAATCGCCTGAACTAGTCCCTGCTGATCAATATACTGCTTATACGCTGTTCCGATCTTGGGGGTAGGCGCTTGACCTGATATAGCCAAGACTGGAACGCGATCTAAGTATGAATCTCCTAGGCCAGTCATTAAATTAGTCAAACCAGGTCCCATTTGCGCGGCGCATACTCCGATTCGACCGGTTAATTTGGCTTCGGCAGACGCCATCATGGCAGCGACAGACTCATGTTTTACCCCAATCCATTCCAAATCATTCTGGCGTGAGAGACCTTCCATCAATCCAAAAATGGTATCCCCGATCACCCCGTAAATCCGCTTAACGCCCCATAATTTCAGTTGGTTGATAATCACATCCGCAACCTTTTGAGTTTCGGTTCCTTCCTGCAATTGATTTCCTTTGGCAACTTCCGGGAATATACTCATTTTGGCGCCAGCTCCTTGCCTTTTTCTTAGTATGGATGCGTAGCCTGTTTATTATGAACAAGCTTGGATGAATGTTACGGATGCTTCGTTGGTTTTGATAGTGAGGGATTAATCGACCTTTCGAGAATGGGTCAAGAAGTAATCGGCACTTTCTACAGTCCATAAAATGAGGCAAGTAGGTAGCCGATGTTGAAGTAGAGAATGAGCTGTATAAGCGCACTTGTTAGGTCGTTTTACCTATGTGTCGGTGCATAGAAGCTGTAGGCTATCTGATGATAGCTTGGAATCGGGAGTTGAATACGGTGTCTATCCAAAAACAATGAGCATGGTTTATAGCGGAATATGAAACAGGCTTAATAAAGCACTGCGGGAACGGAAGTCTGTGGATCTTAGTATTTTTTACAATGAATAGGGTATAGCCGAGACACGCACATAACTACCTTAATACTATATGTATTGTATCTAGCGAGAGGAGGGCATCTCAAATGAGTGAAATTGGTCATCATCATCGCTTTACTTCTACAGCCATAATATTGGTTCTGTTTATTTTGTTGGTCATCGTACTCTGTGGCAGCTTTTGTTAATTTGATAAAATGATCTGAGCTCACACAATTCCCCCATAGGCATTTCACGAGGATCAAATTTACTAATGACGCATCTTCAGTATTGATAACTTGAATATCCTGTTGTCGAGGGGGCATAAAGGCCAGTTCGAATAAGAGCCAATTCAATGGACGGAGTCGTGGAATTCTACCCTTTGAAGGGGCAACACCGCCTAATTAATTCAGTATAGGAAATAGCCGGGTCAGAATGAAGGTAACATTTATACGATGTAAATGTGCCAAACGAGAGGAGGTTAACGCATATGGGTGAAGTTGTTGGAGGTTTCTCATGTGGATTTGGAGGTTTCACTTCGATTGGTGTAATCTTGGTCTTGTTCATTTTGTTGGTTATCATTTCCCGTTCATTTATTTTTTAGCATCTAAGTAGACTGATTTCATAGCTCTGTATCTGTACACTGCAAATCTGTTTGAAATACTGGTGTTGTGCTGGCACACCGGTAAGCAAATAAGAGCCGTATGGGCATCCCCCGGCTCTTATTTCTTTTTCCTAGATGTAATTTTCCATTATCCCCTAAATTCATCCATAGCGGGATCCTTCGTAAATACAACAGTATTTGGATCGATTCAATCAAATGATTCCCAACGAGCTGCGAAAGATGCAATTTTATTTGATTTACTGATTGTTATCCATTATAATACTTTCAATTATATATGAACGGATCAACGATGTTGATGAAGAGCAAGTACGTATCAGATAATGAGGTTCAGAGAGTCGGTGGATGCTGTGAACCGATCCTCACCTGATGCCGAATGGGCTTCTGAATCGCTCCGCTGAATTGAGTAGGCTTTGCCGGGATTCTCTCTCCGTTATCATGAGAGGAGTATCGTATTGATGGTTAAACCATCTTGCCGTACTTTAGAGTGAATCGCTAACAGCGATTAAAAAGGTGGTACCACGAAAACCTCGTCCTTTATTGGGCGAGGTTTTTTTATATTACTTGAAAGGGGTGATGGCCATGGATGATGGTTGGTGGATCACAAGATTGCATTTCAGAAATAACATTATGAGGAGGAACATAAGTGAAAGAACGAATTTTGACAGGCGATCGGATTACAGGAAAACTGCACCTTGGCCATTACGTTGGCAGTTTAAAAAATCGTGTGGAGTTGCAAAACCAATACGAAACTTTTTTAATACTTGCAGATGTTCAAGCCCTGACTACTCATTTTGAAAAACCTGAATCAATTAAACAAAACTTGCGCAATGTGGCATTGGACTATTTATCAGCAGGTATTAACCCTGATAGCGCAACAATATTTATTCAGAGTTTGATCCCAGAGATTGCTGAGTTAACCACTTATTTTTCCATGTTTGTTACGGTCAATTCGTTACGTCACAATCCTACTATAAAAGCGGAAGCCACAGAACGTGGATTCCATGATATGTATTACGGATTCCTGGGCTACCCCGTAAGCCAGGCGGCTGATATTACCTTTTGTAAGGCGACTTTGGTTCCAGTAGGAGAAGACCAAGTTCCTCATATCGAACAAACAAGGAAAATTGTCCGGCGGTTTAACCAACTTTATAAACCTGTGTTAGTGGAACCAAAACCACTTGTAGGTGATGTTCCACGACTGGTCGGATTAGATGGAAATAATAAAATGAGCAAAAGTCTAGGTAACTCGATCAATTTGGACTCCACTCAAGAAGAGGTTAGTGAGAAGCTAAAGAAAGCGACAACTGATCCTGCGCGGATCCATAAAACGGATATCGGACATCCTGAAATTTGCCCAGTCTACGCTTATCATCAAGCATTTCGTAAAGAAGGCTCCGATGAGATTTATGAAAGTTGTAAAAAGGGGCAGATTGGATGTATGGAGTGCAAACGAAAGATATCGCAAAGTATCAACCATTTACTTGAACCAATGAGAGAACGGAGAAGAATGTATCAAAACGAACCCAAAAAGATCGATGAAATTCTTATGTCGGGTACAGAAAAAGCACGCCTTGTAGCAAAAGAAACGATGTTAGAAATACGTGATGCAATGAGTATGAACTATTTCTAAGCTGATTGTTTGTTGTACCCAATAGAGTATTAACTTTATACATTCAACCCTACGCTAAGATATTGTGTAAAAGATAAACAGCCAATTTCCTACATGTTAGGGGAATTGGCTGTTTGCTCAGTTATATCACTTGGATGAAATAGCGTACTTAAATAGAACGCAAGTTCACAGATGGGAATATAATCGATATATAACATTATTTGCAGTTGAGTTGGTTAAACGAGGTAAGGAATTTAATGTAGTGCATTATCTGATCACCCAGGAACGATTGTAACGAATTTATCTCAGAATTTATCGGAAGAAGAAATGCGCTCAAATGGAGCTTTTGAGTAGTTAAATATGATGAAGTATTTGGTTCTCTTACATACATATCAATAGTGGTTCATTTTTAGTATATGTCAACTTGCCTAAATATTTTCAAGTTTGTCATGCATAAATATATAATATTATGTATTTATATAGTATAGTGTATATTGACTAGCAACTATTACATATAGAAAGTAGTGTTGGAAATTGAATCTTTTCTTCACGTATTTACTAGCGGGGCTTGCCGTTGCAATGCCTGTAGGCGCCATGACCGTTGAAATGACGAAGCAAGGGATGAAAAAGGGTTTTATGCATGGCTGGGCTGTTGGATTAGGTGGAATGACCATTGATTTTCTATTAATCGTTGCCTTATATATGGGCTTGGCTTCCGTGCTTGCCATCCCTGTTATTCAAATCCCTATGTGGCTCATCGGAGCATGTTTTTTAATTTATTTAGGCTATGATTCCATCAAAAACTCGGATCAAGGCATTACATTGGCTGGCGATAAACCGAATGCATCATTTTTCAGTTCCTACCGAAATGGACTGCTCGTCGCTATATCGCCAGGTAATCTTGTGTTTTGGATTTCCGTTTTTGGTGCGGTGCTATCTGATTCGTATGATACGACACAACCGGCTAAATTTCTAATCGTAGGTGCAGGAATATTAGCTGGTATCCTCCTCCATGATGTTGGGTTGCTTGCCATTGTGGCTGTCACGAGAAGAGTAATGAGCCGAACTATGATTAAGCGGATGTCTATTATCGCAGGACTGATTTTATTTGGGTTCGCGGGGTATTTCTTATATGAGTTTTTAGTAGCAATTCAAGGAATACTGTAACAAAACCTAGAGCTGTTAGGGCTCTAGGTTTTTTGCTTTTGTATTTAAAAGATTGCGTTTTACTTCTGAAATGTCGACTCATTGAAGCGAGTATGACTATTTCTCTTGAAGTGTCCTCCTTTTACATGCTTCAGATGGGCGACGATCATGAAGGAAACGATGACAAGCAAAAACCATGAGCTGAATTTTCCCCACTTTACGAGATTCCAGCCGTTCGTCTGATGTGGATAATACCATGCGCCCAAGAAAGTCCCGATGTTTTCAGCCACCCATATAAAAAATCCGATTAAGACGAACGACAGAACAATCGGCATTCTTCGTGTCACGCCTAATACGGTATATTCCACGTAGGTTCTAAAGAAGATGACGAATAGCAAAATCATCAAAACCCAACGCAAATCGTAAATGAAGTGATGAGTCATGAAGTTGAAGTAAATCGCCGCACCTAGCGGAATCGTTAACCAAGCAGAAGGGTATCGATTTACCTTGACCTGCAGTCGTCGCCACGCTTGACATAAGTAACTTGCCACACTTGCGTACATAAATCCGCTATATAGAGGAACACCCAGTATTTTAGACCAACCGTCTTCCGGATAGCCCCATGATCCCATGTGGATTTTAAATATTTCAAGTGCAAGACCGATGAAATGGAACATACAGATTACTTTACATTCATCCATTGTTTCTATCCCAAACCGGATCATTAGAACCTGCGCCAAGATACAAACAAGCAATAGGAAATCATAGCGATGCATAAATGGAATGTCTATGATCTTCGTGAGTGCCAACATCGCGAAAATATAAGCGGGGAACAAGCAGGACATTGCCTGGTGCCAGCCAAAATTGAGGAATGATTTTAGTTTGAAAAAGTTATTCATAGTTATCTCCTACCTTGTGTTCGTGAAAATGAATTTTGAACAGTTATACGAGGTGTATCATTAGGTATTATCCTATTCAAATAAATACTTTTAGTCAATAAAAAATTATTGTTATACAATAAATATTTATTGCTAAAGTTGATGTGTGTATATATTCGATGTGGTATAAATCTCTCGAACGATTAGGGTTTATAAGAGTGAACAGTGGTGAGGTTGTTTCGATGAAGATAAGGAGAGAAAGTCGAATTTTATGAAGCTTCTTTTCTAGATGAGATTGTTCAGGTACTGTTCAGCAAATGATATGAAATAATAAGAAAGCAAAAATGCCTCGCTCCCTTCTTAAAAAGAAGAGAACGAGGCATCAATGTAATGTCTTAATGAAAATCACGGAACAAACCAATAACTTTGCCCAGAATCGTTACATGCTGTAAGCGAATCGGTTCATAGGTTGGATTCTCAGGCTGCAAGCGGATATGATCCTTCTCACGATAGAAAGTCTTAACCGTTGCTTCATCTTCTTCAGTCATGGCTACCACGATATCACCGTTGTTCGCTGTCTGCTGCTGACGCACGATGACAAAGTCGCCATTATGTATACCAGCCTCAATCATACTATTACCCATGACCGACAACATGAATACATTCTCGTCATCTCCCACCATATGCATAGGAAGAGGGAAGTAATCTTCAATATTCTCTGTTGCGGTAATTGGCTCGCCTGCAGTTACTTTCCCAACGACCGGCACGCGTGCGAAGGAGCGAGAGAAGTCTGTTGAACGTTCAGATTGATCATGGCTAAGCAGTTCAATAGCACGAGGCTTCGTAGGGTCACGTCGAATGAATCCCTTCTTCTCGAGTCGATCAAGATGACCGTGAACAGTGGAACTGGATGCTAGACCAACGGCTTCGCCTATTTCACGAACAGAAGGCGGATAACCTTTAGCTCGAACTTCATCACGTATAAAATCAAGGATAGCTTGTTGACGACTTGATATTTTAGACAAGGGTATCAACTCCAATGAATACTCTTTTGACAAAATTATACCACAGAACCTCCGTTCGTACAAACATAAGTTCTAAAGATTCTGAAGAAAAAGATTGTGAGAAGTTCGTAAATTACGAGAGAGAAACAAGAGAAAGTTAAATGAGGCTAAATGCTTATTTTTCGATAATATAAAAAGGGGAACGAACGTTCTAAAAAGGCATTGACTCAAACGTGTGTTCGTGTTAGATTAAATTATACAAGATAACAGAACAAGTGTTTGGGAGATGAGTCATTTATGATGTATACAACATATCGTTCAATCTATAAGGTGTCGACAACAGCTTCACAACCTATTCAGAAGAAGCGTTTGTTTCCTTTACGTGTTCGATTCATCATGAGCCTGATTGTATTGTTGTTCATTACTTGTGGAAGCATTGTTCAAGCGCTTGGCATGGATGATAGCCAAACGGAAATTGTAAATGGAGCTGCTGTGGAGCGCGTACTTGTTCAGCCTGGAGATACACTCTGGGGGATTGCATCCTCTTATAAGCCAGAACATACGGATACGCGTCAGTTTATATATGAAATCGTTGAGATGAATCAATTGAAAGGTGATATCTTACCGGCAGGAGAAGTATTGCTCGTTCCGATCCGATGAGTCGGGGTCATTGTCGAATTTACGGTTGAGAAGCTTTGCATTCCTATACATAAGAGCAGAAGGTAGGAGGCCCGAAGAGGCCTCTTTTTTGCGATATAAAAGCTTTCTTGCTGCTTGCTTGACAAGCTGTTACCTCCATGTCAAAGTAGAACATATGCTTACACACATGGAGGTACCTGATGAATATCGACAAGCTTATTGCACGAATTAATGAATTGGCCCGCAAACATAAGACAGTTGGGCTGAGCGATGAGGAAATGGAAGAACGCGCGAAACTGCGCGAGGAATATTTGGTTCTATTCCGCAAGCAGGTACGCAATCAATTAGACACTATTCGCTATGTAGAAGATGAAGAAGGAACAGATAACTCTGGATCGAACGGGATCGTTCATTAAATGAACCTTCATCGATAACGATGGATTCACATTATTCGTTTACTATACAGGGGGTTGCGAATTCATGTCTCGCAGTTGGGAACGTAAAGTCCGTCAAAATAGTGAAAAGTTAAACAAACAGCGAATGAAGCAAGGCAAGCCGACGTTCGCTGCTGGCAAGCCTGCACACGAAGAGTTTAAAGGACGCAGCTTCATTATGCCAATCGCTTTAATCGCCTTCGCCATTATGTATGGATTGTTGGGCGGTATCATTACGGACAATCAATATCCAACTCTATATTGGATCACAATCGTGTGTTACGTCGGATTGGGGATTATATTATTCCTGAGAAGACCATTTCTTCGTGTTGGAGCAGGTGAGGTATCTACGATTCGCTGGAATCGTCTCCGTACTCTGTCTGCAAAGGATATGAAGAAAATTGCGATCCAACCTGGTTATGTTGTTATTGAACACACGGGGAAAGGTGCGAATTGGATTTTCTCGCGAGTGCTGAATCGTTATGATACGAATGCAATGGGGGAACGTCTTCGTTCCTTCGCAAATCAACATAAGATTGAATTCGAAGATACATCGAAGAAAGACTCGAAAAAATAGAGAAATCCGATATAGAGGATTCGTTATCATTGTCGCTGTGATGGGAGAGATGAAACTTGGCTATTCGTGCTGTACTGTTCGACCTGGATGATACTTTGTTATGGGATGAGCGTTGTGTTGAGGAAGCTTTTGCTGCAACTTGTAAATACGCGCAAGATAAGACTGGGGTCAATGTAGAACAATTGGAAGCATTGGTTCGTCAAGCTGCTCGTGAATTGTTTGCCTCTTATGAGACTTATCCTTTCACACAGAATATTGGGATTAATCCCTTTGAAGCGCTGTGGGGGAGATTTGCAGAGGGAGAACATCCTGAATTTCGATTGTTGGAACAGCTTGCGCCGATGTATCGACAATCTGCATGGACACAAGGTCTTCAAGCCGCTGGTCAACCTGATGATGCATTAGGTGCCGAGCTGGCGGAGCGATTTATGAGTGAACGTCGTTCTCGTTCGTATGTGTACGATGAGACTTATGAGGTGCTGCGACAATTGATTGCGCAATATCCACTATTGTTGTTAACGAACGGATCGCCTGATTTGCAGCAGGAGAAGCTGAATGGAGAGCGTGAGCTTCTATCCTATTTCGATCATATCGTTATCTCTGGACATCATCCACAAGGGAAGCCTGATCCAGAACTGTTCAAGCACACGATGTCATTGCTCGGCATCGAACCGCATGAAGGGATCATGATTGGCGACAAATTAACGACGGATATTCTAGGCGCGCAGAATGTTGGCATGCATCATGCGTGGCTGAACCGCAAAGGCGTTGAATTGTCTGGCAATATTCACCCTGAATATACGATTGCAAGCTTGCGTGAAATTGAGCAAATTATTGATGAGATAAATTCGAAGGAATCATAAATCGGCGGGGATGTAATTACTTACTCCGCGTGTATGACAAAGAGGCCTGTGGGAACACAGGCCTTTTTGATATACGGTAATCTTCGCGAGGTGTCGGCAAGATTAGTGTGAGTGCCTTGATTTGATTACCCTCCACATGAAACTACAAGGGTAAATGTGACAAATGTCATAGGATCGTCACACAATGATGCTCATTATAGCCCAATGGAGTCATGAGGAATTGGAGAATGCTGTCTATAATGTGATACGATAAATCTAGGATACAGTTGAGGAGTGAACGACGATTATGTTCAACAATAAGAGTAAATTAATCGTACTAACAATGGCAATAGGAGCAATGCTATTAGCCGGTTGTGGAAATAGCTCGTCAGCAGGTGGCGGTCATGAAGGACATGCAGGTCATGGCTCCAGTGATAAACAAGACAGCAAAAATGAGATGCGAGCAATGATTAAGGTAAACTTGCAAGTGCCGGAAGAAATCAAAATCAATGAAGCTGTCACCATCTCTGCACAGGTCACACAAGAAGAGAAAGAGGTAGATGATGCAGATAAAGTAGAGTTCGAGTTGTGGCTGGATGGGGCTGACCACGAGAAGATTGAGGGGAAGCTCACGAAAGATGGCACGTATCAGATTGAGAAAACGTTTGATAAGGCTGGTACCTACACGGTCATTTCTCATGTGACTGCTCGTGACATGCACTCGATGCCGAAGAAGCAATTTACTGTAAAATAAGAATCTAAATACATAACAAGAATTTATGCGAAGAAGGGGCAGCCTCAGAAGATCCAAATCGGGATCTTGTGGGGCTGCCCCTCTTAATATCAGTAATGGGACGTTTTTTATCGATTATGATTCCGAATTAGGCCTGTTGGAAAGTAGGATCCGAATACGGATGCGCGATCCATCCTTCTGTTTCAATGAATAGTCGAACTGCAACAATTTGACGATTATCCATCAGAGTGAAGTAGTGCGGCTTTTCTTCAGGGACGGAAATTACATCCCCAGCCTCCAATTCAACATCCATATAACCAATGTCGTCGCTTCCCTTAATTATGAAAATACCATTTCCGGCCGTAATAGCTCTTACTTCGTCTTCTGTGTGCGTGTGAACCTGTTCAAATTTCTTTAGCAGCTCTTCGATATTGGGAGTAGCGTCTGATAAAGAAATCAAATCCCACGTACGATAGCCTCGTCTTTCAGCCAAATCACGGATTTCTCCTTCATACGTGTCTATAATGGCTTGCTTCTCTTCATCGGATAGTACGTACTTATCACGCAAAGATGGGGCAAGTTTGTTCGGATCCCAGTGTTCATACAGCACTCCTTGCGCTGATAGGAAAGAACGAACTTTTTCTTCGCCACTTATGATTTCGTTCGTGTTTCGGATACGTACCTGTGCCATTTGCAAAATCCCCCGTTTCCCAATGCGATTTATTTATTTAATTATAGTACAGAGGAAATGTTTGGGCAAGAAACATTTTACGATGACTCATTCATGAGTCTTTTCTAATCGGATCACATCTGCTAAACTAGGGTTTAACGTTTAAGACAGAGGGTGGGCAGAGCGATGAAAACGAGAACGATACAGGAACAACTACAAGAACGCATTCTCATTTTAGACGGTGCAATGGGCACGATGATCCAACAAGCCGATTTAACGCCACAGGACTTTGGAGGCGAACAATTGGATGGGTGCAATGAGATGTTAGTCCTGACACGTCCAGATGTCATTTCTAGAATACACGAACAATATTTAGAAGCGGGCGCAGACATATTAGAGACAAATACGTTCGGGGCCACCAGTATCGTGCTTGCCGATTATGATATTGCTGATCAGGCACGTGAGTTGAACGTTGCCGCGGCTAAGCTTGCTGTCGAGGCAGCTGCAAAATACAGCACACCAGAATGGCCGCGTTTCGTTGCCGGTGCTATGGGGCCGACGACGAAGACTTTATCGGTTACCGGCGGGGTAACATTTGATGAGCTAATTGACAGCTATTATGAACAGGCAGTCGCGCTTATTGAAACAGGCGTTCATGCGCTCCTATTGGAGACTTCACAGGATACGTTGAACGTTAAGGCGGGTTCGATTGCGATTCAACGGGCATTCGAGTCTACGGGCATCACGCTGCCGCTCATGATATCGGGGACGATCGAGCCGATGGGGACAACGCTTGCTGGTCAAAATATTGAATCATTCTACATCTCCCTAGAGCATTTGAAGCCAATCTCGATCGGATTAAACTGTGCGACTGGGCCGGAATTCATGCGCGATCACTTGCGTACCCTTGCTTCCATCGCGAACTCTGCGATCAGTTGCTATCCAAATGCAGGGCTTCCCGATGAGAATGGTCACTATCATGAATCACCAGAATCGCTTGCCCGCAAAATCGCAACCTTTGCTGAGCAGGGCTGGCTGAATATTGCAGGGGGATGCTGTGGAACAACACCTGAACATATTCGCGTACTAAGAGAGACATTGCTCGAATATGCTCCACGTACTGCATTCGGCGAACATCCTCCGGCTGTATCCGGGATTGAGACGGTATATGTGGAAAATGAGAGCCGCCCTTATATGGTAGGGGAACGTACAAATGTTCTCGGCTCGCGCAAATTCAAGCGATTGATCGCTGAAGGTAAAATCGAAGAAGCCGCTGAAGTCGCACGTGCACAGGTGAAAAATGGAGCACATGTCATCGATGTGTGCGTTCAGGATCCAGATCGCGACGAAGCTCTTGATATGAAGGAATTTCTGCAGGAAGTTGTAAAGAAGGTTAAGGCACCGCTCGTCATAGATACGACAGATGCCAAGGTATTGGAACTGGCGTTGAAGTATTCGCAAGGGAAAGCGATTATTAACTCTGTTAACTTAGAGGACGGACTAGAGAAATTCGACCATGTCGTACCGCTTGTTCATCGTTATGGTGCCACCTTGGTTGTAGGTACGATTGATGAACGTGGTCAAGCGATTACGCGTGGAGATAAACTTGAGGTGGCGAAGCGATCCTTCGACATCCTTGTAAATGATTATGGTATACAGCCTGAAAACATTATCTTCGACCCACTCGTGTTTCCAGTTGGGACGGGCGATGAACAATATATTGGTTCTGCAAAAGAAACAGTGGAAGGGATTCGCCTCATTAAGGAGACCATTCCGAAGGTTCAAACGATTCTAGGAATCAGTAATATCTCGTTCGGTTTGCCTGAGGCTGGGCGTGAAGTATTGAATTCCGTCTTTCTATATGAATGCACGAAGGCTGGATTGGATTACGCGATCGTCAATACGGAGAAGTTGGAACGCTATGCATCCATCCCAGAACATGAACGCAAGCTTGCGGAAGATTTATTGTACGACACAAACGATGATACACTGGCTGCATTCGTAGCTGCGTTCCGCAACCGTAAAGTCGAGAAGAAAGAAAAGACTAGCAACCTGCCGCTTGAAGAGCGGTTAGCTTCATATGTAGTAGAAGGCACGAAGGAAGGTCTTGTTCCTGACTTAACGGAGGCGCTTCAGAAGTACTCGCCGCTTGAGGTCATTAATGGTCCGTTAATGGAAGGGATGGGAGAGGTCGGACGACTGTTCAACAACAATGAGCTCATCGTTGCGGAAGTGCTCCAAAGTGCAGAAGTCATGAAGGCTTCGGTAAGCTTCTTGGAACCCCATATGGAGAAGAACGAGTCTGCTGTTAAAGGGAAAATTCTACTCGCAACGGTCAAGGGCGATGTGCATGATATCGGCAAAAATCTAGTTGAAATCATCTTATCGAATAATGGGTATGAAATCGTCAACCTTGGTATCAAGGTTCCGCCAGATCAATTGATCGAAGCCTATCGCAAGGAGAAACCAGATGCAATCGGTCTGTCGGGCTTGCTTGTGAAGTCTGCACAGCAGATGGTCATAACCGCACAAGACTTGCGAACAGCTGGAATCAATGTGCCGATTCTTGTTGGCGGTGCGGCATTGACGCGGAAATTTACCAAGAATCGGATTAGCCCCGAATACGATGGATTAGTTTTATATGCGAAGGACGCCATGGAAGGTCTTGATCTTGCCAATAGAATTATGGATTCTTCAGAACGCCAGAATTTAGTGGAAGAGCTCCGCGCTCATAAGGAGCGTCTAGCTCGTGAAGCGGAAAATCAATCGAAGTTGCCAGAGCTTACACGTGCGGTACGCTCGGACATAAGAGAAGCAGAGGTATACATTCCGCCGGATTTGGAACGTCACGTTCTTCGAGATATTCCAATTCCTCAAGTCATCCCTTATTTGAACTTCCAGATGCTGCTTGGCCATCATTTAGGATTGAAGGGATCTGTGGAACAGCTTCTGAAGAATCGGGATCCTAAGACTGTTGATTTGAAAGAAACCGTTGATCAGATTTTAGTGGAAGAATCACAAGCAGGTGTGCTAAAAGCGAACGCGATGTATCGTTTCTTCCCGGCTCAATCGGAAGGGGATTCTATTCATATATACAATCCGGACAACGTTCAGGAAGTACTGCATACCTTTACCTTCCCGCGTCAGCAGGTTGAACCTTACTTGTGTCTTGCAGACTTCCTCCGTACGAAAGAAAGCGGAGTAATGGATTATGTAGGCTTCTTGGTTGTAACTGCTGGGGACGATGTTCGCGGCAAGGCCGATCAATGGAAGGAGAAGGGTGAATACTTGCGTTCTCATGCGCTTCAATCTGTAGCGTTGGAGCTTGCAGAAGGACTGGCAGAACGAATTCACCATATGATGCGCGAAGTATGGGGCTATCCTGATCCAGAAACGATGACGATGAAGGAGAGATTTGGTGCTAGATACCAAGGCATTCGAGTCTCATTTGGCTATCCAGCTTGTCCAAATCTTGAGGATCAAGAACCATTATTCAAGCTCATGCAGCCTGAGGATATCGGGATCCACTTAACAGAAGGATTTATGATGGAGCCAGAGGCATCTGTATCCGCGATGGTCTTCGCTCATCCGCAAGCGCAATACTTTAACGTGGATAAAGCATAAATAAGGCATAATTCTAATTCATTTTCGATTTATCAACGGAAATGGTAAGTTGTCTATATTAGGGACGCCCTCTTATCTACAGATACACAATGAGCTCCGTATTGCCGGCAGGCGTGCGGAGCTCATTATATCTTTGCATAGTGAGGCATACTATGCACGTTAATCATTTATACAACAAATAGTTAACTAGGTTTAAAATATACATATCACCAATCTTAGCTGGATGGATTACTTCAGAAGTAGGAGGTATTACACGAGTATGGATATATACTTCTTAGGAACAGGAGCAGGCATGCCGACAACTAGGCGCAATGTAAGTAGTATGGCGCTGCGTCTGTATGAGGAACGCGGAACCTTCTGGATGTTTGACTGCGGGGAGGGAACCCAGCATCAAGTGCTGCAATCTCCATTAAAGCTAGGCAAGTGCGAATTTATTTTTATCACCCATTTGCACGGGGATCACATTTTCGGGTTACCGGGACTATTGTCCAGTCGTGCCTATCAAGGTGGAGTTTCTCCACTCACCGTCTTTGGCCCGGTGGGACTGCAACGATTTATACATACTGTGTTCGAATTAAGTGAAACGTATCTGCCTTACGAGCTTCATATTCAGGAGGTGGAGTCTGGAGTCATCTGGGAAGATGAACAATTTGCGGTTACGGCACTGCCTCTTGAACACCGCGTTCTATCCTTAGGCTATCGAGTGCAGCAGAAGGAGAGGCCAGGCAGACTTGATTTGAATCTGTTAAAGGAGAAGAATCTGCCGCCGGGGCCGTTATATGGACAATTGAAACGAGGGCAAAATATTGTGCTGCCGTCTGGTGAGTTGGTAGAAGCGTCTTCTGTTGTTGGAAGCCCAATTCCCGGTAAGTCAGTGACGATACTCGGCGACACTCGTCCATGTGAGAATGCAATCAAGTTGGCTCACGGTGTTGATCTGCTTGTGCATGAGGCGACCTTCATGGACGATAAACGTGAAAATGCAAATGAGTTTGGCCACAGTACGGCTTGGCAAGCTGCAGAAATAGCAGTATCAGCAGGCGTTAAGAAGCTTGCGTTAACCCATTTCAGTTCACGATACAATGATGAACGGATGGAGGAACTGCTGCAGGAGGCGTGCGAATTATTTTCTAATACCGTTCTTGCTGATGAACATACGATCGTTACAACATCTTAATATCACCACAATGCACCGTTAATGGTTCCTCGATACGCTATCCATAACTGGGTTAGTTGGATATGCAATTGCCTAGGCAATTGTATGTTCAGCAACCGTGATGCTAAGGAGGAGTTATGGATGGATACAGCGAGTCATTTGCTGCTTGGGACTTCATTGCCTGGAGCTGCTTGTATGCACCCTCAGGTTGCGGAGCAGCCGGGATTGTTCTCTGCAATCTTTACCGCCACACTCATTGCTTCACATGCACCTGACTTTGATGCAATTACACGAGTTCGCAGCTATGCTGCCTATTTGCGCCACCATCGGGGCATTACTCATGCGATTCCAGCATGGTTCGTATGGCCAATTGTCATTGGTCTGCCGATCTCATGGTTATTTCAAGTGGGGGACGAATGGCCGCTCGTTCTGCTGTATACTTGGCTTGCAATCATGGTGCATATTGGCTTGGACTGGCTGAATGCATATGGAGTTCAAGCTGGAAGGCCTTTTTCGCTCAGATGGCTTCATGCTGATGTGTTATGTTTGTTTGATCCTTTCTTATTTGTCGTTCATCTAATAGGGGTGATTAGCTGGTTATGGCTGACGCGAACAGATGCTGCATGGTTATTTATCGGAGGATATGCGGTGACTCTGTTGTATATCGTGTGGCGTTGGAAGGTTCACCAGCGTCTCCTGCATCGATTGCAGGAGCAATTTCCAGGCGGCCTTCATTATCAACTTGTTCCAGAGGTCACTTGGCTTAGCTGGCAGTACGTTGTTGAGTATGAACAGCATTATGAGACAGGTTGGATACGGCACTGCAATCCGTTGCGGTTATCGTCAGCTGTAACTTTTGAGAAACACAGCATATACAACAAACTGTTCATAGACGACCGAGTTATGGAGCCAGCCCTAACGACAGATGGAGTACGGGCATTTCTTGGATTTGCTGAACGAGTGATCGTTCGAACACAGCGCTGGAGCGATGGCTACAAAATCATATGGAATGATGTTCGCTTCTGGCATCGAAGGGGGCTGCCGTTCGGCGTTGAGGTAGAGCTTGATGAGCAGCTTCGAGTAGTTAGAACGAAAGTCGGTTGGAGTAAAAAAGGCTGGGAGCCTCCTTATGTATAACAGAAACGTACTGCTTGAATAGCTGCAGCATTCCAACTGAGAATAATATGCAAAGTGAATCTACATTAGGAATGACTGGCTCATCTACAAGAAACGGAGCAATCCGTTTCTTTCTTTTTCATCAAGGTTATGATACAAATCGTTGGCGATTGACTTGAAATCCAGCAGTCTGATACGAGCGGAAGGGGAAAAGCAGGGGAATAGAAAAGCAATTGTACATAAAAAGTTTCCCGGGAAAGCGCAGAACCTGACAAATAGTCCGGCTTGCAGCTTGTTTGCATCACGCACTGCCTGCAATCGACAGTCTCTGACATCACTCTTCGTCGAAGCGACGCCTTGTTGAGCCGATTATATGCTCTTGCCAGCCTTGAAATGGTTATTTACAATGTAGAAATAAGTTATTTCATTTCCCAAGGCACTTCTATTCGAAACATCTTAGTCGTTGCTGGATACAAGGAAGGTGGATCTGCTATGAATACACTTGGATTTACGATCGTAGGCTTCGGCAATATCGCTAAGACGCATATGATTGCACTGCGTACGATGCCGATTATCAAGCAGCTTCCCGTTACACCGGTATTGAATACACTCGTTACCCGTCGACCTGAACAGACGTTGGATCAGGCACGCCAAATTGGCTTTGTACATGTTACTTCCTCCTTGGAAGAAGCTTTGCAATACGATGGAGCGGAAGCAATTAGCATTTGTACGCCGAATGCGCTCCATGCTGAGCAAGTCCGTATGGCGGTTCAATATAATCAAGCCATCTATTGCGAGAAGCCAGTAACAGAAAGTGCCTCTTCTACCGCGCAAGTGCTGAAGGATGTCCCTTCAACACTGACACAGCAGCTTGCATTTGTCTATCGTTATCATCCGGCAGTTATGCGGATAAAGGCATGGCTAGAAGAAGGGATGATCGGCGATGTGCTTCAGTGCAGACTGGCATATTTGCGTTCAGGATATTTAAGTGATGCCAGGCCTTACAGTTGGCGGGTAGACAACTCGTTATCTGGAGGAGGAGCTATTACGGATATCGGTGTTCATGCACTTGATTTACTCCGTCATTGGTTTGGTGAAATGAAGAGTGTGGATGGCAATACCGAAACATTTATTAAGAGCCGTAGAGCAGGAAACGGAACGGACGAACGGTTGGCTGTTCATGTAGATGATTGGGCACTTATGAATTATGTAACAGAGCAAGGCATTCAAGGAATCGTGGAAGTATCCCGTATTGCATTAGGTCAGGATGCGTTCCGTGTGCACATTGTTGGAACGAAGGGCAGCATCACTTGCGATTTGGAAACCGATAAGAAACCGCAGCTGCATCTAGTCAGCGGTCGTCATGGGGCGACACCAGAACCAGAATCACTTGCACTGCTTCCTGATGAGAAGGCAACAATGGGCATATTCCAGGACAGTCATTTCGCTGCGCTGCATCACTTTATTTTGCGCCACTGCGGGGATGAACGTTGGGATAACTTGGCTCCAACACTTGAAGATGGGCTTGTCGTAGAACGCTTGGTAGATCAAGTGATTCACGCCTCACAAGCACGGAAGCAGCGGTAAACGTTCCGAAGCACACAGAATGTAGGCGCAAGATATTCAATCCCAACACGCCAAGCAAGGCTCCCGCCCCTCTACATGGGAATAGCGGGAGTTGTTCTATTTCATCGCGTCTGTTCTATGTATCGGAACACTCACTAGCGGCGGGAGTTCTCTACAATCAATAGGAAGCGAATAGGAATCGCCCTTGGATTTGATAAGGGGCTCTGTCCTTTTGGCTCGGAATTGCGTATACTAGCATTGATTCAACTGTATGGGCTTTGATGCTATGGATATCAGAGCAGCAATCTGTGGGGGACTCCAGACAGGTTTTGATTTTGAATCCAATATGTGCTGGGGGATTTTCAGATTCTCTACTCGATGATTTGATGAGTACTTCCCATTAGATGGTGGAACGATTGTTCTTGCAGGTAGGTTGCTATTTTCCACAGCATGATGCAGGCATGTGTTAGGCAAGGAAGGAACGTGTATAGAAATGATGACAGAAAAATCGCGCAACAGCATATATGCGCTTATCGATTTAGATGGAACCATGTATCATGGGACTTCTCCGATTGAAGGAGCGGACAAGCTAATAGAGGAGCTTGGCCAACTTAGAGTTCCTTATCTGTTCGTAACAAACAATTCAACGCGCACGCCGGAAGAAGTGGCCAATCACTTGCAGCATTTTGGTATTTCTGCGGGTGCTCAAGATGTTCTCACCTCTGCTCAAGCGGCTGCATCGTATATTCAGAAGAGATTTTCGGATAAAATGGTATTCATGATAGGCGAGCTTGGCTTGCAGCAAGCGCTGGAGGATTCCGGAATATCGTGGACGGATCAAGCAGATGATGTGTGGAACTCTGAGATTGGAGTTGTCGTTCAGGGCTTGGATCGAAGCTTGACCTATGCCAAATTGGAGGCAGCTGCTTGTGCTCTACGTGGGGGAGCTGTATCCATCTTGACTAATCCAGATGTTATGCTGCCATCAGATCGTGGATTTTCCCCTGGTGCAGGTACAATAGGTGCCGCTCTCCAATCCGCTTCTGGTGTGGAACCTATTATTATTGGGAAACCAAGTGAAATTATTATGGATGAAGCGATGAATAGGCTTGGGTGTACGGCACAGGATGTTATTGTTATTGGAGACAATATGATGACTGATATTCTTGCTGGAGCGAATGCAGGATGCCGCACAGCACTTACCTATACAGGAGTAACGACGCCTAACAATTATGATTCATTTTGTGCTCGTGCCGGTGTGGAGCCAAACATGGTGTTTCATAACATGAAGCAAGTACGTGAATGGTTCATTAAGGAAATGCTATAATGTATATCTTGGAATGTGAATGATTTAATTAATAACATAAAATACAAGGCGATCATGAAAGTGATTAGGAAGGAAGATGCAAGGTGCCGGAAATTCCAGAAATGGAACGCTACCGCAAACAGCTGGATCAGTTGATTACTGGAGAACGCATTCGCAGCCTTCATGTACAGCGTGAATCTTGGTTGAATACGGATCTCCATAGCTTGACAAATGGCTTGGTTGGAAGACAAATTCTGTATATTGAACGCAAAGGGACAGATTTAATATTGCATCTTGATGATGGCCGTAGACTTGTTTTTCGTGTAGGAACCGGTAGTCGTATGGAAGCAGTTTCTACCCTTCAAGCAGTTGCTCAAGGAGCAGCAGGACATATAGAACCAGATGAAGAACAGCAACTTGATGTCTCCCATGCACAATTCGCAATTACTACCGATCATGCACAGATGTACATTCATGGTGCACGAAGCTGCCAGATTATGTGGTTAACAGCGAAGCAGGTGGAGGAAATGCATCTCGAGATGGGGCCAGACCCATTATCTCGCTATTTGACAGCAGAGCGCTTCGCTCAGCGGTTCGCTAAGCGTCGTACGACTTTGAAGTCCGCATTGACCAATCCGAACATTATCGCTGGGATAGGAAGTCAGTTGGCGGATGATATCGCATTTGCTGCTGGACTGCTCCCAACTGTACGTACGGAGAAGCTTGAATCAGAACATTGGAATCGTGTGTTTTACGCGATGCTTGATGTGTTGCATATTGAAATTGAGCAAGATGGTTTAGTGAATACGCAGACACAACAGCACCAGCCCGAAACAGGGGAAACAACGGGCATAACCATTCATGGCAAGACAGGAGAACCTTGTCCGAAATGCGGCACAGCGATTGAAGTCACGATGATTCAACGTCGTCCTGCGAACTTCTGTCCACATTGCCAGATTGATCCTGCAGCGGATGGCTCCGAACAAGAATGAATCCCGCCATGCTGCGCGCGCATTTGGTTGTCATTTGCCTTTACGGGGAGGATATGCGCACGCAGCGCGATTGGCAGTTCAACTGCAGCAGGAAGCAGGAGTTCGAAGTTATCAGTTTTTTAGCAAAAATCCGCGAGGCTTATCGATTAAAAGTGGATATGAGGCCGATGCTCAGACTGCGCGCGAAATCTGTTTACAGCATGGCATCCAGTCCATTGCGCATACGCCATATCCGACAAATTTAGCTGTGGATGCAAGCCGTTCACCTGAGAAGTTTCAGCTTACGGTTCAGTCATTACTGAACGATCTTATGATTGCAGAGGCTTGTGGAGCGGTAGGGATTGTCGTACATTTTGGTTCGTATAAGGGGATCTCAAGTACAACCGCCACAGATGCGGAGAAGCTGAGTTGCTACGAAAATATTATTGTTACACTGAACACTGTTCTTTCCGTATGGAGTGGTCGAGCTAAGCTGCTGATTGAGAATCAGGCCGGGAATCACGGTGGGTTAGGTGCTACGTTGGAAGAATTGGTGAGTATCCGGCAATTCAGTCAATATCCCGAAAAGATCGGTTTTTGCTTTGATACCTGTCATGCGTACGCAAGTGGCTTGTGGAACCCCTCTGCAACGAGTGAACTTCTCATGGCGGGGAACCGTCATGACTATTGGAAACATGTGCATGCAGTTCATTTGAATGACTCTCGCGAGCCCTATCGTTCCAAGCAAGATCGACATGCAAATTTGGGGCAAGGCTATATTGGAATTGACGGATTTACGGAGCTCCTCAGAGCGAAGGAATTGGAGCGAAGTATGTTCGTGCTGGAGACGCCAGGCGATGCTTCTGGAGGGCATATGCAGGAATGGAAGCTTATCCAGGATATTTTGCAGTAGACCAATCATTGTACGGTAGTTATGCTGCTGCTTGTTATCAATGGGCATCGGATAGGTAAGGAAGTGATAATGATGATACATGTGTACTTGGATGATTACCGTCGCTGTCCAGAAGGCTTCGTGCTTGCTCGCAATGCGGAAGAGTGCCTTTTGCTATTGGAACATGAACAAGTGGGGATCCTGTCCTTGGATCATGATTTGGGTGAAGATGAGCGAACGGGAACGGAACTAGTTCGAGAAATGGTTGTACGTGGCTTATATCCGCAGACTGCGATTTATTTGCATACGTCGAGTATGATTGGCAGAAAGCGAATGTTCGAGATGCTCTATGCGAATAAGCCTGAGCATGTTGAACTAAGTAATGGGCCGATGCCAGAGTCTTTGCTTATGCGGATACGAGGAAATAAGGTATGATTGAAATTTCGGAATTACAGCTGAAGGCAGCACAGGTGCAATCACAGAGCTTGTCTGCTGTAGAGCTGTTTTTTAGGCAATGGGATGCAGTATTCATACATAGTCCTTTTTGTGGGACTTGCCAGTTAGCATCTCGGATGCTGAACATTGTAGAAGTAACGAATCCGAAATTGGAAATCGCAGCGGTCAATGTCAGCTCTATTCCTGTATGGGTGAACGCATTACGAATTGAAAGTGTCCCTTGTTTGCTTGTATGGGATCATCGAGAAGGCATGGGCAGCGTTGACAAGATATATGCCTTTCATTCTGTATCTCACATTTATGAACGTTTGAATCCTAGGAGAGAAGAGGAGACCTCTTCATAAATTTAATCCTAATGTGAGCAAGGAGCAGCTCGTAACTCAATCATTCACTAGAGAATATTTGAATGTCCTTATAGGGCTGTTCTTCATGCAAGGATTATGCTGGTTAATGGCCGGACGCAGAATGATCTGATACACCTGATTGGGTGTCTCGTGTTGATTGTCTTAAGCAAGGAAATGTTCCGAATCGTGTAGTTTCGGCAGATAATTAAAGACGTAAATAGATTATAATTGGTTAACATAATGAAATGGAAACAGCTGAAGCAAGTTAAGTTGCTTAGCATTTGGAGGTTGCACTGCTTGGAATTATTACATCCGCTACAATTAGACACAAATTATGAATATGGATCACACTGGATCGTCACGTCCAATCATGGCTATATTGCCTACGCGCAGGAAGAGTGGCGAAGAAGGTTCGGTCAGTTGAAGAGTCGAATGATGGTTTCTGGTGAAATTGCACTAATGGAATTGCCTGTTGATCGCAACGAGGTATTCCAAGCGATGGAGTCTGAGCCGACGATGTTCATTCGCTATTTGCAACCAGTTGACATTGCATTCGACATTCAAGCATTGCAGACTGACACAGTTCAATCATTTGACAGTTTGCTTACTCATTTGATTCATGATCTAGAAGGTTCTATAGAGGGCATGCGACTAGGCGTCCATGTTCGTTCCAGCGCATCGGGTGATTCACTCGACAAGGAACTTCGAGATGCGCTGCGTGCTGCTGTTGAGCGTACTGGAGCATCTGTCGCGATCCAAGATCCCGAGCGAATTGTATCCTTATTTATTCATGATGGCGTTGGTTATGCAGGCCTCATGACAACAGCTGAAGCGGGTTCAGATTGGCCAGGAGGTACGGTACGCTTCCGCAAGGAAGAGGGGCAGGTATCTCGAGCAAAGTTCAAACTACTTGAGGCGGAACGGACTTTCGGTTTGGACTTTACGGCTTATCGGAATGCCCTTGACATTGGAGCTGCGCCAGGAGGTTGGACAAGTCTTCTTCTGGAGCGAGGTGTGCAAGTTACAGCAGTCGATCCTGCTGCAATGCATCCGAGCTTGATTGATCATCCGAACTTGACTTACTATAAGAGCAATGCAGGGGACGTGGCTTTGGAACCTGGAGAATTCGATTTGCTCGTATGCGACATGAGCTGGAGCCCTAAAGTTACAGCGCAGCTTGTTATTGGTTTATTGGATTCGGTTATGCAAGGCGGTACTGTCATTGTGACTGTAAAGCTGATGCACAAAAAACCACTGCAGACGATACGGGAAGTGAAGGAAATGTTCCTTGAGCATCTTCACATTATTCGTGCGAAACAATTGTTCCATAATCGCGATGAAATCACTCTGTACATGATGAAAATGTAGTGTATGCTGCGGCGTACTAGCATTGCCTGATTGGGAAGTTTAGTATTCTTTAGAAAAAAGACTAGACATATACTTCCGAATGGCATAAAATAACAACAAATGAATATGAGCGAAGGGAAGCACCCTGATTGTTCCAAACCGATAGGTTTGCAATCAGGGTGCTTTTTTTGTCGCCTGGAGGGAGAATTGTGGCGCATTCCATAACGAACCATTTGCAGGCTGGACACTTATTGCAAGACAGATATCGAATCGTTCGGTTGCTCGGAACAGGGGGAATGAGCGTTGTATATTTAGCCAATGACGAGCGATTGATCGGCAAGCAGTGGGCGATTAAGGAATCAAGACCAGCGGCGCAAGATGTGAGACAGCTTGTTCATGAAGCATCTATTTTAACATCGCTTCGACATCCACATCTTCCGCTTATTGTGGATTTCTATCCACCTGATGCCAGCGGCAGAGCATATCTGGTGATGGAGTATATTGAAGGGCACACGATAGCAGATCGGCTGCGCATGAAGCCTCTAAGTTTTGAAGAGACGATGCATATTGTCATTCCGGTATGTGAAGCGCTTGCCTATTTGCACCGGCAGAATCCGCCCGTTGTATTCCGAGATGTAAAGCCATCTAATATTATGCTGGCGAAGGATGGCCAGGTGAAACTTATTGATTTTGGAATCGCTAGGAATGTGAATCCTTTATCTAATCAAGATACGGTTAAGCTTGGTACAGTAGGCTTTGCTGCTCCGGAGCAATATCGGGGACAACAGACCGATGCAAGAACGGATCTATATGGGGTAGGTGCACTCATTAGTCATATGTTGACCAGCGGCATATGGAAGGGAGAGCGTCCGCTAACCGCATCCATGCTGGCAGAAGATGTGCCAGAGAGCGTTTTTTCGGTACTGACACGATTACTCGCAAAGCGGCCTGAAGAACGCTATCAAACTGCTGATGAACTAATTGATCATCTACGACGTTACTATTCAGGACATTCTGAAAGCCAAGGAGTTAACCGTGATGAGGTCAAGACATGGCAAGCCTCGAATGCAGGGGTGGTGATTGCTTTTCTGGGTGCTGCTTCAGGACTTGGAACTACACAATCAGCGCTCATGTGTGCCGCCATGCTTGCGAAGAAGGGGCGGAAGACGCTATATATCGATGCTAACGTTAAAGATCCATCTCTTGTTCCATTATTGGCTCAGGAATATGAGGGTGAAGAGGAGCTGTATTTAGCTGATGGGGATATGTTCAAATTGTTTGGAGTGGATTGCATGGAATGGAAGTATGGTGCGAATCCAATGCCAGCCTTGCTCGGATCCTACGACTATATTGTGTTAGACCTTGGTTGTGATGATCATGGAGAACGAATGGATGAATTCATGAGGGCTCATATCCCTGTGCTCGTGGGAAGCCTCGCTCCTTGGAGAAAGAGTGATTGTACAACAATCGTTGGGGAATTTGAGCGAAGAGGGTTCCATCGTTGGGTACTAGGCATTCCTTATTCGAATCGTTCTTATCCTGGTGGAACAGTGAAAGGGCGAGGAGCAAAGGTCACCTCCTACATTCCGATTCAAGCTGATCCGTTCGTATGTTCGGACGATACAGCCCTTTGGGTGGAACAATTAGTTGGACCGAAACAACGGAGAGGGCTTATCTATCATCTGCGGCGGTGGATGAGTCGGAACAGAACAGAGAGAGGAGAGAGAAGAAGTTGAGAAGATGGACGAGGAAGACTAAGCAGATGATTGCGGCGTCGGTAGGAGGAGCAGCGGTAGCTGGGCTGCTTGTTGGTGGGTACCACTATTGGGCAATTGGCAAGAATGATGCGGTTCATCGTAAGGCAGTAGCGCATTACGAAGATGAGATTGCCAAGCTGCGCAAGCTTGCAGATGCTGAAGTGCAAAAACGAACAAGCGTCTGGGTTTTCAAGCAGCCTCTTCTTGCAGGCAAACGCATTCGATCCGATGATATTGTCAAGATTGAGATGTCGTCAGACCTAGCCCCGAAACAGGCGTTGAATCATCCTGATCAAATTATCGGGAAAGTATTGAAGATTGACACGGTTCCCCGTACACCTGTGATATCTACAATGCTATTTGAAGATGAGAAGATGACTGATGATTTGCGCTGGGTGGAGACAGCGGTCATTCAGCTTCCATTACGACTGCAAGAGAAGGATATGATTGACGTAAGAATCCGCTTCCCGAATGGTCAAGACTATATCATTCTTAGCAAGAAAGAGATTAAAAGCATGCAATATCCGACCATTTGGGCACATATGGACGAACAAGAAAGACTGCTGTTCTCAAGTGCTTGTGTCGATGCTTTTGTTAACGGAGGGCAAATCTATGCGCTGCGATACATTGAACCTCAAATACAAAATGAAGCGGTGCCGAATTATCCGGCCAATGAACAAGTGATGATGTTGATTGAGGCGGATCCGAATATTGTAAAGAAGGCAGATACAGCATTGACACGATTAGTTCGAACACGGATGGAGAAGGAATGGGAAAGACAGAGTGCCAACAAGAGTCAAGCAGAAGGCTGGAACAACTTGCAGGGGAATCGTACAGACGTAAGTTATGTTTCTACGCATGGAGAGGGTTCGGCTGAAACTTCAGGTTACTCACCTTTAACCGGCAGAGCAGGGGCGGCTAATCGTAATTCACCATTTGTTGGACAACCTGATTCTAGTTCCATGAAGTCTTCAGATCCGTCACTTTACGGAAATCAACGGAAGACAGATGTTTATCAACAGGATCACGATTCTCGCCAGCAACCGAAATCGAAGGATGGTGAGCAAGATATCGCTAAGAAGGGCGGTACAAGAACTCATGATGCCGCAAATCCCCAAGATAGGATATTACCTCAGGACGATCTGAATCAAAATTCGACGGTGGAGGTAACGAGAGGGGAAGAGGTAAGCTCTATTTTCGCAGAAGCGGTACCGGGTTCGAAGAAGCAGTAACGATGAGGATTTTCTACAAAGAGTAGTTACATAGATGAATATACAGGAGGAGTTAGGAAAATGACGATCGGAATATTCGTGGGCGCTTGCGATAAGAGCGATCATGTAGTGGCGCTAGCGACGTTCCTAACGAGATTAGAGGAGAAAGTGCTTATTGTTGATGCAACAACAACAAGACGGATTGGGACTGAGGCAGGTCTACTCACGCAATCTCAGCAACCTATAATGCACTGGAATGGTTATGATGTGCTGTCAGGCGCTATATCTTGGGACGATATGATTCAGTTGCTTGAACGGCATGGGAGCAGTTTGGATACTTACGAACATATTATTGTTGACACGGATCGCGCATTGTTTTGTAATGCTCAACAATGGAAGCAGATCGACACCCGCTTGCTTGTGCAAACGATGGAAAGATACTCATTGCAGAAAAACAGAGAATGGCTGCAAGCATTCCAGCAGCAATACGACGGAGATGAGGAGTTTGAATTCGTGCCCGTAATCCTGCGTTCGCTCATGCCGGATGATGAGTTTGCGTTTATGATCGAATGGTATTATTCCATATTTGAGCACCGGTGGGCTCGAGAATGTATCGCTATAGAAGAAGATGAGCGTAATTGGACTGCACGCATGTCAGACTATCAGGATGGTCAATTGCAAGCATCCAACTATCCACGTGCTACGAAGCGTGCTTGGCGCATCCTTACAGAGCATTTCACTGGTAAACTGACAGAACGTGCTTGGAAGCAGTGTTTAAGAACGCCTAAGAAGGGACGAATGAAACATGTCGCTCTGTAAACATTGGATGATTTCGTCAATCGGAAGAGGTATGGCTGGAGGAACAACAGTTGCTGCGTGTACGGCAATTAGTCTCGCTTGGCACTATCGGATGAAAGTGCTGCTCATACATGTCAAGGGCAGAGGGGAAGGAGTTGAGAAGTTATTTCCTCCCGCTTTTGATGTTACGCGCCAGGCTGGAACAGGCGGGCGGCTAATAACCCCTAACGGCTGGAGTGCACTTGCGCGTGTGCTTCGACACCATCAAGTTGAGGAAGAATCGATCTCCTCCTACATGATAAGTGTGATGAGTCGATTAGATATTCTCCCCGGTTATGACTCAGAGGAGATGGAAGATACGCTGCATGAGCATCTTTTACTTCACGTGCAGAAGCTAGTGAGCAAACGATATGATCTTGTGCTGTGGGATATGAATGAGCAGGATATTATCGCTTTGAAACTCATTGGTAAAATGAATATGCATGGTACGATTGCAGTGTTGCCGCAGAACCGATCAGAGATCCATTGCGCAATGGAGAAAGCAGGAAAAAGCGCAGATGCATTCGTGATAGGACAGTATGATGCGGATGTAAAAGTAAATCCAATGAACGTAAAACGAATGTATTCACTCCATCAGCCCTTTTTCACAACGCCGTATGCAGCAGCTTACCGCAATGCAGCAGACGATAGAATGGTGATGGACTGGTATTTGCGCCAGTCTCAGCGACATGAAAGAGGGAAACGTTGCCCTTTCATCTTAGAGAATATGAAGCTCAGCAGATATATTCTGGAAGAGTCCGGCTATCATCAAGGAAGAAAGGCAGGAGGATAGCGGATGTCAATATGGAGTTATTTAGGATTCTCAATTTTGGGTGTTTCGGTTCTATTCCTAGCGATGTTCGTTTATTGGCGCTTGTTCCGAAATCCTAGCAGACACACCTCTTATCGTACGATGGATGAATGGACATGGGACATGCTGGATCAAACAGTGAAGGATACGTTTCTAGCATGGACGAGTGATCTGCCGCTAGATTTGTATCGTAATGAAGAAGAATATTCTCGTGAAATGAAACGGCGTGTTTCTCTTCGCAAAACTCTCCGTTCATGCTGCGGTGGGGATATCGCAGATAAGGAGTATATTAAGGAATGGATTGTGGATATGCTCAAAGAGCAAATTAAGCTCAGCAAAGGCAATTCAGAACAGTTATTACCGATAGATCGACCCGAGCTTTTAACTTCACAAGACAAATTTGATCTATTACTGTACGCCTTTAAAAAGCGGTACAGCTTTGATGCCTTTCATAGGTTAATCGATAAATATGGCTGGAGTGAGCGTAAACGCATACCGATGGCACAGGGTGTTCATCAATTGCACGATGCAATTACGGAGGAAGATATCGATGCAGCATATCGGTTAGAAAGAATTCAATTCAGTTGGGAGGATCGGATCTGGATAATCGCACAGCGGTTGTATCAACGTTATAAGGGATTCTCTGTTATTGATGAGATACGCGACATGCGGATAGATGGTGTGTCAGGTGGAGTAAGTGGTATTCCAGATGAAGCCATGACAAGAGGGGGCTACTGGCAAAGTTCGAACACAGCTTCACCGACAAAGAATCAAGGGGATTTAGTTGTTGGCGGCCTACAGCGGGCATGTGATAGTGTATGGATCTTCTATAAGGGGAAGTCGATTAAACTTTCCTTCCTATCATTTGGATCGGAGGCTGAACTGCGCCGGGTATGCCACAACATATATAAATACCAGACGCCTGGATCATTAACGGAAGCGGACGGCTATCGGATCAATCATATGAAGGACGGTTCGCGTGTCGTTGTGCTGCGTCCGCCATTTGCAGAATCTTGGTCATTCTTTGTTCGTAAGTTTGATACGCAGGCTGTATCACTTCAGCAGCTTATACGAGACAAGAACGCTGAGCTTCCTACTGAATTGCTTCATTTCTTAATGCGAGGGGCAAGAGTGACCGCCATCACAGGTGCGCAAGGATCGGGGAAGACGACTCTGTTAATGGCATTAATTCAATCGATTTATGCGTTCTATCCGCTTCGAGTACAGGAACAGGCTTTTGAACTGAATCTTCGTAAGTTATATCCCAGCAGGAATATCCTTACGCTCCGAGAGACAGAGCGCATAGCGGGGCAGGCTGGTTTGGACGTACAGAAGAAGACAGACGGAACTGTACATATTTTAGGTGAGGTGGCAACGGATCCGGTTGCAGCTTGGATGGTGCAGATGGCTCAAGTCGCGAGCCTGTTCACCGTCTTCACGCATCATGCCAAGACATTTCCTGATTTGGTGCTGTCGCTTCGGAACTCGTTGCTTAAGACGGGAATGTTCCATAATGAGTCGATAGCCGAGCAGCAGGTAAGCCAAGTGATTCATTTCGATGTTCATCTCTCTCGGGATGCCGAGGGCAAACGATATATTGAGCGCATTACGGAATGTATTCCACTTCTTAATCATAACGAAGGCGAAGAAATGATTGACACACAAAGTGATGTGAACATGACATGGGATCGCTATATCGAATCCTCGCAGCGTGTGCACCGACATATGATGCGTACTCGATCCTTCACTTACCGAAATATTATTGAATATCATCAAGGCCGATATTACCTCGTGAACCCGATATCCGTGAAGCAGAGAGAAGCGATGGAAGCCGAAATGACTGCTGAGGATAAGCAGCGATTCCGCGATTGGCTTGCTCAGGAGGGAGGATATCCGGTTGCTAGTTAGCAGCTTGTTACTATGGATTGCAAGCGGGGCAATAGCTGTTTCTTTCATGTTATGGATGTTGTCTAGAAAGTTAATATCGACTGGGATTGCGGAGAATAAGGTACGTGCCCATGGAAATCAGAATGGAGTTAAGGCCCTCACACAATTGTATAAAAAACTGTTGAGGGATGTCTATCGTTGGAGCATGAGTGTTCCTGTGCTCAAAAAGAAGACGGCGTCACTCCGACAACAGCTTGCACCGTTATACAGTTATGACGAGTGGCTATTGCGTGAGCGAACAGCCTCCATACTGCTAGGAAGTGGAATAGCGATTCTCATTGCGCTCTCAATATTCGTCTCCTTCGATCAAAATCTGCTGTCATGGATCATGCTAATTGTTGTACTTAGTGTGGCGGAAAGTCTATATCGTGATGTTATGATCACACGTGCCGAAGTGAAGCTTCTTCATTTATCCTCCATGTCGATTGGGCACATGCGACATGCCTATCATCGGTACAAGATGGTGGATGCTGCACTAGAAGATACGATTGAACGCGCGCACCCGATGCTCGTACCACATTTACAGCGTATTGCGAAGTTGATTAGCGATCCCGATTCCGATTCCGCTATGGCTGCTTATGAGGAGGCAGCTCCGAATCGTTATTATAAGATGCTTGGAGGCTTATCCAAGTTGGTAGCTGAGTATGGTGATCCGAAGGGAACAGCTGGGTCTTCCTATTTGAAGGGACTTGCCATGATAGTTCGTGAAATGCAAACAGAGCTCGTTATGCGTGCACGGCTCGATTATCTGCTTGGGGGATTAAAAGCAATTGCCGCTATTCCTGTCCTTTTCACAGATCCACTGGAAAGGTGGGCGACGACCTATTTTCCGTCCATGGAACTGTTTTATCATTCGAAGCTTGGTTGGTGTCTGCAACTAACCGTTTTCTGTTCCGTCTTGATGTGCCATCGCATATTACAACAGCTTCATTGGAGAAGCGCGATGGCTGAGGATCAATCACAGCGAACTGGGTGGATCAGAAGAGTACTGGAGCAGCGAATCATTCGAAGATTACTGGATGTCTGGGTGAACAGTAGGCAGATTGGGTCACTTAAGCGTGCTCAGCGCTTATTACATGAAGCAAACGAATCGATGACCTTAGGGCATTTCTATGGCCATCGCTTCATACACGCGATCGTAACTTGTGGAATCTGCTTTGTGTTAATTGTCTCATTGCACTTGGGATCTACGCAATGGATATGGAATCAGCTGAATACCAAATCGCTAGAAGCGGGACTAAGTATGGAGTTAACTAAGCAATGGATACTAAGTTCCAACCCAGAGACAGGCAATCACGGACTTCAACTCGCTCTGAAAACTGCGATCTTGAAGGAACACCCAGACTGGAGCTATCAACGAATCGAACAATCGACGAAGTCGCTCGTACCACTTGCTATTTATCATCGTGAGATGAAAGTTTCATGGTGGGAAGTTCTGCTTCCATTCACCGTTGGGTGGGGTGCATATTATGCATTTGTTATGATTCTACGGATCCGTATTCGGATTCGACACTTGGATATGCGTACAGAGATCAGTCAAATGCAGTCTCTTTGCATGCTGCTGCGTGCTTTCGAGCGGATGACGGCTGAATCGATGATGGAGTGGATGAGTCGCTGCACGACTATGTTCCGCCGCCCTTTACAATTGTGTCTGCTTAATTGGGAGAGTGGTTCGGATCATGCGCTACAACAGCTGCGAATCCATGCGTCATATCCAGACTTCGTCAGGCTTGTGGACAAGCTGGAGCTAGCTCACAATCATATTCCGCTTAATGAGGCGTTCGATGATGCAGAGCAAGACTGGTTCTATGAACAGGATATGCTTAGACAGCATTATGAGACAAGTATCGAAGCCAAAGCAGGCTGGGGAAGGTGGCTGGGCTTCGCTCCGATGTATGCCTTAATTTTTTTGTATCTCGTGGTACCCCTTGTATGGATGAGCGCAGAGCAAATGCGTTCTTCCTTTGAACAAATCCGATCTCTATAACAAAGGAGTGTATAAAGTATGAATAATGCCCAATCTGCATTGAAGGTGGCAGCAGGGATTTTCCTTACCATTGCACTAATTACAATTGTTGTGTTGTTGTTCGTTAGTGCGCAGGAAGCGACAAAAACGGCTCAAAATGAATTTTCATCGATCCAGACAGAGTTAAGCAAGGCATCATTTACGGTTTATGATAATACATCGGTTAGCGGTTCTCAGGTCATTAATGCAATACGTAAATTTTTCAAGCAAGATCAATTCGGGATTCGTGTTGTAACTGGTAAAAATCGTGCAGGAAAATCGGATGGAAATCATTATGGATATTACGTGCTGCCGAACGGTGAGATTGCGGGGAACAATCGAAATGACAGCATAGATTTGGCATTGAATGAATCATCTGATAACTACGTGAATCCTAGCGGAAAGTTTAAAGCAAAGCTAATCGTGGACTCCAGCAACGTAACAAGAGGGATTGTATTTGAACAGCAGTAGGATTCGGGGTGTCACCCTGAGTTTTCTTATATACATATCTCCACTGTGGAATTTTGGGAAACTTATATTTTGACATCAGTGCTTGAAAAGGGAGGCAGTATGCATAATGCGAGTCGAATAGCTGAACTAGCAGTAGCATCGATACTGTTTTTGGTCGCATTGACGGGGGCCTTACAACTCATTGGAAGTACGTCCTTTACGATTCGACAAGTAGATTATGCCAATCAAGTGAAGGATCGGAATGTTAGAGCTACGATGGAGCCTATACGATCTAAGCCATTAACGGGAGCTGATGTCATTCTATTTATCAGTCAGTTGAGGGAGAATGTTGAGCTTGAGGTTGAAGGCATGAGCGTCAAATCTCCAATCCCCCTTGAGAATATTCAGTTCAATTCGATATCACGAACGAAACAATATCATCTTCATATCGAACGAAATGAAGATGGAGACATCCGTAAAATGATCTTCAGGTAGGAGGTAGCTGATTGGGCAATGCAGTAGTTAAGCTGCTTGGTGTGATGATAGGAGTGCTGCTGCTCTTTCTTTACCCGATATTAGAATCATATCAGCGGCAGGATGACCTAGCTGCGATGTATGTGCAGCGAAGTGCATCTACATTCTCAGATGCCGTAAGGGATAAGGGAGTGATCACTCCTGTCATGTGGAATGATTTTATGGCGGAAATGGTGAAGACGGGTAATGTATATGAGGTGGTTGTTGAGCATTATGAGAAAAAGTATGATCCGATCTATAGGGATCCCGTTCAAGTCAATACATTTACTGGGGACTTTCTAATCCGTTACCAACTAAACAATAAAGTGATGCTGATGGAAAAGCTGTTTCCGGGAGATGGACAATCTGTTGAATCTCCGTCCCGTACGTATAAGCTGAGCATTGGAGATTATTTCTATGTGTCCGTAAGCAATACGAATCGAACACGTGCGGCTATGATTTTGGACTGGCTGACAGGCTCATTTGGCCCAACTGAACGGATTCGTATTCCTGTCGGAGGAATGGTTCGAAATGAAAGTAGTTAAATTTTCAATACTCTTTGTTCTGATCTGTTTCCCTTTGTTTTGGGTGAATAAGCTACAAGCAAGAGAGGAAGCGAGCAAGCTGCAGCTTGAACTGAAGTATAATGACGCTATGAATCAAGCCGTTGATGATGCAGCCCGTACACTGCAGATATCTGCTGTGTGGAAGGAGACGGAGGAAGGATATGAGTCACAGAAGCGGCTGGAACTGCGTCGTAATGATGCGGTTAATTCATTCTTTATGACGTTATTTCTTAACTTTGGTTTATGGAATGAGGAGAAAAAGCAGGATGAATTGAAACGATATATTCCGGTGATTGCAATCATTGGCTATGATGGTGTTGATATGTATGCAGAGGATGATTATATCGGCCGTAATGGTGAATCCCAGATGCAGCATGTATGGAAGCCGAAGTTACCTTATGGGTTTATGGATCAAGGTGGAAATGTGATCGGATTTACGTTAGATGACTATATTACCGTGTATCGTCCATCATCGGGGAGCTGGCTTGCAGGATATCAACGGGAGTTAAAAAGCACGGCTTCAGATGTTCCGATACTACAGGATGATCAGTTATTTGATGCGGTAAGACGTACGACAATCGTAGATACCATTCAACAAGCGCTGGCCAACACCATCAATGAACACAACGAACGGGCTTTACGAAATGGTGTTTCCTATACATTCACCTTGCCTTCCATTTCAGATGAAGAATGGCATAATACCATCAACGACGTGGGTGTTATGGCCTTCATACAAGGGTTTCCTTTAGGCTTTTCTTCGTATAATCATTATGCTCTCGGCGGCTCACGGCTGCTTAAGAGAAACAATTATCATGGCGTAATCATGAATGGCATTAAGTATGCATTCCCCGAAAAATGCGCTCCATCGAATGCTTTGGAATCCTATCATTCATCAGCTGATGCGGCCAAACAAGGATATTTTTTGAAATCATGTCCCTAATGAGATTTCAACTTAATAGGGGTCTTTGCTGTAATACATATCGCAAAGCGACGTTTTAATGAGCCGTCCTGAAAACAGCAGGGCGGTTGTTTGTTTTACTGTAAATTTGCTGGGCTGCTTCTGATTCACAAATTTAAACGCAGTTTGCACAATAATAAGATTATGTAAATCTATTGCTTCAATTCGGATGGTACCTCATCATATAAGAAATGAAGGAACAATGAAGATATATTCGTGCGAAATAGAAGAGGAGTAACAGGAATCGGATGAGAACCTATTGGCATGGAGTTAGAGAAACATTTGTGACCGCATTGCGGCTAGGATTGACTTCTTTTGGAGGGCCGGCTGCGCATATAGGCTACTTTCATAAAACCTATGTACAGCAGTTGAAATGGTTAGACGATCAGCAGTTTGCTGAATTGCAGGCGATTAGTCAAATGCTTCCCGGCCCATCCAGCAGCCAACTTGGAATTGGAATAGGTATGAAGAGAGCTGGATGGCTTGGAGGGGCGATGGCGTGGTTGGGCTTCACGCTGCCGTCTGCTTGTCTGCTTGCCTTATTTGCCTTCGGAATTAGTTGGCTGCCCAATCAAGATCCTGGGTGGCTGCAAGGATTGAAGCTTGCGGCAGTTCCGATTATTATTCAGGCGTTATGGGGAATGAATAAACAATTGACACCTGACGCGCTTCGAAGAACGATCGCAATTGTTGCCGCAATTCTATCCCTTCTTCTTATCGGCGTTTACGGACAGCTCCTTATTATGGGGGGTTCACTTGCTGCAGGTGTCGTCCTATTCCGAAATCGGGCGGAAATTAGCGAACCAGCGATCAGGACCAATCAAAACCAATATGAGTGCATTGAAGAAGGGAAGTCAAACATTTCACGTACATTTGCAAAATGGATGACTCTGTTATTTTTCGGACTGCTTATCGGGTTGCCAATGCTGGCGTATTATATACCAAGTGTAGTGACACAGCTTATGGAAGTCATGTATCGTACCGGGTCAGCGGTGTTCGGTGGCGGACATGTTGTCCTTCCTGTACTGAAGCATGAACTGATGACGGCAGGGTTGCTGGATGATTCTTCACTGCTCGCAGGGTATGGGGCAGCACAAGCAGTACCAGGGCCTTTGTTTACATTTGCAGCATTTGTAGGTGCTTCTATTCATTCAGGTGGATTTGGAATCGTCCTTGCCATCGTTGCTACTTTATTTATTTTTCTCCCTTCTTACCTGCTAATGGGGGCAGTACTCCCTTATATGTCGCATGTTCGGCAATGGAGTAGTGTTCGGGCAGCTTTTCAAGGGATCAATGCCGCTGTTGTAGGGTTGCTGCTTGCAGCACTTTACGATCCTGTCCTCACAACATCGGTAACGAGTCCGATTCACATGTGTATCGTGCTAATTGGTATATTATCACTAATTGTATGGAGGCAATCGCCCTGGATTACCGTTCTGCTGTCAGCCATGCTAGGTATGCTGTTGTTGTAAGCGGTGATGTAAAGATTATTTACAAATAAAAAATACGCCATTCGAACGTTCGCAGGTAGTTACATCATAGAACGATTGAATGGCGTATTCCTTTTACGAATGACACTTTGACAGAGATTGAAATCCACTTTATATTAATCGCGACTGCAAATAATTAAGAGGTAGCCTTCTCGCACACGAACCGAAGCAGTATCACCGTCATCCCATTCGTTGCTTATTCCTAGGGATTGTCCAATCTGCAGGGTTGCATCATGAAGCGGGTACTTAAATCCAGTTAACGTAATACCAGTTACCGTTGAGCTCAGTGGTAGCAATGATACATACGGGAAGGAATTCGTCTGTAATGTAACACTCGAATTCGTTAGCATAATGATATTGTGTTCGTCAACGATTTGACACTTAATTCCTTCATCGACGGCTTTGCGCAATAAATGAATATTAGATAGCGTATGATCAAGTCTCGTGCCGGTTACGCCGAATAGCGTAATTTGCGTTGGTTTCATTGCGAGAGCATGATTGAAAGCAAGTTCGGTGTCGGTATAATTTTTATCGACGGCGTCACAATCCATGTATTTCCGGCTCGAAGCGCGGATATGCTCCCGTTCATCCTCTGTTACGGAGTCGAAATCTCCTAAGGCCTGATCGGGAATAATATTGTGCTGTACCAGATAGAGAGCTCCTCGATCAGCGCCGATGATGTAATCCATCGTACGAATCTGGTCTGCTATTTTCTCGGAAATGGTTCCACCCGCTACAATGGCAATATGAGCGGGTGTTGAAGTAACCTGTTGATCGTTTGACAACGTTATGACCTTCCTTTATATCGCAATAAGTATGATGACAAGTTGAATCCCTCCCATTATATCGAAATATGAATGGGGAACCAAATAAATATATCCATTTGCAATAAATAAAGACTGCCGATACAATAAGTGAATCTTAACAGGATATACACCTTACATAATGAAATACTAAGTAAGGCAAGAAGCTAAGGTATATAGAAAAGGGAGGGATGTTACGTGGCTGAAAGTACGAAGGTGAACGTGTTGTTCGTATGCCTGGGAAATATATGCCGTTCTCCTATGGCTGAAGCTGTATTCCGTGAGCAAGTGGAGCAAGCAGGCTTAAATCAGGTGATTCAGGTGGATTCAGCAGGTACAGGGGATTGGCATGTTGGTCATCCTCCGCATGAAGGAACTCGCAAGCTGTTGGACGAACACGGGATTACTTATGAAGGGATGAGAGCACGACAGCTTCATCCGACAGATTTTCAAACCTATACGTACATCGTATGTATGGATCCGAGCAACGAACAAAATGTGCTGGCTTGGGAAGGGTCGGACAACAGAACCTCTGAAGTTCTGCGATTTATGACTTTGCTTCCTGAAGAGAATCGTGAAGAGGTGCCTGATCCGTACTATACAGGCAACTTTGAAGAAGTATATCGTTTAGTTCAAGCGGGGTGTGTCCGATTGTTAGAGCGGATTAAAAAGGAACATCCTTTCATGTCATAAAATATTTATCGGTTTGATGAAAAGTAGTGACATACATCCTTGTATGCCACTACTTTTTTTGTGTTTAATAGGGGTGATCCCCATCAATGCTTGTATGCTCATATGGAAATAGACAAGCAGCTAGTCAAGAAAATGACGAAGAGCATCTGGGACGTGTTTTTGCCAGAATCCCCACAAATGATGCCCTTCATGCTCGGCATAGAGAACATGAGCATTTCGATCCGTAAACAGCTTGTGTGTATTCCGATTTAATTCAACAAAATTATAAGTCCCTGTATCGGTTGTGAACGCAGTCTCTTGTAGACCGACGATCATAAAGAGATGCAGCCATGATAGATCCTGCTCCTGCGCGATAAGCTGCTGCGAGTATGGGTAGTAGGCGCCGGACAAGGAGATTACCTGACGGAATTTGTCAGGATATTTTAGCGCTAGGTGTAGGGAAACAGTGCCACCGAGTGAATCACCTGCGAGCGTGATTTCCGTCCAATCTGTACGTACCGGATACATTCGCTCAATTGCAGGTACAATCTCTTCTGCAAAGGCGCGAGTATAGGATTCAAATCGTTCTCCATCCGGGGAATACTCAGAAGTACGGATTTTCTTATTCACATCAACTCCAACGATGATGAATGGCTCCATGTCACCTTCGATAATGAGCTGATTCGCGTGTGTCGCAATGCGACCAAAATTAAAGAAATCTTCTCCGTCCTGACAATAGACAACGGGATAACTGAGTATTTCCTGATATCCTGGCGGCAAATAGACGCGAACGTGACGACTGCCTCCTTCAAGAAATTTGCTTGGAATGTCGTGTTTTACAATGGTTCTCTTGAATATTGAAGAATCTGACATGCATAGCACCGCCTTATGCAAAATTTTATCAATGTTGGTGAATACTAATTTCGATGGTCTTGATTAGGGACTCACTATAGGAAAGAAATAAGAATCTTTGACTTTCTACTATATAATGTCCGCGAACAAGTATCGACTATGTGAGTGAGTTCACAAATTTGTAACACCCTGTTATAGTCCGAAACAACAGCTGTTATAACAACAATTCAACAAAATGTTCACTTTTTTCGCGTTTTCTTTTGACCAATCGACTAAAACAGGTGTATAATAATTCTATAACAGCGAAACAAAATCTTCAAACTTTTATTGAGGTGAAAAACATGAGCAAGTTCCCATTTGAAGTTCAGACGGAAGAGATTCAACCGTTGTCCGTCTTGTCTCCGGAAGGAGAAATTGTTAACCCGGATATGGTTCCGGATCTGACTGACGAACAATTGAAAGAAATCATGTACCGTATGGTATTTACACGTACATGGGATGATCGCGCAATCAACCTTGGCCGTCAAGGCCGCCTTGGTTTCTATGCACCGGTGTCCGGTCAAGAAGCTTCCATGGTAGGTAGCGTATATCCATTGCAAAAAGAAGACTTTGTTGTACCAGCATATCGTGACATGCCGCAAATCGTATGGCACGGATTGCCTTTGTACCAAGCTTTCTTGTACTCCCGTGGTCATCAACATGGTGGACAAATTCCAGAAGGCGTTAACGTAATGATGCCGCAAATCATCATCGGCGCGCAAATCTTGCACGCGATGGGTATTGCAATGGGCTTCAAGTTGAAAAAGCAAGCACAGGTTGCAATCACATACACAGGTGACGGCGGTTCTTCCGAAGGCGACTTCTACGAAGGCTTGAACTTCGCAGGCGCATTCAACTTGCCAGTTATCTTCTTCGTACAAAACAACGGCTATGCAATCACAACTCCATTTGCGAAACAAACAAATGCGAAGTCGATCGCTCATAAATCCGTTGCAGCAGGTATCCATGGCATGCAAGTAGACGGCATGGACGTGCTTGCCGTTATCAAGGCTGTTCAAATCGCTGCAGAACGCGGACGCAAAGGTGAAGGCGCAACGTTGATCGAAGCGTTGACTTACCGTTACCGTCCACACTCCATGGCGGACGATACTACAAAATATCGTACAAAAGACGAAGAAGCAGAATGGGCAATCAAAGATCCACTCGTGCGCTTCGGCAAATACTTGGAGAAAAAAGGTCTTTGGACAGAAGAAGACACAGCTCGCGTAAAAGATGAAGCAAAAGCAAAAGTGAACGAAGAAATCAAACGTGCTGAAAAAACAGAGAAAATGACTGTTGCAGGCTTGATCGACAGCATGTTCGAAACAACTCCGAAATTCTTGGAAGAGCAAAAAGCGGATTTCCAATAATTCGGACAGCGTTCTGAAAGTTAACGGGCCTCGTTGATGCGAGGACAACGATTCCATATATGGTTCTGTGATAACGGTAAGGAGGAAACAAGCAATGGCACAAATGAATATGAAAGAAGCAATTCGCGACGCAATGCGCGTTGAATTGAAAAGAGACCCTAATGTTGTGGTCTTTGGTGAAGACGTTGGCCATGTCGGCGGTGTATTCCGTGCGACTGAAGGTTTGCAAAAAGAATTTGGTGAAGAGCGTGTATTTGATACTCCGCTTGCAGAGTCCGCAATCGGCGGTATGGCAGTAGGTTTGGGCGTTCAAGGCTTCCGTCCTGTTGCTGAAATCCAATTCGTAGGTTTCATCTATGAAGCACTTGACCAAATGTGCGTTCAAGCAGCACGCATGCGCTTCCGTTCCGGCGGCCGCTACAACTCGCCAATCGTATTCCGCACACCATTCGGTGGCGGCGTAAAAGCTGCAGAATTGCATACAGACTCCCTTGAAGGTTTGATGGTACAAACACCAGGTATCAAGGTTATTGTTCCTTCCAACCCTTACGATGCAAAAGGATTGATGATTTCCGCAATCCGTGACAATGATCCAGTATTCTTCATGGAACACTTGAACTTGTATCATGCATTCCGTGATGAAGTGCCAGAAGGCGAATATACAGTTGAAATCGGTAAAGCGAAAGTTGTTCGTGAAGGTAAAGACGTAACAATTCTTGCATACGGCTTGATGGTTCACACAGCAATGAAAGCTGCTGCTGAACTTGAAAAAGAAGGCGTGCAAGCAGAAGTTATCGACCTTCGCACATTGGCGCCGCTTGATATCGACACAATCGTTGAGTCTATCAAGAAGACGAACCGCGCAATTGTGGTACAAGAAGCGCAAAAGACTTCCGGCGTAGCTGCAGAAGTTATTGCACAAATCAACGAAAAAGCGATTCTTCACTTGGAAGCACCTGTACTTCGCATTGCAGGTCCAGATACAGTGTATCCTTTTGCACAAATCGAAGATCAATGGTTGCCATCACCAGCTCGTATCGTAGCAGGCGTCAACAAAGTATTGAACTTCTAAGATAGAACCGGAACAGAGAGAAGGAGGATTTTACTGTGGCTAAATTTGAGTATCGCTTCCCTGAACTAGGGGAGGGCCTTCACGAAGGCGAAATTATCAAAATGCACATTAAAGCAGGAGACAAGGTAACTGATGATGATATCATCATGGAAGTACAAAACGATAAAGCTATCGTTGAAGTTCCTTGCCCTGTAAATGGTACGGTATTGGAAGTATTCGCGAAAGATGGTCAAGTATGCCATATGGGCGAAGTAGTAGCGATCATCGACGCTGAAGGTGAAATTCCTGAGCAAGATATGCCAGAAGAAGCAGCTCAAGAGGAAGCAGCTCCTGCACCAGCAGCAGCTGAAGCTCCTAAAGCTGAAGGCGTAGCAGCAGCACCTAACCGTGATGTACTAGCAACTCCAAGCGTTCGCAAGCATGCTCGTGATCTTGGCGTGAACATTGCTGAAGTTCCTGCTACTGGCAAGAACGGCAAAATCACTCGTGAAGATGTAGAAGCATTCGCTAACGGCGGAGCACCTGCAACAGCTCCAGCAGCAACTGAAGCTCCTAAAGCTGAAGAAGCGAAAAAAGCAGCTCCAGCGGCAGCAGCAACTGGACGCGATGCTGAAGAAGAGCGTGTACCATTCAAAGGTATCCGTAAGGCGATTTCGAATGCAATGGTTAAATCGGCTTACACAGCTCCACACGTTACAATCATGGACGAAGTGGAAGTTGGCGAGCTTGTTGCATTCCGCACACGCTTGAAGCCAATGATGGAGAAGAAAGGTACAAAAGTAACTTACCTTCCATTCATCGTAAAAGCACTCGTTGCAGCTTGCCGTCAATTCCCTGCGATGAACGCAATGATCGACGAAGCAAACAACGAAATCGTGTACAAAAAGTACTACAATATCGGTATCGCAACAGATACAGACAACGGCTTGATGGTTCCTGTAATCAATGATGCAGATCGTCGCAGCATCTGGATGATCGCTAACGATATTAAAGATTTGGCTAGCCGCGGTCGTGAAGGCAAACTTGCTCCGAACGAACTGAAAGGCAGCACAATCACAATCACAAACATTGGTTCCGCTGGCGGTATGTTCTTTACTCCAATCATCAACTTCCCAGAAGTTGCAATCTTGGGTACAGGCCGTATCTCCGAGAAGCCAGTTGTGAAGAACGGCGAAATCGTGGCAGCGCCAGTTATGGCATTGTCCCTCAGCTTCGACCACCGTCTGATCGATGGCGCGACAGCTCAAAACTTTATGAACTACATCAAGCAACTGCTTGCTAATCCTGAGTTGCTTGTTATGGAGGTGTAACCAAATGGTAGTAGGAGACGCATCTTTGAACATTGACACTTTGGTTATCGGGGCAGGCCCTGGCGGTTACGTGGCAGCGATTCGCGCTGCCCAACTCGGCCAAAGCGTACTCATCGTAGATAAATCCGAACTCGGCGGTGTGTGCTTGAACCGCGGTTGTATCCCATCCAAAGCGCTTATCAGCGCTGCACACCAATATGAAGTAACACAACACGCTTCTGCAATCGGTATTACTGCAGAAAACGTAAAAGTGGACTTCACAAAAGTGCAAGAATTTAAAGGCGGCGTAGTTAAGAAATTGACTGGCGGCGTAGGCGCTTTGTTGAAAGCTAACAAAGTTCAAATCTTCAAAGGCGAATGCATGTTCATCAATGAAAATGAAGCACGTGTCTTCAACGATCAAGAAGCACCGCGCTATAAATTCAAAAACTGCATCATCGCAACAGGTTCCCGTCCAATCGAATTGAAGCCTTTCCCATTCACTGGACGCATCCTGTCTTCGACAGAAGCTTTGGAATTGCCAGAAGTTCCTAAGTCCATGATCGTTATCGGCGGCGGCTACATCGGCGCTGAGCTTGGTCAAATGTACTCTAAGTTCGGTACGAAAGTAACAGTTATCGAAGGCGCGGACATGGTTCTTCCTGGCTTCGACAAAGACATGACACAACTTGTATCGAAAAACATGAAGAAATCCAATGTTGAGATCTTCACTGGTGCGAAAGCAGAATCTGCTACACAAACAGACAAAGACGTTACTGTGAAATTCACAGTTGGCGGCGAGTCCAAAGAAGTGACAGCTGACTACTTGCTCGTAACAGTTGGTCGTCGTCCGAACACTGACGGTGAGCTTGGTCTGGACATGATCGGCGTGAAAATGACTGATCGCGGCTTGATCGAAGTTGACCATCAAGGACGTACAAGCATTCCGCATATCTTCGCTATCGGCGATATCGTTGCTGGCCCTGCATTGGCTCACAAAGCTTCTTACGAAGGTAAAGTGGCTGCAGAAGCAATTGCTGGAATGCCTAGCGTTGTAGATTACAAGTGCATCCCTGCAGTATGCTTCACAGATCCAGAGTGCGCAAGCGTAGGCTTGTCTGAATCCGAAGCGAAGGAAAAAGGCTTCAAAGTTAAAGCTGGTAAATTCCCTTATGCAGGTAACGGTCGTGCGTTGTCCCTCGGCGGCAGCGTTGACGGTTTCGTGAAGATCGTATCCGATGCTGACACAGGTATCGTCCTCGGTTCTCAAATCGTAGGTCCTGAAGCATCGAACTTGATCGCGGAAATGGGCTTGGCAGTTGAAATGGCTGCAACTGTAGAAGACTTGGCGTTGACAATCCACGCTCACCCAACACTTGGTGAAATCGTGATGGAAGCTGCTGAAGTTGTTCTTGGTCACCCAATCCACACAGTAGGTAAGTAATCCCCTCTCTCTCTCTGAGGGTTCTGTATACGTTCTGTTACGGTTCTGTTTATATATTGATTTGCTTTTGCCCTTGCAGCAGCGCTGCGGGGGCTTTTTTTTACCGAGATGTGAATAGTACTGGTTATGTAAGGTGATTCATGTAATAAACAGAGATGTTTTTCTCTATATTACTAATATCTAAAGTTATCATGATCAGTACTCATTTACGGAATGGAGAGGATTACGGTGAGCAGTTTTTTTGATAAATTAAAGCAAGGTGCAGCGGAAGCAGGAAAAAAAGCACAGTCCACAATAGAGGTAAATCGGTTGAAATTTCAAATCTCTTCAAAGGAAAAAGAAATTACGGGTATCTACAGTCGTATGGGAGAATGTGTGTATCATGCCATGCAGAATGGGACAATAGAAGAAATAAGCGATCAACTGCTGCTGTTTAGTGAACAGATTAATCAGAAGAAAGCAGAAGTTCAGGATGTTGAAAATCGGATTCGTACGGTGCAGAATGAGAAACTGTGTCCGTCTTGTAGTAAAGCTGCTACATTAGATACAAAGTTCTGTTCAGGCTGCGGACATCATTTTGTAGGGCATTTTTCAGAAGAGGAAGTTGTAGATATAAAAGTGATGGTTGTATGTCCAGTGTGTCAGGTAGCAAGTGATAAAGGGTCGAGCTTCTGTGCGGAATGTGGTCATAAATTCGAAGAATAACGATAAGACATTCTGTACGGTTTGCCCATTGTGAGTCAATGGGGTGAACGTTATTTTAACGTTGGGTATTTCGTGAATTCTATCTTTTTTCTTATCCGGGCATATGATGGCCGGATTTTTCTTTGATTAAGCTTACATTTTCGAGAGAGATTCAATGAACGTCTAGCAAATCGCAGATTCGTAACCGATTAACATGATAATGATAATGGAATGGGATACCGATGATTTTTTTACTCTGGAATGGTACACTAGGTAAGATACACTTCAGAACGGTAAGGAAAGAGAGTGAATAGAGAATGAAATCATATTTGGCATTATTGCAGGATATTTTGGATCATGGCGTGAAAAAAGAAGATCGTACAGGCACAGGTACGATTTCCGTATTTGGTCGCCAGCTTCGATTTGACCTAAATGAAGGATTCCCGCTCGTGACGACGAAGCGTCTGCATCTTCGTTCGATCATCCATGAGTTGTTGTGGTTCCTTAGCGGCGATACGAATATCGGCTATTTGAAGGAGAACAAGGTAACGATTTGGGATGAGTGGGCGGACGAGAACGGTAATCTTGGCCCTGTATACGGCTCGCAATGGCGGAACTGGGAAACGAAAGACGGTCGTACGATTGACCAGATCGCGAATGTGATTGAGCAAATTAAGACGAATCCGGATTCCCGCCGGTTGCTCGTATCCGCGTGGAATGTAGGTGAGGTCGATCAGATGAAGCTGCCTCCATGCCATTATTCCTTCCAATTCTATGTGGCAGATGGCAAGCTGAGCTGCTTGTTGAACATGCGCTCTGTGGATACATTCCTTGGTTTGCCTTTCAACATTGCAAGCTATGCGCTGTTAACGCATATGGTGGCGCAGCAATGTGATTTGGAAGTAGGCGAGTTCGTCTGGAGCGGTGGAGACGTTCATATTTACTCGAATCATCTGGAACAGGTGAATACGCAGTTGCAGCGCGAGCCATTGCCGCTTCCGAAGCTGGTCATTAAGCGCAAGCCAGAATCAATCTTTGATTACCGCTTTGAGGACTTTGAGTTCGAAGGCTACGAATATCATCCAGCAATCAAAGCGCCTGTCGCTGTGTAATCGATGGTTGTTGTGCAATAACGCGCACGAATATTACATTCGACTTCTGTGACTCTGCTAAGAACGATCAAAGGAGGAATTGAAATTGTCGATTACGATGATATGGGCGATGGACGAACAACGGCTTATTGGCAAGGACAATGGAATGCCGTGGCATCTACCGAATGATATGAAGTTTTTCCGAGAGAATACAAAAGGCAAAACCGTTGTGATGGGACGCAAAACGTACGATTCGCTGAACGGAGCACTGCCGAAACGGCGCAATCTTGTCTTGACACGCAACCCAGAGTGGTGTACAGATGACGCTGAGGTTATCTCGGACATCACTTCCGTGCTTGAGCTTGCTCAAGATGAAGAAGTGATGATTATTGGCGGAGCCCAAATTTATAATTTGTTTATGCCGTATGCGGACAAGCTGCTTGTTACGCGAATCGCGCAGACATTCGAGGGTGACGAGCATTTCCCAGAATACGATGAGCGTGTATGGGAGCTTGAGTGGGAAGAGCCAGGAATCGTTGATGAGAAGAATGAATACGATCATCTGTTCCAATCTTTTGTACGCAAAAAATAATTGAGATCGTAAATGTGTTGATGTGATATTGTGTGAAGAAATGCAAATGATTTGTTCATGACTCCATTGGAATATAGGCGTAAATTGAGTAGGATAGGTTGAAAAACATGTCGAAGAGTGCAATGAATGTCTGCATGGAAATCCATGAAACCGCAACAAAAGAATGACCAATCAACCTTACTCATACAAATATACGGATGGACGGATGGAGGAAATCGCATGTCAACACCTACTGGATTTATGGAGTATCGCCGTCAGATTCCGGCTGATCGCGATCCATTGGAACGGCTTAAGGATTGGGAAGAGTTCCATAAGCATTTAAGTGAAGAAGAGCTTCGCACACAAGGCGCCCGCTGTATGGACTGCGGAACCCCATATTGTCATACAGGTATTGAAATGACGGGAGGAACATCAGGCTGTCCTGTGCACAATTTGATTCCAGAATGGAATCAGCTCGTGTATCGAGGGTTATGGCAGGAGGCACTTGAGCGCCTGCATAAGACCAATAACTTCCCTGAGTTTACAGGGCGTGTATGTCCTGCACCATGTGAAGGCTCTTGTACGGTAGGGCTAATTGGACAGCCTGTTACGATTAAGACAATAGAAGAAGCTATCATCGAACGAGGATTTGAAGAGGGCTGGGTGAAGCCCGATCCTCCAGCTCAGCGAACAGGTAAGCATGTGGCTGTTGTAGGATCAGGTCCTGCTGGCCTAGCTTGTGCCGCGCAATTAAATAAAGCCGGCCATTCCGTAACCGTCTTCGAGCGTTCAGATCGTCTTGGTGGCCTCCTCACGTATGGGATTCCAACGATGAAGCTGGAGAAACAAGTTGTAGATCGCCGCATTCAGCTATTGGAGGCGGAAGGCATTCAATTTGTGACGAATACGGAAATCGGCAAGGACATCCCAGCTGATCAGTTAGTTGCCTCTCATGATGCGGTAGTTTTATGCGGAGGCGCAACGAAGCCGCGTGAGTTCCAAATAGAAGGAAGCAATTTGCACGGAATCCACTATGCGATGGATTACTTGAATGGTACGATTAAGAGCTATCTTGACTCCAATCTGGAGGATGGTCAGTATATTAATGCCGAGGGCAAGGATGTGATCGTCATCGGAGGCGGAGATACTGGAACAGATTGCGTTGCAACTGCGCTCCGTCACGGGTGTAGCAGTGTTACACAATTTGGTACGCATGCGAAGGCTCCGCTAGAACGAGATGCAAGTACAAATCCTTGGCCGCAGTTCCCGAACGTCTACACGCTGGACTATGCCCATGAGGAAGCCAAAGCCTTATATGGCAGAGATCCTCGTGAATTCTCCATCATGACAACGAAGTTCGTCGGTGATGAAGATGGACAGGTGAAGGAACTGCATACGGTGCAGATTGAACGGATTGTCGATGAGACTGGACGGAAAATTTATCAACCGATTCCCGGTACGGAACGCGTATTCCCGGCACAACTCGTGCTGATTGCGATCGGCTTCGATGGGCCGGAACAGACCATTGCAGGGCAACTCGGACTGGCAACCGATCGTCGGACGAATGTGAAGGCCGACTATGGCAAGTATGCGACGAATGTAGGTAAAGTATTTGCCGCAGGAGATATGCGCCGTGGACAGAGTCTCGTCGTATGGGCGATCAATGAAGGACGAGAGGCTGCAAGAGAAGTGGATCGATATTTGATGGGAACTACACTATTGCCTTAAATGTGAAAGTAGTGAATAATAGAACATAGTAACGTTAGTAAGAAGCTGCGCTTATTCTCACATGCGCGGCTTCTTCTGTTGTGTATGGAAAGAGGTGGTAGGATGAAGACACTTGTCGTGGCTGAGAAGCCTGATATGGGACGCAACATCGCTTCTGTCATCGAGCCAAAGGGCCGTAAGCACCGAACACATATTGAAGGAGATCACTACATTATTACATGGGCAATCGGCCATTTGCTCGGATTAGCAGAGCCGCAAGCCTATGATGCGAAATATAAACGATGGAACTTCTATGATCTGCCGATTCTACCGAACAGCTTCAAGATTGTGGCGGAACGCCGCACGAAGGATCAGTTGAAAATGATCGGGGAGTTGGCGAAACAATGCGATACAATCGTGAATGCGTGCGATGCCGGGCGGGAGGGGCAATATATTTTCGCCCTAATTCAACAGCATTACAAATGGAAGCAGCCCGTTAAGCGCTTATGGATATCCGACCTGACAGCAGACACGATTCGCCGAGGATTCGAAGAGATGAAGGGTGCAGAGTATTATGAAGGGCTTACAGCTGCAGCAAGAGCCCGAAGTCAGGCAGATTGGATTATTGGGATGAACGCTTCTCGCGCCTTTACAACGAAGCACAAGGCACTATTGTCGGTTGGACGCGTTCAGACACCAGTCCTTGCGCTTATTTATGACCGGGAGCAGGAGATTGCGGCGTTCCAATCCGAATCCTATTATGAGGTTACAGCTGTATTTCAGCAGGGAGATACAACTTATAAGGGAACTAGACAGGGCGACCGAATTACGGACGAGCAAAAGGCGACTGAGATTGCTGACAAAGTGAGAGGGAAGAGCGGACGAATTGCCGACTACCAGATCAAAGAAGGCAAGGAGTATCCGTACAAGCTTTATGATTTAACACTGCTGCAGCGGGATGCTAACGCGCGTTTTGGATTCTCGGCGAAGAAGACACTGGATATAGCCCAAGCATTATATGAGAAGCACAAGGCGATTACGTACCCGCGGACGAACTCGAACTATGTGACGGAGCAAAATATTGGTGGCATGCATCAGGCGCTCAAGATGCTAATGAGTATGCCGGGTTATGCGGACTTGGCGGCGCAAGCAGAACCGAGTCGGGTTCATAAAAATAACCGCAGCGTGTGCAACCCAGACAAAGTTGAGGATCACCATGCCATTCTGCCAACGACGAAGCGCCCGGGCACCTTATCGCCTGAAGAAGGCAAAATCTACGACTTAATCGTTCGTCGCTTGCTGGCGCACTTCTATCCAATTGCAGAGTATACACTTTATACGGTGTTAACCGAGGTCGAGCAGGAATCATTCAAGACGAGCATGAAGCAATGGCGAATACGGGGGTGGAAGCTCCTATATGATCATGATAAGGAGAAGTCCCGCACTAAGCGTTCGAAAAAGAAAGATGAGGATGAAGGGGATTCTCAATCATCCTCGGATCAAGTAGAGGAACTTAACGATACGGAGCAGTTCAACCTAGACAAGAATCAGCCTGTGCATTGTCGCGAAGCGGAGATGGCTGCCAAGGCAACACAGCCGCCAAAGTCTTATACAGAGGGCACATTGCTGAAGGCAATGGAAAGCGCAGGGAAGCAGCTGGATAATGAAGAGCTGCGTGAAGTAATGAAGGATGCAGGGCTGGGAACCCCTGCGACGCGGGCGGCGACAATTGAACGGCTGAAGCAAGTCGGATATATCTTGATGACTGGCAAACGTCTTACACTCGCAACCAAAGGTAAGACAGCTGTTGAGCTGATTCGCGGGGCAGGGGTACATCTTCTAACCTCACCAGAGATGACAGGGCAATGGGAGAGACGATTAACGCAGATTGCCAGAGGAGAGGCATCGGAAGATGTATTCATGGAAGCTGTGCGCAAGTTCACGCTTCATGTCATTGATTGTGTCGGCAAGCAAAGCCCTGTATCAGCCGAAGTTCTAGCATTGATCGAATCGGACAAGTCATCCAAGGGGAGAGGCAAGCCGCAAACCAGCGCCAAGACATCGAAGAGCTCCAAAGTGAAGGGTTCGGCGACGCAAGCTTCTGGTTCTAGCCGCTCATCAGAAGGAAGCGGACAACATGCAGCACCTGAAACTTTCGGCATATGTCCTCGTGAAGGCTGTGGCGGTACGATCATTGAAGGGCGCAAGGGGTTCGGCTGTTCGAACTATAAGCTAGGCTGCAAGTTCGTTGTGTGGAAAAAGCAGTTGGCTACAGGGAAGACGATATCTCCGGTGATGATGCGTGAGCTATTGGAGAAGGGAAGCACGAAGAAGCTTAGCTTTACCAGAGGAAGTGCAGCGGTGAAAGGAAGATTGGTTCTAGCCAATCGATCAACTGGGGATTTGAAAGTGGTTGAAGAATAGCGGAACACGAATATTCGTTTCTCCATTAGAAGCATACATGAAGAAGCCATATGCCCGCCCCATAGGGTGGAAACGAGACAGCATGGCTTCTTCATGTTGTGTTCCGGATTGAACTTGGGTCTGCTTGATCTAGCTCAGCTTGGAAGCGAGCAGCCATTCCTCGATAACACGAGGTACGTCAGCAAGCTTCTCTAAAGTATACAGTGCTCCTTGGGGCTCGATCTCAATGTCAATGACGTTGTAGAGCCACTCATTCGGACGCTTTAAATAAATGGCATGAAGTCCAGCTAAGAGGGCGGGCTGCACATCTGTCCGTACGGAGTTGCCGATCATCCATGTATTGGCAGGTGAGAAGCCTTGCTCCTTCACAATCTCTGCTAATGCTTCAGCTGTCTTATGCTGACGAATGAAGATGCGATCTCCGAAGTAGGCGGACAGCTTCATTTGGTCAATCTTGCGCTGCTGGATAACAGGCTCGCCGCCTGTATACAGGTACAATTCATGACCTTGATCACGAAGCAGTTCTAGTGTTTCAACCATTCCTGGATAAGGCTCAATTTCCATGTCATACACGCTAAGTCCGAGCTTCCAGAGCTGTTCCTTCTCCTCTTCAGAGGAATCTCTGCCTGTCAAGTTGCACAAGTGGTCGTACGTATCAATGAAGGAACGAGGGAAATGCTCGCTCTGAAACCCGTTTTTCTGTACGCCAGCGATGTCGAACTTAGATTGGACGGACTTGATTTCTTGCGCGCTCATGTTCGATGAGTTGAACCAAGTCGTCATCGTATCCAAAAATTGATGAATGACAATGTCAAAGTATTTGTTGCAATAAATGAGCGTGTCGTCCATGTCGAACAGTATTGTTTGTTTTGGCATTGATGTAGTCAATGTGATTTCCTCCTTGCGCCTTTCAGACATGACAAGCGTCAGGAGGATAGCGATAACCTTCCATTACGCATACTTTGTCAGTCGTTACAATTGTACTTGCACATAATCTTCTAGAAATACGGACAAGTCGGACAACCCTTCCCGACGAAGGGCGATGGATTCCGAATCGCCGTCCCAATAGGTACGTATGTATCCAGCGGATCGAAGAACGGCCAAATGATGCTTCACGGTTCCTTTGGATAATGAGAGATGCTGTTGGATATCAGCGAATGAGCGTGAACCTTGACTAACGAAACGCAGCAGCTGCAGCCGTTCTTGGTCAGCAAGCGCTTGCGTCATGCGAAGCAGGCTGTGAGACGGCACGCAATCATCTTCAGCGGGCTCGTCAACCGCGTACAGGACAAGCAGCTTGTTCTTAAACGTGCACGTATTGTTCATAGGACGATAGTGCCACATTGGGGCAAGAATGCATTCGCGAATATGATTCTTCTCATCACGAATGACGATGCCATTCGTTGCAACTTCGACAACTTCTTCTGGAGTTATTTTGCTCATTAAGAGTCGCTTCTCATCCGCATCTTGCAGCAAAATAGGCTCCCATTGTGGCAAGGTGTGCGAAATGTAATGCTCATACCAGCATTTCAATGCGGGTACATAATATCGTTGGCAATCATCTCTGGTGAGCGAAATCTCTAGCAGGCCATACTGCTCCTGAACGTGCTTCCATTGCTGATCAGTTGTCTGTTCCAGATGCTCGATGTACCCTGTAATATGACTGCCGCCTGTATATTCAAGCGCTATAGCATACAGCATGTCATAATCCGTTAGTGAATAACGCTTCACCTGACGAGCATGCTCCTCCCATTCACTGGGCATCATATGCTCTGCTTGACGTACCCACGTCATGCCGTTGTCAACATTGCGAATCCATTTGCGGTGTACAAATAGCATGAAGCTTCCAATAAGTTCATATACCGATGAACAGTCGATACGAACATGATAGGTCATGCCTGCGTAGCCTCCTTGGTAATGACAATGAATGTCTACATTTATTATGAATTGTATTGCATAGCATTGTCTACTATAATTGTGAAATGTTCATTTGATAGAGATAAATGGGGAGGTTTAAGAATGGCATCTTGGCGGAACACGACAGATTCCCCAACTTGGAAATTTATAATTCTGATTATTGTTGTTATGATTACAGGTCTTAGTCAGGGGTTATTGCTGCCCTTACTTACGATCTTCTTGGAGCGAATGGGGGTTCCATCCGATCTGAATGCATTGAATGCTACCGCCCTCTACTTAGGGGTATTCTCCATGATGTTCCTAGTAGAGCGGATACTCATTCGGCTCGGCTATAAGAAAATGCTGCTTGCCGGTATGGTGTCGGTTACGATCGCACTAGCGTTATTTCCGTTCTTCCCGAACATTTGGGTATGGTTCGTTCTGCGAATTGTTGTTGGTCTAGGTGACAGCGCGCTGCATTATGCGACACAGCTGTGGGCCGTGTCAGTCAGTCCAGCGAATCGACGGGGAAGAAACATCTCCCTATATGGGATGGCGTATGGGGTAGGCTTCAGCTTCGGGCCATTAGGCATTAATTTGTTGTCTATCCATGATTCAGCACCGTTCATCGCGATTGTTCTCCTGTTCCTTATTGTTATGGCAATTGTATATGTGAAGCTGCCAAATGAAGAAGCTGCGATGATGAAGGACGGATCGAGACCGGAGAAACGCTATCGCCGTTCCTACCAATGGGCCTGGTTCGCTCTGATGCCAGCATTCCTATACGGTTACATGGAAGCCTCGATGAATAGCAACTTCCCTGTATACGCGCTTCGTCTCGGCATGGAACAGCATTGGATATCGTATTTGCTTCCATTCTTCGGGATTGGGGGACTTATTCTTCAGCTGCCGTTAGGCATGCTTAGCGACCGCATCGACCGCAAAAAAGTATTGATGGCATGCGGTATCTTAGGGGGATTAGGGTTCCTTATCATCCCGTTTGTGGGTACGAACATCTGGGGAATTCTCATTATGTTCATGCTCGTTGGAGGCTTGGTTGGTTCTTTCTTCTCATTAGGGCTCGCGTATGCAGCAGACATATTGCCTAAGGAATATTTGCCGTCCGCTAACGTGATTGCATCCATTCACTTCAGCTTAGGGAGCATCATTGGGCCGAATTTAGCGGGCATTGGGATTCAATACGTATCAATTGGAAGCATGTTCTACTTGCTCGGGGCTTGGTATATTGGATTCTCACTACTCGGCTTCATCTTCAGACGGCGCAATAAAACGCTTGCAAGTTAGGGGCTACCTTCCTTACACTATAGAGTACATGTTCGTGAATCGCTGCGCACACATAAAAAGTCTCTCGCAGCAATCAAGCAGCGAACTGCCATTGTCGGAATGGAGAGGAGTCTTGACGGTGATTAGAGTAGATCAGTTAGTGAAGCAGTACCCTCCTGAACAGAAGGTATTGAAAAATATTAGCTTCGAGGTGCAGCCGGGCGAGTTCATTGGTGTAGTAGGTGCGAGCGGCAGCGGGAAGTCGACACTGCTGAAATGTTTGGCGCTTCAGGAGAGATGGACAAGCGGCAAATTTGTCGTTGACGGTGTGGATATCTTCGCGCAGCAGTTGAGCGGAAGACGCAAGGTGAAGCGGGAGTTCGCATACTTGGAACAGAACCCAGTGCTGTCGGACAATCGCAAGGCATTGAAGAACGTCTTAATCGGACGCTTCCATCAAACTCCGTTATGGAGAATGGCTACCGGAATGATACGCTCAGACGACTACATGGGGGCAATGGATACCATTGAACAGCTTGGCCTATTGGACAAGGCCCATAAGAAGTGTAGTGATCTGAGTGGTGGGGAGAAGCAGCGGATTGCCATTGCCAGGGCGCTTGTACACGGAGCAGACGTGCTGCTTGCAGATGAGCCTGTTCTCGGACTAGACCCGCAATCGGCTGAATCTGTATTGTCGACATTCCGAGACCTGTGCACGAAGCAGCGCAAGATCGTTATTGCGGTATTTCATCAGGTTGAACTAGCAGAGAAATTCGCTACACGATTGTGGGGACTTCATGACGGCACTATCGCAGTCGATGTGAAGGGCAGACGGCTTCTTCAATCAGAGAAGGCTCTCATATTATAATGAAGATTGGGAAAAAGTAAATAGGCAATTGTCACGCCATCTCTTATGAATGCATATGTTGAATGGAAGGGAAGAATGTTCTTTTCTTACCGAATTCACGCATTCGTAGGAGGTGGCTTTATTTATGCTGTATCCATTGCCGATTCCGATCGAGCCTCATGTTATTCGCAAGCCGAACCTGGAGGTGTACGTTCCTGTCGTTGTGGATCCGAAGCATCCACAAGCGGCGGAGCGTATGAATCATACCATACAAAATCAGGTCAGGGAATTAATTCGAACTTCCGGCTATGAGGAAGATCCGAAAAATATTCAGGTTCAAGGTTGGTACGAAATCAAATTAAACGAAAGAGGATACCTTAGTCTTACTTTAAGTGTATATGACTATCCCTATCATGCAGCCCATGGGATGACCTATCAGCGTGGGTTGACCTTTGAGACAGAGACAGGCAAGCTGATAAAGCTACCTGATTTGTTCAAGCCGGGGGCCCCTTACGTAGACGTGTTGTCTAAGCACGTCGCCGCACAGATTAAAATGCGAGATATCCAGACGCTAGAGCCATTCAAATCGATTCGACCGGATCAGGATTTCTATATGACGGATAAATCGCTCGTTCTCTTCTTCCAGTTGTACGAAATTGCGGCGTATGTATATGGATTTCTGTACTTCCCGATATCTGTATACGAGTTAAATGACATTAAAGCAGATAATGGCATTATCGATAAGTTGTCATACTAAGCATCGAAGAAAGCATCGAGGCTCAAATATAGTGCGAAGCATGTGTGCTGAGCAAGGAGGATGTTTTCTTTCCAATGAATCATCGCTTTGTCACGGGTTTGTCACCATTAGGTGACTCTTTTTTTTTATAATGAGAGAGTATGCCTGTAAATAGGCTACATAGATGATAAGTAATGTGTTTCGACGAAATAACGAATAATAGAAGCATCAAAGGAGGAATGGCATGTATGATAAAAAGCCGAACAATACGAAAAGCATCGCTACTCCTTCTACTGGCTAGTGTCATGTTAAGCGGCTGTCAGTGGGTTCAAGACCCCAAATCCATGCTTAAGGAACCACGATTGTCGACAGATAAAGCGAATTTAAAATCGATTATTGACTCCCAAAAGCCTGAAGGAGCAAATATCATCCGGCCGCGCAATGCAGACGATCGCAGCACGATTCGCATTGCGGATTTGAACAATGATGGCAAGGGTGAGGCGATTGTATTCTATGAGACGCCAGACAAGGAAGTTCGAATCCATGGTATGATCTTTAAATCGGATGGTGACACATGGACGAAGGTATTCGACTTCGATGGTGAGGGTACTCAGTTGGACAGGGTAGAGCTAGTTGACTTGACAGGTGATAAGAGTCTTGAGCTTGTGGTAGGTTACGGCAGCAATGACCCGAAGCTGAATAAGGGACTTGTTGTGTATCGATTCACAGACACAGAGATGGTTAGACTGTTCGAACAGCCGTATTCTCAATTCGTGATCGATGATCTGGATCAGAGCGGTAAGAATCGATTGTTTATATTGAATAACCGCTCAGGTCAAATACCTGTCCTCTTTTCATTCGATTACCAAAACGGCAGGATGGTTAAATTTCATGAGTTGAAGTTATCAACTGGTACTAATGCGTACACGAATATGGTGTCTGGATTTATATCAAAAGACCGTAAAGGACTCGTGCTTGATGCGGATGCAGATGCAGGGGCCAACAACTATATATCAAATATTATTGGAATGAATAAGGATCACATGCTTGAATCCCTATTGCAAGAGGGCTTAACTGACAACAAAAGGATAGATATTAAGAGCTCTGACATGAACGGCGATGGCATTATTGAGATCGGTATTCCAGAGCAGCCTCACGGCTGGGATCTGTATCAATCTCATGAAATCCCTTATTTTACGAACTTCTTCCAATGGGATGGACAGCATGGCTTGAAGTTAGTGGAGAAGCAATATCGCGACCATATGGATCGCTTCCATTTGACTTTCCCAAAATCTTGGTATGGACGTGTGACTGTGGATACAAAATCGAAAAAAGATGAAATGCTCCGCTTTGTCGATCTTCATACGAACGAAACATTCGCCATTATCCGATTCTTTACACCGGAGGCATGGGAGTCTTATAAGGAAAAATGGACATACCTCAGTTCGTTTGGTGACAAGATTATCGGCATTTACAGCAAGGAGCCACTGAATGCGAAACAAGGGGTTCCTAAAATGCCAGAACTAGACAAAAGTGATAGTGATTCTTAAAGGAAATGAAGTAAGGAGATAGTAGAGATGACGAAAATACTCATTCTTGAAGATGAAGAATCAATCCGCAGCTTTATTGTCATTAATTTAAAGCGCAATGGATTCGATGTGGTGGAAGCAGATAACGGCAATGATGCTTATCAAATGATCATGAGCGATCCGACGATAGATATCGCACTACTAGACGTGATGGTACCGGGTATTGATGGCTTTGAGGTGTGCAGACGAGTAAGGGAACAGAATGAGCGGCTCGGAATCATCTTCCTGACTGCTAAGGTGCAGGAACAGGACAAAGTATATGCCTTATCTGTTGGTGCGGATGATCATGTGAGCAAGCCGTTCAGTCCTACTGAGCTCGTTGCGCGCATTCAGTCCTTGCTGCGCAGGGTCAGCTCTTATCAGCACACTACCCAGAAGGTAGTGTATCAATCTGGTCCGTTCTCACTTGATTTAATTGCGAAGCGATTTACCAAAAATAATCAAGCAATCGATTTAACTCCTACGGAATTCTCGCTGGTACAGTTTTTCATGGAGAAGGAAGAGATGACATTAAGTCGAGACGTACTGCTTGATCATGTATGGGGCAAGGATTATATGGGTGATCCTAAGATTGTGGATGTAAACATTCGCCGTTTGCGTCAAAAAATTGAGGATGAGCCATCATCACCAAGATTTCTTGAAACGGTATGGGGGCACGGGTACAAATGGAAGGGAACAACTCCTTGATTAAGCCGGGCATACGCCGCTCGGTAGTCATGCATTACTTCATCGTCGTCTTTATGACGATGCTGATGCTGGAAGTGGTCTTTCTCATCTCGGTGCGAACGTATTATTATGATTCAGTATCCAGCAATTTAACTAACCATGCATCCGTAACGACGAAATACTATCAGCAATATATAAGTCTTAGTTCCAGTGAAGATGATCAAGGCATATTGCCGGAGCTGCTCGAATTATTCAAATTGCCGGGCGCCGAGGTGCAAATTCTGGATCGGACTGGGAAGGTGCTTATCTCCTCCAGTGGGTTCCGAATTGACAAGCCGATCAACTCACTCGATGTGATTACTGTACAGCAGCAAGGGAAGCTGGAACAATGGATCGGCAAGCAGCCTGGAACCGGTGAGTCGATAATGGCTGTGTCTGCTCCATTGTTAGAGAGAGGCGACATCAGCTACATTGTCAGACTTGTCACCTCACTAGAAGTAGTGAACAGTCAGTTGAATAGCATTGTGCTCGTGTCTATACTGGTTTCGATTACGATATTAATCATTGTATTAGTGATTAGCCTTGGGCTGGCGAATTCGATCGTGAAGCCAATTAATGAGATTACGGCTGTATCCGCTCAGATGGCGCGGGGACGATTCGATGTCAGAGCCAAGGATGGATATAAGTACGAGCTTGGGGAGTTGTCTAAGACACTCAACTTCATGGCTCATGAGATTGTGCGAAGCAACCAATTAAAGAATGACTTTATCTCATCGATCTCTCACGAATTGCGGACTCCATTGACGGGAATCAAGGGATGGAGCGAGACCTTGCTGTCTGGTCCGTTAGATGAAGGGGAGACGAAGCTGGGGTTGAACGTTATTCATAAGGAAACGGATCGCCTAATTGGTCTTGTTGAGGAATTGCTCGACTTCTCGAAGCTGCAGGAGAATAAATTGCAGTTCCACTGGCGGCAGGTATCCATCGCGACAATTATCGAAGATACGATCCTGCAAGTGAGAATGAAAGCAGAGAAGAAGCAAATTCGATTGGAGGAACGCGTCAGAGGCAACGAGCAAATTCTGAATGCGGATCCGAATCGATTGAAGCAAGTATTCCTGAATCTGATTGATAATGCGGTCAAGTTCTCCCCAGAAGAGTCGGTGATCACGATTCATACGTCGTGGGATGCGGAGAAAGTGGTTGTTCGTATTGTTGACCAAGGAATTGGAATAAGCGAAGAACACTTGACCAAAGTAATGGACAAGTTCTATCAAGTGAATCCTAGTCATGGCGGTACAGGGCTCGGACTGGCGATTACGTACGAATTGGTGAAGGCTCATGGAGGAGAAATGTCCATCGAAAGTGAGCCTGAGGTAGGGACGACGGTTATTGTGACCTTGCCGGTCAACATGCCGATTGAAGCAGATACGATAGAGGAATCTACGGATTTATGATCTCTTCGAATATCATTTGAATTTATACTGCCTTTGCGTGATTAATTCATGCAAAGGTCTTTTTTTCGGGGAAATTAAGAAAATAGCATATCTTACTTCGACAAAACATACTATAATATGTATCATAATCATCCATGATGTTGTCGTAATAACTCGATTGTTGTCGTCCTCATCGGAAGGAGGATAGGATAGTGGAACTATTTTTATTCGTTATATTTTCCGCGTCTGTCCCATTTATTATTTACTTATACTTTGTCATCAAGCAGCGTTCATGTGTACAAGAAGCAGCGGTTACGGTAGATCGTAATGCGCTTATGCATGGACAGATGGACGAAGCTGAAGACGTGACGAGTCACTGCTCCATTCTTGTCGTGGAAGATCAGATGCCTATACGGATTCTATTGAAGGAAGCACTTGATGAACTGCCACTGGAAGTAAGGGAAGCAGAGACGGGAGAGCAGGCGCTTGATTCAATGCGTGCGTGTCCAAGTAAAATTGTGCTCATGGATGTGAGCCTACCGGATATGAATGGCCTGGATGTACTGCATACGGTTCGTACAATGCGTCCAGATACCGAAGTTATAATGATGTCTGCCTATAGCGATGCAGACAAGGTTAACGAAGCGAAGGCGGCAGGAGCGATTGGCTTCTTCTCGAAGCCGTTCGACTTAGAAGAACTGCGCGCGTACATATCATCCAGACTGTAACGGGCTACGATATCTTGTCTTGACAATTGTCAATCGGAGGATGTTATGTTCAGAACGATACATAGCCAACTAAGCGCCCGGGTAGTGACGACACTAGTGGCTGCGTTGGCCATAATTTTTTCATTTTCGTATGAAGCTGTTCGTTCGATTATTGAGACGAGCATGCAGAACAATTATTTGAATCAAGTTAAGATGGCCGCTCACGATGTTGAAGCGGCCATTCGTCACCACAAGCTAATGGTGGAGACGTATGCGAGGGTCATTCAGGGCATATTCGACACATCTGGGCGAATCAAGGCTGAAGTGAATCAATTGACAGAATGGTATGCATTTCAACCGAAGGACCTCGTATTCGGGTACTGGTTCACCATGCAGACTGGTTCGAAATGGAAGGAGAAATTTACATCCTGGTTTGGTCATGATGAATCCGGTCTGCTCCGTAATTTCAATAAACAAGAACATGTGGACGAGTCACTGCCTCAGTATCGAGATGACCCGCAATACGACTATTATCATGGTTCAGTGAAGAAGAATGGAACCTATTTGACAGCACCATACATTGATCCTTATGTAAACCTACCGATGATATCCGTCAGCACGCCTGTATACGACTCAGGAGGCACACTGCTCGGTGTGGCCGGAGTTGATATACGGTTTGGCGATTTGAAGCAGTTAGCAAACAAGCTAAGTGTACACCCCAGCAGCAAGATTCTACTTACTTCCCTACAAGGCAATTTATTATACGACCCAGATGAAGAACGAACGATTTATGACAATATATACACCAATCTTAATGAAGATACAGCGACTTTATTACGCAAAGTAAATGACTCTAAGGAGTCTATTATCATTGATGACTATCGTGGGAACTCCATGTATATATTCTCAATTCCGCTTGAGGAGACGAACTGGAGAGCAATCATTATGCTGCCTGCGGGAGTTATTAGCAACGTGTTGCTCTACGTATGGGTCGTAACCCTAATTACGATCAGTTTACTTATTATTGTGATTTACTTCCTAATAAACTGGTGGATCCGTCGTTTAATCGTGACTCCACTGCATCATTTAGTTGAGGCGTCTCATCGTATTGCCGGTGGGGATTATGACGTGACAGTGAGAATCGAATCCAATAATGAATTTTGCCAGCTCGGCTCAGATATTAATCGGATGAGTGAGGCGCTGCGTCAGAAGGCACAGATGGAGCAAGAAATGAAGCGTATGAGCGCGCTGCAGGTTGTGGGAGAGATGGCTGCCGCGCTTAGTCATGAAATTCGAAATCCGCTAACGACAATCAAAGGATTTCTGCAGCTGCTTCGCAATAAGCCGGAGCATGCGGATGAGCATGTCTATTTCCGTACGATGATGGAGGAAATTGAGCGGGCGAATACGATCATTACGGAGTATTTGACCTTGGCTAGACATAAATTCGTCCAATTTCGTCCTCATTGCTTGAATGAAATCATTACACAATTATACCCGCTTGTGCAAGCATCAGCGTCGGCTCGCTGCCAGGATATCCGCCTGGACATATCACCAGTTCCTTCTATTGAAATGGATGAGAAAGAGATGAAGCAGCTTCTTCACAATCTCATTCGGAACGGACTTGAAGCGATGAGTGAAAACCAGGTGATGACGATTCGAACTCGTATGAAAGGGGATAGGGTTCTTCTATGTATTGAAGATGAAGGGCCAGGCTTCCCAGCCGAGGTTTTAGCCAGGGCAGGAACTTCTTTTGTCACGACGAAGGAGAAGGGGACAGGACTAGGCTTGTCCATCTGCTACAGTATCGTTGAGCGCCATGAAGGAGACCTTATCATTGAATCAGTGCCAGGTCGCACAGTTATCACAATTAGTCTCCCGCTATTCCGCAAGAAGCAAGAAGGATAGTTTGGATGTTGCCATAATTGACCAATGTATTATAAAATGGAAGAGTTATGCGCTAATATTCTACTTTTAAATCCAATTCCTAAGAAATAATGGTTGTATAACTATGCATCTACGTGTATAATGATGTTACCTCACTAAGAGCGAGCGGGGAATATTACACATATACAGAGCGGGGTTGGAGCAAATGAAATCATTAAAAATTGTTGCAGCATGCACACTCATTCTATCATTATTAGTAGGTTGCGGTGCGAAGGAAGACCGTCTAGCAACTGTACAAGAGAATAAAAAGCTGGTACTCGGCACGAGTGCTGACTATCCACCATTTGAATTCCGTAAAACAATCGACGGCAAGGATCAAATTGTCGGTTTCGATATTGAGATAGCGAAGGAAATTGCGAAGGATTTGGGCGCTGAATTAGAGATTAAGGATACATCACTGTCGTCATTGCCTGAGGAACTGAAGACAGGCAAGATTGACATCGCAATCGCGGGCCTAGATCCAACGCCTGAGCGGGAGAATGCAATGGAATTCTCTACACCTTATTACTTGGCGGAAGCAGGGGTTATTGTACGTGCTGCAGACAAGGATAAGTATAAGTCACCTGAAGATTTGAAGGGCATGAAGATCGGCGTACAGCTTGGCTCAACCTTCGAGGATGTCGTTCAGCAAATCCCTGATGCGAAGAAGGAAATGCTGGATAAGGTGAACGACCTCGTTCTTGCACTGGAGTCGAATCGTTTAGAGGCTGTCGTTGTGGAGAAGCCTGTGGCAGCGGCATTTGCTGCGAATCGCAAGGAAGTCGCTGTCGCGCCTGTGGAATTGAAGCCAGTAAGTGAAGGATATGTAATTGGAGTACGCAAGGGCAGTGTGAAACTGCGTGATGAAGTGAATAAGACGCTTGAACGCTTGAAGCAGCAGGGCAAGCTGGATGAATTCATTACACAAGCGGTACAACTGGCGGAACAATAAGATCAGATGGATTGCATCTATATGCGGTCTATACGGATCTCGATGTGATATGTTCGCTCCTCGTGGGAATTCAACCAGTGAGGAGCTTTTTCTCTTTATATAGAAGAAATGCAGATTAACAGTCGTGATAGATAGGGAAGGGGAAGTTTGTCATGTTCGATTGGTTCGACATGTTATGGACGTATAAATTAGGATTTGTATCCGGTGCTGGCATAACCGTGCTGCTATCCGCGATATCCGTTCTGTTCGGATTACTATTGGGAGTGGCCATTGTCTTGATGAGAATGTCTAAAATAAAGCCGCTTAAATGGTTTGCTGTCACCTATATCGAGGTGTTCCGTGGGACACCTCTGCTTGTACAATTATTCATTATTCATTATGGACTTGCAGAGTATGGCGTAGAATTCAGTGCACTAACATCTGGAGCGATTGCTCTATCCTTAAATAGTGGTGCGTATTTGGCTGAAATCTTCCGTGCCGGCATACAATCGATCGACCACGGTCAATTGGAAGCAGCTCGTTCTCTCGGAATGTCAAAACCAATGGGAATGCGCTTGATCGTACTTCCACAAGCGTTCCGCAATGTTATTCCGGCGATCGGCAACGAATTTATTACGATTATTAAGGAGACTTCAATTGTCAGCACCATCGGGATTGCAGACTTGATGTTTGAGACAAATATCGTTCGTGCCAAAATTTATTCAGCGATGGGACCACTGATTGGAGCAGCGTGTATCTATCTCATTCTAACCTTCACTTTATCGAAAGTGGTGGCACGTTTGGAAAGGAAGTTGAGCGAGCATGATTAAAATTCAAAATTTGCATAAATCGTATGATAAATTGGAGATTTTAAAAGGGGTAAATGTCTCTATTGATCGTGGTGAAGTGGTTGTAGTCATAGGCCCTAGCGGATCCGGAAAGAGTACTCTCCTTCGTTGCATTAATTTGCTGGAAACTCCGACACAAGGGGATATCCGATTCGAGGATCAGTGCATCACTGACAAGTCGCACAACATTAACAAAACACGTGAAAAAATGGGGATGGTATTCCAATCGTTCAACCTATTTCCCCATATGACCGTGCTGCAAAATATTACCCTTGCTCCAATAAAGGTGAGACATGTGCCAGAAGCTGAAGCAAATAAACTAGCAATGGAGCTGCTTGGTAAGGTTGGCTTGGCGGATAAGGCCAAGGCATTCCCTAGACAATTGTCCGGTGGACAGAAGCAGCGTATCGCGATTGCGCGAGCACTTGCTATGCAGCCGCATGTGATGCTGTTCGATGAGCCGACATCAGCGCTTGATCCAGAGATGGTCGGCGAAGTGCTTGAGGTCATGAAATCACTCGCCGGAGAGGGAATGACGATGGTAATCGTAACTCATGAGATGAACTTCGCACGTGAAGTGGGCGATCGTATTTTGTTTATGGATGGCGGCAATATTGTGGAGGAAGGTTCTCCAGACCAATTATTTAACCATCCTAAGCATGCTAGAACGCAGGATTTTCTAAGCAGAGTATTGTAAAGAGGTATTGTAAATATATAGGTGTTCGAATAGGCATCCTTAGGGGGTGCCTATTGTTGTTTGCTGAATTATGTAAGCGTTTTCGTTTACAAATCTGAAATATGTGCTATGATGGAAACAGAAAGATTACAAAAATGTCATCTCTGATTACAAATTTGTTATGAAATAAAAAAAATTTGAAGCTTCAATCCATTGGGGGGCGCGGGTTCCAGAGAGTTACCATCATATTCCTGCGCACAGGTTACAAAATTGTGATATGATGCAATCCGAGCCGAAACGACACACCCGTACGGGGGATTATTGACCGGTGTTCGATATTACGAGAACACCTTGGGGTGAATCGCTTATTCCGCAACTTGGAATGGCGTAGGGGAACTCCTTGACCCGAATCCGACAACTAACCCCGCAGGCTAATGCACAGGAGGAAAACAAAACATATGCGTAAAAGAATTACACTAACGATTACAGCAGCTTTACTTGGACTTGCGTCCATTCTTCAAATTTTGCCGGCACAGGCTGAGCCCTATACGGTAAAAGAAGGAGAAACGTTCTATTCAATTGCTAAGAATTACAACATGAGTGTTGAATCCGTATTGTCGGCAAACCCGACAATTAATCCGAAAAATCTGTATGGTGGACTCTCCATCGAACTTCCAAGCCCTGTTGTTCAAAAGTCGGTATTGGAAGGGATGCCAGTCAATAATGCTTTGGGTGTAGCAAAAAATGACGAACAGGCAGTCAAAACGGCTTCGAATAATCAGAAAGCAGCAGTACAACAAGCTGCTCCTAAAAATGTAGTTCAATTGTCCTCTGGACGTACAGCGACATACAAGAAAACGATAAGCATGCGTGCAACAGCCTACACAGCTCATCCGAGTGAAAATGGCAAATGGGGCGCAGTAGATGCATTGGGTAATGCATTGAAACTAGGTACAGTTGCGGTCGATCCAAAAGTGATTCCGCTTGGTACGAAATTGTATATTACGGGATATGATTTCAAACACTTACCGACAGGCGGTATGGTTGCTGTAGCTACGGATACAGGCGGTGCAATCAAGGGGAAAAAGGTTGACATATTTGTACCGGTAAGCAAGAAGACAGGCAACACATTCGGCGTGCAAGACGTTAAAGTATATGTGTTGAAATAATATCTACTATTATATATAGATGTAGATGAATACTTACAATAGCAATTGAACAACAAGCCTCGCCATTATGGCGGGGCTTGTTTTCTTATTCCTTCTTTTCCTTCTGATCTTGGAGTAGATCAGGCAGGGTGACGAATTCATATTTCCGCTCCCTTAACTGCTGAATAATTGATGGGAGTGCTTTCACGGTTCCATGCAGATACCCATTTTGTGTGCTTCCGCTGGCATGCTGCAATACGATGGAACCTGGGCGTACCCCACGCATCACATTTTGCAAAATACGTGAAGCGGTTAATCCACGCCAATCGTTTGTATCTACATCCCAATTGACGACCATGTATCCATTATCTCCTGCCCAGCGCAATTGCTCTTCGTTGATTTCTCCATATGGCGGACGGAAGTATCGAGGCTTATATCCGGTAGACTGCTCGATAATGCGTTCAGTATCCTTCACCTGGTGTTCAAAAGCTGGAAGCGTCAGCTTTGTCAGCAACGGATGATTGTACGAATGATTACCGATCACATGCCCCTCGCGCACCATCCGCTCGACGAGTCCTGGATAAGCCTTGGCACGAGAGCCAACAAGAAAGAAAGTGGCTCGGATATTGTGCTCCTTCAATATATCCAATACAAGCGGCGTAATGCGGTTATCCGGTGCGTCATCGAAGGTGAGCGCAACTTGTCGTTCTCCATGACGCTGCTTCGCATTCAATTTAAAGATATGTGGGTATTTCAACCGTAGTTCCGCAATCGTGAGATGCTGTTTCTTCATCTTATGCATGCTGGAGCGGGATGATTGTGAAGCTTGCGCCGCAGATTGCGACGGGGTTGATTTCTGCCACTTGTGCTGGCGTTCATTCGAAGAGGAAGAACGCTGCTTCTGCTGGCTAGATTCTGACTCTGCCTGCTGCGACTCCAGTCTCTTCTGACTTTTCTGATTATCACGCTCTTTATGCTCAGCTGATATGGTGAATTTAGGCATCTCAAGATGATCCGATGAAGCTGCATTCTCTTGCTTCCCCTTAGCATGTGGGGAATGCATGTTTACAGAGTCTGCCTTGAAGATACGTGGTACTGGATGAGTGCGATCTTGTCTCCACAGACTGTCTGCTGATGAATGGATCGATTCTGACTGATTTGGCTTGCTTGGTGGAAGATTGGGTATGGGAGGCGTTGCTTCCTGCGAACGATGGAAGCAGCCAGTAATACAGAGCAAACAAAGGGATAATACAGATAAGCAGATTCGACAATGTTGCATAGCGCCATTCCCCCATTCCATAAACAGTTCAATGTTCTTGTTATGTCCTTGGGGTGGTAGAAATATGCCCTTCCACTTACCTAGTACGGTAGGGAAATAATCTCATCGACTATAATTGTTAGGATGTTCACTTGTAACTTCTTGCTAATATTCTGAAAATTTGCGAAACCATTGTCATAATTCATACGCTAATGTGACATGGGTCACAGTGGGATGTCAACCAGAACATGCATAGTAGAAGTGTAAAGGTGAGAAAAGCTTATGCATAGGCCATATAGGCAGCAATCCATAAGGTTGTGAATGTGGGCTTTTCTTACGAGCAGGAATCTGCACATCTCAATAAACGTGAGAAGGATGCAGACTGTCCTTACTCGTGAAAAAAGGAGCATACTTGTGTATACGATTCTTTCCAACGAACGCATCTCTGAAGGCATTTACCTCATGACGGTGGAGGGTCAATTTCAAGCAAGCATGGGTCAATTCTTTATGCTGCGGGCCTGGAATACGGCACCTATTCTGTCTCGTCCAATTAGCATCTGCAATTTGGAGAAGGATAGCATCCAGTTCCTGTACAAGATTGCAGGAGAGGGTACGCGTTTAATTGCACAGCTGCGTGATGGAGACCGTATCCAGCTAGAGGGGCCATTCGGCAATGGCTTCCCGCAAGTGGAGGGACGAACTGCACTTATCGGAGGCGGTATTGGCATTGCACCCTTATTATATACGGCGAAGCAGTTGGATAAACCGGATATCTATCTTGGCTTTCGAGGGCAATCCTATTTAACGGAAGCATACGAACCTTACGCGAATGAGTTGGTTGTCCGTGTAAACGGCAACCTCCTAGATGACGTGGACTTAAGTAAATACGATAATGTGCTGGTGTGTGGTCCATTGGGAATGATGAAGGCAGTTGCCTTGCAAGCAGAAGGCTTGGATACGAAGGTGTATGTATCTTTTGAAAAACGTATGGCCTGCGGAATCGGGGCTTGTTATGTATGCTCAGTAAAGAATAAAAACGGCAACCGCAAAGTATGTGCGGATGGACCTGTATTTTTGGCGGAGGAGGTGGAATGGCATGCGGAACTTAGCTTGTAATGTAGCCGGCATTCCGTTCAACAATCCGATCGTGATGGCATCGGGAACGTTTGGCTTTGGGCAAGAATATGCCAAATTATATGATATTAACAAGCTGGGGGGCATCTCCTGCAAAGGACTCACCCTACATCCACGTCTAGGGAATAACGGAACCCGGGTGTGGGAGACACCAGGCGGCATGATGAATAGTGTTGGGCTTGAGAATCCTGGTATCGATGCATTTTTGGAAGAGGAAATGGAATTCTGGGAAACGATTGAGCCCGTGAAGATTGCCAATCTTGGCGGCAGTAATATAGAAGAATACGTCCTCGGGGCCTTGAAGATAACGAAGGATGCAGAAGAGCGGCGCAAAGCACGTGTTCGGGCTGTTGATATGATAGAATTGAACATTTCATGCCCGAATGTGAAGGAAGGCGGTATTGCCTTTGGTGTGAAAACAGACGTTGCTCGTGAGGTCATTCGCGAAGTACGGCAAGTCACTTCACTGCCGCTTGCTGTGAAACTATCGCCGAATGCTGAGAATATTGTAGAAATGGCCGTGATGTGTGAAGACGAGGGAGCAGATTGTGTCTCTTTAGTAAATACGTTCTCGGGAATGAAGATTGATATTTATCAGCGGCGCAGTGTTTTTTCCAATACGTACGCGGGCTTGTCTGGGCCGGCTATTAAGCCAATAGCGCTGCGCATGGTTCATCAGGTGTCCCAGCATGTATCTATCCCCGTCATGGGCATGGGCGGCATCGCCTCCGCTTCGGATATTATTGAATTTATTATGGCCGGGGCTGAGGTGGTTCAAGTAGGCACATACAACTTCATGAACTTGCGTGCTGGCGAAGAGTTGCTTGCTGGTCTTCTAAGCTTCATGGAAATGGAGAACATTCAAAGTCTGGATGAGATTCGCGGCATTATTAAGTAAGGCCTTCTGGACAAATGTATTTCATTAAAGGGGGGCTCTGAATACATGCAGGAGCAACGACCGGGTGCAGACATAACCATTCAATATCGCAAAATTGGGCGAGACTACCTGTTCATCATTGCCGGGGGAGACGAGCATATTGGGGCGGTATCTACCGCATATAGGGATCCGAGTACGGATGAGCACGAATGGGTTGTGCAGACGAATAGAGTTCCTGGGCATAAAGAATATGTACTTACAGAGCCAATGGCTAAGCAAGCGGCGAGTCAGCTTCAGGCTACGGTTACCGTATGTGCAGGGATACATTATGATAATCTAAGTTTGGCACATATTGATGCAGTTGTTGATCATGCGTGGTCACAATTTTTGCTTATGCTGTCCACCCTTGATTAAATAATCACAATGGTTAGAATACGGAGAAGAAGATTGGGCAATCCTGATCTTCTTCTTTTTTTATGGCTACCTACGAGTCATTATGTAAAGAAAGTATGAATGGAATGAAGATTTCTTTAAGCAGCGAGAGGAGTATACAATTTTCCACATTTCCGTATACAATAGAGATATGATTTTTTTGTTTTTTTGAAACAACTTCGGAACTGATTCGTATGAATGTGTAATGAAACATAATATTGAGCTGATGGGTATTTTGTTTCAATGGTTATGCACACAAAGGAGGAAACAATACAATGTCCGTATTTAAACGTTTGCGTGATTTAACGATGTCTAATATTTATGCCTTGATCGAGAAGGCGGAAGATCCAATTAAGATGACAGATCAATACTTACGTGACATGCAAGAAGATTTGGAAGAAGCAGAACGTGCAGTAGCCCAGCAGATCGCGATCGAGAAGCGCTTCAAGCAGTCCTATGAAGAGCAAGAAGCACTTGTGAATAAGCGTGCTGAGCAAGCAGCAATTGCAGTACAGGCCGACAATATTGAATTGGCACGCCGCGCTCTGGAAGAGAAGAAGGCAGCAGAAGCGAAAATGAACGAGTACAAAGCGAGCTATGATCAGAACAAAGCTTCAGCAGACGCTCTTCGCGCGAAGCTGGAAGAAATGCGCAAGCAGTACACAGATATGAAGAACAAACGCGAAACGTTGGTCGCTCGTTTCAACGCTGCGAAGGCGCAAACGGAAATCAACAAAGCAATGGCGGGATTCAGCTCCGATACTGCGATGTCAGGCTTGAAGCGTATGGAAGATAAAATGCTTCAAATGGAAGCTCAAGCAGAAGCAAGCAACGAAATCCGTGGAGCGGGAGGCAAGTCGCTCGATGATGAGTTCGCGAGCTTGACGAAGGATAAAGGTGTCGAGGATGAATTGGCAGCTCTGATGAAGAAGTACGACAAATCTGCCGAATAATCGGATACAGAAGACGCTTGTTATCTGTGTTACAAGCGTCTTTCTTTATTCTTGTACATGTATATGGGCTCGTTAATGAAATAAAATGAAGAGAACACACTTTTACACGAGATTGCCGATTCTGGACAAACTGCTGAGTAAGCAGGCTTTCGTCCAAAGGGCAATGGGGGAGGATTCGAATTGAGTTTCGGATTAGAAAACTGGTCAGTCCTGCTGGAGAATGTGCCGCGTATTGCGGTGTGGACAGCGATAGGAGCGGTGCTCTTATTCATTCTCATGATTGTAGACTCCTTGTTTACAGGTTATAAGGATGTCCATGAAATGAGACAAGGCAATGTAGCGGTAACGACTCGCTTTATTATGAAGCTGTTCTCGCAAGGCTATATTTTATCTAGTTCTATTCGTGTCGCTTACAGCTTAGGCGAGGCATTGTTGATGTCTCTCTTCTCATTTGTCATATTGCTTATTCTAGAATTGCTAATCCGCTTGTTGTTCCGTACTGTATTCAACATGAACCTGGAAGAGGGAACGAAGCAAGGCAATATGTCGTATGCACTCGTGGCTGGTTCGCTGCATGTGGTTGGCGCGTTAATTATTGCAGCCTGCATATAACAAGGGATTCAACAGGAAGGAGGCAGAACTAATGAGCTTATGGAAACGCATTAAAAATATTATGGCGAAGCCGGAAGCACCTCAACCAGAGAAAACGCCCTCAACTCTTGGCCCCGGGGATATTTGTGAAATCTCACTCGTCAGTTATGAAGTTATTGGCCGTACAGATTGGCGTATGCGCAATTCTGCATGGCTGACACTGAGAGACGGATCACACATTAAATATTTATTCGTTGAGCAAAGAGAGCAGGCCTATTATAGTCTGTACGATTCTATTGACGGACGTCTGGATGATGTAGAGGAAGTTCCTACAGAAATTGAACTAGATGGTAAGTGGTATTACATGGAAGACCAATATAACGGCAGAGTCGTGTGTACAGGACAAACGCCATTTGGCGTATCTGGGGAGCAGTACGTGTGGCATTATCAAGCCGATGATCGTAAGCTGCTTCGCATTGAATGGCAGGATGGACGATTCCAGTTGTATGAAGGAGATTCCGTCATATCCGCCGACGTACGTATTCTGCGCGGTTCTTAAGAGGCGCCTATGCGAAAATTCGGATTGGATTCAATCAAATGGCTTGTCATTTTCAGCTTACTGATTCCGTTGCTAACGGCTTGTGGACAGTATGATGTAGCGGAAACGTATCCGCTGGAGTCTGTTAGTCGTGATGGTAAGAGCACTTCCTATATTTATCGCGCTGAGAATACGACCGTGCCTGAAGTGGCCAAGGAGATTGCGGATAAACGCAAGCCGAAGCAGACTTCTGAACAGAGCGATGAGCGAATGTTTCTCGTCTATGATAATGAGCTCATACAGGTGCAGCGCGACAAGGACAAACCAGAAGATTCGATTATTGAAGTGGCTTCACAGGAATACGTAAGGCAGAATTATGATCGAAGCTTCTTGGAGATGTACCTGCAATACAAGCTTCTCGATACACTGTTCGATTCATTAAGCGGGTATGGGAAGTACCGGGGTTATAATGAGCGTCGTACATACGAGCCGACGAAATCATACCAAAAGCCTACGGTGGAGGATAAGAAGAAGGCTCCTCCAATGACAGTGGATCGCAAGGGATCCATCTTCCGCAGAGGCTCCTCGACAGATACGTCGAAGAATACGGGGGGCGGGTTCTTCTCAAGGCAGCCGAAGGATAATAGCAATCGCGGCTCCATATCACGAGGGGGTAGCGGGGGAAGTTATAATCCACCGAAAGTAAAAAAATCGAAACCGCCGAAGACTCGTTCCGGTTCGGGAAGTATATTCCGCCGAAAGCGATAGCAGAAGGCAAATAAGAACCGCTCTTCTAGGATAGAAGAGCGGTTCTTATTTGATACTATTTCATTATAGTTGGTACACAATGGATTTTCCATCCAATCCTCCTGATATTCTTCCAGGGGAAATTAGAAGAGATTACTCTTCCTCGTCCTGCCGCCGCTCAATAGCTTCAGACATCGTCTTATCTGTCAGGTGTGCATAGATCTCCGTTGTCTCTGTCGAAGCGTGGCCTAACTGTTCCTTTGTTTTGTAGATGTCATTTTGCAAATAATAATCTGTGGCGAATGAGTGCCGAAGCTTATGTACAGTTAGAGCAGGCTTGCCGTATCTCTTTGCATATTTAATAATCATCTGCTGAATAGCACGCTTCGTCATGCGGTTTCCTTCCTTCTCGCCATTCTTGATCGCGAGGAAGAAGGCTTTTTCCTTTTTAGGCGCTGCATACCGAGTTGATCTAGCCTCCAAGTATTCGGCCAAGTCCTGTCTTGCGCTGTCACGGTAATAAACTGGAGTCTTGAACGTCTCATCATTATGACCCTTGCGGTATACATAGACGAGCTTGTTGTTCATATCGACATCATCCATGTTGAGATTCACAACTTCGCTAACCCGCAACCCGGAATTCAGGATTAGGCTGACAATGGCAGCGTCCCGAACTGCATTCTGCGCATGCGCATATGCAGCTTGTTTGTTATTGGCTACATCTTGGGCATAACCATCCCGCACATAATGAATGAACCCGTTAATTTCATTATCTTCAAGCAGCTTACCCTTCAGCTTAGAGGCGCTGTCTTTTGGTTTATGCACGCGTTTGATTTCGATCTTGGCCATTACATTGCGCTTCAATAGCGGGTAGAAGTTCTCATCCTCCGCAATTTGGCTCAAGTAATGGAATAAGGAGCGCAGGGATGACAGCTTGCGGGACACAGTCACACGAGCATTGGTTGTTTCTTTGTATGTCGTCAAATAAATGCGAAACGAAGTGATATGCTCCATGCGAAGCGATTCCAAATCTAATAAGGTAACATCCTTCTGATCATGCGCATCGGTTAATCGCTCGGACACGAGCCAGCCCAGAAATATTTCGTAGTCCCGCACATATTCCAACAAGGAGGATGGAGATAAATCGGGCATTTTATATTCAATGAATTGTTGCACGTACCAGGGCAGGGACGGCAGCTTGTGCTGAAGCACAGCACGGTCTCTCGTCTTCTGAATCGTCATATTGGGCAGAGACCTCCTTCCATACTCCTTCTATTGTAATGAACGAGTGATCCCGCGTAAAGGAGTCAATGGTCAAATAGTTGTTCAAACCAATGGGGAGAGATGCTACAATGGTTAAAGTTGTGCATACAAGGAGATAAGAAGACATGAAACAGACTTACTCATTAAAGCAAAAATTGATTCAAATGCTACATATTTTATTGCCCATATTCGTTACGCAAGTGGCGATGCAGCTGATGACATTCTTTGATACGGTCATGTCAGGCAACTACCGAACTTCTGACCTGGCAGGTGTAGCGATCGCTACGAGTATTTGGGTGCCTGTATATACAGGTATAAGCGGGATTTTTCTTGCGGTGACGCCAATTGTGGCGCAGCATATGGGAGCAGAACGCAAGCAGTTAATTGCTCCAAGTGTGACCCAGGCAGCATATTTAGCGGTCATCTTCGGAGCTGCTGTCATTGGGATCGGTATATTTGCGGTTGATCCGATTCTAACTTTTATGAAGCTGGATGCGGATGTTCACCGGGTGGCAAGAGAATATTTGACTGCAATCGGATTCGGAGTCATTCCATCCTTCCTTTATACCGTAATGCGCGCCAGCATTGATGGACTTGGCTTAACTCGGGTTACGATGATCATTACCCTGCTGTCCTTCCCAATTAATGTGCTATTGAATTACTTGTTTATTTTTGGAAAAATGGGACTTCCTCAGTTCGGTGGGGCAGGGGCTGGAATAGCAACGGCAATTACGTATTTCATTATTACATGCATTGCATTTGCATTTTTGCGTCGTAACGATCGCATGCGGGAAATGGGCATGTTTCGTTCTTGGAAGGGGATATCGCTTACCCATTGGAAAGAGATTCTTCGCATCGGGATGCCGATCGGCTTATCGATTTTCTTTGAAGTAAGTATTTTCTCCATGGTAACCATATTCATGAGTGAATATGACACGGCAACAATTGCAGCACATCAATCGGCTCTCAATTTTGCTTCATTATTATACATGCTTCCGATGAGCATCGCGATGTCATTAACGATTCTCGTTGGATTCGAGGTAGGCGCTAAGCGATTCAAGGATGCGAAGACCTATGCGAGACTTGGTATATTTACAGCGGTGGGCTTATCCGCGCTATGTGCGGTATTTCTGTTCTTGTTCCATAATGAAGTGGCAGGCATGTACACGAAGGAAGCGGGTGTGCGTGAGATTACATCGACGTTCCTGATGTACGCGATATTCTTCCAGCTGTCTGATGCAGTTGCGGCACCAGTGCAAGGAACGCTTCGCGGCTATAAAGATGTGAATGCCGTGTTCATGATCGCATTCGCCTCATATTGGATTGTTGGTCTACCGTTAGGCTATGTACTGGCGAACTGGACGGATCTGCAAGCGTATGGCTATTGGATCGGACTGATTAGCGGTCTAGCAGCAGGCGCTGTTGCGCTGTTCACACGGCTTGCAATTGTAGAGCGGAGAGTAATGAAGAACGTACAAACAAATTAGTTAATGATTTAATAAAAATTGCATTTATCAAACTCATTTCAGTAAACTATTTGAAACAAGAGGGCATCTGCTCTCTTGTTTTTTGTTAGGTGATGTTATATTGAGTTCATGATTTAACCAACAATTTGCTACCCGCAAATTTTTTATATGAAGTAATGTTCAATATTTGTATACTTTTTTAGTTTAATGTGATAGGCTAGAAACGAATATGTAAGAGGAGGTATCTATTTAAGGACATGTGGACTAACTAATTGGACTCGTTATGGAATTGGATAACAACGATCCAGTGCTCTGCCGCAATGGTGGAACGGTTAGAAAACACGTGTGCCTATTTACAGATACTCCTTATCGTAATAGTTCGGACAGAGGAAGCAGTGCAGGCTGAATTAGCTTGCTCCTGTTTTGTTTTGCCGCGACTTGTACCTATGCGTAAGCTACAGAGTGCTTATGGAGGGTATGCTATTTGTTTACGTTAGGGTTTCTTTATCGCACAATCTAATCGTGACTCATCGGCAGAGGCCGGTGAGTTTTTTTGTTGCGCTTAGTTGCGCGGATAAAGGAGGTAAACGTATGACGTTGTTGTTAAGCTGCAGAAATTTAGCGAAAGCCTTTGGAGATTTACAGGTGCTACGAAATGTTCAGCTCGATATTGCCAAGGGGGATCGCATTGGACTGGTCGGATGCAATGGTGCAGGCAAAACGACACTCGCCCAGTTACTATATGGAACAGTAAAGCCGGACACAGGTGTGATCACTTGTTTCGGAGATTCGATTGACATTGGATATTTAAAGAAATCGACTTCGTATTCAGTTCAAATGTTCAGTGAGATGTCGGTGTGCATGCTGGAGAAGGATGGGGCTTCCTCATTCATGACTGCAACAAGCATGATGGGCGTAAGACAGGTGCAGTCGTGGGAAATGGAGAGAGCTCGTCATCTGAGCGGAGGGGAGCGCACGAAGTTGGCGCTAGCTCATATCTGGTCAACTCGCCCTCATTTATTACTTTTAGATGAGCCTACGAACCATCTAGACTTGGATGGTGTGGAATGGTTGATTCGAGAACTGAATTCATACGATGGTTCGATGCTTGTCATCTCGCATGATCGATATTTTCTCGACCGGACGGTTCAGCGCACTATTGAGCTAGAGGATGGGGTTGCTCATGAATACATGGGGAACTACAGCGCGTATCGCGATGAAAAAGCTCGAAGATATCAGAATCAGCTGCATCAATATGAGACGGAGCAAAAGTATAAAGCAAAAATAGAAGTTGAAATCAACCGCTTGGAACAGTGGTCTTCCAAGGCGCACCGAGAAGCAGGCAAAGTTGGTAAAATGGCAGAGATGCGCACTGGGATCAAGGAGTTCTATCGTACCAAGGCTAAGAAAATGGATCGACAGGTGAAATCGAGGATAAAAAGGCTTCGTCGAATCGAATGTGAAGGAATTCAGAAGCCGCGAAAGGAGCAGCAGATTTATTTTGAATTTGATCATCCCGACAAACGGGGGAGACGAATGTTGGAAGCCAATCGGATTCATAAATCTGCAGGGAATAAGCTGCTGTTCCAGGATAGTTCATTTACCGTTCAGCGTGGAGATAGAATCGGACTTCTAGGGCCAAATGGGTGCGGCAAATCAACACTTATCCGGATGTTAATAGGGCAGCTTCAACCTGATCGTGGAGAGATCTGGCTAAGTCCAAGCATCAAGCCCGCCTACTTATCTCAGGAGCTGGACGATATGGATGTGGAGCAATGCGCATTGGAATGGTACGGGTACGACTCTGATAGTCTTGCCGAAGTCCGAACGGTACTCGCTCAGATGGGGATAGAGGCAGAAATGTTGATGAAGCCGATGAAGCAGCTGAGCCTAGGAGAACGGATGCGTCTCAAAATCGCGAACTTGATCGTCAATCGTTCAGACGTGCTTGTTTTGGACGAACCAACGAACCATTTGGATTTACAGAGCAGGACGCAACTGGAGGAAACGTTAACCTCGTATTCTGGAACGATGCTGATCGCTTCCCATGATCGGTATTTTCTCGAACGAGTATGTCAAAAATGGCTGGTTTTTCATGACGGCAAAGTGACACTGTCACAACGCTCATTAAGTCAGGCAGTGCAAGTTGGCGATGATGGACAAGGTTCGGATCAGATGGCCTCCTCAGATGAGGTGTATGATCGGTTAATGGTAGAACATAAGTTATCCCACATTTTAGCCGAGCTATCACTATGTAAACCAGGAGATAAGAAGTATACGGTACTAGATGAGGAATATCGGTTGTGGCTCCACAGAAAGAAGCATTTGGATCAATCTAGGCATAAATAGCTGAATGTAACGAATCATAGGAGTACATACGTGCATGAGAGGGTGTCCAACAATATGAGAATGAAAAAGTATGTACTCCTGCCAATATATATGGCTATTCTGATGTTCATGTCGGGTTTCCAAAGCGGAAGTATTGTGCGAATGAATATGCCTGAAAATGAATTAGACTCTGTGGTGCACGCCTTACAAAAAGGCGGATATATTTTGTATATGAGGCATGGCGAAGCTACGGTTGGGCAGGATCGACCGGCCGTGGATTTTCATGATTGCTCGACGCAGCGCAATCTGAGTGATACCGGAAGAGAGCAGGCTAAAATGCTTGGGGAGTCTATGCGCAAACTCAATGTTCCTGTTCAATATCCAGTTGTTGCGAGTCCATATTGCCGAACCCGAGAATCGGCAGAACTTGCCTTTGGTTCAGGCAATGTGGCTGTCGATCCTTCTTTGGCGGCTATGGCTAAGCTTAGCGATAGCACAATTTCAGCTGTAGAGAAACAAAGCATTGTGACGCAGGTAGAGAAAATGTTCGAGGTAGTACCCCCGTCTGGAACGAACAAAGTAATCATCGGTCACGCTTTTCCTGTCGGTGTTGCTGTCGGTGAGATCCCTTATATGGGGTCTGTTGTGATTAAGCCCAAAGGGCCGGGGAATGGGTATGAGATTGTCCAAAAAATCAGTCTTCAAGATTTCATGAGATAGGATTCCGAACAAGCAAAAGTTCCTTCATTTCGGAAGAAGGCGATCCGCCCTCCGTTTTACCGCATTACAGGATGATTGTAGAACGACACAAACATTGGTTCAAGACATCTTTACTAAATGGGAGGAAATCCAAGGTCAAGGACTAATGTTTGTGTCGTAGATTTTCAACTACAAACACTCCTCAGATTCTACTTGATCAGAACCGCAGCCTGCCATGACCACTAAAAAGATGCTGCCAGCCATCCCACCTAGATAATGGAACAGCCATAAACCTTGTCAAAGGTAAATGATTGTGTTATTTTATATGTGTAACCGGTTTCATATTTAGAGGTGAGTAACAACGATGGCAACGATTAGAGACGTAGCGAAACATGCGGGCGTATCCGCAGCAACCGTATCGCGGGTAATCAACGACACTGGATATGTGCATGATGATACCCGTAGGAAGATTGAAAGCGCAATCAAAGAACTTCACTATACGCCGAATGAAGTAGCTAGATCCTTATACAAGCGAAAATCCAGACTGATCGGTTTCCTACTCCCTGATATCACCAACCCTTTTTTTCCTGAATTGGCGCGTGGGGTGGAGGATAAGATGCAGGAGAATGATTTTCGAATCATTTTTGGCAATAGCGATGAAAATATACAAAAAGAAAAAGAATATATCCAGACCTTCGTACAAAATAATGTGGTTGGCGTGATTGCATCCACGAATCATCCGGATGCAGATATTTATCGGAAGCTGAAGATTCCGGTAGTATTTCTCGACCGTACGGTGGACAATCGCCCGTCGGTATATGCGGACGGACATGAAGGTGGAAAAATAGCTGCCCATGAAATGATTGCCCGCGGCAGTCAGCGGATTACGGTCATGCAGGGGCCGGCTTCCATTCGGCCGGCACAGGATCGTTATCAGGGCGCAATTAATGTGTTGAACAGTCATGGGATGGATTACAACGTAATCCAGACTACATCGTTTTCGTTCACGGAAGCAGGAAAATGGGCGAAGGAATTGTTCGAGCGTTATCCGGACACGGATGGCATCATAGCCAGCAACGACATTGTTGCTACGGCGGTGCTTCATGAAGCGCTTAGGCTTGGCAAGAATGTGCCGGATGACGTGCAAATCATCGGCTTTGACGATATTCCGCTCAGCAGTCTCTTAACACCAGCACTGACGACGATCAGGCAGCCCGCTTATGATATGGGCAGAGCCTCGGCAGACCTTTTAATACAATTATTAGAGAATGAACATGTAGATCAGAAAATCATACAAATGCCCGTGACATTTACAGAGCGGGAAACAATGAGGAAGGTGGGGCAACATGGCTAAAATTATTGTAGTAGGAAGCTCATCGATTGATTTGGTCGTTACATCATCCAAACGCCCGGGGGCCGGTGAAACGGTTCTCGGGGAAAGCTTCAAAACCGTTCCTGGAGGCAAAGGAGCGAACCAGGCCGTTGCCGCAGCGCGGCTCGGAGCCGACGTAACCATGATCGGGCGCGTAGGAGACGATGCATTCGCAGCGCAAATTTTGAACAACTTTAAGCAAAACAACGTTTGTGTCGACAATGTGGAACCGGTTCCACACATGGAAAGTGGAACAGCGCATATCATTTTGGCAGAAGGTGATAACAGTATTGTTGTTGTGAAAGCAGCTAATAATGAAGTTACCCCGGAATATATCGACCATACGAGGGAAGCTTTTGAAGGAGCGGATATGGTGATGATCCAGCAGGAGATTCCGGTGGAAACCGTTACTCATGTCAGCCGGATCTGCAAGAACCTTGGGATTCCGCTGCTGCTCAACCCAGCGCCAGCACGTCCACTTGATGATGAAGTAATCGAAAATGCCGCTTATATTACACCAAATGAGCATGAAGCGAAAATCCTGTTTTCATCTCTAACCGTTTCCGAGGCGCTGCGCAAATATCCGAACAAACTGTTTATTACCGAAGGCAGCAAAGGAGTACGTTATTTCGACGGCTCTAATGAAGTACTCGTACCATCTTACAAAGTGGCCGTGGTGGATACGACAGGCGCAGGGGATACCTTTAACGCCGCTTTTGCGGTCGCACTGGCTGAAGGAACAGCGATTTACGATAGCGTCCTTTTTGCCAACCGTGCAGCTTCCTTGTCTGTAACGAAGTTTGGTGCGCAGGGCGGCATGCCATATCGTCAAGAAGTGGAGGAGCAGATGTAACATGAAAAAACAAGGCATCTTGAACAGTCATATTTCGAAAATTTTGGCCGATTTGGGCCATACAGATACAATCGTCGTCGCCGACGTCGGTCTTCCCATCCCGGAAGGGGTCAAGAAAATTGATTTGGCGCTAACGTTAGGTACACCAAGCTTTGAGGAAACGGTCAATGCCATTGCAGCCGATATGGAAATCGAAAAAGTGGTGATTGCGAAAGAAATCAAAGCGCAAAATCATGAAGCAAATGCTTATATTCAGCATAAATTCGGAGATTGTGAAATCGAGGATTGTCCTCACGAAGAATTCAAGGAACTGACTCGCAAGGCCAAAGCTGTGATTCGCACGGGCGAGGCTAAACCGTTCGCTAATATCATTTTACAAGCAGGTGTCTATTTCGGTTAGCAAGCGTGTGCTTTCGAAGACAGTTTTGCCGAGAAGAATAATCAGAGGAGCAATGCTCGCAAAACTAAGCGTAAGCTTCCGAAGTAGTTTTGCTACGAAGTCATCCATAGGAGCCACGCTCCGCAAAACTTTTAAGGAGGAGCCATTATGCAGATTCAAATGAAAGGAATCCACAAAGCCTTCGGCAGCAACCAGGTACTATCCGGCGTCGATTTTGACCTGCGCGAAGGTGAGGTTCACGCCCTCATGGGTGAGAACGGTGCGGGCAAGTCCACCCTAATGAACATTCTGACGGGCCTGCATGCAAGAGATAAAGGAACCATCCTGATCGACAGCAAGGAAACGTATTTTGCCAATCCGAAAGAAGCGGAGCGGCAAGGTATCGCTTTTATCCATCAGGAGCTAAATATATGGCCTGACATGACCGTGGTGGACAACCTGTTCATCGGGAAGGAGATGTCCTCGACTTGGGGACTTCTAAAATCCAAGGAAATGAAGGCGCTTGCAATCGAGCAATTCAAAAGACTCTCCGTTGACATTCCGTTGAATATGGAAGCAGGACAATGCTCAGTGGGACAACAACAAATGATTGAAATCGCCAAGGCACTGTTGACGGACACCAAGATCATTATCATGGACGAACCAACCTCGGCGCTGACGGAAAGAGAAATTCAGAAACTATTTGAAGTCATTCAGTCCTTGAAAAAAGAAGGAGTATCGATTGTTTACATTTCACACCGGATGGAGGAGATCTTCGAAATTTGCGACCGGATCACGGTTATGCGTGACGGCCGGACGGTAGACACCAAGCCAATTCCAGAAACCAATTTCGATGAAGTCGTAAAGAAAATGGTCGGCAGGGAGCTGACTGAACGCTACCCTGCTCGCAATCCTTCACCAGGTGAGGTTGTCCTGGAGGTAGAGCATGCAACTCGCAAAGGATCGTTTGAAGATGTAAGCTTCAGCGTTCATCAAGGTGAAATCGTTGGTTTCTCTGGCCTGATGGGTTCTGGACGCACCGAAATCATGAGAGCACTGTTCGGATTGGATCGGCTGGATCAAGGCGAGGTCCGTATGTTTGGTAAGAAGGTCGAGATCAGAAAGCCGGTCGACGCAGTTAATCATGGAATCGGTTTCATTACGGAAGACCGCAAAGACGAAGGCTTGGTACTGGACTTTTCCGTTCGGGATAACATGGTTCTTCCAAGTATCAGCGGTTTTACAAAGAAAGGAATCATCTCGACGCAAAGTGAGAAGGTGTTCGTGGATGCCTTAATTAAGCGGCTGCAGATCAAAACACATTCAGCGGAAACCGCAGCTGGAAATTTGTCCGGCGGTAATCAGCAGAAGGTGGTTATTGCCAAGTGGATAGGCATCGGTCCGAAGCTGTTAATCCTCGACGAACCGACACGGGGCGTAGACGTTGGCGCTAAGCGCGAAATCTACCAGTTAATGAACGAACTGACAGGCCATGGCGTTGCCATCATTATGGTATCTTCCGAATTGCCTGAAGTGCTCGGCATGAGCGACCGCATCGTTGTTGTTCACGAAGGGCGAATCACAGGAGAATTAACGAAAGCAGAAGCGACACAGGAAAAAATAATGACGCTGGCGACAGGGGGAAAGTGATATGACAACCATCAATGATACAAAAACAAGCAAAGGCTTTCAACTATCGCAAATGACGCAGAAACTCGGACCACTACTTGGTCTATTCATACTGATTGTCATTGTATCCATTCTTAACCCAAGTTTTTTGGAACCGCTTAACATTTTGAACTTGCTGCGGCAGGTATCCATCAACGCGCTGATTGCGTTTGGCATGACCTTCGTCATTCTTACGGGCGGGATCGACTTGTCCGTCGGCTCAACCCTGGCATTATCAAGTGCGTTTGTAGCCAATATGCTCGTAGCCGGATATGATCCGATTCTGTCAATCCTCGCCGGCTGTTTGCTCGGTGGTGTGATGGGGATGATTAACGGTCTTCTGGTTACACAAGGCAAAATGGCTCCGTTTATCGCTACACTTGCAACCATGACGATATTTAGAGGACTGACGCTTGTTTATACAGACGGAAATCCGATTACCGGGCTTGGTGACAGCATGACATTTCAATTGTTCGGACGCGGTTATCAGTTCGGCATTCCGGTTCCAGCAATCACGATGATTATTGCCTTCGCAGTATTGTGGGTGATTTTGCACAAAACTGCATTTGGACGCAAAACCTATGCAATCGGCGGTAACGAGAAAGCGGCTATCGTATCCGGTATTAAAGTGTCACGCGTTAAAATCATGATTTATTCCTTAGCAGGTATGCTCTCCGCTTTGGCCGGGGCTATCTTGACTTCGCGTTTGAACTCGGCGCAGCCGACTGCAGGTACATCTTATGAACTTGACGCAATCGCAGCGGTTGTCTTGGGCGGTACAAGCCTTTCCGGAGGCCGTGGACGAATTGTCGGTACGCTGATTGGTGCGCTCATAATCGGTACTCTGAACAACGGACTTAACCTGCTCGGCGTATCTTCCTTCTATCAAATGGTGGTAAAAGGTATCGTTATTCTGATTGCGGTGCTCATCGACCGGAAGAAATCTGCTTAAGCGAGAGGAGAGAATCACATGAAAAAGCTAACGATAATACTGTCAGCGTTATTGCTCATTTTAACTACCGGCTGTTCTCTGGAGCCTCCAAGCTGGGCGAAGCCAAAAGCGGGTGGGGACTTAAAGGATATGAAAATCGGTTTGTCCGTCTCTACATTGAATAACCCGTTCTTTGTTTCCTTGAAAGATGGCGTTGTAGCCGAAGCTAAAAAACACGGCATAGAAACAATTGTCGTCGACGCGCAAAACGATTCGGCGAAACAAAGCAATGACGTTGATGACCTGATGCAAAAAGGCGTTAATGTACTTCTGATTAACCCTACCGATTCCGCAGCCATCTCGACTGCCGTTCAATCGGCGAATAGTCTTGGTATTCCTGTCATTACGCTCGACCGTTCGGCGGATCACGGCAACGTTGAAGCACTGGTGGCTTCAGATAATGTCAAGGGCGGCCGCATGGCGGCTGAATTTATCGAGAACCTGGTCGGCAAAAATGCGAAAGTCATTGAGCTTGAAGGTGTAGCGGGAGCATCAGCGACCCGTGAACGCGGCAAAGGCTTCCACGAAGTGGCCGACCAGACTTTGAAAGTTATTGCGAAGCAAACGGCGGACTTTGACCGTACAAAAGGTCTCAACGTGATGGAAAACCTGCTTCAAGCAAATCCTGATGTACAAGCTGTGTTCGCACACAATGACGAAATGGCGCTAGGTGCGATTGAAGCCATTAAGAGCACCGGCAAAAATATTCCGGTTATCGGATTTGATGGCAATGACGATGCATTAAAATCGATTCAGGAAGGCAAGCTGACAGCAACCGTAGCACAGCAGCCTGACCTGATCGGACAGCTTGCGGTGCAAGCCGCATATGATGTGCTGCAGGGCAAGACAGTGGAAAAAACCATTCCTGCGCCGCTGAAGCTGGTGACTAAGGAATAAGTTGTGAAATAAGCGTGGACGATTATCTGTTTAAGAAGCTTCCTTAATAGCAAACAGGCTCATGTTTGGGCCTGCTGCTGTTAAGGGAGCTTTTTTTGTTAAGCACTAATCATGATGCTGGGTGAACTATGAGCCGAGAGATGGACACTTTAAAAAAAGTGCCTCTCTCGGGTTCTTTACGTTTATAATTGAATTTATTTATTGAGAATGGAGTATGAGCATGCGGTATAGCGAGTTACAAATCAAATAACTTGAGGGAAATCCAAACGTATTGCGTGTATCAGAGTCGAATATATCCTTCACTCCTGCCTTTGATTTAGATATGTTTAGTTCACGTAAACCAAAGGAGAGTTTGAAGCGTTGGAGATCTATTTACGCCGCTCATGGCGAAGCAGATCTTCTTGAGGAACGGCGAGGCAAAGGAAGCGCTGGAAGACCCTCCAGTAAGGAGCTTTCAGTCGAGGAGAAATTAAGACGAACTGAGGCAAAGATCAAGCTTCTGGAGATAGAAAATGAGGTTCTAAAAAAGCTGAAGGACTAGAAAGGCAGGCGAAGCAAGACAAACATTAAGCACACCATTGCTCTTCGAGCTGATTAATCGAACCATTCGTCAATTCGGTCATATGAAAGACGAAGTAGAGTACAAAGATTGTACAAGTATTGACGAACTTCGGAATCGCATTAACGAGTATACTCACTTTTACAATACCGAGCGATATCAATGGACATTAAAGAAGATGACTCCTAACGAATATAGGAATCATCTTCTGGCAGCGTAGTGCTTTCTTTATCCTGTCTACATTAAGGGTTATAGTTCATCTAAAGTACAAGGAGTTCGTTTTATTACATTCGAGATATGTTCACCCTAAAAAGGTTCATACAAAATCCACTATTAGCATTATGGCTTGGGTGTATATTCACTGACATTCATCGCATTGGCTTCGACAGAAATCCAATACGTAACTCCAGGTGTCTTCAAGTCTAGGTTTAAGGAATCTTCTGTGTACGGGCCAGATGTGACTTTGAAGTTGCCTTCATGATCAACGGATACCGTTACATCTTCAATTTGTTTTGGCTTCTTCCCGCCCGTCTGTACCATCATCGTCGTCTGTTGGCCAGCAAGAATGGTGAATTTGCCTTCTACCGTTAAGGTGCGATCAGGATGATAGGTAGCGATAAGCGTATAATCTTTGATCACTTCAGGCTTTATGTAGACTTCTCGTTCAGGTAAAGGAGGCAGGAATTCAACAGGTGTCCGACTGGCTGGTCTTGCGCGCAATGACTTCAGCTTCGGCTTCAGTTCTGTAAGCAATTGAACAGCCTCTCCGCGAGTCATTGTACGGTCTGGCTCAAAGCCAGTGAGCGTTGAATCCGTCGTCCCTTTCATATAATTCATACCAAGCACATACCAGATGGCATTATATTTGACGTAATGGACACCGTCAGCCGCAGCTATAATTTCTGCAACCTTCCCTCTCGTAATCGGCTTATCTCTAGCTGGAATGCTAGTCAATCCAAGCAGCGGGATGTTTCGTATTTCAGCAATCCGGTAGGCAGCATCGGCGGCATGGTTCTTTTTATCTGGTGCGTAAGCCTCAATATGGATTTGATACTGCTGCAGGAACATCGTCCAGAATTCAGCTTCTGTTACCGTGCTTGCGGGCTTGCTTGCATTCAGTGGCGGATAAGTCTTCGTCTTTAAGCGTGGCAGAACCTTGACCTGAATTCGTTCAGAGGACAGATTCCCCACATGAGCGGTAACGTAATAATTGCCTGCTTTTATTCCCTTGAAGGTAGCAGGGGACACGAGCTTAAGACCTGCTGCGTTGCTGCTGACATAACGTACTTGGTCTGTCAACGGTTCCGTGACATTATCGTCATATCGTCCTGTCATCTTAATGGAGGTCTCTTCGCCTTCATTAATCAGAATCTCTTTCAGAGCTCCCGATATGCTTACTAATTGATGGCCCTTGCCAGTCTTGAATGACCAGGATAGGCGCTGTGTCTCGGATGAGCTATCGGTACGGTATGCCAGATTGACGCGATATGTATGATAACCCTGCAATATGGACTTCGGATAAAGGAACAGGGTACGCCCGTTCGAGACTTCTTCATAAAAAGGAACGTTATTTCCCTTCTCGTCCGTGATGCTTGCTTCATGCCAATCCAGCTTGCCAGGGACTGACGCGGAAATAATATAGCCTGAATGCTCGACATTGAACTGATCCAATGGATTCGGCACTTCATTCCCGTAGAATCCTACTGGCACATTGGTCATCCCTTGATAAGGATAGACAAAGATACGGTTACTTTGCATGGAGGACTGGTATGAACCGCCTAGATTCACAACAGCTGTTCCATCAACAAGCGCGATCCCGATCTCGTTATAGGCAGAACCTAAAATAATGTCACGATGATAGGCGGTATCCAGCCATCTTTGCATGGCCATCGTGCTGCTCTTCTGTCCAAAATGCATGTCTTCACCCGTTCGGTATGAAGTTCCATAATTCCAGCCGGCGGCTTTCATTCGTTCAAAAGGTCCAGTCCCCGTGAACCCTTCCAGTCCCATTTTTTCTTGATGGGCACTTAAGGTAACCTTCTTTCCGCGTTCGTGCAAATTATAATATTTTGCATGATTGATGGCTGCTTGCGTTATTTCTTTATTAAGCTTTAACGGTGGCAGGCCAACGCTTAGGCGAACCTCATTCAGCATCTCAAGGGCATCTAATTGATCCTGCGTGTAAGCCGTTGAGTCGGCGCTTGCGGCTGCCTTATTAAGCGGCATAAAAATAAAGTAAAAGATTAGCGCAAGGAATAATGCAAGAAGCCCAAGGCGCGCAAAGTTCATGCGGAATCGCCTATGGCTTAATTCGCTATTCCAATTTGTGATTCTAAACATGATGCATAATCGTCCCCTCGTAGAAATGTGTAGATCCATGTAATAGTTCGACAGGACGATACCAATTCCTTTTTATATAAGTCAAAATACCCATGTAAATAAAAAACCTTGGAAATATCTCCAAGACTCTTCAAATGCTGCCTTCTCTTTTAACAACAACCCTATAGCTATGATGCTATGGTATTGTAATGTAATGGTTGTCGCTTTTCTATGAATGAAAAGCTAGCTTAATCAATTGATGCGGTCAGATTTATTTGCCACTCAGATCCAAAACTACGTATAATATCAATTATACGCAGTTTTTTTGAGGCTATTTTGCAGCATAATCGAGGGAGAAAATGCGTTATGGATCGCAAGCATTGTGCGGTGACAAGTTTCTATAAAGCACTAAATGAATTCGAGCTGACGAATGTGAATCCATCCATCGGTGTGAAGAAGTTGAAGACGGAGATGAATCGTGCACCGGTACGGTCTACACTCACGTATCTGATAAGCAGAAGGAAGGAGCCGTCAATCCTCTGCAGACCTTCATCAATTGAAGCAGATATTTGCAGCAATGCAGCTGATGCGTTTACAATAAGAAGGCAAACGAATAACGAACCTGCCCTCACTACACACTATATGGTATCAGGGAATAGAGGAGGGGTTGAATGAATGCAATCAAGACGAAGCTGCAAGCGTTATTGCATAATAAGCGGCTTGTTCAGACGCTGAAAATAGCCTTTCCATTAGCAGTCATCATTTTCGTCTTTATTCAAGGAAAGAAGGAATTATCCAGATTTTCACTTCGGGAATCGCTCCATGCGATACGATTAATATCGAGTGAGTATTTTACGGGGCTCATAGTTCTAGGCGGACTAGCGGTTGCGACCATGTTTTTCTATGATCGCCTGCTGCTGCGTTCGATTAAAGCTCCTGTTACCATAGGGAAAACGTTTCGAGTATCCTGGATCGCGAATACCTTTAACGGGATTGTCGGCTTTGGTGGGATCGCAGGGGTAGGGATTCGAACCGTTTTGTATCGTCAATTTACAGGCGATGCCAGCAGGCTGCTGATTGCAATTGCATGGATGGCGCCTTCTATGATTAGTGGGTTGTCCCTATTGGGCATCTTAGTACTGCTGCATGTGTTCCCTGCGAGTGAACTGCTCGCCGCTAAGGGGTGGCTATGGGTTGTCTTAGTCGGGGTCGCTTTGTTCTTCCCCGTGTATTTACTCTTCTCACGTTGGAAGGGAAGAGCGAATGCGAACGCCAAACTGACATTCGGATATACGGTTGTGTCATTTATCGAATGGCTCGCTGCAGGATCAGTTGCTTACGTTATCTTGCTCATGCTGAAGGCAGACGTCTCCTTCGCTGAAGTCATCGGTGTATTTACAGTTAGTGCCATAGCCGGCCTTATCAGTATGGTGCCCGGTGGATTCGGAACATTCGATATTACGTTCTTAATCGGCTTGCAAGCATTAGGAGTTGCAGACAGTACAGTATTTACAGCACTGCTGCTGTACCGGACCGTGTACTATTTCATCCCGTTTACACTTGGCTTAATCTTCGCAGCATTCGAGTTCGGTGAAGTTGCGGTGAAGAAGTTCGAGGATCACCCGACGTTAGGTTCATATATTGAATCTGGCAGCATCTTGTGGTTCGTACAGCGCTCGTTATGGAATTCGCTGTCTGCTTGGTCAGTCGTAATCTTGTTGTTTATGACTTCCATATTTTTATTTACATACACGTTCACTGAGCCATCATGGGAATCATCCATGTTCGTTCTTCCGTTATTCCATGGTCAAGTATTTCCAATTGTGAATGGTATCTTACTTGGTGCCAGCCTGTTGATTCTGCTGCAATTGAAGGGACTCTTCGAGCGAACAATTCGGGCATATGTGATGACCCTAGCAGCCTTAGCGATATGTACGCTGCTGACGTTCCTGCTAGGAACGACGATTCGCCATACGTTGTGGCTGTGCGGGATGCTGCTGTTCCTGTTCCTCATTCGCTCACAGTTCACTCGTTATCGATTCCCGTTAACGAAGAGTACGATATTCTTCACAACCTTATTCGGATCACTACTCATGGTTCTGTACATGATGCTGGGATACATGCTGGCAGAATTCCATGAGAAGGTTGCGGATGCAGCAACTTACACACTTAGCTATGGCCAATTTACAACAACGCTAGTTACTGGTCTGCTAGTAGCGGCTATTATGTACGTAATTGGGGTACTTGTATTCGAGCGCCATCTGAAGAAGCCGCTCGGTAGAGATTGGCGTAGTGATGATCAAGTGCTTCTGACAGGCATTAATGGCTGGATGTATCAGAATGTTGCGGACAAGCGTGTCTTCTCAGTCAACAGCGGCAAAATTCGCTTTCCCTTCATTATTAAGGGACGGCGGGTAATTATGCTTGGCATGCCGCAGCTGGAGCGTATGAAAGCGAAAGAACATGATGCTCTGCATTCTCTGTACGAACATGCGGATCGCTTCGGTCTGGATATTGTGTTCTATCAAGCAGGCATAGATGGCATGCCACTGCTTCATGATTATGGCAATGACTTCTTCAAAGTAGGGGAAATTGCACGGTATGAATTCACCGAGCCGAGCATGGCATCGCCGGTGCACCGGTATGAGCTAAGCAGCTTCCCGTTGGAAGCTGAACATGTTCAGCAAGTCATAGACGCGGCAAACAGCTGGGAGTCTGCAACACTAGGGTATATCGAGACGCTTCAACGATTGCTGACGGTATCGGATGCCACGCTCCAACTCGTTCGCTTATATAATGAAACGGATGGAGATCTCTTGCTTGGATACGTTGTGCTGAGAGTCGACGAGGCCTCTGGGACGGTAATGATCGGCGATATTCGCTCTTGCCGCGGCTTATGTCAACCCGAACAGGATGAAGTACTGCAGCAGCTGCGTGATATCATCGTATGGATCGGTCAGCATCATCAGTGCAAGCAGCTTGTCAGCGGATTAATTCCGTTGTCCCATGTTGAGTCGGATCGTTCACCCTATTTATGGACAGAACGAACTGCTGTTGCGATCTTCCGAAGAATCCGTGAGCTGTATCCAATGAATAACTATAGAAGGATATGGTTAGCATTATTCGATGTTACGTGGGAGCCGCAGTATATTGCTTTCCGCAAGCAGCGTCATATGAACTGGACGGTATGGCGGGTAACGCGCATTATTCGGCGTTTGCAGCGATAGTGTGATTCATTTCATATGAAAATGATAAAATTTTGAAAGTTACAGAAAATACATGAAAAGGCTTGGAGGCTGCTCCAGGCCTTTTTTATTGTGAAAAACCGCTTACAGCTCTGCTTTTCGACCGTACTCGCGGGTGGGACACGCTTGATAGTTCTGTTACAATAGGGGTGTTTCAGAATAGGAACGGATTTTCATCAAAGTCTTATCATCAGAAGGTGGTTCCTTATGCTAGGATTTGCAATTTTATTAGGCTTCAACATCGCAGGTGTGTGGCTGCACAATTTGCTTCATCTCCCGCTGCCCGGCAACGTGCTTGGCTTGGTGCTGTTCCTGATTGCACTTGGCATGAAGTGGGTGAAGCTGGAGTGGGTTGAACAATCCGCTCAATTCCTGCTTGATCATATGTTGTTGTTCTTCATCCCTTATGTAGTCGGTATTATGGCATTTATGCCTGTTTTGAGTGCACATTGGTTCAGCATTTCTGTTGGAATTATCGGCAGTACACTGGTGGTTCTCTGGATGACAGGCTTCGTTGCTTCGAAGATGGAGAAGAAACCGGATGAAGCTAATGAGATGCCGACAAGAAAGGAAGATGCAGCATGAACCTTTTATCATGGACACAACAGCCATTGTTCGGAATAGCTGCAACGATCGTTGTGTATGCATTATCCCGTGTACTGCATGTGCGTTTCAAATGGATGCATCCGATCCTCTTTTGCTCGGCGGTGTTGATCGGTTTTCTCGTCATTGGCAATATCCCGCTCCAGGATTACAAAAATGGGGCAGATATTTTGGCACTTATTCTTGGGCCAGCGACAATCGCGCTCGGTGTTCCTATTTATAAATATCGTGAGCTAGTCAAAAAGCAATTTGCTGCAATCTGCTTGTCCATTACGTGCGGCTCTATCGTGGGAATTGTGAGTGTGGCGGCGATCATGATGAGTTTAGACGGGGCGAGGGAAGTTATGCTGAGCATGCTGCCGAAATCAGTCAGTTCTCCAATCGCAGTTGAAATTTCCAAGTCTTTGGGTGCTATGCCTGAACTGTCTGCTGTATTTACCGTATTCACAGGGGTTGTTGGTGCATTGTTCGGTACAACCTTCCTGCGTATGACTGGTATTCGCGGCGAAGTGCCGCTTGGGATCGCAATGGGGACGGCTGCGCATGGATTCGGGACTGCGAAGAGCTTGGCGGACTCAGAGAAGCAGGGGACATTCAGTGGATTGGCAATGGGGTTAGCGGGCCTGATTACCTCCATTCTTTTCACACCGATTTATATGTTCCTTATGTAAGAGGTAAGAACCTGATCTATGGTCAGCATGGATTGGTTAATAAGAAGATCAGGACGTTCTTCGCAATCTGCGGGGGGCGTTTTTTTGTATGATCTGTTATCTATGATGCAACGAATGAAGGGGAGCCCCCCTACTGTTGCGTCTCATATGTATCGTTATCCCTTCGGGGAAATGAAATGAAACATTTTTGGTTCTATCACGTTGATACTTATGTGGACTTATCTGAGCATACAATTCAGATGTATCACTAATTTCGTATAAAAGGTATGAAGGAAAGGAGTTGATTCCTTGAAAGCAACGATATGGGCATGGGGGATCCTTTTGGGATTAAGTTTGCCGTCTCTCGCAGGTGCAGCAGGTACATACTCTGCCGAAAAGGTGTACACCGATCAGCAGAGCGGAGCGGTCTATTATAATGTTGAGCGAATTGATCTGGAGGCGCGTGAGGAGCGTGTCGTCGTTCAAATGGCTGATGGGCAGTGGAAGAAATGGGATCCCAGCATTCGGAGCATGCGAGTAGAAAAGGGTCAGCAGCATCCTCTGCTCAAGACCAATTATGCAGATAATATTGAAGGCGGGATGCAGTATACGTATGATCCTGAGGATCAGGAAGTTGTGAAGGGTAAAGTGTTTCGTTCCTCGCCAGACCGCAAATGGGGAATCCATGAGCGGCTATATTTTGAACCGACTGCAGAAGGGTACATGACCACGGTTCATAGCTATATACTGCGCAACAATCAAACAGGGCATACGAAGGAATGGCTTCGAACTAGCTATTCAACAGGGGCTGTCTGGCTCTCAGACAATCGCATCATATACAGCCGGTTGAATGGAGAGAAATCGAATCAAGAGGAGATTGTGATCTTCGACCCTGCAACAAGTCAATTGGAACGAATCGTATTCGGCAATCTTAGAGGCGTTGATCCTGAGAAGGGATACGTGGTATATACATTGAATAAGCCGGATCGTCCTCTATATGTGTTGGACTTGAAGAAGCGGATATCCAAGCCGTTGAAGGATTGGGCTGCTGCGGAGGCATATTTGCCGAAGATGGACAATGCCAAGGATGCTACCGCAGATTTACCGACGGACTTCGATCTGGATGCATTGCCCGAGGAAAAAATAACGATGAAGATCCAGCGAGATTACGAGGTTAAGGTTGATAAGGCATCGATTCGCGTGCCGATCGTATTTGAAGAAAGAGGGTATATTCGTATCCCTGTTAAACCGCTCGCGGATGCATGCGGCTGGCAGCTTATCAAGCTAGAGAAGCTGAAAAAGCAGAATGGCGCTCATCGATTTAAGCTTGTGAATGGCAGCCGAACCATGGAGCTGAATGCGGAGAATAGTGTGTTGGAGGAAGGAACACTCTATGTTTCTCCTGATCAGATTAAGCAGCTTGGATATAAGTCAGTTCATGTGACTTACAATCCAGAACGCTAATCCATACTCATAACGATAAGGTATTGGTTTCGATAGGGCATGCATCTGCATGCCCTATTTTTATTCGTCCATAATAGGCGCTGCAACCGATCCACAATACCATCATGCTGTGTTCCATATGCTATCTTACGGTGGTATATGTTATTGTCGTAAACATGCCTCCTGCTGGATTGGTAAATGATTCAATTCATCTCCTTCGGAAGGTGATGTGCTTGTTCTTGGTTCGTATCTGGTAAGTGGACAATAAGTCGATAAGTATGGACTATAATCAAAACCATAAACCTGTACAGCAGGTATAATAGTTGCAACATCTTGAAAACGCTTCCTTCGCGAATGGAGTTCGCATTTCACACATTTCACGTAACGAAAGGAGTCGAATTGATGATCAAGATGAAGAAATGGGCCAGCTTCATTGTTGCTGCCGTCATGCTTCTGTCCACCTTTCACACAGCCTTTGCCGAAGAAAATGAGCTCAAGGAGCTAGATGGAATGAGGAATGTAGCGAGCGGAATATCTTATTCTTATTCTCAGCCCCCTCATGAAAATTACCCAGATGATGGATTGAAGTTGACAGATGGCAAATATGGAGATGTCAATGACTTCATGGATGGGAACTGGACGGGATTGTTGAAAGGGAAGACAAGAGAAATCACATTTGACTTAGGAGAGTGCAAGTCGATCGGCCGAATTAAATCACACTTTCTCTATAACAACAGCGTAGGCATTTATACACCGACCATAGTGTCTTACTATGCATCCGAGGATGGCCGGAATTGGGCTCCAGTGAAGTACATGAATTCTCCAGCCCCGCTATGGTCTGATATTCCGACAGCTGGCTATGAATATGTATGGGATGCTGCAACAGATCGAGTTCCTCATCCTTCCAGTCAAGCGAAGAAGATCTATGCGCGCTATGTGAAGATCGCAGTCACCACACAAATATGGGTGTTCATGGATGAGGTAGAGATCTGGGGTGTTGACGGCAAGACGTCTGATGCGTATGCTCTTCGTCCAGTAACACCATCGTATTTGAAGCCGGGTAATGATACAGCAGGAATCCGCGATCTGTGGCTTATGTACAATGGAATGTACGATAACAATCGAGGCAATTGGACGAAGGAGAAGCTCATGCCGTATGTCAGCTACGTCGATAGTAATGGTCAGCCGACAGACTGGATGTATGACGGCACACTCGTGCTAGGCCTTCGTACGCCGGATTTCCAACGGGATTTTGGGTATTCAGCAAATCTTGAAGATTGGAAATGGTATTTGGATAAGACGTTTAAGCCGGGCGGAGACCTGAGCGCATTGAATGACACGGTTAAAGAAGTGGGAGAGAAGTTGAATGATCCGAACCATAAGATGAAGGTTGTTATCATGATCCCGAATCCGGGTGAGGGGATATCCAACTTCGGAGATATCGACGGAGATGGCATTTCTGAGAGCTTCGTACCGAGTGAGGTAGGGGAAGAGCAGTCCTACGCGAATCGGCAGAAGGCTGTTGACTGGTATTTGGATCAAGTCAGAACAAAATGGATGAAGGGCCGCTATGACAGCTTAGAGATCTCTGGCATGTACTGGCTGGACGAAGGGGTGTCAAACGGGAAGACGTCCGATGAAAAGTTGATTAAGCATATTGGAGAGATTGTGCATAAGCGCGGACAGAAGCTGTTCTGGATTCCATACTTCGGTGCGAATAAGAATTATGCGGCTCGCGCTCTGGGATTCGATGCAGCAGCACTTCAACCGAACCACTTCTGGGACGGCAGCAATCCAGAACGAATTGAGGACGCAGCTTATTTGGCGAAGCATCATGGTCTTGGTGTTGAGTTAGAGACAGACGAAGCAATGTTCGAGAATGAAGCCTCACGCGGCAATTATATTGATTACTTGAACGGTGGGGTCGATTATGGGTACATGACGGATGCGTTCAAGGCCTATTACCAAGGGGTTGATTCCTTGCTCACCAGTTCACGCAGCAGTGACCCTCGGATTCGTGAGCTATATGATTGGATGTATCAATTTGTAAAGGGAACGTATCAGAAGCAGCCTCGATAAGCCTCGATAAACGATGAATGGGGAGCGCAGCGAAGCACGGAATAGACATAAGTCATCAAGAATGGGTGATCAACCCATGCTTACTCAATACACGATTTTATCGAAAAATCGACGAGAGGGGGTTTTTATTGATGATTAAGTTGAAGAGAGTCGTGAGCTTCGTCGCAGCTTCTATCATGCTGCTGTCCACCTTCCAAGCTGCATTAGCGGTAGATATTGAACCTACAGTGGCCGCCGATGGGATGAGGAATTTGGCAAGCGGGATTTCGTATTCCTTCACCCATCAGCCACCTGATGAAAATTACCCAGACGATGGAACGAAGCTGACAGATGGAAAGTATGGAGATGCCAATGATTTTATGGACCCGAACTGGACCGCATTGTTAAAGGGAAAGACGCGTGAAATCATATTTGATTTGGGCGAAAGCAAATCGATTGGGAAGATTAAGTCTCACTTTCTCTACAATCATGAAGTAGGCATCTATACACCAGAAATTGTCTCCTATTATGCCTCAGAAGACGGGATGAATTGGGCCCCTGTAAAATACATGAATTCTCCGGTACCGCTCTGGACCAATATTCCGACTGCAGCCTATGATTATGTGTGGGACGCAGCGGTAGATCGAGTTCCCCATCCATCCAGTCAAGCGAAGAAAATCTATGCCCGGTATGTGAAAATTGCCGTTACGACAGAGATTTGGGTGTTCATGGACGAAGTGGAGATATGGGGTGTAGATGGAAAAACAGCGGATGCATATGCGCTTCGCCCAGTCACACCTTCTTATTTGAAGCCGGGCAATGATACGGCAGGCATTCACGATCTGTGGCTCATGTACAACAGTATGTATAGTAACGATCGTGGCAATTGGACAAAGGAGAAGCTCATGCCGTACGTCAGTTATGTTGACAATAACGGAGAGCCGCAGGACTGGATGTATGATGGAACGCTTTTATTAGGCATTCGTACGGCGGATTACCAGCGGGATTTTGGGATTAACGCAGTACTTGATGACTGGAAATGGTATCTGGACAAAATGTTCAAGCCGGGCGGGGATTTGAGCGAGTTAAATGCTGCTGTGACAGAAGCAGGGAATAAGCTGAATGATTCGCATCATAAGATGAAAGTCGTCATTATGATTCCGAATCCTGGTGAGACGATTTCCAATTTTGGAGATGTCGATGGGGACGGGATCTCTGAGAACTTTGTGCCTAGTGATGTTGGCGCGGACCAATCCTTTACGAATCGGAAAAAGGCTGTTGATTGGTATTTGGATCAAGTAAGAACAAAATGGATGAAAGGCCGATACGACCGTTTGGAATTGGTTGGAATGTATTGGATGGCCGAATCGATGGGAAGAGACAATTCATCGGACGAGAAGTTGGTCAAGTATGCTGGAGATATCGTGCATAAGAGAGGACAGAAGCTGTTCTGGGTTCCGAATTTTGGTGGCAACAGGAACTATGCAGCACGTGCGATAGGGTTCGACGCGACAGCGCTGCAGCCGAACCATTATTGGGGTGGAACTAACCCAGATCGGATTGAAGATGCGGCGTACTTAGCGAAGCATCACGGTCTAGGTATTGAGATGGAGATGGATGAGGATGCATTCACGAATGATGCATCACGCGGCTATTACATTGATTATTTGAATGGAGGGGTCAACTTCGGCTATATGAACGAAGCATTCATGGCTTATTACCAAGGTGTAGATGCCCTGCTCGACAGTTCTCGCAGCAGTGATCCGCGGATTCGTGAGCTTTATGATTGGATGTACCAATTTGTGAAGGGTACGTATCAGAAGCAGCCTCGATAATTGGTTCGGCTTATAGAAGATGGCTACGGTGCACTCCGGGTCATCTTCTTTTTATTTTATTGAGCAATACTCTGGTCATCCATCGATGTTTTTAGGCGTGTGTACATGCAGAAATAACTTAATGATTTCGTAAGAATCAAGTTAGAAATATGAGAGATTTGAAAAATAAAATAGAAAACATAGCAGACAACAAAATGTCAAGACGAGATAAGGTGGAAGCAAATGAAACCGAAAATGAGGTATGTAGGGATGTCTATCGTGCTTGGAGCATCAATGCTGACTGGAGGGTGTGGGGAGATGAAGGAAGATAAACAGGTGGAACCTACCGTAGCCGCTCAACCTGTCAAGTTGAGTGTCGTCGAATCTATTCAATCACAGGCAAAGGCGCTAAAGACGATCGATCCTATGCAGCCATTCGATGATATGATGCCGCTCAAAGACATGATTGGGAACGCCGATTATGTGGGATTGGGAGAAGCATCACACGGAAGCTCTGAAATATTTACGATGAAGTTCCGTCTCGTCAAGTTTTTAGTTACCGAGATGGGTTTTACGAATTTCGGAATCGAAGAGGATTGGGGCAATGGCTTAAAGCTGAATGAATATATCCACACGGGAAAGGGCAATCCAAGAGAATTTTTGAAGCTGCTATACCCGGCCGATGAGATAGTTGCGATGGTTGAATGGATGAAGGACTATAACGCTGACCCGTCACACGAGAAGAAAATCCAATTTATCGGACTCGACTTGAAGGCTTTGGAGCAAGATGTCTTTACTAAAGTGGTTGATTATGTGAAACTGCATCATCCTGAAATCCTATCTGAAGTTGAGGAGAGCTATAAGGAGTTATCGGCTGCGGCTGTAAGCTTGCAGGAATATATGAAACTGACACCAGAGAAGAAGAAGAAATTCAACGCGAATGCAGCAAAAGTCGTAAAATTGCTCGAAAATAAGACGGTACAGATGAACAATGGGATTGCTGCATCCGAACTCGTCTGGGTGATGGGTACGGCTAAGGTGATCGAGAATTTCACGGCAATGATGATTCCTAGCGATTATCCACAGATTGTAACGCTGCACGATCAATACTTTGCCGATCATGCAGAATGGGCCAAGCAAGCATTAGGCGGTAAAACGATGGTGTGGGGACATAATATCCACGTAGCAAAAGGCGTAATTGATAGGGAAATGTACCCGAAAGTAGCGGGTCAGTTTTTGGAAGAGCGCTTTGGAGATAAATATGTGGCTATTGGGACTACCACTACCATGGGGAAATTCACTGCATTCAGCGAAGGCAAGCTCGCGACGGATACGATTCAGCAGAACGTGAACAGCTCCAACTATAAGTTAGGCGAAGTTTCTGATGAGATGTTCATGCTGGATGTTCGCAATCTTAAGGATCAGGCCAAGGAATGGGCACAAAAAGAGCTGCCGTTCTTTGATGGTATCGCTCAAATCATCCCTGACCGGCCACAGTATTTTAATGCTTCGCTGTCGGAACAGTTCGATATCCTTATCCACATCCGTGAAACGAGTCCGTCTCAGTTTAGTGAGAAAAAATGATGAAGCCGAATGACGAGATAACAGAACTACAAGTGTTAATACAGATGTTCAAAATAAAGGGGCTGCCGCATGGCAGCTCTTTTGCATGACTTCTCAGAAAATAGGATATTTATTAGTTGAATACTTTATCCAGTCTGATATGATGAGATAGGTTGAATTATCCAAAAATGAGAGGTCGATTCATGAAGGGAGTGGGGACGAAGAGAATTGTAAGCGTTTTGCTATCAATTTTATGTAAACGCTTTATTGCAAAGATTAAAGGAGAGTGAATTTGTGAAAGTAAAGAAAAGCATAAGCCTACTGACTGCTTCCTTCATGCTTGCTTCTGTGATCATGACATCGTTTTTTTCAACTGTAGTGTCTGCAGATTATTTGCCCAAAAATAGTGACAAATCCAATGGTGCTTCAAATATTGCGATTATGAACACCGGATATGATAACCGAGAGAATACGAATGGCACGAAGAGAGGGGAGTACGGGAAGGATCATTTTCTCCCTTACGTAGGATACTTGAATCAAGATGGAGTTGCAGAGGATGCGTTCTTCGATACATTCCTCCTGCTTACGAAGACATCCCCCTACAAGGGCAGTCTCACTCGCTATTACCCATGGGCGGCAGGAAGCAAGCCGGGAACTTGGCAGGATTGGAAATGGTCAATAGATCGCTTGTTCAAGAAGGGGTTGCAGCTCGATGGCTTGGATTCCGCAGTTGAACAGGTAGGCAAGGATTTGCATGAACCAAATAAAAAGGTAAACGTGTACGTTACATTGCCTTTCCCAGATCCACAGAGCAAGGACTTTGGGGATTTCAATGGCGATGGCACAGTGAAAAATCTAAAAAACTTGAATACGCGCAAAGAGTTGATCCGCTGGTACATCGACACGCTGACCGCTCGCTTCGAGCAACAGCAGTATAAGCACTTGAAGCTGAGCGGCTTCTATTGGCTCCAAGAGGATCTCGATACAACTGTACCTGGGGAGCAGGAGAGTGCGGATTTCGCATCCCAGTATTTGCAGCAGCACGGCATGCGTCTGGGCTGGCTTCCGTGGTATGGTGCAGGGGAGAAGGCGAATGGGAGCCGGCTAGGCTTTGACTTCTCAGCCCTTCAGCCGAACCATTATGGCGACGACAGCACCACAATTGAGCGGGTGGAAGAGATAGCGGACTTGGCTTATGCCAATGAAGCGGGAGTCAAAGTAGAGCTTGATCAGCGTATTGTGGACGCTCCCCGGTATCGTCAAGCATTTTACAACTATTTAATTACAGGTGTGAAGAAGCAGTTTATGAATCAGTCTCTACTTGCGTATTATCAAGACGTGTACGCAATCTATGATCTCTATCATTCTGAGGTACCGGCGGCGAAGCAGATGTATACGGATCTATACAGGTTTGCCACGGGCAAGTTTATTCCACCGCAAGGGAATTTTGCAGGCAGAGTAGTTGATCGTCAAGGCAACGGTATCGCAGGAGCAACGTTAACGGATAAGGCAGGGAATGCTGTCACCACTGATACAGATGGTCAGTTCGCGATGAACGGTCTGTATGCAACAGAGAATTCCTTTGTCGTAGAGAAACAAGGATTACCCAGCAAATCTATTGTCATCAACATCCATGATAAGCAGACGATGTATCGCGATATTATTCTAGAGAAATCGGGTGAACCAACAGTAACCGAATCTCGCTCGCTAGTTGACTTTGAAAGTGATGTCAAATCCGGCACAAATAATGGCGACCATGTCAAGCGGGCAACGGTTACAGACGCTACCTATGTGTTGCAAGGAGAGAAGTCACTGAAGATCGATTTCAGGGCTTATCCAAATAGCTGGATCGCAGCGTATATCGACTCCGATTATGACGGGTTCAAGAAGGAGCATCCGGAGGAATCCTATCCAGCCTATGATCTAAAGGATTGGAGCGGGTATGACGCTGTTAGCTATGCGGTGTACAATGCTTCGTCCAAGCCACAAGAGATACGTGAGGTATTTATGTATGAATATGATTGGGGCAAGACCTATGCCAGAAACATCATGTTCCCGCCTGGTCAATGGACTATTATTACGAAGTCGATTCAGGAGCTGAAGCAGGCAGGAATCAATACGGAAAATATCATTCGCTTCGCCCTAATGCGCAACAGGCAATCGGAGGACGCCACGATCTACCTTGATTATCTAAAGCTATTAAAATATGAAGCGAACCGTACTGCTCCGGAATATCGGATCATGCTTCCTTCTAAGCTGGCAACTATGGATGTCGGTACATTGTGGTCACCAGTCGTGATCGACAAAAACGATGCACAACAAAAGAAAGTAAATGCGGTCTTCGTGAGCTCGGACTCAAGCATTGTTGAAGTGACCTCAGATGGCAAGCTGCATGCTATCAAGCCTGGAACTGTCGTGATTCGTTCACAAGTAGATCCGGTAGAAGTGGAGTCTGTCGTGATTGAGGTTGCTCCTTGGGCCTATAATCAGATAATGGGGAATGAAACACCACTATCTATCAACCATGGCTTCCAAAATCCAGTACTTCACGATCCATTGCAGGGTGGAACGCAATATGTCATGAAAAACGGCAGCAACTTGAAGATTGCCCACAAGTACAATGACGGCAATGATATGTGGATTGTGTTCGATCATGCCGGTGCGAATAAGCTCTACGGGATGAAAGAATGGAGGCTTAGTCCGAATGTGGACAAGGATGCCGATCCCGACTTGACGCGCCCATCGACTATGCTGTGGCCTGATATATCGGACTGGATAGGTCCTTATATCGTTGGTGCTAATGATAATGGCAACGGCAAAGGTCAGGATTTCACGGGTGGCAATCATAATTATGATGGCGGCGAGAACAGTTCTACGACAGGAAGAACCGTTAAATATAATGTGTGGGTGGACGGGAAGCAGCTTCAAGATGGGACAGCAATCGCCGGAACCAAGGTGAAAATTGAGGTTGTGAATCGGATTCAGGGCTTCAATACGAAGGAGCAGGACGGACGTGGTCGTGAAATCTTGCAGGAGACGGTTACGTATGAAATTGAAGGCGGCAAAGTACAAGTTCATACGGAAATTATGCCTCTGGAAGAGATTACGTTATATCGTTATTATGGATTGCAGTCCGTCAACGGAGCATGGAATCAAGAAGTACGCTACTATGCAGGGGAGACGGAAGTAGGCAGAAGCGGCTCGGGCGTGTATAGTGATTCGGGAACGAAAGCCCAGCATCCAGACGTAGATAAGTATTGGCTGAGTTCAGGAGTACAGGATGGGAGCCAGCATCAGCTGCTCGTGACGCTGAATCGCAATTACGGACTTGGTAAATTGCAATATCTGGCTGATGATCAACCGATTGTCTTTACTCAGGAGTATGGGAAATCCTACTTCCTGCAAGTCTTTAACAAATCAGTTGTATTGGAACAGGGAGAGAAGGTTGGCTGGCAGGGAACCTATCAATTCTTTTCTACTCCAGCACAGGAAAGAACGATTAGACTGCTGAGCCAATATGCCAACGGGTATGCTGTACCTACAGAAGATGCTATCTACCATTGGGAAGTCATCGGTGATGCAGTAGAGAAAATCAGTGAATCCAGTAACAGCGTGACCATGAAGGGGGTAAAACCAGGTACGGCAGCGGTTAACGTTACAATGAACTACAATGGCAAGTCAGAAGCCTTCCGTTCTACGGTACAAGTAGGGGACAGCGGAATCGTAGATACAACTGAACTTCAGCAGCTGTATGAGGAGGTATCGTGGTTGCTTCAGCAAACAGGTAGCGAATTCATTCAGGCCAAATGGCAATTGGGAGAAAAAACAATTGAGGTCATGAGATGGCTGAAGTCAGAAGGTTACACGCGAGCGAATGTAGATGAAGCTGTCCGGAAGCTCAAGGAGGAGATCGCCATTTTTAAGAAGAGCACACAAATTTAGTATGGCTCTGCTCCTTCTTATATCGTTGTCTTAAAGCAACTGGAAACAGGAAAAATAGGATGAAGGCAAGCGTCCCAATTCATTGGGTCGCTTTTTTATGGTGCAGAAGTAGAATCTAGCACTAAGGCTCACTAGTAGACATATCCTTGTGATCCATAATAACCATATTCATTCGATAGGATCTGTATTATAATAGGTCGGTATGTAAAAATGTAAATATTGCTACTACAGATAGGTTGCCTATTAGTACTGCTGCATTCTTCGGGGCGAGTTCGTATAGTATTTATACTGCCCTTATTCCTAACTCCTATAGATATGAGGTATTCGGGATTCTTCTGACGGTGCTGTATGCCCAGTATTGTAGACAGAATGGCGTTTGTCACGAATTTAGTTTACCCATTCCCTTGGTACAATCATCTCGGCGGCGTGGTTCATTCATAGTCTGCGAGGACAGGCTCGCCGTGTGCTTACTAGCATTGTAGCGGCGTGTGCAGTCATCACCCTATTGAGCAATATAATGGGACTTGTGAAGGCGCTGGATACCGTTAAGCAAACATATGATGCGCAGATTCAATCGGCTTTTATGCACGACCAGACAACGTCACCACGACAGAACATCATTGCAAAGGAATGAACGATAATGAGCAATATCTCACTGGCCAGAGTGGAACGCAAGCGTGTTCAACTTCCGCAAGGCGCGCTGCTGACCCTGCTTCTGGTGGTCAAATTAACGCTGCTTCGCCACTTTGTCTATGATTCGATTACCGTATCAGGCTTGTTTACTGATATTATTTCCGTACTTGTTCTTGTCAGTATCTTCGAGATGGTGCTGCCTCGATTCGGCAAAGGTACGATATATTGGACCTTTCAGGTCATTTTCTCTATTTTGATGTTTGCTGCAACACTGTACCATATTCACTTTAATACAGTCCCAACCTTTACTGCATTTGATGAAATGGGACAGGTTCCACAAATACGCGGCAGTATCGGGCCGCTTGTGAAGTTCTCACACTTTTTGTACTTTGCAGATATCGTGGTGGCTGGAATATTTGTTGCGATTCGTTGGTTGATCCGCAGGACGTATTCGCAGCAGCAAGCTTGGATGGATTCATCCCCGCCACAACGTTATGCAGGTTGGATATGGAGAACTGCCGCGGCCTTGATTTTGATCGGCTGCATGAGCTATTCCTGGTTCGTAATAGACAAGGCAGAATCGATCAGCAATGAGACGGTGAAGTCAGAGAAGATTGGCTATCTCAACTATCAAGCTGCAACAGCGCTGAAAATCATACGTGAGAATGAGATCATTGCGAATGGGAATTTGGATGAGACGAAAGTGAAGATCCAAGAGCTTCAAGCGGCATATCCTTATCGTAAGGAAAACCCTCCGTCTGGACAGCCGGAGGGTTTCGGATTGGCCCGCGGTGCCAACGTGATTGTTGTTCAACTGGAAGCCTTTCAGAACTTCCCGATTCAGACCAAGCTGGAAGGACAAGAGATTACACCTGTACTGAATAAGCTCGTGAAGGAGAGCTTTTACTTCCCGAATATTTATCAGCAAATCGGCCAAGGAAATACATCGGATGCGGAATTCTTGTCCAATACGTCCATATACCCGACCGGAACGGCAGCGATGTCCACAGGCTTTGGGAAGAGAGTGCTTCCGAGTATGCCTCGTCTTCTTCATGACTTGAAATATCAATCGGCAACGTTTCACGTCAATGATGTGACATTCTGGAACCGGCATTTGCTCTATCCTGGACTAGCATTTGACCATTACTATGACAAGGCGTACTACACGAACGATTTCTTCAATGATTTTGGTGCTTCTGATGAAGAATTGTATAGAGTCGGTGCGGAGCAAATTCGGGAGATGACGAAGCGAAATCAGCCATTCTACGCTCAATTCGTGACGACATCCAGTCATGCGCCATTTGTTGTGCCGGACAAGCTGCGGAAGTTGACGCTTCCTGCCGATATGGAGGGCTCGTACCTAGGGAACTATTTGACTGCAATCAATTATACCGATTATGCACTGGGACAGTTTATCGAGGAGTTGAAGAAGCAGGGGATATGGGATAAGACAATGCTTGTCGTGTATGGCGATCACTTTGGCGTGAATCCGAAGGAAGCCAGCGATAAGGAAATAACTGATCGACTCGGTGTTCCTTATTCGAATGAAGTGAGCCGCTTCAATATTCCGTTGATCATTCATGTACCGAAGCAAGCTGAGTCTAAGATAATCGAAAGAACGGGCGGTCAAATCGACATTATGCCGACAGCTGCCAACCTGCTTGGTATATCCCTGCAAGAAAAGCAATTCCTTGCACTTGGTCGCGATATGTTGAATACAGAAAATAATGTAGTTGGTATGCGCTACTATCTGCCAACAGGCTCCTTCTTCAACAATGAAGTGATGTTCGTACCTGGTGAAGGGTTCGATGATGGTACAGCGATATCGCTAAAGACATTGCAGCCCGTGCCTATGAAGGAAGCGTACCGCAAGGACTATGACTATATTCTCTCTCTTATGAAGCTGTCGGATGAATACGTTCAGCTGCTGCCGAAGCGATAAGGGGAGTCATTTCTACCTTCATGGAACGAAAATGTTGGTAAAAAGTCACTCGTCTATGATTCTCGCCATGCTATAATAAGTTGGTAGATTATGCCGAATTATGGCGATATATGATGGAGGGGTCAACGTGAGAAAGAGAATATGGACGTGGCTGCTGGTTGTGTCATTGCTTCTAACGGGAATTGGGAGCAGTATACAGCCAGCTTATGCTGCCGCAGCTTCTTCAACCGTAGGAACAATGAAGCTGTATGATTATTCACTGCTGGAATGGAACGGGAAGCGCGAGTTCCTAGGCAGGCACTATGTAGAGACATCTACGGATGGACTGTATCTCGGCTTGAAGCCATTTACAGACATCTTCGGGTTCCAAGCGGATTGGAACAAAACATCGAAGACATTGACATTGAAAAATCAAGAGCATACCTTCGTATTCACAGCCAACAGCAAGCAGGGGAAGGTGGACGGAGCTGCACTGCCGCTGCCTGAAATTGTTCTGTTCGAGAAAGGTGGCGTTGCTGTACCTTTGTCTTACGGTGCATTGCTGAATAATGTGAAGCTGGAGCTCGTGAATCAGTTGGACAAGGTACATGTTGCGGCGATTCCAAATGAAGATGCATATAGTAACGCGTATGACAAAGTTAGCGGTCCATATCATCAAATGTATAGTACATACGAAAAGGCGCTAGCTGCATATGAGTTGGCATTGAACGATAAGCTTTACTATGTTCAAGGTTACATTGATCAACGAACACCGCTGTACGTGATAGGTTCGAGCACCGCAGAAGGCAGTCATACGCTAGCAAACTCATCCACAGCGGGCATGATCATACAGAATCCAGACAAGAGTGGATACTCTCAGAATGGATATGCGGGCTATCATTACTATCTCCGAACTGAAAAGAAAAAGAATATATTCGGAGAGACGATTGATGTGTACGTATTTGGTGCTCCAACGGCTGCTATGCAAAAAAATATCACCGCGAAGAAAAATGCGTATACGAAGGCAGATGCCAACCTTCGCAAATCAAATAAGCAGTTCGATTCCGTGGTGAATAATTGGATCAATGCAGTGAAAAAGCATTACAAGGGTGCTGGTAAGCCGAATGATCCGAACACACTGGCAGCTATGGCAATCCACTTGAAGGCATTATATATGGACACTGGCGCTTATGCCTTCGATGATGAGGCGAAATCCGTTCTAGCTGTTTTGAAGAAAACGAGTGAAAGTACTCATTGGGGTGTTCGCAACGTATTCGACGAGGGAGATTTCCGTGAACGATTCCAATATTTCTTGAAGAAGGACGTAAATGTAGCACTGAGTATCGCACACACTCCTGAACAATATAAAGCTGCTGCAGAGATTTTATATAATAAGAAGAACTATAGTGTAGCAAAACTTGCGGCGGATGAAGCGCAAGCGCTTGGCGCGAATATGAAGCAAATGCTGACTGAACTGAACAAGCTGGCTGCGGAAGATAAAGAACAAGAACAATTCAAGGCATGGCAGCAATCTTATGTTGCCCTGATGAAGAAGTTCGAAGCGGAGCTTGCGAAGTACAATCCAGAGAAGAACGGGGAAGAGGGAGCAAGCGCACCGCAGGCAAACAAGGAAGAGATTGATGCTCAGTTCTCGAAGCCGTTAGCTAAGCTGAAGACGGAGCTAGCAGCTCTAAAGTCGGTAGAGAAAAATCATGAAGAGGCAAGCTTAACGTCCTTCGAAGGGGCAATCCGTTATCTAACGATGAATCCGACAGATTATGTCGCGGCGGCAGCCTTACTCGATGCAGCGATTAACTTTTTAGAAACAAAGGGCATGAAATAAGAAAATAAGAAACCCCTATAAATTCTCCCTATAAATTGCTGCAGTCCTACCGTAACCGTAAGGTTTCGAGGGGGCTGCAGCTTTTGTATATATACTTATATTGTGTTGTGATTTAATTCACATACTATCATTCAATTCCATGATATAGTGTAACCATAAAGAACAGGGAGTGATAAAGATGAGAACATTCAAAACATTTGACACAACGGATCAAGTAACTCGCAACTTCCTTCAACTTTGCTATATGTGTGACGATAATGACAGATGCACGACAGAAGAAGAGTGCAGACAATGCTGGGCTGACCAGGGTCTTACAGATAAGCCGGAAGAAGAAACACGTGAACTGCTGAATGCTTATTACGCCTAACAAGAAATGACTTTCGTTTCAAATACTTTGTGAAAATATTAACTTACCATGGTTAGTTTTGCCTCCACCTTATATAATAGAAAGAGCGCCGCATACTTGATAGGCAGTATGCGGCGCTCTTTCGCTGTTTCTGGTGTATTAGGCTGTTCTCTTAGACAGTGTTGGTGCTGGCTTAGGCTTTGCTGGTGCAATATTGCGGTTCGCCAGGCTCGTCGCAATCATCCCGGCGATAATGACAAACATCCCAATTAGCGACCAGCCTTGTGGGAATGTTCCGTTGAGAAGCAATACCTCGCCAAGCACGGTGAAGATCAGTATGCCAGCCTGTGTGGACTCAACTCCAGCAAGCAGTGCTGTATTATGCTTCGCCATGTCTGTTGCCAAGAAGAAGAGCAGACTTGCGATTACGCCAGAACTGATGGCAAGCAGCATTGCTTGTCCGAACTGAGTGGCGGATGGCAAACCTACGGACATAGTTCCGTATATGCCAAGCAGGATAGCTATAGGCATACTGCCAAGTGCCATGCCGAGTGTGCGCTGGAAGGAATCCAGCTTGTTGCCGCAGAGCGCCATCATTTTACGGTTGCCAAGCGGATAGAAGGTAGCTCCGATAATAACAGGAATGAAGCCCAGCAGTAATTCCGATAACGTAACATTGCTTGCTTCAGACACTTGCATGAGTACTACACCGATAAGTATAATGACGGAAATGCGCATGCTCTTGAACGGAATGGATTGGCGTACTCTTACCGGGCCATTCGGTGTCTGGCGTGTCTCGAAGAACAGTGGCGACAAGCACGCGCCAATTAAGATCGTAATTTGCCATGTTCCCGATGTGAGCCAAGACGGTGCATAGACAGCTGCAAAGCTGAGCAGCGAATAGAACGCGACTCCACACAGGGAACCCCATGTTAGCCACTGCAGGGGATGCTTACGCATTTCACGGAAGAGAGGCGTAAGGTTTTTGCGAAATGCGACAATCGCAAGCAGTATGGGAATCGCAAGTAGAAAGCGCAGCGATGCGGTCCAAGCCCAGCTTGTTCCGGACAGGTTCATCGCGCGGTTAATAATGAATGTGGATGAAAAAAACATGGATGCTAAAATGCCAACAAATATGGCTCTCATGATGCTCACCTTACCTCTACTTGAAAATCATTTTCAATTGTGTATCCAGTAAAGTATAATATACTATATTATTTTTAAAGTAAAGTATAATGTAACAAATATTTGCATAATGATTGTAAACTTTTCGTTCGAATTGGGGGAAACATTCGATGAATGAGCACGAAACGAAGCAATTGATGCAATCGGTAGGCGCGAATTTGCGGAAGCTGAGGAAAGATAAGCAGCTAAGTCTTGAGGAATTGTCCGCTCTGTCAGGGGTTAGCAAGCTTACTCTTGGCAACATTGAGCGTGGAGATACGAACCCGACAATCGGGATGATGTGGAAAATATCGCGGCATTTGTCCGTTCCTCTAATGACGCTGCTCATGCCGGATAAGTCAGTGCGCATCTCTCGATCAGGTCATGGCCCTACCTATGAGAGTGAATCCGGCCAATGGATATTGGAGCCTGTTTTTACGGATCTGCGTGAGAAGATGGAGATGCTGCGTGCACGGTTAAAGCCCAATTGCGTCTACGAACCAGAGCCAAATCACCCATGGACAGTGGAAATTGCTACGGTAATGTCGGGTACGGTGCAATTGACCATTGGAGAAGATACGTATACGCTGCACCAATTTGATTCCATTCAATTTTCCGCTACCGAAACGCATATGTATGCCAATGTAGGCGATGAGGAAGCGGTCGTGCAATTTACGGTGTTCTACTCGTAACGGGATGTGAGGGATATACAATTGTTGAAGGAAGAAGCGGGTGAGGACAGATGAGCATACGTAAACGCCGCATGCTTGAGGTGTATTATGATAGTTGGTGTCCGCTTTGTACGGGAATACGTTCACGATTGGAACGATGGGATTGGCTGCATGTGCTGCGATTTTACTCGATACGCGATCAGCATGTGACGGAACGGATTCCGGTGTCCATGGACAATCTGGTGGACAGCATGCATGCGCGGGAATCAAGCAGCGGCCGCATTCTTTCCGGTATCGAGGCGGTGCATGAACTCTGTATGAGGGTGCCGATATTAATGCCGATGAGTCCGTTCATATGGCTCAGCATGAAGCTGGGAATTGGCGGGAGACTGTATCGATACATCGCTTCAAGACGTACGATTGTTCCTGCTGGCCAATGCAGCTCTAATGGCTGCGAGCTTCCGGTGCGGAGGAATGTGCAAGGCGATGATTCCGATTCGCATTCAAGCAGAACATAACGTCCTTACGCATAGGCATAGGGCATATTTCTTTTTTTTGCAATGCCACCATTGCTCGTATCGACCATTCAGGTATGAGGATGCGCAAGCAATGATTGAGAGAAGGTGTTAGAACGTGGCCAAGCAGCGTCATCAAAGTACAACAGGAAAAGTGACAAAGCCACGACGGGTGAGTGGTTGGTTTATCTTTTTTCTACTAACGGATCTGCTTGTTTTCGGTGGCTTTGCTATTATGTACAGTGAATCTAAGGGCTGGGAAAAGGAATTGCAGAATGCGGTTCCTGTTGAAACGGTGACTCCAGAAATGACAGGCGTCGTAGCGATAACAGGTACGCTTACCTCTCGAAATCCTGCCCTGGATGAACATTTGGCTTCATCTTATGCGCTGCTCGTGAAAGAGGATCGAAGGTGGTCGTGCAATTCTCGCAATTGCAGTTATGTGGCAACAATGACGACTACAGTGGGTGATGTGAACGGGTTATCGGTGAACGGGATCCCGCTTCAGCCGTCCGTATTCCGCTTGACCGATCTTACTGTGCCGCTGCACGAGGGGACGCTCCGCAATCCGGACGAGGAGGTCGAGAACAACCGCGTGCTGGTAGTGGCGCCGAAAGAGACGGCACTGAGCTATGCGGGCGTTCCAAATGGCGATGAGGTTACCATACTCGGGCAGGCAGAGGAAGGACAGCTGAAACCAATGTCATTTCCAAATGGCACGGATTCCGTCTTGTATGGAGGCTTGCCGCCCTATGCACCGAAGGACAAGCCGGAAACGATCGAAAGAGGATATGTCGTAGGTTCGTCGCTGGATGCTATCATAGCTCATGAGAAAAATATGCAGAATGACGTCATTTGGACCGTGCTCATCGTTGGCTTACTGCTGCTGCCTGTAACGCTGCTGCTGGCCCCATGGCCGAAGAAACAGCGAGGTTCAAGGAGCCTGAAGCGATAATATTTCTCGTAAATGGATACATAAATACGAATTGCAATATTGTTGGGCGAAGCCAGAGCTTCGCCTTTTTTCGTTGCGCAAAAGAAACGCTGGTCAGATTCAATTACCAGAAACGCGATCCGTCCCAGCGGTAATGGCTAAGCATGTCTTCATCGATGGCTGTCCCGATGCCGGGGCCGTTCGGAATATTGACGGTTCCATGATGAATGTGAAGCGGAACCAAGGCCGTAAATGGATTGTCCATTACGTCCCACTCTATCGGTTCAACCGCTTCGTCGGCGTCCATTTTGCTCCAGGCAGGCAAGCAAGCGTGAGCGAACAGCGCGTAGCAGCGGGCTAAAGCGCCATCGAAGGTATGCGGGGTTACGCGAATGGTCGCTGTGCGTGCGAGCTTTAGTACGTCGCGATAGGCATCGATACCGCCAAGATGAAGCGGATCGGGCTGAACAATATCCAGCGCTTGCTGAACGATGGCTTGATGGAACAGCGAGGGAGTCGTGGCATTTTCACCGCCTGCAACCGGAATGTTCAGTCGAAGTCGACAATGCGCGAATTGATCCCATGCGTTCAAGGGCAATGGCTCTTCGAACCAGAGCCAATTTTCGTATTGATTGACCAGGGAGTTCCAGCTGCTGGCCGTGGCAGCATCATAGCTTCCATTAGCGTCCAATGCAATTCCTACACGCTGCCCGTACCGTTCTTGGACGGCGCGGACATGGCGAATATCATCAGCGAGTGATTTCCCGCCTACTTTTATTTTCACGTTAATAAACCCCTCTTGAACCGCCTGCTCCATATCCTTTAGCGATTGGGCTACCCAATCCGATGCATCTGAATACGATTGAAGCGATGCGTACAAGGGGAGTGAACGTCTAACCGCGCCACCCCAAAGCTCGCAAATCGATAATTTCGCGCTGTGCGCAACGATTTCCGTCAACGCCATGCTGACCGCAGCTGCGGGTCTATCATGCTTTTGCTTGGATAATGCAGTGATAATGGCATTTCGTTCCCGGGCATCCTTGCCAAGTAGGAATGGAATGACGGCGTGTTCAAACTCAGCTTCCAGAGCAGGCAGCCATCCCGAACATTCACCCCATCCAGTAAGTCCGGATTTCGTCGTAATTTTGATCAGGTAAGCGGAACGGAACTTCTTCAAGCCATTAGCATCTCCGTAGGGACGGGGGATTCGATATAACAACGGGTACGTGTCGATCTTGTGAATGAGCAAGAGTAACCTCCTAATAAAAATGATGACCTATGTTTTAAGTATGGGATATGTTGGAACACTTTTATAAGCGGCTATCGCAAAAGAAAAAAAATATGATTCGTAAGAAAGAGGGAACGCGATGGGATGGGAAGGTTGGCCAATCGAGAGGATGCTCATTTTATTCGTCAGTTTAGCCTTTTGTTTAATCGGCATACAAGTGACGATGTCTCATTATCGGCAAAATTTTCACCATAAAGCGATGTGGGTACCCGTGCTGGCAGCTCCGTTGTTTTTTGTGTTCGGGTTGATTCTCGTCTGCTTTCACGTGGCATGGCTGCGTGTTTTTTTCCAATTCCTCATGTGGGTTGGAGCTTTGGCGGGACTGGTCGGTTTTTATTTTCATGTTCGTGGTGTAGGAAAGCGGGTCGGGGGCTATCAATCACATAACTTTCTAATTGGGCCTCCTGTCATCATGCCGCTCATGATTACCGCGATGAGCCTGCTTGGGATAATAGCGCTGTATTGGCGAGCGTAATGGTTGAAGATGACTGTACTGGAGTGAGATTGATGGTGAGAAGAACGCGGTATCCTTCATTCAATGTACTGGATGAACGCGAGGCATGGGATACCCATACCCAAGCCATCGTGACGAGCAGAATAAGTAAGTCGCAGTCCTGCACCGTGTTAGATGGTGAGGAATATAAGCTGCTGCAACAGGTATGTTCCGCGCTCGTCGATGACGAGAGAGAGGAAGTAATTCAATATGTGCTCGCCCACGTAGACCAGACATTAAAGGATACGACGACGGGAGAAGGGGAACGCAGAACGGGCGTGCCGGAGCGCAAAATGCTTATTCTTGAAGGGATTCAGCATTTAGACAAGTTCCTGTTGCAAGTTACGGGGAAAAAAGCGAGCAAATGTGAAGCACAGCAGCTTACCGAGGTGCTTCGGCAAATTAGCGATGGACGAGCGGATTATTCGAAATGGCCCAGCGATCTTCAACGCGAATGGTTCGTGAAGATGCTTAATCTGACTGTCGAGGCGTATTGCTCGCATCCTATCGTATGGTCTGAGATGGGGTATGCCGGCCCTGCATACCCGCGCGGCTATGTTCGCGGCGATATCGGACGGCTTGATCCATGGGAGGCGAAGGAAGAAGCATGATACTGCGTAAATTTGCTGATGAGGCGGACGTTGTAATCGTTGGCGCCGGTGCCGCCGGCGGCGTGCTTGCTAAGGAATTGAGCGAGGCTGGGTTCCGCGTCGTTGTACTGGAGGCCGGGCCGTTTCGCGATCCGCAGCAGGACTTTGCAAGCGACGAGCTCACCATGAAAAACTTAGGCTGGCAGGACACCCGCATTGTAGACGGAAAAGACCCGCTGACGATGGGGCATAACAACTCCGGTCGCGGTGTAGGCGGAGGAACGGTGCATTTTACGGCCGTGTTTCTTCGATTCCATGAATCTGACTTCCGCACCAAGACACTGGATGGCGTTGGAGAAGACTGGCCCATACGTTATGAGGATCTTGAGCCGTATTACTCGCGCATTGAGAAAGAGATTGCGGTATCCGGCCCGAAGCATTTCCCTTGGGGCAGCTACCATGGGCCTTATCCGCATCCAGAACGGGATCCGCTGAGTCCGAATGCTTATTTATTCATGAAGGGCTGCGAGAATTTGGGGATTCGTTCGTCTGTTCCGCCGCTAGCCATCATATCCGCGCCGTTCGACGGCCGTCCGCCATGCATCAACAGGGGCTTTTGCAACCAAGGTTGCATGCCGAATTCGAAATTCAGCACGTTAATTGTGCATATTCCGAAGGCTATCGCTGCAGGAGCGGAGGTGCTAGCCGATTGCATGGTAACCCAAGTGCTAACGGGAAACGACGGCAAGGTAACGGGCGTAACGTTCGTGCATGAAGGCGTGACCTATGCGCAGAAGGCAAAAGTAGTCATCTTGTCCGCTTTTGCGGTTGAGACGCCAAGACTGATGCTTCACTCCGCGAATAGCCGCTATCCGGATGGTCTTGCTAATAGCAGTGGTTGGGTTGGCAAAGCGATTATGCCGCACAGCAGCGAGGACGTTTATGCCAAGTTCGACCGCGATATACGGCTGTACAAGGGAACTCCGGTACTGGCAACGACGCAAGACTTCTATGAGACGGACAAAAGCAGGGGATTCGCGCGAGGCTACACTCTTCATGCTCATGGCGCCAGACCTGTCGGGTTCGCTCAAGGCCTGAGCAAGTCGAGGACAGGCCCGATCTGGGGAAGCCGGCTTAAGGAAGAGCTGCTGGACTATAATTACTACGGAAGAATAACGATGGTAGGGGAGGTGCTGCCGAACCCGGACAATCGGGTAACGCTTGTCGGTGAGAAGGATGAGAATGGAGTGCCGCGGGCCAAGGTAACGTTCAGCTATGGAGAGAATGACCGGAAGCTAATCGAGCATGCCGTTGGCAAAATGAGCGCAATTCTGGAAGCGGAAGGCGGCGATGTCAAATATGTCGTGCCGGATACCGCTCATCTCATGGGTGGCTGCCGAATGGGCACGAATCCGCAGACTTCTGTCGTCAATTCGTATGGGCAATGCCATGATATTCCCAATTTGTTCGTCTGCGATGCCAGCATGTTCGTGACATCCGGCGGAGCTAACCCGACGAATACCGTAATGTCACTGGCTCTGCGAACCGCCGATTACATCAAGGAACAAGCGAAGAAGCTGGAGCTGTAATAAGCTTCCTTCATTAAATCGTTTGAGTAATGTCAATGACGTGGAAAGACCATAGGAACTTTTCGTTCCTATGGTCTTTCTTGCCATTTCATTCGGAGCAATAAACGATTTACCTTCCAACTTGATTGAGAAAAAACTGGCAGGATTGCAATTCATTGCGGATATTTATGCTGGACGGGTGTAGTTACGGTTATGAATAACTATCATGCTTGTTATTGCTATGCGTAGTTTACTTCCTACTCCATATTCCCCGTCAGTGATTGATTTATCTTCCCGCATAAGTTTGCAAACTGTCGCAGCTCGTCATCACTGAGCCCATCGCGAATTCGATTCATGATGCCATGGCGAGAGATTGCCGCCTTCTGGAGGAAGGCGTGACCTTGTTCAGTAATTTCATGATACATGTAGCGTCGATCATGAGTATCGCGTGTTTGTGTAATCATGTTTTTATCGATAAGTTTCTTTGTTAATTTGGAAATCGCGGATAATGTCGTATGGATCGAATCTGCAAGCTCTCGAGTCGTTTTTGCTCCATTCGTAGCAAGCAGATCCAATATATTGTATTGAGCGGAAGTGATTCCTTCGACATTGAACCGATTATGCTCCGCGACCAGCTTGCATTGGAGCATCGTAAATTCATTTTCGAAATCGCATGTGTTATGTTCGGTCAATTTCTCCTCATCCTTTCTACTCGCACCTTTTCGGGAACTTGGCACGCCATTTCCTATGGCTATATTTTATAGATAAGCCCCTATAATGGAGTCATTGCTGGATTTCAACGAATCGGGCGTACCGGTGGCGATTACGGTGCCACCCTCATGCCCTCCTCCTGGGCCAAGCTCGATCACCCAATCCGAATTTGCAATAAGTTGGGTAGTATGCTCGATCAGTAGAACCGAATCCCCGCGATCGACGAGCCGATTCAATACGGCAAGCAATTTGCTCGTATCCTGGTCATGCAATCCGACGGAAGGCTCATCCAATATGTACAGCGTGTGGCCGCTGCGGGCATTGGACAGTTCTGCTGCCAGCTTGACGCGCTGCGCCTCGCCTCCAGAGAATGTGCTGGATGGTTGCCCCATTCGTAAATATCCTAAGCCTATATCGCATAAGCAATCCAGCTTGGCTGCGATCTTCGGAATATCGCGGAACAGTTCTCTTGCTTGCCCGATGCTCATGCCCAATACATCGGCTATGGAATGTCCATGCCATTGCACAGACAGTATTTTCTCACGATAACGCTTCCCGTGGCAAGTCGGACAAGGAATCAAGCGATCGGCCATGAAGTGCATCTGAACCTTAAGACTGCCCGTGCCTTTGCAGGATTCGCATCTTCCTCCAGCTACATTGAAGGAGAAATCAGAAGCTTTCAACCGCAAGCCTTGTCTAGAGGCCAATTCCTTGAACCATTCCCGAATGTCATCGAATACCTTTGTATAGGTTGCAGCATTAGAACGGGACATTTTGCCCATCGCTTGCTGATCGACAACGACGAGATGCTGAATATGTTCTATACCGCCAATTCGGCTGGAAGCATTCGATGCCGAACCAATTGATTGCAACTGGGGAAGCAGCTCTTCCATGACAAGCGTGGACTTGCCGGAGCCCGACACGCCAGCAATGGCGGTAATGATGCCCAGAGGAATGTCCACCGTAATATGCTTTAAGTTGTTTGCGTGTGCATCGCGGATGGTTAATGTGCGGTTCCAGCTTCGAGCGGTTGAACGATGCCGATTCAGAGATTCACGAAGGCTTTGAGCCGTCATGGATTCCGGATGATTCAGCAGCTTATTAACCGTGCCTTGGAAGACAAGCTCTCCTCCTAGCTCTCCTGCGCCTGGACCGATGTCCACTACATAATCGGCTTGTCGGATAACATCGATATCATGTTCAATAACAATTACAGTGTTGCCGAGTGAGGCCAGCTTACGCACCGAACGCATCAGCTTGTCGGTATCCTGCGGGTGCAAGCCTGTCGTAGGTTCATCAAGTACGCAGATCATGCCGCTCAAGTTCGAGTTCAGCAAAGAGGCCAGCCGCATACGTTGCGCTTCTCCGCCAGACAGGCTGGAAAAGCTTCGATCTAGTGATAGATAGTTCAGTCCCGCATTCATGAGACTTCGTGTACGTTCCCGTAATTCCCTGCAGATAGGCTGAGCCGCTTCGACGTATCGATCAGGCAGAGCAGAAGGTAGGTCTTCAAGCCAATTCAGCAGTTGAGTTAGAGACATAGACATGAGATGGTGGATGGGCGTCCCGTTCACCAGGACGTACGAGCTTGTTGCGTTCAACCGCGAACCATGACAGGACTCGCAAGGAACAGTACGGAGGAAGCGGGCGAATTCCAGCAGCGATTCCTCGTCATCATCACCCTCGTAATATCGGCGCAGTAGGCTGTTCACGGCACCTTCATATTTGCCTTGCTTCATATTGGATGGGGCAGGGGCATCAGGGCGAAGCTCGCGAATGCGTGGATCGTCCGTGCCGTACAGCAGCATGTGACGCACGATGTCCGGCAATTCGCCGATCGGCTGCTGAAGATCTTCTTCATACAGAGGAAGGTGATAATATTTGGCTGCACGCAGGAGAAGCGGGGCAAAGTGCCACAGGAATCCCCTTTTCCATACTTGGATGCCTCCATCTTGAATCGATAAATCGGGACGTACAATTACATCGAGAATGGGCACTATTTGTTCGCCCAGACCGGTACACGCCGGGCACGCACCGAGCTGTGAATTGAAGGAAAAGTGAGCCATGGTTATATTTTCAACGGGTTGTCCGCAAGAAGGACACGCATAGTGCACCTGATGGGAATGTTCTTCCTCAGACAGACGAACAGGGGTCGTACGTATATCCGCATAACTGAACGCAGCTTGGCAATGCGGACAAGCACGCTCTCCAATTGCCGTATACAGCAAACGCAGATATGTATAAATCTCACTATATGTTCCAACGGTAGAGCGTCGGCTAAAGTTATGATGATGCTGACTAACGCTGACGATAGGAGACAGACCGTAGATGTTGTCATAATCCGGCCGCTGCACGTTGTCTGCTGCATGACCGGAAGCACTAACAAATTTGCGCTCACCCTCTTGGACAAGTATGTTAAACAGCAGGGTTGATTTCCCTGAACCAGATACGCCGGATACAACGGACAATTGATTTCGTGGAAAACGAACAGTGACATCCTTCAAGTTATGTTCCCGAGCCCCTTGAATGACGATCCACTCGGGTGATGATGTAGTCATGTTAACTCCTCCTTATTATTTGAAAAGCTCAATAGTTGAGAGAGGAAACTATTGATTACAGAAATTAATATAGACCTGTACGTAGAAGTTGTCAAATGGCGCTAGAATGAGACTCTGAGACTCATTACGCTACGTGCACCCGCAATTGGTTGTCACAATGTTCTGTGTTACGGAATAAAAAGAAAGGAGCCTGCTCGGCTATTTTGGCGAGCAGGCCCTTGTGAGAACAGAATAATTGATGATCATGCTTCGTTAATATACGGTACAGATTGATAATAGAAATTCGGATTCACAATCGTATTGTCGTAGCTTTGGTGGAAAATAGGCGTTGCGGCGGGTGACATCGGTGGAATCAGCCATGTCCAGTCGCCTGTATGAGCACGGTCACAACTCTGTTCCTGCTCCTGGAACTTAACGAATTGTTGTGCTGCCGTATGGTGGTCTACGATGCTAACACCCGCTTCCTTGAAGGAGTGAAGCACTGCGGCATTAAGCTCAACAAGAGCCCTGTCCTTCCACAGTGATGTATTCGACACCGTAGACAGCCCCATTTGCTCTGCGATGACTGGCAGCAAATTGTATCGTCCTTCATCGGCCAAATTCCGTGCGCCGATTTCTGTTCCCATGTACCAGCCATTGAATGGCGCGGCAGGATAGGAGATGCCGCCGATTTCAAGGCGCATATCAGCAATAAGCGGCACGGCATACCAACGCAGCTGCAGCTCGGCAAACCATTCGAACTCAGGATGGCTGAGCGGCACCTCTATAACGGAGGACTTCGGTATCTCAAATACCTGCGGTGGGTTCGTACCTGTCTGAATGACAAGAGGCAGTACATCGAACGGTGTGCGTTCTCCCTGCCATCCAAGTGATTCACATATTCGGGTAAATGGGAGCGAGTGTGGATCTCCCATGATGCCTTGGCTAGTCTCATAGCCAGCATAGCGAATCAACTGATGATTCCATATCCGAACAGGATGCATTCCGTCTGGATGAGCAGGTGGAAAAATCGTGATTGCAGGACGTATCCGGCCATCATTTGTTGCGAAGTCAATATGTTGGACTAACGCGTCTGCGATCTGCTTATCCTCGGTTAAATGTCTGGCATCAACCACATGCAAGGATGACCAGAACAAGCGGCCAATACAGCGATTGCTATTGCGCCAAGCCATCTTAGCTCCGTGAGTTAGTTCTTCTGCAGTATGCGAATAAGTGCCAGTATGTTCAATCTCGGAATGTATTTGTGATAAGCGCCCCTCTATGTCAGCAGGGAGCTTGCCGAGCTCTTGATAGCATTGCCTAATAAATGTTGAAGCTTCTTCTAGAAGCGTATGCTTCGCGTATACGTTCATCTTCCGATGTCCTTCCTTGCGACGAAAGCGCCGTAATGTGTCGGATTAACTATATCAGATTCTAACAGTTTGGTATGTACCATTGATGACGATGTCGATGAGATGTAACAATTTCAGCCGGAAAATCGTCGCAAAAATTTTGTTACCCGATCATAAATGGTGACATACAAGCTGTCACCATTCACATGATATAATCAGGACAAACCGTGAAAATTATCCAGCTAAGGAGAGGCCATTGAAACGAATCGATCGATTAATTGCTATCATTATCGCCCTACATCACCGTTCCGAAACGGCTCAATCGTTAGCAGAGAAATTCGAAGTCTCCCGCCGTACCATTATCCGAGATATGCAAGCATTGGGCGAGATGGGAGTACCGTTATATGCGACAGCAGGTTCAAGCGGGGGCTATCGGTTAATGGATGGCTACATGCTCCAGCCGCTTCAATTATCGACCACAGAAGCATTAACCGTGCTCTTCGCGCTGCAAGGCATGACACAGCTTCCCGATTCACCATTCAATCAGGAGCGTTGGACGGTCATGGACAAGCTGAAGCAGATCGTATCCAGTGAAGTACTGACTGAGGTGGAACCGATGTTAGAGCGTGTCGAGCTGTCCGTACCTACAAGAAACTACCGTGCTCCGCAGTTGAAGCAGCTGATTGCGCATCTATCACAGGCGAAGCCCAAGTGGCTCCATATATTCTATCGTTCACAGAAGCATCAGCGTTGGTTGTATATCCAGCCGAAGCGGATATATTCGGCACATGGGTTCTGGTATTGTGAAGCTTATTCGTTAACACATGGTGAAGACCGATCATTTCGTGTCGATCGTATGTCTCAAATCTCGATAGCCGAAGATGAAGATGTACGCACAGTACAGGGCAACGGGGACAACGGCAAGGGCAGCCCAATAAAGCGGAATCTAGAAGCCGTGAAGAAGGAAGACCCGATCCGAATCCGGGCAAAACTGACCTATCGCGGCATGCTGCTTGTCGAGCAAGATGAACATATTGGGGAATTGGTGCATGAAACCGGTGAAGATGTAGGAGAGGTTGAGTTTAACTGTCCCCAGTCAGAATGGGAATGGGCACAGCGCTTCTTCTATGGCCTTGGCTTGGATGCAGAGGTGTTGGAGCCTGTGGAATTGCGAGAAGCCATTTATAAGCATGCTCATCAGGTATGTGAGAGGTATAAGGGAACAAAGTAGGCCTTTAGGTCTCTCTTTGATACATAGCGTTTGGAACAGAGGAAGAAGATGTTAGATCAGACGAAGAAGGGATGAGATCGAAGATGAGCGCGAATACGAATTTGATTCACAATTATAAAGAAGCAGTTGAGCTTATTCGCCAAGTGGGTATTCTGCCGCTGGCCAACCTCGCACCCCATCACCCTTCACTTGCGGGTGTGACAGAAGAATCGGCATGGCATAGTGACACCGATGCGGATCCGTGGCGTTGGCGGGTTCAATTTCCTGGGGATGGGGTTGCTGCCTACGGCAAGTTCATCAAGAAGAAAGGGGTGTTTATCTCGCTGGAGTGGGTACCGATTGTCCGCTCGGTGCTTGGCGATACTCGTTCCGTCAAGGAACGGTATGCAGCAGGTGAGATGTCGCCGGAGGCGAAACTGTTGTATGGCATCATTGTTGAACATCCCGGTATCGATACGAGGCTGCTGCGAGTGAAGGCAGATATGAAATCCCCTGATCAGAAGAAGGCATTCGACAATGCGTTAAATGAGCTGCAGGGGACGATGGATATTGTCATCTCGGGTGTGACAGAACGGCGAAATAGCGCTGGCGAAGTGAACGGATGGAATAGCACCTCCTATGAGACGATTGACCATTGGCTGGAGAATCTGGGTATCGAGACGTCAATGATATCTGTACAGGATGCGAAGGAACAGCTCTATGAACGTCTTGCTCGTTCTACGACTTCGGAAGCGTTAACTTATTTTACTAAAAACATGAAGCTGCGTTAAACATGCAAGTGACGAAGCGGGGAAATAATGTTTATGTGAAAGTAAATTAATTACATTAAATAGTAATGGAGTTGGTATAAATGTTGAGTGTAGACAGCTTCAATCGTGCGCAGCGCTTTATTTACGAGAATGCGAGACTGCTCGACCGCAGACGTTTTGAATATCATTTCGACCAAGGGAGCAAGGCAGCTGTTATCATGGCCCTTACAGGTTTTCAGAATGAGGATGGCGGCTTCGGTCAAGCGCTGGAGCCTGATATTCGTTGTCCGCATAGTCAGCCTGTACCGACAGAAGTAGCACTATCCATTATGCACGAGATTGACGAATATGACCGAGGGTTAATCGTTGGAATCGGTAGCTATTTGAAATCGGTTACAGTGGGCGATACTGGAGGATTCCCTCTTATTCAGACGTCGGCGAATGAATATCCACACGCGCCTTGGTGGACAGTCGCCGATGATCGTCAAGCCTCCATAAATCCTACGGGACATATTCTTGGGTATTTGATGAAGCAGCATACCGTACCTGAGCTCAGCCGAGAAGAATGGTTCCAGCAGGCTGAGCAGTTCATGTGGAATCAGCTAGAGGCAGCCGATAATGAAGGCTATCACAGCAATATACAATATATCTCCTTCTTAACTGCTCATCCGGATAAAGAACGAGCAGAGAGGGCATTGCAGAAGGTGAACGAATGGCTGCAGCTGCCAGGTGTCATTGAACGCAATACGAAGGCGGAAGGGTATGTTCATAAGGTGCTGGATTGGGCACCAACGCGTCACAGCTACTGCGTACAATTTGTCACTGAGAAAGAAATCGAAGAGCATCTGCAATCCCTTGTGGAGGAGCAGCAGGAGGATGGCGGTTGGCCAATAAGCTGGCCAGCAGTGAGTCCAGCAGGCGAGATGGAATGGCGGGGATACGTAACCGTCAATCGGCTGCTGACGTTGAAGTCATATGGATGGTTGCAACGCTAACAATAACGACGATAAGGCCAACTTCCAACAATTACGAAGTTATGCACAACAAGTGATTTTGTTGTTTTGTCTATGTCTACAAGGGGGAACTTGGATTTGAGCAACATGCATCGAATTTTATGGTTTGATCAAGAAGTACGATCGAATCATTTTCCGAATTGCACTCAATTAGCACATCAATTCGAGCTGTCTACCAGACAAGCCAATCGAGATATTGAATACATGGTCAACTCTCTTGGAGCTCCTCTTCAGTATGATGCCAAAAAAAGAGGCTATCGGTATACGGATGCGACATTTGCTTTGCCAAGCACGTATATTACGGAAGAATTAAGACGAACGCTAGCATTCTTGTCTCATCGTTATCAGGATTACAATTATGGCGGTTATGATGAATACCAAGCGAAATTGCCAATTATGCTGCAAATATCAGAATTGTTCCGTCGCTTGTCAGACGTTAATGAGCTGCAGTCTCAGCAAATTCCAGCTTATGAGATCAATGCCGAGATCATTGACATAGCAAATCAACTAAGCATGTCCATTCAGAACAACCAAGTGCTTACCATTCAATATGACGGCATGGAAGGAGCAGAGACGTATACGTTTCACCCCTATAAGCTGTGCTACAAGCAATACGTCGATTACGTCATTGGATGGTGCGAGCAGGAGGAGGAGCAGAAGATGCTTCGCTTGGATCGAATCATCCGAATGGAACGAGCAGCGGGAATATCTCGGCTAAATGGTGAACTGCCCTCTACCTTCGGTTCATCGAATCTTCCTGTTCAGCCATTTACGGCAATCATAGAGTTTATAGATAAGCCTTCGGAAGCATGGAGAGATTACAATCTTATGAAACGAGAAGATTCGGTGGTATTCGAGATCCAATTTTTCGATGTGTCCTTATTTATAGATCAGTTGATGTCAACAAGAGAATGGGCAAGGATTGTGAAACCGAAATGGCTGAAAGAGAAGGTAAAAGCAAGATGTGAACAAATAATGGGGATGCTTAGCGAATAGGCGTAAATATAACAGGAAAGACAAAAAACAAAACGAATTTTAAGGTATGACATTATATGTCGTACCTTCTTTACTATAATTGGATTATCGCGATAAGAGAGGAGCGGCCGCTCATGAGTATAGGAACTACTCTATCTCTTTCTTTTCAAATTGAACATCGTTCTTACGTGGATGCCCTGCATGCTGTTCTCACGGGTGCTGGTCTGTACGAGGGTTCGAAATATATGCTAGGCGGAATGACAGGTCTATTATCTAAGTTTGTTATTCACAAGGAATTATCAAGGAGCTCAGTTACAGCGTACGGCAACTTGGGAGAAGAACATGGCAATGCGCTCCTTCGAATTGGGATTGAATCAAATCAATTTGCTTGGCATACGCGTCAACGTACGTTTGAATTGGCGCAGCAGGAGTCGATACGTCATATTCAGCACAGCATCGATCAAGGAATAGGCGTCGTCTATTGGAAGCCTGAGTTTGCCGTGATTACGGGTTATGACGATGAGGACGAAGTGTTCTTCTATCTAGACGGTTACTCGAAGGAACAACAAGTGCTGCTGTATCGGAATTTTGGCATCATCGATAATCCTACGCCATTCTGGTACTATCAAACGATTATTGGTGCAGTGGACATGCCGTACCAAGAAATCTACCGAGAGTCGCTAATTACAGCAGTTACAGATTGGGATACGCCGCATCGAACTTTGCCGGATCTGGACTTTGCTGCAGGCTGTAAAGCATACGAATATATGATTGCCGCCCTGTCTAGCCAACACTATCATTCGCATGGGGGCGCTTATACCATTAGCTCTTATGCTGGTATCAAGCGTGACATGATGAATTATCTGGCTACTATCCAAGGAAAGCTTGGTATATCTGATGAGGTCATTCAACTTTATCAACTTGTAGATGAGGCATTTCAAGTAATGAAAGCGACGGTTCAGAATGGTACGGGACATGAGCTGTGCATCCAATCAGACCATGTACCACAGCTAATCGAGCAGGCTCACCTTGCGATGGAACATGAACGAGCAGCGATTGAAATACTGCGCACTGAAATCGGTTACGAGGAAGTCATGCGTTCGCGTTCCAACAGTCTCCACTGGGGATCGACGGCGCCAAGATAATTGCGGTCAACAACTAAGAATAGGTGCAGGTGAAGAGATGACGTCTATTATCCTTGAAAATATGAAAATCGTACCGGAAACAAAAACGTTTATCGATCATTTCCATAGTGTACTGCTGGCCGGCGGGCTAACCACGTATCCGAAGCATACGATTGCGTGTATGTCATCATTGGCCTTCCGCATGTCCGTTCATCGTCAGTTGGATGCTATATCTGTGACGGCCTATAACTGGCCTGCCGAACACTTTGTTGCTGCGGATTTGCTTGGTCTCTACTCAGAGACGTATGCAGGCTACAATACAGATCCGGTCTTCCCGGTCTCTCGTAAGTATGCAATCGAAGAAATGAAGCATTCTCTACAAGAAGGTGTCGGACTCATTTATTGGCACGATCAGTACTACACGATCTATGGCTATGACGAAGCGCAGCAGTGTTTTTTCGCAGTAGATTCGTGCGGGAATAGCGGATGCAAGGTGTCTTATCAGACACTCGGGCAAACGGGAAATTCGTCGATTGTATTTATACAGCGGATATCCAAGCGCAGCATTTCCATAGATGTACGTGATCTGATTACGGAATCGCTGGTGCAGGCGATTTATAAATGGGAGCAGCATGATAGCATTTTGCCGCCAGAGCAATTTGCATGTGGCGAACAAGCTTATGATGCAATGATAGAGGAAATCCAGTCGGGTACGGCGGATTGGGATGGGGCGGAGCAAACATTGTCCATGTATCGTACCTTCAAGCACTACATTGCTCGTTATTTGCATGATATGAAGCAATCGATGGATGGGCTGGAGCAACTGGCAGAGAAATATCGAGTTCTAGCTGACTTATACGATGATATTGTTGCAATCCTCCGAAGATTACGACACGACTGGAATGATGCGCACGAAGAGGGGCTATGTCACGAGATGGTGACCACTCTTATCTCTGCCCAACAAATTGAAAAAGATGCTATAGAAGCTATGAAACAGGTGGTGAAGGACGTTCGCGAAGCGCGCGGAGCCACACCACATTTACGATAATAGATACGAAAAAGGGGAAACGAAATGGCTAAAACAAAACGTGGTAAAGCATTATGGAACGTTCCATCACATGGACGGGGAACATGCCCAGTGTGTGGAAGCACACGGATTAAAGTATTGTACACGCAAACAAAAAGCGATGGCACATCTCTTAAAGTTTGCAAAAAATGTGTAAAAGCGACTCAATATCGAATTGATATGGCGTTATCTGGTTAGTAGTTAGTGATTCGTAGTTATGCTGTCTGTGCATGCAGAATCTTACCATCAACATCCTTGCCGATTATTTCGGCAAGGATGTTTTTTTGTAGATGACTTCGTTTAAAAGGGACGTTTTTTCTCCTTACTCGGATATATATGCTCTTGTTTTCTGAAAAATATCTACAACATTTTTAAACGTGTCTATTCATTTTTGTCGAAAAATGACGATATATAGCTCATTGACATAGACTGATTGGTCAGTAAATACGGACAAGGTTTATAGGCAATAAGGATTCGAATGGAAAGAACTCCTGTATATAACCTGTTTGTCAGTCAACTAGGGGGCTATTGAATGAAAAACAAAGGCTTAGTGATGAAATCTATCATCGTCGTGACCGTTCTTCTTATGGTCATGTCTATTGTATTCATATCATCCTCATATATGATGGAGCGAAGAATCTATAATGATGAATTACTATCCCTTCATACTACGCTTACGAAGAATATCGAGATAGAAAAGGAGGGTATTGCAGGAGCTGCTAACAAGCTCAAGTCAATGGATTCCTCACAATATGCAAAGGATAAGAATATTGTTTGGATTCAGGAGAGCTTGAACAGCATGGTACGCGACAATTTCATTTCGAATTCGTACTTGCTTGCTCCCGGTTTCACGGAACGTGATGGAAAGTTCTATCTGAAGGTGCTTCAAGGCAACGATTCCTTCGTTGAATTTGGAAATGCGCCAGGAAGCGAGTATGAGATCAAGCCAGAGCTTGTCGATGCGATCCATGAGATGGAGCGGACAGGTGTTGGCTTTAGTGACATCTATGAAGATCTTGATGGCGAATGGATTACGGTGCTGAAGCCGATCAATAATGACAGGAATGAGACGATAGCGGTGTTTGCCGTAGATTTCAATAATAAGAAGATTGACGGCGATCTGAATGCCATGTTGTGGAAAATTATTGGTATCGGCTCATCGATAGGTATCATATTCATTATCGTGATCGCCTTCTTAATACGCCGATTAGTTCGGCCGCTTACACAGCTGTCCGTTCTGTCCACGAGAGTGGCGGCCGGCGATTTAACGGTATCTATTCCGGTTCGCTCGAAAGATGAAATCGGCGTTCTATCTGATAGTTTTAACACGATGATTGCTCAAATCAAGCACTTGGTTACCAATGTCAAGACGACCGCTGATCAGGTCGCGGAATCGTCACAGCAACTAACGGTAATCGCCACGCAAACATCTCAGTCTAGCTATGAAATATCCAATTCTATTCAAGAGGTTGCAACTGGTTCAGAATCGCAGATGCAAGGGGCTGAAGAAAGTAAGGCTGCTATGGAGGAAATTGCAATCGGCATCCAGCGGATTGCTGAATCATCCTCTGCCGTATCAGAACTGAGCATCGACGCAACAGAGTCGGTTGATCAAGGCAATCAGGTTGTCCAGCTGACGGTGAAGCAAATGGCACAGATCAGAAATTCCGTCAGTCGTTCTGAAGGGATTACGCGGTCTTTGTTGAATCAATCCGAGAAGATAGAGCATATCGTCAGTATCATTGGCAATGTAGCGGTGCAAACCAATCTATTGGCGCTCAATGCATCTATTGAAGCGGCACGGGCAGGCGAACATGGACGAGGCTTCGGCGTTGTTGCCCAAGAGGTGCGCAAGCTTGCAGAGCAAACGAAGGACTCTACGGAACAAATTGCTGAGATGCTGAATACGGTAATTGCACATACGAAGGAACTGGCCGAAGCGATGGGAGAAAATACGGAGCAGGCTGAACAAGGTACCTTGATTGTGCAGGAGGCTGGGGAGCATTTCAACAAAATATGGACATCCGTGCAGCAGGTCACGGAGCAAATTCAAGAAGTATCGGCAGCCGCTGAAGAAATGTCTGCTGGAAGTGAGGAGGTTGCTGCCACTTTGGACAACCTTGCTACCATAGCAAAGGATTCCTCACTGAATACACAGAGTGTTGCCGCATCGACCGAAGAGCAGCTTGCTATTGTGGAAGAAATATCGGATACAGCTACCTTATTGAATCGCAAAATGCAAGATCTGCAAGAAGAACTTCGAATCTTTACGGTTTAAAAATGAACAAGACTCCCTGCTCGCTGGAAGAGCAGGGAGTCTTGCTTGTATTACGTTCCTCATATAAGGATCGCAGTTATCCAATTACAGTCAGGCCACCGGTTAGCAGTTGAACCAACATGTATACCGCAATCAACCAAATGGTAATTGCGGATATCTTGTTCAACCAAGTGAGGATGCGGCCGTCAGCATCGATTTTATTAGTGAAATGACCTGCTACAGCTAGTCCCAGGAACCACAGCCACGATACTGCGATACAGGCTATCGTAAACATCCACTTGAGTTTATCAGAATATTGCAAAGAGTTCGTTCCAATAACGCCAATCGTATCGAGAATCGCGTGTGGATTCAGAAGAGAGACGGACATGGCGAACATCATTTGCTTCGGGATACTCATAGCACTTCCCTGACTGCCATTCAACTTGCTTGACGACTTCCACAAACTCCAACCCATAAATAACAGAAAGAAGAATCCCAATAGATACAGTCCGTATTGAAGCCATTTCCACTTCCAGATGAATAGCGAGATGCCTTGAACTGCGGCTAGAATAAGCAGGGTATCGCATAATGCCGCTGTTATCACGACAGGGATGGCCTTTACGAACGGCTTAGATAAAGCCCCTTGATTGAAAATAAACACATTTTGTGCGCCTAACGGCAATATAAGGCCAAGTGCGAGCAATATTCCGTGAACGAATGCCTCGACCATTGATATCTACCTCCGTATGTCATCATCCATAGAACCGGTTCTAAGACAATATCATAACGCAGCAATTTACAATTGTCCCCGACCATTTGGTTGAGTTCAAGACCAACCAAATTCTATAATAAGCTTATCAATCAACTTGGTGCAGGAGAGGAACATATGCCAAAGACGTGCAGCATTGACTACAGCGATTGGAGACTCGAACGATCCTCATCGATCGCGCTGTATAAACAAATCGAGCATTATATGAAATCTAAAATTTTGTCTAAGGAATGGGAAGCGGGTGCGAGACTCCCTGCACAGCGTGAGCTTGCGAAGCAATTGGGTGTGAATCGCAGCACGCTGGTGGCGGCCTTGGATTGCTTGACTGATGCGGGGTTTATTGAAGGGAATAGCGGAGGGGGGACGGTTATATCGGACATGGCCCATCGTGTCGACAGCATGTCTCCTATTCTGCCGAATTGGAATGCGTATGTGGAAGAAGGCTCACATTATCCCAATTTACCGATTATTCAGACGATAAATAACATGGAATTCTCACCGCAAATGATTCGTATGGGCACGGGTGAGCTTGCCCCTGACTTATTGCCAACAAAAGAGATGGAGAAAACGATACGCGGTGTAATCGATCATGGAATATCACTTGGGTATGAACAGCCGCTTGGGCACTATCCGCTGCGAGAACAGCTCAGCAAGCAGTTGTCGGAGCAAGGCATCGAAGCCGCGCCTAATTCGATATTGATTGTCTCGGGGGCACTTCAAGCACTGCAGCTCATTGCAGCAGGCCTCGTTGGTCGTGGATCAACGATGCTCGTAGAGAAGCCCTCCTATTTATATTCTATTCATGCCTTCCAATCGGCCGGACTAAGAATGGTTGGTGTACCAATGGATCAAGGCGGTATACAAGTGAATGCTCTGGAGCAGTATGCATTACAGTATAAGGCTTCGCTGCTGTATACGATACCAAGCTTCCATAATCCAACGGGTACGGTGATGGAGCAGGACAGAAGAGAAGCATTAATGAACATTAGCAATCGCATTGGATTGCCGATTATTGAAGACAGTGCCTACGAAGCGTTATGGCTGGATGCCCCGGCGCCACGATCATTGAAGTCTATGGATGAGCATGGACAAGTCCTCTACGTAGGAACGATGTCCAAGTGTGTTTGCCCTGGCCTGCGAATGGGCTGGATTGTTGGTTCGAAGCAGGTGATAGAACGCTTGGCAGATATTAAAATGCAGATGGATTACGGCTCCAGCTCATTATCGCAACAAGTTGCGGCGGAGTGGCTCCGATCGGGTCTTCACGAGTCGCGCATGCAACACATTCGTGTTCAGCTGCGTTTGCGAAGAGACTTTTTGCTTGACCAGTTGAGACAGCATTGGTCATCTTTTGCAGCATGGAGAGTTCCCCAAGGCGGTTTTTACATATGGGTGACCATGGATAGGTCAATTGCAATCGAAGCCTTGTTCAAGCATGCGCTAGCTTGTGGAATTCTGTTGAATCCAGGTCATATCTATGATCGCTCGAGCAAGCATCAACTTCGACTATCGTACGCTTACGCAAGCTTTGAAGAAATGGAGCGAGCTATCCATTTGATTGCGATGTTGGTAAAGAATAAGAATGTCACCGAATGATAGGGTGTCAAAAGTATTTGACATAAGACTATTGATCATTATAATAAAAGATGTAAAATGTTTTTTACATTTGAGGAGATAGAACTCGTTATGAAAAACAAGATTTCAGAACTGCGCAAGCGAATGGGCATGTCACAGCAAGAGCTGGCTCAGCGGTGTGAAGTGAGTCGGCAGACGATTAACGCGATTGAGAATGATAAGTATGATCCAACCTTAGCGCTAGCGTTCAAGCTGTCACGAACGTTAGAGGTAACAGTCGATCAGTTGTTTACTTATGAGGAGGCATCAAGATGAGAAAGCAAGATGAAATGGAACGTTATCATAATGACAAGTCAGCGAAGAACGGCTACATGTTCTATACGATCGCATTGCTGGTGTGGGGGCTGTATGATTTTACTGTCAAGGGGAATAGCGGATTGCAATTTACTATCCTATTAATCGGGAACGCCATCTTCCTATGGACACGTGTCTACTATAAGCGAAAAGTAATGTAATAATTACCGTGAAAAATCGATGAGATAGGGTCACTTATCTAATCATATAAACTTATTTATAAATTAAAATAAATAATGATGAAGATTGAACGCAAGTATCGTCTCAACCGTACTATAGATACATTTTGATTCATTATGGGTTTCCGTCTAGAAAAGGCGGTTGAGGAGGAGTATTGACGATGATTATCGTAACGACAGAGCAAGTGGCCAATTATGAAGTAAAGGAAGTACTCGGTACAGCATTCGGACTGACCGTTCGCGCACGAGGGTTGGGGAAAGATATCGCTGCTGCGTTTAAAGGACTGGTAGGAGGCGAGATCACTCAATATACGGAAATGCTAGAGGATGCACGGAAGCAAGCGCTGGATCGCTTAGTAGCGAACGCACAAGCGATGGGTGCAGATGCTGTCATTATGGTGCGTTTTGACTCTGGTGAAGTCGGAACCAATATGAGTGAAATTGTTGCATACGGCACGGCTGTAACGCTTCGGCCGAAGCGAGAAGTAAGATGATTACGTTTTTGATTGTTTATTTTTCATTGCAGCTGCTCTTTTTTATTGTGTTTCTTATCGTCTCGGCCTTCCGAGATCGCCGTCACCAAGCGAATGAACATGAACATGTGCCGGAAGGCTTCGAGAAGACTTCAGAAGTTAGTATCGATCCGTCAACAGGGAAAAAGGTAACGGTTTATTACAATCCGCGTACAGGACAGCGATGGTACCACGTGGAGTAACAATGGAAGGATGCAATCTACGAATGAACAATCTTGTTAACGTGGTTGCTTTCAATAGCCAGATACCTCGATACTCAAGTAATACCTTAGCGTTGGCTAGGCTGGTTCGTAAGTCGTAACGGTACTTATGAGTTAGCGCTGTCAGCTGCTGGGGTATTTTTTTCATTCTCAGCCACAGAGAACAGTGATATCGAATTACATCCCCAGTCCTATTCATTAGACAAAAGTATACTTTTGTCGCTATATACATTCGGTTTGAAATATTTTAAACTTAAAATGCTTCAAAGATTGAAATAAAATTTCATTCATCTAGAGCCGACATACGATGATGTTCTCATTACTCGATATCCAAAGGGAGGGAATTAACATTGTATTTTGCAAGGAACCGGGCTCGTATCTTACTCATGTCGATGATGTCGGTCGTGCTTATGTTCAGCACAATTGTAAACGCTTCCGCAATGAGTTCCTCTGATTTATCCTCTTCATCCTTATCGTCATCTGAAGCGCAGGCAGAACCGCTCGCATCAGGCAGTACGGCTTCATCCCAGATTATTGAAGACTTCGAGCAGCTTCAACAGCTGTCTGCAACCTCAGTAAGAGTAGTCCCTGGTTCTGTTAAGGCGGTTCTAACCTCACGACCGGAACCGGTACAACATGATGAACATGCAGTAAAGCTCACCTATGATTTCACGGAAACGACGGGAACATCAGCGGCTTATCTGAATTTCTTGAACGCATCTGGGGGAGTAGGGCGTGAGATAAAAGGATATCCATCTTCAATCGGAGTGTGGGTGTATGGGGATGGAAATAAGCACTGGCTGCGAGGTCAACTGCAGGATGCTGGCGGAGCGAAGCCCACGATTGACCTTACTACTAGCAGCGGGCTCAGCTGGAATGGCTGGAGGTACGTTACTGCGAGTTTGCCTACTAATCTTGTTCAGCCTATCAAATTGAATCAGCTCTATGTGGTAGAAACGAATGATCGGAATAAAAATAGCGGCGCTATTTATTTTGATAGCCTGCGAGCTATTTATGGATCGACAAATATATATGAGCTAACGATGATCGGCTTGCCTCCTTTGCAGGTAGGAGAAACAAAACGGGTTCAGGTGTTAGCGACTTCTGCTGGTGAAGCAGAACAAGTAGATGTGACGAAGGAAGCCGTACTTATCAGTGATGATCCTTCCATTGTCGCTGTAAATCCAGACAATTCACTTACTGCTGTGGCCGAAGGGCGCACAAGACTAACGGCTCGCTACATGCAAGCACCAGAATCCGTAGTTGATGTAGTCGTCAGCCAAGCCGCTCCAGTCATTCAGCAGTTGAACTTGTATGGAGCACCAGCTATGGAGATAGGTGAGCGCGTGAAGACCCATACATTGGCGCGATATGAAGGTGCTGCGAAGCCTGTATCCATGCTGGAAGGAGTTAGCTACAATAGCAGCAATCCGGAGGTTGCTTCCATTGATGCAGCTGGTATGGTCACTGCACAAGCGAACGGAACGACTGTTATGCGGGCGGTATATGGCGAATTCTCCTCCGCTTATGAATTGAAGGTATCCGTGCCTCAGCCGAAGCTGGAACGACTTGAGCTGACCGGCTTGCATGCAATGACTATCGGTGAGTCGCTGCAAGGGAAGGTGACAGCATACTATTCCGATGGCTCTTCCTCAGAAGTATCGACAGGCGTTGTGTTTAAATCCAGTCAGCCGCACAATGCAACGATAGATGCTAGCGGGAACGTCATGGCTCTTCAAGTAGGCATTAGCTCCATAACTGCTGCTTACGGAGGCAAGACTGCTGATTTCACACTTGTCGTGAACAAGGATACAATCCTGCCTAAGCGGCAATTGCGAGCGGGTTGGATTGCTTCCGTCGTCAATATTGATTGGCCGCGTGAAGGCGTAGTTACGGAAAGAGAGCAGAAGCAAGACTTTGTTAATCTTCTCAATGAATTAGAAACAGCAGGCATGAATGCTATTGTGATGCAAATTAAACCGACTGCAGATGCCTTCTATCCGTCTAAATATGCACCTTGGTCGGAGTGGCTCACTGGCGTACAGGGCAAGGATCCTGGCTATAACCCGCTTCAATTCATGATTGATGAAGCACACAAGCGCAATATGGAATTCCACGCATGGTTCAATCCGTATCGTGTAAGTATGCAGCCAGATATCAACAAGTTAGTTCCCGACCATCCTGCAAGATTGCATCCAGATTGGGTAGTTTCTTATGGCGGCAAGCTCTACTTCAATCCAGGGGTGCCGGAAGCGAAGCGATTCGTAATGGACAGCATCATGGAGGTCGTCAACAATTATGACATTGACGCGGTTCATTTCGACGATTACTTCTATCCGTATAAGGTAGATGGGGTAGAGTTCCCTGATCGCGCGACCTACCAGCAGTATGGAGCTGGTTTCTCCGATATTACGGACTGGAGACGCAATAATGTGAATACCTTCATTGAGGAATTGTCCAAAGAAATGAAGCAGGCGAAGCCTCATATGAAATTCGGCATCAGCCCATTCGGCGTATGGCGCAACAAAGCGACAGATCCGACAGGCTCGGATACAACAGCTGGGGTTCAGAATTATGATGACCTCTATGCAGATACACGCTTGTGGATTCAAAAGGGATGGATTGATTACATTACGCCACAGATTTACTGGTATTTTGGCTTTACTCCTGCAGCCTTCGAGAAGCTTGTGGATTGGTGGGTGAAGGAAACAGAAGGAACACATACACAGCTCTATGTTGGTCACGCCGATTACAAGGTGAATGATCCGAACACGCCAGCCTGGCTCAATCCCGATGAGCTTCCAAATCAATTGAAATACCTGCTCAACTTCGATACGGTAAAGGGGAGCATGCATTTCAGCACCGTCGATATTCTCAATAATCCGCTTGGGTTGAAGGATCGACTAAGCGGGGACAGTTACCGGTATAAAGCCCTTGTGCCAGAGATGCCGTGGCTTCCAGCTAATACTCCATCTGTACCGAAGCTTACAACTGCACATGTCACCGATAAAGGAGTTCACCTGTCATGGGAGGACGTTACGAACAGCTCGGCTGCTTACTATGTGATCTATCGGGCAGAGGGCGGCGAGTCGATTAATGTCAATGATCCGAAGCAAATCGTGAAGACGATACGTAAAATAAACGGCGCATATCAATTTCACCTTGATACGACAGGTGAGCTAGGCAAACAATATACGTATGCGGTTACGGCGGCTGACCGTCTGCACAACGAGAGTGCGCCTAGCCAATCCAAATGGATCTGGAATGAACCGCTTGTCTCAATTGAGTTGAAGGGCGATACGAATATGACAGCGGGGAAACAACAGCAACTGAAGGTGTTCGGAGTTGGCAAGAGTGGGAATCGAGTGGAGTTGACGAATGATCTTCGCTTCACATCCAATCAGCCTTCGGTGTTGTCCATTAACGAGGCAGGCATGGTGAAGGCGAATAAATCGGGTACCGCTGTTGTGACCGTAAAGTATGGAAGTTTCTTGCAGAGCATAATGCAAATTAAAGTGTCACAGAAGTAGTTGGACATATCACAGCACGATATTCGTTACAGCATATTCAGTGGAAATAGAAGCATACGAGAGCCAGTGCCAGTGTTCCTTGCGAATGCTGGCATTGTTTATGTGAAATGACAGAAAAGGAGTTGCGATCAGGATATATCTCTATTTTCAGAAAATTTGCGAAAAAATTCTGAAAAGTTGTTTCAAATAAGATTAATGAGGTTAATAATAGACATGTCCTGCAACACACATCGCAGGACGTCACTCTGGTGAAGTGAGAGGATTGCTACAAGGAGGCAGTTTCAATATGAACGCACAAGGCAAAACTTATCAACTGAAAGCAGAGAGAAGAACGGACTTTACTCGCTCTTCCCTTCGTGAATTACGTCAGAAAGGCCGGATCCCGGGCGTCGTATACGGTGCGGATATCGAGAGTACTGCATTGCATGTCGATTCAAGAGACTTCGTCAAGCTTGCACATGTTGGCCGGACAGAAGTGTTCCAACTGCAGGTGGAAGGCATGAAGCCAGTCCAAGCGCTGATCAAAGACGTTGTCAAACAAGATGGTGCTTATACGCATGTAGATTTCCAACAGGTATCTGCAAATCACCCAATACGTATTCATGTGCCAATAGAATATATCGGTACACCTGCTGGGGTCAAAAAAGGCGGTATCTTGCAAACGCAAGAAACAAGTTTGGAAATCGAAGGTCTGCCCGCACATCTTCCTTCTGTGATTCAAGTGGATATTTCCCATTTGGGCATAGGTGGTAAGATGTTGGTGGAAGACGTGCAAATTCCAGAACATATCCATCTCTTGTCCCATAAGAATGAGCTATTGGTTTCCATTGTTACACAGCGGGGCATTGAAGAGGCAGGGGATGAAGAATCAGAAGCGGCAGCAGCACCGGCTTCTGTCGAAGCATAGCACTTTATTTCATTTAACTAAATTAAATATAAACAGAATGAAGAGTCTGCCAAGTGCGAATGGACGAGCACACAGCAGGCTCTTTTTTCATGCATACAACTGCTAATTGGCTCACATGAATCATGTCTCATCGATCCATACTAACGATAGGCGATGGGGGGTGATGGATTGCGATTTGCACGAGTAATGTCCATGCTGTTATTGATTCCATTATGCAGCAGCTGCAGGATACAAGGGATGGAACACCCAAGATATGAAGTGACAGTGACTGAGACACAGATGAACGCTCTTCATCCAAGACAAGCAATCGATGTTGTCGCGATGCAACTGGATGATTTGAAGTCATTCCAGCATACGATGTTGAAGATGCATCAGATCCCAAGTGAACTTAATGTCAAAATGGATAAGGCTAGAATCGGCAGTATCGGGATCCTCGTTAATAAATTTCACGAACTCCCTCTTGATTACCGGCCAGATGATCTGGTTTATCCAAACGCACCCTTTATTTTTGACGAGCGGGTAGATAAGCGCAAATTGCGCAAGGAAGCAGCTAGAGCTCTGGAGCAGCTAATCGCTGGTGCTAGACAAGACGGTATTTATTTGGCAGGTGTATCTGCGTTCCGATCTCATGCTGCTCAGACGGCCATATATCATAGCAATGTACGGCGTTATGGCAAGAAAAATGCGGAGTTGTATTGTGCGGAACCGGGGCATAGCGAACATAAGACAGGGCTCGCCGTAGACCTCACGCGCAGCGATGGAAGATGTGCAGCGGAAGCTTGCTTCGCGGACATGAAAGAGGCTAAATGGCTGCAGAATCATGCACATGAATATGGGTATATTGTTCGGTATCCAAAAGGAAAAGAGCACATTACAGGATATCAATACGAGCCATGGCACATCCGTTATGTTGGGAAGAAATTGTCCGCTCTATTGACAGCACAGGGGATCACGTTGGAAGAATATTATGATTCATCTTATCCGTATTGGTCTGCTCCGGAGAATGGATAACGACGTCGATGGCAAAAGGAAAAACCACCCAAGCAATGCCTGGGTGGTCGCCTGGGCGCAGCTCTTAGAACAAGAAAGAACGGCTTACGATTACGAGCAAAATGAAAAGTACCAAGATAACGCCAGTACTTGTAAAGCCAAATCCACCGAAGCCACAGCTTCCACAGCCTCTTACATCAGACATGTTCAAATCCCCTTTCGTTTGGTAATGATGTATTACCGTATAAGTGTATGAAGGAAACGGTGTAGGTGATTGGACGTTTGACGGGTTGCATCACGTCTGTTATGTAAATAAGCCATGCATTTCATGCATGGCTTGTATGTTCTGCTAGGATTAGAAGCCTTTATATTGAGGCTCCTCCGTTTCTAATTGCTGCACTCGGTTTTCCACTTGGTCGACGATCTGCTGCGTTTGCTCTGCGGCATTCGTATATAATTGCTTTGCTTCTTGATTCTGAGTGGCCAATGCGAAAGACTCCAAGTCAGCTTGTACACCTTTTAGCGAAGCTAAGCATGTTTTCACTTGAGATCCAACTGTCATGCTGTACACCTCCCTTCCTCCTCCGAACTACAGAGGATAATTTGTCCCGAAAGAGGAACAGCCATACCTCCAATAATTAAATTAACTCACTTCATAAAATCATGAGCATCTACAAATAATGACGTAGTGGAATGGAACTTTTTCTTATCAAGGAGGATGTATGATGCCACTTTGGCTGGAAATCACGCTTCGAACTTTGGTTGCGGTCGTTGTCTTGTTCCTGATAACGAAGATGTTAGGGAAGCGACAAGTTACTCAATTATCCGTATTTGAATACATAACCGGCATCACGATCGGAAGCCTTGCTGCGTATGTTTCCTTGGATTTGGAGGACAATTGGTATCTTGGGATTGTGTCGCTGGGTGTGTGGGCTTCAGTATCATTCGGGATCGAATTCTTGCAATTGAAGAGCAAGACGATGCGGGATTGGATTGACGGCAAATCTACAGTTCTCATCAAGAATGGTAAAATTCTTGAAGACAACTTAAAAAAGGAACGCCTGACCTCTGATGAATTGATGCTGAAGCTTCGCATGAAGGATGTATTCAAGGTAGCTGATGTGGAATTCGCGATGATGGAATCAAGTGGTGACGTAAGTGTTTTGCTCAAAAGTGAAAATATGCCCTTTACTCCAAAACATCTAGGGATTAAGGTCGCACCTGAGTATGAACCGCAAGTGGTTATTATGGACGGGCAGGTTATGGAGCAGCCGCTTGCAACGATTGGCCGCGATAAAAAGTGGCTGAGCGAGCAGCTGACTTCGCTTGGTGTAAAGGCGGTTCAGGATGTATATTTTGGCCAAGTAGATAGCTTCGGGGAGCTGTATGTTGATCTCTTCAACGATCAAATTAAAGTTACGATTCCGCAGAAGCGGGCTAATACGTTAGCAACGATGAAAAAGTGCGAAGCTGATCTGGAAATGTTCTGTCTATCAACGGAAGATGAGAAAGCAAAACAAATGTATGGACAGTGCTCTCGCACGTTGCAGCACATTATTGAGAAGGTACGACCATTACTCATCCAATAATCGAAGGTATGCGATAAAGTGAGGTGGCTTCATGCTAGTAGGTAAGCAATCTTGGAAATTCGAGCGAGCTCCTTATATTATAGGCACTTCAGCCATCGTTGGGCCTGAGGAAGGGCAGGGGCCGCTTGCCGCTGATTATGACCTTATCCACGAACAGCTTGATATTTACGAGACGAGCTGGGAGAAGGCAGAACGCAAGCTTCTTGAACAAGCAACAAGTCTTGCGATCACCAAGGCGAACGTCAACACGAACCATATCGAATATTTTATTGGCGGGGACTTGATGAACCAAATTACGAGTAACAGCTTCGCGGCTCGAACTCTGTCTGTTCCCTATATTGGCGTATTCGGTGCGTGCTCAACTTCCATGGAATCACTTGCGCTTGCAGCGATGATTATTGATTCCGGGAATGCGCATTATGCTCTTGCAGGAACATGCAGTCATAACTGCACAGCGGAGAAGCAATTCCGTTACCCTACGGAGTACGGTTCCCAGAAACCGCCTACGGCACAATTCACCGTAACCGGGGCAGGCGCTGCAGTATTGTGCAATCGCGGTAGTGGGCCGCGGGTAACCAGCGCTACAATTGGGAAGGTAATTGACTTAGGTATAACCGATCCGTTCAACATGGGGGCGGCTATGGCTCCAGCCGCAGTGGATACCTTGCGGGCGCATTTTACTGACACCGGGAGAGAGGCAAGCTATTACGACATGATCGTAACCGGGGATTTGTCTGCCGTGGGCCATCCTATCGCTTCAGACTTATTGAGGCAGTCCGGGGTATCGATGGAGGATACCGTATTCGATGATTGCGGCTTAATGATATTTGACCGCAACAAGCAAGCCGTACAAGCTGGAGGGAGCGGCTGCGGCTGCTCTGCTGTTGTCACCTATGGGCACTTGATGAAGCGGATGATTCGAGGACAATTGAAACGAATGTTAATTGTGGCCACCGGTTCACTGCTGTCGCCACTCTCATATCAACAAGGTGAGAGCATACCATGTATTGCTCATGCCGTATCCATTGAGATGGATTCGGAAGGTGAGTAAGAAGATAATATCACAACAAAAAATTACTATTATGGATCTTGTGTAACAAGATCCCTTTTTATGTAATAATGTATTTTGTTTTCAGACATATGGTTAATTATTCATATGTCTTCCGTGGGAATATCGATCTGTATGAAAATCCTCTCCACGACTACTCCTGCAAGAAAATCTAAAAAACTACTTTACAAAATAAAATAGATAAAGTAGTATAGTGAGAAATATTGAGATGCCTATTTATGGTAAGTGGATATATATGCAAAAAATCATTTGGAGAATAATCGGAAATCTCGTTTTTTTGCTGCTGCTTCCATGTTTAAAATAGTGCATAAAAAACATCACATCATTGGATTTATTCCAGAAATAGGGGGAGTTTTGTATGAAGAAGAAGTGGAGTTTGTTCTTGAGTACGCTTCTTGCTGTATCGATCGCGTTGTCCGCGTGCGGCAGCGACAAAGCGAAGGAACCAGAGAAGAATGCACAATCGAATGAGCAGGGTTCTGGCCAAGAAGAGAAGAAAGATGATGCGGCAGGGGAAGGCGAAATCGTCTCTGAGGGTGTCATTAAGGCCGCAGATCCTTCCAAGTCTCCAGAATTGGCCAACAACCGTAAAGATATGGTGATTCTCGGTATTACAGCTCCTAAGGGTATTTTCAACCCGATTTACTCGGAGACTTCATATGATGCTTATTTAGTGCGTTCCTTGTTCAAGGGGATGCTGGAGTATGATAAAGACGGTACATTGAAGAAAGCATTGGCGGATGACTATCAAGTGTCTCCTGACAATCTGAAATATACATTCAAGCTGAAGGAAGGCTTGAAGTTTAGTGACGGTACGCCTCTTACAGCAGAAGACGTAGCGTTTACATTAACAATATTACATGATAAGTCTTACGATGGACCATCTGATATCGTGAAGAATGCACATATTAAGGGTGGACAAGAATACCGCGACGGTAAAGTATCTTCCATTGAAGGTATCAAGGTAATCGATCCGTTGACGATTGAATTCACGACTACAGAAGTAAGCGCGTTAGCACTTTCCACAATCGGTGGTGTGGAAATCATGCCTAAGGCTTACTATGGCAAGGATTACAAGCAAGGTGACCTGGGCTACATGCACGATTTGTTCACGAAGCCAGTTGGCGCAGGCCCTTACAAGTTGGATAAGTTCGTAGCTGGACAAGAAGCTCAGCTTACGGCAAATGAGAACTACTACTTGGGCAAGCCTAAGGTAGAGAAGCTGATCTATAAATTTACAACAGCCGAGACTAACGTTCAATTGCTGCAAACGGGTGAAACGGACATGGATGAACCTACAGTATCCAAAGACCAAGTTGAGCAATTGAAGGAAATGGGCTTCTTGGATACCACCTTGTACCGTACAAATGGCTACGGCTACATCGCTTTCAACCATAAGTTGGATAAGTTCAAGGACAAGCGTGTACGTCAAGCGTTGGCATACGGCTTGAACCGTCAAGAAATCGTAGATGCGGTATTCCAAGGCTATGCAGATCCTATCGACGTTCCACAATCCAAGCAATCCTGGTCTTACACAGATGATGTAACGAAGTACAACTTCGATCTGGAGAAGGCTAAGCAATTGCTTGACGAAGCTGGATGGAAAGTTGGCGCTGACGGCAAGCGTGAGAAGAATGGCGAGAAGTTCGTCATTCACTTCACGGCTTCTACTCCTAGTGAAGTCAATGATGCAATTATTCCAATTGCACAGAAGAATTATGGCGATCTGGGCATTGAATTCATTGCTGACCAAATGGAATTCAACGCGGTTATCGACAAGCGTAAGAAGGGCGACTTCGACATGCTGTTCATGGCATGGTCCTTAACACCAGATCCGCAATCTTCTGAAAATGTATTCACAACGAAGGGCCACCAGAACGACATCGGATACAGTAATCCGAAGGTCGATGAGTTGTTTATTCAATCCAATTCGACGCTTGATGTTGAGAAGCGTAAAGAAATCTTCCATTCTATTTATAAAGAGTTGAACGAAGATCTTCCTTACATCTACATGTACCAACGTCGAGATATGTACGCAACGAACGCACGCGTTCAAGGCTTCGATATGTCGCCTTACCGTGATTTCTCGTACTCGCTTCCTAACATTCAAATTCAATAATCGAGCAGGATGATGTTCTCGGAAAGTCCAGCAATTTGCTGGACTTTCTTTTTTAATTTGGTAAATAGACATGCCTTCTGTTCGCTTACATGAAAAATATCTACACATTAACCTTGTCCAAATCTCTACTTCGATATCGTTACATAATAAGAATTAAGAGAATTTTATTCTCATTGCTCATTCATGTTACAATAGTGCCTGATCACACTAGCTGTAAGATAGACATATGGAGGGAATTATACGTTGAGATGGATGAAATCGCTGTTCGTCCTGTTCCTTACCTTGATGGTACTGGCAGGGTGCGGCACGACACAGATTGATAGTGAGAAGAAGGTTGCGACAGATCGCCCTTCGACAACAGTAGAGACTAACGAACCTGCCCAATCGAAGCCCCTTACAGATTTCGAGGAAGTGGCGAGTTATATACGGAAGAATCATTCTCTGCCTGATAATTTCATCACGAAAAAGGATGCAGAGAAGCTGGGCTGGAATGCGAAGGAAGGCAATCTAAATGAAGTAGCTCCAGGAAAGAGCATTGGTGGAGACATCTTCCGCAATCGAGAAGGCAAGCTGCCGAAGAAGAAGGGGCGCATCTGGTATGAAGCAGATATAAACTACTCCAAGGGATTCCGTGGGAAAGATCGTCTTCTCTTCTCAAATGACGGGCTGATCTATAAAACAGAGGATCATTATGATACATTCCAGCAGATGAAAGGGAAGGATGGAGAGCGATGACCAGACAAATTATTGAATTGGATGGACGACTCTTAACCTCGATTACGAAGCTGCATGATGTTCTTAGCGAGGTATTAGAATTGCCTAATTACTATGGACGGAATTTGGATGCGTTATGGGATTGTTTGACTGAATCTCAGTCACTTCCACTCACGATTCGTTGGACGCATTACGAGGCAAGTAAACGACAACTCGGTAACTACTGCGACGAGCTACAGCAGTTGTTTGAAGATGCCAAAGTCGAATTGGATGACTTCTATTTTGAGATTAGCAGCTAGAAAAAGTAAGTTAATAATGTATTAATAGACAGTGAAAAAAGAGTTTAATAAGATAGGTCATTACATTAGGATTAACTCCATAGTGTGAGGTAAATCAATACACCTTCAAGAAGTCGCTCTTATTATCGTAAAATATGAGTGATACCCTTGTAGGTGTTTTTGCGTTGCTAATGGTGAGCTGCTCTGTGGACGTGAAGAATTTACTTTCACTCGATATATGACTAATGTGTTTACTCCTTCTCAATCAATGTTATTTTAATTTTTATTTAAACTTTTTTCCTTCTCTATTTCATTTCTACTGTGAAAAATTGATGTTGTATCTGTTCAGTATAGCTATTTTATTCAAATGAAACGTTGAATTGTGTTCTAGTATGGGGGATAATGAATAATGGAAAATATTGTTGACTAAAAAAGAAGAAATTGGTATATTAGTAAATGTGAACGTTAACATTTCAAATACAAGGAGGTGGACTATATGAAAGAAATTATCATCGAAGGAACAGCAATTGAAGGACAAAAGTTTAACTATCATTGGCCAGATTGATATGTATATTTTATATAAAGAAGGTGTTGCTGTTTAGCAACATCTTCTTTATATATGTTTCTATTAGATATAAATCAAGAAAATACCAATATACATAGTTGGTGTAATTGAGGCTTGTTGTTAAAATGGATGCCTTAATCGTGAGTATATAGTTGAATCTGTATGATTGTACTAATTCGTATTTTCATGTTGGAGGGCTAAATGATCAGTGATAGAGACATTCTGCTTATCTTTCCGCCGTTAACTGAAGCTAGATTTTTTCCTTATTTAAGTCTTCCTATGCTAACTTCTTATTTGCGTAAAAATGGGGTTTCTGTAGTTCAAGAGGATTTAAATATTAAACTAAGTCAAAAACTAGCTTCATATAAATCAATTCTTGAATATAGAGACATAATTATTAGTAAAGTCGGCGATAAATCGAGGATAGCGATAGAAATTAGAAGGCACATGTGTGATTTTATGTTATCAAACTATGAGGCTATATACGGTTATATATTCGAAAAGAATGAAGATAAAAGGAGTAAGCATCTGAAAGGATATGAGTTAGACTTTGTAAGAAAAATAATTGAGATGATTCTAGAAGGATCGTTGTTAAAAAAGGAATTTTGTTCTTTTGATGATATAGATAATGAAGTTATTAAATTTAATGCTTTTATGATCAATGATATTTCTGGAAGAGAATTTTTGTCTGACATAAAAGAAATTATTAAGAATGGCAATTATCAAATAGTAGGAATCTCTGTGGCCTTCTATAGTCAAGTGTTTCCTAGTCTGATAGCTGCAAAAATAATTAAGAGTATATGTCCAACCGTAAAGATAATATTTGGGGGGCCTCAAATAACTCTTTTTCATGAAAAAATGATTAATTTGAAGTGCATAAAAAAGTATATTGATTATTTGGGAATTGGTGATGGAGAAGAGACGCTGTTAATGCTACATAAATATCTAAATGGCGAAGAAGTTTACTCCAATATTCCGAATATTATTGACACAAGTATTTCTAAGGTAAAGCAAAAGCTACATGTTTCAAATTTACACATAAACGAAAAGCCAATTCTAGACTTTGATGGTTTGCCGATCAGGAACTACATGTCACATGGAATGCAATTAGGGGTTATTTCATGTGCTGGTTGTTCGTGGGGTAGGTGTACTTTTTGCTCATATGGAAATAGATCAAGAAGTACTCGCAATTACCAGCAGAAAAGAATTGGCCAAATTGCAGATGAGTTTGAATTTTTGATTGGGAGATATGGTATAAAACGTATAAATTTTGTTGATGAGAATACTAATATCAAATTAATTATGAAAGCAATGAAAAGGCTGAAAGAACGTGGTTATAAAGCTGAATTTAGCATACGTTGTAGGCTTGAAGATACGTTTCTAGATAAAGAACTGTGCTTTGAGTTGAAAGATCTGGGCTGTACCCAACTGTCAGTAGGATATGAAACGTTTTCTCAAAGAGTTTTAGATATTATTGATAAAGGGGTAACATCAGCAAACTTTCAACAAATCGTTGATAATATCTATGATGCTGAATTAGAGCTGAGATTAAATATAATAGGCGGTTTGCCCACAGAGACAGAAGAAGAGGCTAAAGAATCGTTACATTTTTTGAAAAAAAATGAGAACAAATTGGGTATTGATGTAATTCAAATGTTAGTAGCAGAACCACGATCATTCTTAACAGAGAGAGAAGAAACGGCAAGTGTTGGATTAGAAATTAAAAAAAATAGTAACATTCTTATAGGTAATAAGGTAATTAATTACGGCATGGGAAGAATGGGATATGAAATAGAGTATAAAGAAGGAGCCAATTATGAGGAGAGGAAAAAGTGGATGATGCAAATCTTGCATCAAGTTAAACCAGCTTTAAATACAGAGATTCAAAAGAAAAATGAGACAACTGATAGTACCGGAAAATATAATACAAGGTTACTTCCATGGGTCAAATGTATAAGTGTAATTGAAGAGGAACGGGAAATAACGTATATAGTAAATTTGTTGTTTGAAAAAATATATTTATTCCCAGAAACGCTGTTATTAAATAATGATAATATCGAGCCTAAATCAAGTGATAATGAAGAAGATGCATATCAATTACTACAGCAATTCATTGAGATTGGGTTAGCAGAATGTTAGTTTAATTTCATGATTTTCATTAAAAACAATAAAAGGAATCTATATTTATGACTTCAAAAAAAAATATCGAAGTGCTAAAGGGATTGTGGGGACATTATTCATTTAGACAACTTTGGATCGGTCAAACTATTTCGGTTTTAGGTTCTCAAATCTCTTACATTGCAATTCCACTAATAGCAGTAATATTGTTAGATGCAAATGCTTTCCAAATGGGTTTGCTCACAGCTTCCTCTACAGCACCATACTTTCTTATTGGGTTATTTGCTGGAGTTTGGATAGATCGGATTAAGAGAGTTCCAATATTAATTAATATGAATCTTATTACAGCGTTTTTCCTTTTACTCATTCCTCTGTTTAACTGGCTTAATGTGATGAATATTTGGATTTTGTGTGCGATTTCTTTTTTTACAGCATCTTGTTCAATGGTATTTCAATTTGCATACACCTCAGTATTACCATCAATTATTAACAAAAATGACTTAACTGAGGGTAATAGCAAGCTGGAGATTTCTAGAGCGATGACACAGTTTGTTGGCCCAAGTATTGCAGGTGTAATTATTCATGTTTTATCAGCGCCTATTTCTCTCTTTATAAATATTATTACATATCTTGTATCTATATTCTTTTTTAAAAGAATTAATATAGATGAAAAGGAACCTACGGCAACTAAAAACACGATCCTCAAGCAGATAAGACAAGGGTTTCACCATATATTTACTAATCCATTTTTAAGAACGATTTCTTTGTCCACGGCAATTTTGAACTTTTCTCGATGTGCATTTGATGCTGTTTACATGCTCTATGTCGTGACTGTGTTTTCTATAGACGCTAGCATTTTAGGTATAATATTTGGAGTAGGCAGTTTAGGGGCATTATTAGGGGCTTTTACTGCTAATAAACTCGTTAAAAAGATAGGAACTGGAAACACTATTCTCATTTCCACCGTAATTGTAGGGGTAGGATTCTTAATTGTTGCTATAGTAACAAAATATATAATTGTAAACATAGCAATATTATCTATATCACAATTCTTTATATCTATGGGTAATACTGTGTTTTTTATTAGTCAAGTGAGTATTAGACAAGCGGTTACGCCAAATGAAATTATGGGACGAGTTAACGCTACTCAGGTGTTTATAAGTCGAGGAGCTGTTCCAATTGGAGCATTACTTGGAGGACTCAGTGGGATGTTATTTGGATTGCGCGAAACCATTATGGCTGCAGGGTGTTTATCTTTGGGAGCTGTATTTCTTTTAGTAATGTCTCCTGTGAAAGGAGTTAGGCAAACAAGCGATATAGAAATTTGAAAAATGTAGAAGGAATGATTTTCTTGAGTAATTCAATTACGTTTACGGCAACTGGGGATAGTTTGATTGCGCGGAGGTTGCCTAGTGGTGATGTTAGTATGGATAATATAAAATCCATTATTCAACTAGGGGATGTTCGATTCACTAATTTAGAAACAACGGTACAAAGTACAGAATCCTTTCCCTCGGCTGTAAGTGGGGGAACTTGGAGTTCAGCATCCCCAGAAATGTTTTGTGATTTACTAGGCTATGGATTTAATTTGGTAGCTTGGGCCAATAATCATACGCTTGATTTTTCTTATGGAGGATTAAGGTCTACTGAACAGTTATTAAACAAGTATGGGATTGTACACGCTGGTGCAGGCAATAATTTGGCAAGTGCAAGTGAACCAAGATATTTGGAGACGAATAATAATCGAGTTGCGTTAATCGCAACAACGTCTAATTTTGATCGTACTTGGATTGCAGGAGAACAAAGAAGAGACATGATTGGTAGACCAGGTATCAATCCGATGAGATTGAATACGATATATACGATTAATGCAACACATATGAAACAATTAAAAGAAATTGCTGAGAACTGTAAAATAAATTCAGCTTATCAAATTCTTACGAATAAAGGCTATATGAAAGAACATCCCGATTGTTGGTTTCCATTTGGTGAGTATATTTTCCAAGAAGGGGATAGTGAGTCAACGATCATAAAAATAGATCCCCGTGATGAAAATAGAATCGTCAATTCAATTCGTGAAGCTAAGAGGCAATCAGATTATGTTGTTTTAAGCATTCACACACACCAACCGAATTCTGATGATTTAGAAGAACCAGCAGATTTCATAGTTAATTTTGCGAGAAAATGTATAGATGAAGGAGCACACGCAATTATCTGCCATGGACCACATATTGTACGGGGGATAGAGATTTACAAAAACCGACCTATATTTTATAGCTTAGGTAATTTTATATTTCAAAATGAATCAATAACCTCTCAGCCATCAGATTTTTATGATAAGTTTGGATTAGGTCACGAACATAATATTGCGGATGTTTTTGATAAAAAGGAAGAGATCGGGCTAAATGGGCTATCGAGAGACTATAAAGTTTGGCAATCTCTAATACCATATTGGAAAATGGAAAATGGAGAGTTACGCGAATTGGCATTGTATCCTATTGATCTTGGTTTTGAAAAACCAAGATATAAAAGAGGATGGCCTGAACTAACCTCTAATATGGAGGTTTTACATAATGTAGCTCAACTTTCTAGAAAATTTGGGGTTGAAATTGAAATTATGGATGGAGTAGGAAAGATTCACTGGTGAATTACTTACGATGGAGGTTTTTGTGTGTATGTCTGTAATAATAGGTGAAAAGGTGATATTACGTGAATATCAACAAGCAGATATTGAATATATTTTGAATTGGGTGAATGATCCTGAAATAACTTCTACCTTAGGATCATCTTTTATATATCCCAAGACACGAAATTCAACAGAAAAATTTTTAAATACAATTATGGATGGAAAAGCAGAAATAAGAGGTTTTGTAATAGCCGATATTAATACGTTTGAATATATAGGACAAATTGATTTATTTGATTTTGATTGGTATAGTCGATCTGTTTCATTACAAATTGTTATAGGGAGAAAAAAACTACATAGGAAAGGATATGGATCCGAGGCTTTACGATTACTACGGGACTTTTGCTTTAATACACTAAACATGAATCGAATCGAACTTGAAGTTTATAGTTTCAATAGAGCCGCATATAATTGCTACGTAAAATGTGGTTTTAAAGAAGAGGGGATACTTAGAGAGAAAGTATATAGGGATGGCAAGTACTATGACAGTGTAATTATGAGTATACTTAAGTCAGAATGTTTAAGGTCTAATTATTGTTAGGTAAACATAATATAAATCACTTTTTTAGAAAACCAGTCGCCAACTGATTTTAGGCGACTGGTTTTCTAAAAAATTATGAATATTTTTACTGACTAATCTTGCAGTCATTTTTGTCTCTTTTGTGTTGTGGAATGTATTCTTTACAAGAAGAAAAAATAAATGACGGCTGCCAATACGATGCGATAGATAGCAAATGGTACGAGTTTCACTCGATTAATCAGCTTCAAGAAGAAGCGGATAGAGATGAGAGCGAATAGGAATGCGCTAATGAAGCCGACGATGAAGAACGGCAGCGCATCCATGGAGAAATCCTTCCAATGCTTCAGCAGGGATAATCCGCTCGCTCCAGCCATGACAGGTACGGCCATAATGAATGTAAAATCAGCAGCCGCACGGTGACTCATCCCCAGCAGTACCCCGCCTGATATCGTAGAGCCAGAACGGGAGAATCCTGGCCATAGACCAAGACATTGGAACAAGCCGATGCCAAATGCTTGTTTGTATGTTACCTGATCCACCGTCTTTGCCGTTGGCTTCGCAGGGCGGAACCAGTCTGCTGCGATCATGAGCACTGCTCCGAGCACAAGGCCGATCAACACAGTCTGGATGGAAAATAAGTATTGATCAATATACTTTTCGAACAGTAATCCAAGCACTGCTGCTGGGATTAATCCAACGAGCACTTGTGTGAGCTTCAATCTGGAATGTCCCGCTCTACCTAGCTCTGGATCAATTGGAGCGCGCTTCAACCCAAGCAGCTGGAAAAAACGATCCCAAAACACAACGACAACCGCAAGGATGGAGCCAAGCTGGATCACGACCTTGAACATATTCGCCATTTGAGGGCTAAATATCTCTTTTGAATGAAGCATAAAGTCATCCACTAGAATCATATGCCCGGTCGAAGAGACCGGAGCAAACTCAGTCAGGCCTTCTACCACGCCTAAAATAAATCCAACAAACATGTCCCACCAATTCAACGATAGTCACTCTCCTATGTAAGGCCTGTAAAATAGAATGTGCAATAGCACAGATTGTATTATATAGCGATCTTGCACATTGTGGTAGTGCTAGTTTACATAATATATAGTGTGTTAACAAATGATTTACATACAAATAGTACGGGAGTTAGCGCCAATCGAAAAATCATCTAGTATAGTATACAAATCCCGAACCATCAATTTGGGAAGCTCTGTCCAGCGGGGATAAAGGATTCTTTATCCATGAATAAAATAACTTCTTCGGTCGACGATACATAATCCGTGTCTGTATTGCTACGTTCAGTGCTATGTTCAAATATCAGATCAACAACGATTTTTTAATGATTTGAAGTAGTTCGCGCTCAGATTTATGTCTTGTACTTATAAGGGAGGTCATATATGATAACTCTATCTAAATAGGTAAATTATTCCTATATCTAGAAATAAAAGATGATTAGGAGGTAGTCGATTGTGGGGAAGACGGTCAGAGTGCACCAGACGCACATGACAAGATGGAGTGCGCTTGGTATCGCTGCCATCTGTATCATGCTTGTTCTCGCAACACTATGGTCAGAACAGCCGCCGGCGCCAAAAGGAGAGAATGCGCCGATCGAACAATTTTCAGCGGAAAGAGCTATGAAGCATGTGAGTGCCATCGCACAGCTGCCGCATCCATCAGGTTCGCTTGAGAATGAAAGGGTTCGAACCTATTTAGTTGAGCAAATGGAGTTATTAGGGCTACAGCCAATTGTGAACACGTATCCATGGACAGGGCAATTTAATGGCATTTCCGAGTCGTTCGAGCTGCACAATATCATTGGAGTACATAAGGGAACCAAGCCGGGAAAAGCATTGATGCTGACCGCTCATTATGATTCTACACCATTTGGCCCAGGGGCTAATGACGACGCGGTTGGAGTTGCAGCACTCTTGGAGACGGCACGCATTCTACAGGCCAGTCCGTCGATGGATCGGGACATTTGGTTCGTGCTGACCGATGGGGAAGAGAAAGGATTGCTTGGTGCAGAGGCATTCTGGTTTGACAATAAAGTTCGTGAACAGATCGGCCTTGTCGTGAATTTCGAGGCAAGAGGTTCGAGAGGACCGTCAATCATGTTCCAAACGAGTCGAGATAATGGTAAGCTGATTTCTGAATTTGCCTCTTTCGCGGTGTCTCCAGTCAGCACTTCTCTGTTAGGCGACTTGTATCGGACGATGCCGAATGAGACGGATTTGACCGTCTCACTAAATGCAGGCATACCAGGGCTGAATTTCGGATATATCGACGGCTGGGACAAATACCATTCCGAACAAGATACGCCCGATAATGTCTCAATGGCTACATTTCAGCACCATGGTGAGAATGCACTTGCAGCGGCGAAGCAGTTCGGAAGTATGGATTTGGAGCAATTGAATGGTTCCGATAGGGTCTATTTTAACTGGTTCACGATGCTCCTTCATTATCCTGCTTCCTGGACGATACCGATGTCTATCCTGATTGGAATTGGATGGCTATTCTGCCTCGCGGTGTTATTCAAGAAGAGAACGATTACGTTGAAGGGAATGGCACTCAGCTTCTTGCTTACACTTGGAAGTATCATAACATCTGTTGTGATTGCTTACTTGGTGTTTGTAGGGATTATGTATATTGGAAGTTCAGTGGCGGGGATGCCACTTGAATCGGCTTCCATTCCGGCTCAGGTCAATCTTGCTTTTGTACTGATCGCGCTACTTGTTCATCTCGTAATCACGCGTCTGACTCGGCATAGGGTCAACGTCTTGGAAATGATTCTAACCGGAATGTTGTTCTACTTCCTGCTTCTAATCGTTGTGTTAGGGCTTATCCCTGGAGCAAGCTACCTATTCCTGTTCCCGCTTCTTATTCACTGCAGCATCATCGGGTGTACACTGCATAAGCGCAATCCGGTTATAGTCTTGCAGCGGCCATGGGTGAGCCTTGTATTCGCGCTTGCTCCATTGACGCTGACAACAAGTTTATTTCATGTGCTATATACGGGAATGCCGCTTCAGATTACGGTATTCACCACGGTTCTGTGCGTGTTAATATTGACCTTGCTGCAGCCGCTTATGACGAGTCTAACGATGGTTCGGGGAAGCCGTTCCGCGAAAATTGTGGATAGCAAATAAGTAAAACAGAGCCCATGTATGCATCATGGGCTCTGCTCGTGTATTATTCGGTTTGCTTGGAGTCGCGACAGTGCCATAATAGTTTCATCACATCAACCCGCTCATACGAGCACCATTGCTCCCATTGCTTGATTGCGCCTTCTAATCCACCGACCTGTGGCTGCACTGTTGTAATTGCACGGTTGAAGCGGGAACTGAATGGAATGAACGAGAGCGGCGAACCGGCGGTGATATGAATTTGGTTCCACCTTTTATGGGTAGTCGTAGTTGTACCATCCGTATCGGCCACATCCATTTCAAATACCGTAAATGAGTGGATATCTCCCTGCTTGCTGAGCATAGACATCGCTGGTGCGGTAATTTCGTTCATACTGTGCGTATAGTTTTGTATAGCGTCAGGCTGTACCGAGATATATTCAACATAGAATGCACATTCTGGCGGCAAGTTCGACTCAGCTCCGATTACACAGCTAGGGATAAGGTGAGCCGATACGGTTCGGCTGTGTGAGCGGTGCTGGTCAGTCATGCAAGGATCGACATCCTTTACATACGTCTGTTCCAGAGCCGTAAAATCCGCAGCACTCATGTCCGGAGAAAGCTTATAAATGAAAAGATTGCTCCATTGCGTTTTGTTCGTTCGTCCTTGTACAACGAGAGAGGTGCGGAATCCCCATGCCTCTACCAAATCTCCATGCGAAATCATGTGCTGTAGAAGAGCTTCGTATCGTCGTTCCCAATCCGGAATTGCATTTGTCTGTACCGTTCGTAAAACGTACTTCGCTTGATGCTTTGTCATTGGTTCTGGGGGAGGAAATTCGAAACAATTGCGATTTGCAGGTGTAATCCGAAAGCTTCTACGTATCCAGAGTATAGATGCACAAGCAATAATAATGACGAGGAGCATTACCGTTCCCAAACTTGACATGATGATTGTAAGCATAAGTTGTAGTCCTCTCTATTGTTCATTTACAACCCTAATGAAGTTGCTTGCTTTGTTTTTCTCCCAGGCTTTCTTCGAGCGAACGTGAAGAATTTCATTGATCAACGTACATCACAATCTGTAGCTACAACATCTAATTGTAGCGAACCTTTAAGCTAACAACATCAATCGCAGGAAGGATATTGATTCCATCTGACGATGTAATCTTACGCGGGCAAGAAAGAAGATGTTCATGATGCTCATGTAAAATGGGGATCGGAACAGAGTGTTCCTCAACGGTTCGGTCATGATCTGGATATCGAATAACTGCGGTATGGATTGACAACGTTTATTCTTCTTTGCATGCTGTTACAACCTATTAAGATAATGGTACTATATAGCATGTGCATGTTTGTTTTTAGTGGAAATGATAGATTCGGGAGGATATCTGATTGGAAGGGTTAGTAAAGTTGGAGCAAGTGACGAAGAGCTATGATCGTCGAGTCATCCTGCAACGTGTAGAATTGTCTATCGGAGCGCATGAAGCAGTATCGATTACAGGAACGAATGGATCGGGGAAAAGCACGCTGCTCCGCTTGATTGCCGGATTAGCCAAGCCAACGAGCGGAATGATTCATCGTCACGGAGGAAGCAAACAGCGTATTGGCTTCGTTCCTGATCGACTGCCGAAGCTGCGGCTTACACTGATCGAGTACCTATTTTCCATGGGTGGTATGCAAGGGATGAGCAAGGAAGCCATATCTGCACGGCTGGATGAATTGCTTGCCTTGTTCAAAATGGAGGATGCAGCTGCACGAAGAATGAATATTTTCTCCAAAGGGATGCTGCAAAAGGTGAACCTCATGCAAGCTGTACTGAATAAGCCTGATTTATTGCTGCTGGACGAGCCTTTATCCGGATTGGATACGGACTCACAGCGAGAGCTTATTCGTCTGCTCGGACATATGAAGCAGCAAGGCATTGCAATGGTGATGTCATGTCATGAGGCATCTTTGGTCGATCAGCTTGCGGATCGATGCGTAAGCATTCACCGTGGCTCTATTTCAATTACAGAGGTTCGTCCGCTCGAGGAAGATGTGCAGATTGAGGTGACGGTACCGACATCTCTGTCTCTAAGTGATGAGATCGCTCGAATAGAAGGGATTCTCGGTTATAAAGAGCATGATACAATCTCGGACAGGTATGTCATACGTTCGAGGCAGCATGATTCAGATCGCGTGCTGTTAGAGCTGCTAATGCGGAAATGTTCGATTGTATCCGTTCAAGCAAGTGCCGCCCATGGATATACTGGTTCAAATTATGCGCAGCAGCCTTCTCGACAGGAGGGACGCGAATATGCTTAAAGCAACCATATGGTACTTGCTGCGCAACTACAGTCGATCGTATCGCTACATACCGCCGTTATTCACGTTCTTGATTAGTTTGGGCTTGTTCTATACATATTCACCGAATCCGATTATGGGCAGCTTCTCATTCACGACGATGCTGATTTATATCATGGCAGCATGGTTCAGCTACAGCTTCCTGAAGACGGAGCATGCGGTTCAGGAAGAACTGACAATCTTGCATGTGAAGAGCCGAGCACTCTATTTGATCGGGCTTATTTGTTCGGTTGCGCTTATCATGTGTTTTATTGTTGTGGTTGCAATTGTTTACCCAATCGTGTTCGATAAATTTGACGAGCCTATTCGGTTCGAGCATCTCATTGTCGGGCTGTTCACGCACCTCAGCTCTGCACTCCTGGGAATTGCGATATCGCTGTACTTTGCGAAACGGGTGGAGCGTGCTAGCTATGCAATTGGCGGGATACTGCTTATTCTTGCACTGTCCTTCTGTCAAGGAGCACTTATCGCAAAAGCAGGCATAGCAGGTGCGCTTCTATCATGGGTATTTCCGCCTGCCTATCATACGATGAATATGCTGCTGAACTATAGCAGTTATACGATGACATCAACTGTTGGTACGATCGGGTTATCTATTGGATATGCGGTGCTACTGATGATTCTGCTCATTCAAGTGCTGAAGCGGGTTGAAGAGTAGTCTGCAGATCATGGGCGCAATTATATGGAGGTACATCATATAAACGAGAGACTCTTACGAAGCGAGGAGTAATATATGGGGAAAATCAAAATCAGCTAAGGGCTATCGCTAGTTTATTACTTTATTTTCTTTGATAAGGAGAATCGCCATGACTGATAACGGTAGGTTACAGATGCGCTCTATGCAAAGTCTGAACTATGAACAACGGCGGTTGTTTGTATAGAGCTGAAGCCTGAATGAAATAGATACCGCCATGACTTCAAATGAAGTTATGAAGTTGATAGCTTAGACTTTGCTCTCTTCACAGTACATTTCTGTAAGGAGTAGAGCGAAGATGAAATATGTAAATGCAGATCGAGTATTACCCAAGACATTGATTCAAGAGATTCAAAAATATATCCAAGGCGGACTGCTATATGTCCCTGCGCCGAAGTCGCAGCATAAGAAATGGGGCGAACAATCGGGAGGCAGGAAGATGTTGAACAGGCGGAACACGGCTATTCGTCATTCCTTTGCAGCGGGCTCAACGGTAGATGAGCTTGCAGAGCAATATTGCTTATCCTCGGACAGCATTAAGAAGATTGTATATACAAAATCATAGTGATTTGGATGTAAAGACTGCATCAGAGGGATCTGGTGCAGTCTTTTTTATTAGCAACATGTTGCAGCTTCTTGCAGCGTGTTTGTAATGTTTGTTTTAAATGATTTTTTCCCTATGTTGCTTGGAGTGCACCTACTACAATAAAGGCTGTAAGAGCAGCTTATGAATGTGTCGACCGAGAAATAGTTCGATAAGAACATCCAAGCTTCGATACGAACTTCATGTGGCAAAGTGCTCGAATATGCTCAATATTGGAGTGGAGAAAAATGATTTCATTCTTTCAATTCGACACGAACGAAGAGAAACATGTGCTGCTGGCACGGGCGAGAAATGTGGCGCTAAATGCTATTCAGAAGTATGACATCGCATGGAAAAAAATCCAATTCATACAGTTGTCGGATACGATTACGTATAAGATTGAAGCGACTTCTCAAGAATGTTATCTACTGCGTATTCACTCGGATCGGTGCAGTCGAGATGAGATTGCTTCCGAACTCGCCTTTCTTCAGATATTGCATCATTCGAAGGAGCTGACAGTGCCGACTGGGGTGGCGAGCAAGGATGGATCCTATGTAATTGAAGTGGAAACGGAAATGGGTTATTGCAGGCCCTATGTCACGTTGATGAGATGGGTAGAAGGGGAGCATGCTATGGCATTAACGGATAGCCAAGCGTATCGAACCGGTACGATGATGGCACGACTCCATGAGGAAGCTGCACATTATGTTCCTTCCTCTGATTTCACACGTCCCGCCTGGGGCATTGACAGTTTTAGGAAGGAGTTCAAGAAGCTCGAACGATATTACCCTCGATTTTTAGCCAAGCAAGGTTGGGATCTCTATCAAGCAGCGGCCGATAAGGTTATTGCTCAAGTTGCCGGGATGGAACGAAATGCTGATACATATGGTCTGATTCATGCTGATTTGCATACAGGGAATGTTGTATATACCGGGGAAGAGCCACGTCCGATTGATTTTGGTCGGTGCGGTTATGGTTATTATCTTTATGATATGGCGGGTGCACTATTAGGACTTGGTGTAAAGCAGCGCAAGCAGTTTATTGCAGGATATGAAAATGTGAAAAAGCTGTCCAGCGGCTATATTCAGCAGGTGGAGTGTTTTTTTATCATGTTTATGATCGAGAACTACTGTCATCATGCTGCAAATCCGGAAGAGACGGAAAATCTGAAATCCGAACAGGTATTTGCACAAACGTATTTGCATGCCTTTTTGCAAGATTCGTCGTTTTTATTCCGCCGAGTTGATCCGGTTCAAATAGGAAGTCCAGTGAACCCGGTGAACATCACTTCTCATTAGAACGTGCAAGGGGAATGCGTAGCGAGATATTATTCTCTCTTGCATTCCCCATATGTACGAGTACGATTGTTGTATTATTGTTTGCAGTGCGAGCTTACGAACTGTTGGACAAAATACTTAGGATGAAGTGGCTCGCCCGTTGCACGTTTCAATAGATCATTCCATGTCCATGTCGCGCCAGGGAAGAAAACTTGCTCCTTTACATAAGTTCCAGCTTCTAGAGAGAACAAGTCTCGCGAAATGTTCGTCATGATATAATGATGCAGTTGGGAAGCGGTCAGTTCACCTAATATATAGCTTTGATAGCTTACGGGAGCGAGCGTGAAATGCATCTTGGCGGCCCAGTCCGGATGCCGGGTATCCTCTGGCGCTTGCAAGTGCTGGATCTCTTCTACGAGCTGCCACCAACGTTCATTCACATTGGTATGCGGACGCTCATACAACTCGCGCTCGAACTTCACAAATGTAATATACCATCTCATACTGACCAGCATCTCGCGTTGAAGAGTATCGCGCAGGGCAGAGGCATGGGAAGCAAAGGCGGTTGGTTCCGGCTTAATGAAGCGGGTAATCCAATCCTGATCCTTTGTCATTCGGCCAAAGAGCATCGCAATCGCTTCGGTAGTAAGCGTATGGGCAGGCTTGCGTAGAAGGAAAGGCAGCGCTGCGTCAATATTTTTCTCATATGCCGCATGACCGAACTCGTGCAGCATCACACTCATCCAAAATTCGCTCGGATTCATGCTCATCATGACGCGTGGTTCGCCCGTACGTCCCATATCCGTGCAATACCCATATGGATATTTCTTATCGCGCGGATATAGGTCACTGCGTGCGATTACATCTGTGATATTGAGCCCCATACTTTGAAACGTCTCTGCTGTAATGGCTTCCATCCTTTTATTTTGTAAATACTCAGCCATACTCCATTCACTGACGGCAGGCGTACTTTGAAAGAACGGATCTGAATAATGCCACGGCCTAAGCTGCGATACCGTAATACGAAACTTTTGAGCTAGTTCCTCGTCAATTTGCTGCTTCACGAGCCGATACGGTTCTTCACTCTGGACAAGCAGCTCATCGATTAAGGCAAATACGACGTCAAGATCGAGATCCTGCGCGCTATATTGCATCTGATAATAATTGTCGTAACCAAGTGTGCGAGCCTCTTCATTGCGCTGCTGGATAAGCTGCAGTGCGCGATCGCAGACCTGCTTGCCGATTTGCTTGCTAGCGAGCCATGCCTGCTTGCGTTCTTCCGGATCAAGACTCGTTTCCAGAATCGTGCGAATATCATTATTCGATACATGCTGGTTCTGTATGGTAGGACGGTAGGAATTGAAAATGTCCACTAGTTCCTTCGTCATGCGAGTAGAGCGTTCAGCCAGCTGCGGATCTAACTGTTGATTGATCATCAAGTGGTGAAGCTCTGTAAGCTGACGTTGTTGTAATGATGTAAGCTGCTTATTCTCTAGGTGCTTCGTAATGAGGGCGAACCGCTCTGTATCTGATAAATAACGCTTCCATTCATTTTGAGCAACCTCCAACGCATCATTCCATGATTCCTCACCTGTAGAAGTTACCATCCATCCTGCTTGACCAATCTTTACGCTTAGCTCCTTAAGAATCTTGTTCTCACGCTGCAAAAAAGACTCCACATCCATGACATCCATAAGAATTCTCCTCTCCATAACACTACTAGCACAATGTGTAAGTTTATAGTTATTACCATACCAAAATAATGAAATTTGGAATTTTTGATTTATGGCATTAATCGTACAATTAGGTAGGTATTATTGACGTATAGCTGGCTGTACCGGGGAAATGAATAGAGCAGGCAGCTCCAATTAACAGTTACTTAGAGGTAACAAGGTTACTTCTAGGTTACTAGAACACTTCAAAGTGCGTACTTCCTTTTCGAATTCATGTAAGCCATAATGCATGTATCGCATTATATTGATATTCGCCGATCACATGATGTGAACGGGTGGACGATCATGAAGAAGACTTAGGAGGAACGTGAAATGGCAGCGAATTTACAAGATAGAGTGACATTGCATAATGGAGTGACAATGCCGTGGTTCGGACTTGGTGTGTTCAAGGTGAATGACGGTTCCGAAGTTGTCGATTCCGTTGCGGCAGCAATCAAGAATGGATACCGCAGTATTGATACTGCGGCTATATATGGAAATGAAGAAGGCGTAGGACAAGGGATCCAAATCGGATTGAAAGAAGCGGGTATCGCGAGAGAAGACTTGTTCATCACTTCGAAAGTGTGGAATGCGGACTTGGGTTATGAATCTACGCTTGCAGCCTATGATGAAAGCCTGAAGAAGCTCGGTCTCGAATATTTGGATTTGTATCTAATTCACTGGCCGGTAGAAGGTAAGATTAAAGACGCATGGAGAGCGTTGGAGACCCTTTATAAAGCTGGCCGCGTGAAAGCAATTGGGGTGAGCAACTTCCATATTCATCATTTGCAAGATTTGCTGAAGGATGCAGAAATCAAACCAATGATCGACCAAGTCGAATTCCATCCACGTTTGACACAGCAAGAGCTTCGCGAATTTTGCTTGGAGCAAGGCATTCAGTTTGAGGCATGGTCTCCGCTTATGCAAGGACAACTGCTTGATCAACCTGAATTGCAAGAGATTGCTAGCAAGCACGGAAAATCGGTTGCACAAGTAATCTTGCGTTGGGATTTGCAGCATGGCGTCATTACCATTCCTAAATCGATTAAGGAACATCGGATCGTAGAGAATGCCTCCATTTTCGATTTTGAATTGTCACCAGAAGAGATGGAGCGCATTGACGGATTGAATCAACATCATCGTGTTGGTCCAGATCCCGACAATTTCGACTTCTAAATTGGATAACGAAGGGCTGCCCAAGTCACTAGTGTGACAAGGGGCAGCCTTTTTACGTTTATTGAACGGTCATCATGCATCATCTATAGACAAATGAAAACGAACATGAGAAAATAAATGACTGATATTGAGAATCATTATTAATTAAATAATAATCGTGGTTAACGAATGATAGGAGTAGGGGGAAAGTGGTGAAAGAGGATATACACAACGCCTTTTTACATAAGACCTTGTTGGAAATCAAAGAGATGGAGCAGGTTGCAATTCACGATAGTAGGAAATGGGAGAAAAAAGAGCTTATATCGCATATGTTACTGTTTGTAGTGAAGGGTAAAGGAAAATTGTACATGAACGACGGATGTAATGCTGCAGAGCTGCTGCCGAATACTGTTTTTCTATTGCCGGTCGGATCCGTTCTTGCAGCTGAATGCGCCGCGAAACATGGACTGCACCTCTATAAAATCGAGTTCGACATCTATCGCGCAATGGAATGGAGCGATAAGAGAAGAGTATATGAGAAGGAGTTGACTTTGCCTGTTAGCGGGGAAATACGGGTCGAGCAGCAGCATCACATTAGACGCTTGATTCGATTATTATGCAAGGACAGCCCCTCTATAACGCGTATGGCTCATTCCCCTTATCAGCCTCATCTACATGATATATTAAGCGTCATATTTGAAAACAGGACGTCCAGGATATTAGATAGCACCGACAATTTGCTGGATTGCACAATTGAGTATATGCAGCAGGCATTTTCCACAAATATTACCTTGGCCAAGCTAGCAGATCAGGCTGGTATGAATCCTTCTTATTTCTCTCAACTATTCAAAAGGAAAATGAAGAAGAGTCCAATCGAGTATTTGACCGATCTGCGCATGAATCAGGCGAAGAAGCAATTGCTGCAGCCAAACGGTAAAATACGCGACATTGCCCAAGATGTCGGATACAAGGATGAGTTTTATTTCAGCAGGCGATTTAAGACATACAGCGGAATCGCACCAACCGCATATATGAAGCAGCAGCATATACATATCGTGTCACTCTCTCAGCCATACACAGACCATCTTTTAACACTGGGCGTGAAGCCATTAGCCATACATATCGACAAAGAAGCGCCAATGATGTCTATGCCAGTCTATGATCGAATGTGGGAACGATATCGAGAATCGTTATTGATGAATAAGCCCGATATGATTTTGTGCAAGGATCACATTTCCCAGCAAATGAACAGGTATTTTGGGGATATCGCTCCCATTGTAACGATTCCTTGGAAGCGTTTAGACGTGTTCGGACACATGCGCGAGATTGCCCGTCTTGTGGGTAAAGAAAATGAAGCTTATGAATGGATAGCACGTCACGAAGAACGAGTCGATCGCGACCAAAAAAAAGTAAAAGCAATGATCGGGGAAGGTACGGTTGGGCTGCTTACATTTGTCGATCATAAAGTAAAACTATATGGCGCGCGCAACATTGGACATGTGTTTTATCGATCTTTGAATTTATCACCACCTGAACAAATTCGAAGAGAAATAGATAAGCACTTGCCTGGAACGGTCTTTAATTGGATGTCTGCGACCACAGCAAATTTATCTGATTGCGATACGGACTATTTGTTCCTTGTAACGAAGTCTGGAGAGTGGGCGAGAGATTCCATAAAAGAGTTACAGCAGAGCGAAGGCTGGCGCAGTCTCCCTGCCGTGAAGTATGGTAATGTGCATGTGTTGGATTGGGACAAATGGATGATGTATTCTCCACGGTCAATTGAAAGTCAACTCAGCGAGGCCGTAAGTCTGCTCATGGCTGCAAAATAAAAATTATACAAGTAGATATCTAAAGATATGGCATGGATTAATGGATAGAGTTCGATCATAATAATGATTATCATTTTCATTTAAACAACATATAAAGGGGTTTTGGCATCATGATTACACGTCATCGCATGAAGATACTTACTTGTATCTGCACATTACTCGTAATGATTACTGCAGCATGCAGCGGGCAAGTGCCCTCAAATAAACAGAGTGAATCGGGGAAATCATTACAGGTTCAAACGGCCACTTCCGATACGAAGCTGCCAGCTGATATTGCAGGAGCAGACAAACGGATTGCGGTATTATCTATTCCTTTTACGAGCGACTTGCTTGCTTTAGGAATTACCCCGATAGGAGCGGTCACGCAAAAAGGTAAAGAGTTTCTCCCACATGTAGCTGATCTCTTGCCACATACGCAAAATTTAGGGAATTCCCAAGATCCCAACCTTGAAGCGCTCGTGAACGTGGAACCAGACCTTATCATCGCGCAGGAAGAGCTGATAAAAGGCAAGGATGAACTTGAGAAGATTGCGCCGACAATTGTGCTTAATTTCAAGCAATCGACCTGGCAAGAACAGTTGCAGCAACTCGGTAAGGCGTTAGGTAAAGAAAAGGAGGCCGAAGCGTTCATTGCCGATTATAAGCAAAAAGCCGCTACAGCAAAAGAATCTATCAAGCAAGTGCTTGGTGACGAGACGGTGTTAGTGCTGCGCGTCATGAAAAAAGAGCTCAGAGTATACGGATTAGATCGCAATTATGGCTCATTGCTTTATCAAGACTTGGGGATTAAGCCCGCCAAGGGCTTAGAAAGTATAGGCCGAGGAAAGGAAGGGCCGCAAGCCATCTCCAGTGAGCTGCTGCCGGATTTCGATCCCGATCACATTCTGCTTGAGGTATCTGCTGACAAGGCTGCGCAGCAGCTGTTCAAAGAGTTGGAGGATAGCTCCATCTGGAAACATCTAAAGGCGGTTAAAAACGGCAACGTTCATACGATTGAACAGCAGCCATGGTTAGATTACTCGGCTCTTGGCCAGCTTAAATCGTTGGATGAGGCGGTAAACCTATTTACGCGCAAATAGGTGACGGCGTCTAGCAAACAATAAGGGGCTGCCATTACATCATCAAGGATGACGGGTGGAAGCCCCTTACTCTTATGACCATTCCTATTGAATGACCCCACATGCAATGCGATCACCTGAGTTGCCTGACGGATCAGTCTTATAATCATCAGGCTGTGCATGGATGATTAACGCTGTACCGCCTGACTTCAACAGCGAATTCGGCTTATCCTTCTCCAGCGTGACCATCTCGGTTGTGAAGGTGGCTTGCGCTTTGCCGTCTTCTCCTACCTCAAGATTCGGCAAATCTCCACTATGGTAACCCTTCGGATTCTCAAAGCCATGCTCCTTATGAGTCGGGTTCAAGTGGGCCTCAGCGGTCTTGAAATCAGGGGTATCGCAACGGCCTACCGCGTGAAAGTGTATGCCATGCTTACCTGGTGACAGACTTTGGACATCGATCGCCATTTGAACCTTATTGCCGACTTGAGTTAGCTGTGCCGTACCGATGGAATCCCCTTTCGTGTTAATGATATTTACGTTTACACTGGGAGACTTCACTCCGGCCATTGTTTCCTTAGCTACACATGCGCTAAGCAGCAGACAGCTTGTCAGCAGGCACGCGAATACGAATTTCTTCATGTTGACCTCCTTGAGTAATATCGTGTCGGTAACAGTGTTCACCTATTTTTCAGAAAGAAAACCGTCTTTCTTTAATTTTGCTCGTGGCTGGAGAATGAAGTTTGCAAATATGGTATGCTTGTACAAGAAGAAACGAGACAAGGTACTATACAAGGGGCTAGCACGATACATGATGTTTGCGATAGATATGAAGCATGCTAATTTGAAGATAGCAATAAGAAAGTAATAGGAAGAGAGCCTAAAGCGAGGGTTGAGCATGATTCAGGTGAAAGGTGCAATTGATACGAAGACGAGATGCCGTCATTATCATTCAGAGGTGGACGTAATTGCGATTAAGTTCAAATGCTGTGGTACGTATTATGGCTGCTATTATTGTCATGAGGAGGCAGAGGATCACGAGCCTATGGTATGGCCAATAGCGGAATGGGGTACGAAGGCGATTTTATGTGGCAATTGCCATACGGAGCTCACGATTCATGAGTATCTTAGTTGTAACTATGAGTGCCCGATATGTCGAACCTCATTTAACCCAGGATGCAAGAACCACGATCATTTGTATTTTGAACAAGAGAAGGTAACGGCGGTTGTGAGTAAAGGCTAGAGAAGCAGACGGAAAATATACTTTCTTACTATGGAATACACAAAAGATGACTTCTGAATGGATCAGAGGTCATCTTTTTTTGTGGGATCTAGCTATGGCTAGGAATGTGCAGTTGTTTGTGGTCATTAAGACATGCTTGATGTTGTTTATAGTATGTATTATATGCACCCAATTTTCATTATAATACACATTTAAACCGTTGATTACCGAAATAAAATCGAATATAGTGTGTATTATATATTGAAATTCCATTTATTATGACGTAATATATGAGTTGAGCAAAGGAGGTTCAAACGATATATGCTGAAACGACTCGGTGTGAGTGGTACAGGAAGAATCGGCAGATTAGTTATTCGCAGTCTGTTCATGAATGGAAACGGTGCATCACTTGGCCTTATTAATTCTACCTGTGCACCTGATCAATTGGCGCATCTCTTGAAGTATGATTCGATTCACGGTCGCTGGGAGGAAGATATTAAGGCGGGAGATCAATGCCTTATCATTCGGGGACATCGGATTCCGTTAGTAAGCGAACGCAACCCAGAACTGCTGCCATGGAGAGAGCACGGAATTGATGTTGTCGTTGATGCAACAGGGAAGTTTAAGAGTCGTTCAGAAGCATCCCTGCATCTGCAAGCGGGAGCGAAGCGGGTTGTCGTGACAGCCCCAGGTAAGGATCTGGATTGTACTATCGTAATGGGCGTGAACGAGCACGCATATGATCCGCAGGAGCATACACTTATTTCTACTGCTTCCTGCACAACGAATTGTCTAGCTCCGCTTCTTCATGTTCTTGATCAGGAATTTGGCTTGGGCTACGGTTGGATGACGACGGTCCATGCGTATACGAATGATCAGAAGCATCTGGATAATGCACATTCGGACTGGAGAAGAGGCCGTGCTTGCGGCAGCTCCATTATTCCAACTTCAACAGGAGTTGGCAAAGCCTTGAAGGATATTCTGCCCCATCTGGCGGAGCGGGTTCAGGGTCTGTCCTTGCGAGTTCCCGTGCAAAATGTATCCTTAGTCGACCTTACTGCTCACTTGCACTGTGAAGTTACGAAGGAAGACATCGTCCGCGCATTTACAAATGCGATTAAGGAAGGCATGGGGCATTATGTAGAATACAACGAGGAGCCGCTTGTCTCCTCCGATTATATTGGCAACAACAAATCTGCAATTATTGATGGGTTATCAATTCAAACATCAGGGTATCAGGTGAAGCTGCTGGCATGGTATGACAATGAATGGGCATACGCATGCCGTGTAACGGATTTCGTCAAGTATATGTTCGTCCAATCCGAGGAGGTAGAACAATCATGCGGAACCAAATCGATGAGCTCATTGATCAGTATGTAAAAGAGAACGACTTGGGCACAATCATTTGCCGATATTGTGATGACATTATTGATACACTGCCTACGAATGGCGTGAAGACGAAATATATGGTGTGTGACAAAGAAGCGTGCCGCGAGCAAGAGGGGAGTGCTACGGCTTGATAAGTGTGCGCGTGAATTCGTTCCGAAATGGTGGCAAAGAGGATGCTGAGCTGCTGGGCGGCAAAGGTGCTAATTTGGCTGAAATGACGAAGGCGGGACTCCCAGTCCCGCCAGGCTTCACCATAACGACAGAAATGTGCAGACAGTATTACAGCAATGGATGCCGACTTCCCGAGGGATTAATGGATGAAGTAATGCGTGCAATGGTGGAACTGGAAAGAGTACAGCAGCGCCGATTCGGCAGTGCTGAATGCCCGCTGCTTGTATCGGTTCGATCAGGCGCTGTGACATCAATGCCTGGAATGATGGATACGATACTCAATCTTGGGCTTACAGATCAGACAGTAGAAGGATTGGCTAAGCTCACGCACAATCGCAGATTCGCTTATGACTGTTATCGCCGCTTCATTCAAATGTATGGCTCTGTTGTCTATAATATCGAGGCTGTCCATTTCGAACGCATACTTCAGCAAGAAAAGCTGCTCGCTGGGTGCACCGAGGATCAACAGCTTACGGAAGAATCGCTGTGTTCTCTTGTTCAGAAGTTCAAGCAGCTCATTGAAGTGCGCTCGGAACGCCTATTCCCCCAGGATGTGAAGCAGCAGCTTCAAGAAGCAGTTGAGGCTGTATTTCTGTCTTGGTCGAGTCCAAGAGCGAAGGTATATCGGAAGGTGCATCACATCCCACACGATCAGGGTACTGCTGTCAATATACAGTCGATGGTATTCGGAAATATGGGGGAGACAAGTGGAACAGGCGTGTTGTTTACACGCAACCCATCAACAGGAGAACCCGACTTATTTGGTGAATACCTCATGAACGCGCAGGGTGAAGATGTAGTTGGTGGTACAAGAACGCCAGTTTTGATCTCGCAGCTCGAAGTAACGATGCCACATGCCTATGAGGAGCTGGCTTTATGCGCTAAGCAGTTAGAGCTTCAATATCGGGATATGCAGGATATTGAGTTTACGATCGAGAACGGGAAGTTGTATTTGCTCCAGACCCGCAATGCCAAACGCAATGCTAGAGCTGCCCTGCAAGTTGCAGCCGATCTAGTGAAGGAAGGCCTGATTAGCAAGGAAGAGGCCGTAATGAGAATTGATGTGCAGCACCTGAATCATATGCTTCATCGTTCGCTTCATACAGCTGCGGGCTATCGTGCAATCGCGACTGGGCTTCCTGCTTCACCAGGCGCGGCATGTGGGCAAGCGGTGTTCGACGCCGACACAGCAGATGAGTGGAAGCGACTAGGGAAGTCGGTTATTCTCCTTCGGATGGAGACAACACCGGAAGATATCCATGGTATTGTTGCCGCAGAAGGGATCGTAACACTGCGTGGCGGTATGACCAGTCATGCTGCCGTTGTAGCTCGGGGGATGGGTAAGCCGTGTGTGTGCGGCTGTGAAGCGCTGCAGATTGATGAGGAGCAGCGTCAGCTGATCGCCGAGGGGAATGTCCTTCGAGAGGGAGATTGGATTACGATTGATGGGGGCAGTGGACAGGTAATACCGGGGAGAATTGAGCTTCAAGATGCCAATGTATCACCCGAGATGCTGCTCATCTTGCAATGGGCGGATGAGATTCGTGCGATGAAGGTACTCGCGAATGCGGATTCACCAGCTGATGCCCGCAAAGCAAGAGAATTCGGTGCGGAAGGTATCGGCCTGTGCAGAACAGAGCACATGTTCCTGTCACCGGCAAGAGTGCCTATCGTACAGCAAATGATTATGGCAGATAAGGATATCGATCGTCAGCTGGCATTGAATCGGCTTTTGCCAATGCAGCGTGCAGACTTCGAAGATATGTTCCGTGAGATGAACGGATTGCCGGTTACCATTCGCCTGCTCGATCCCCCGCTGCATGAATTCCTCCCGAATCTTGAGGAGCTTACAGAGCGATTGGATGCACTTCGCTCCTCGGGACAAGAAGAACGTGAGCAGGAATATGAGCGCAAGGAGCTTGAACGGATGATCCGCCGAGTTCGGGATCTGGAAGAAACGAATCCAATGCTCGGACAGCGTGGCTGTAGACTTGGAATTATGTTCCCCGAAATTTATGAGATGCAGGTAGAAGCAATATTCCAAGCTGTGCTGCGTTGTCTTCGTGATGGTGTTGCAGTTCAGCCCCAGATTATGATCCCACTTGTCGGTCACGTTAATGAACTGCAATTCCTGCGCAACATTGTCGATCTCGTGGCGGAACAGGTATTGGGTGAAGAGAGACGTAATTGCATGTATAAGGTAGGAACGATGATCGAAGTGCCTCGCGCGGCATTAACAGCAGGCGAAATTGCTCGTTCTGCGGATTTCTTCTCCTTCGGTACGAATGATCTGACGCAAATGACATTTGGCTATAGTCGAGATGACGCGGAGGGGAAGTTCCTAACGCATTACGTGGAAAATAAGCTGCTTCCTCATAACCCATTTCAAGTGCTGGATACGGAAGGTGTTGGCAAGCTGATTGAGATGGCGGTCAATCAAGGCCGCTCCGTAAACCCGACGCTCACGACCAGCATTTGTGGGGAGCATGGTGGCGACTATGAATCCATTATGTTCTGTCATCAGATCGGCTTGGATTATGTTAGCTGCTCTCCGTATCGACTTCCAGTCGCCCGTATTGCAGCGGCACAGGCGCAGATCCGTCTGGGAGGCGCATTAAGGCGACAAACAGAATCACATGCAGGAGAACGACCAGTAGATCAATCATCACAAGAAGCAGCGGTATGATTAGCTTGACCTTATAACCCTGCGCATGACTTACGGGGCGGAGTGCATGAACTTCTGCAATCAGGAGTTACGCACTTTCCGCCCAGAATGCTATAATCTTGTCAGAAGATGAACAGAATCCTACGTATTTCACGTATGGGCAGGGATCGTGATTCAAGGCGACCTTTATAGCATGAAACGGAGGGATGCGCTATCGAACTAACAACGAGACAGTTAGAAATTATTAAAATCGTCAAGAAGCATGCCCCCATTACGGGAGAACAAATCGCGGAGATGTTGACGGTCAGTCGACCTACGATTCGTGCGGATTTATCCTTGCTGGTCATGCTCGATTATATTGCGGCAAAGCCCAAGGTAGGCTATTTTCTCGGGGAGAAGGCGGAGAAGAAGGAGTCGGATTCCTACGTCCTGCGCAACATGAAGGTCGGACAGGTTCAGGGCATGCCAGTTGTGGTTGATGTGAAGACGACAGTACAGGATGCGGTTGTCACCTTATTCCTAGAGAACATCGGCAGTCTCATTGTAACCGATGAAGGCGGCAAGCTTGCAGGTGTCATTTCGCGCAAGGATTTGCTTAAGGTTACATTAGGCAACCCGAATGCGTCCTCGATGCCTGTCAGCATGGTGATGACCAGACAACCGAATATTGTAACGATTACGCCAGAGGAATCTGTATTGGAAGCTGCGCGTAAAATGATACATCACCAAGTAGACAGCCTTCCGGTCGTATCTTACCCAGAGAATCGTTCTGATCTGGAAGGGAATGTCGTAGGACGAATAACGAAGACGACGATCATCAAGCTGATGCTCGACAAAGTAGACCAGGATTAGCAGGGGGACGAAGCGTATGGGGAACGCGTCATATACGATAACCGTGTGTTCAGATTCCGTCGGGGAGACGGCAGAGGCTGTAGTGAAGGCGACAATACGACAATTCGAAGCGCCGCAAATCAGGATTAAGCGCTATATGAATGTGCGCAATGAGGAAGAGCTCCGCATGTTGATGGAGGAGGCTGCCGAATCCGGAGGATTTGTCGCGTATACGCTCGTTCAGCCTGAATTGCGGGAAGCCATTAAAGAGCATGCAATCCGTCTAAATGTTCGAGCTGTGGATGTTATGGGGCCGATGATTCAAGCTTTCGTCGATACGTTTGCGGATCAGCCGAAGCGAATGCCAGGATTGCTGCATCGTTTGGATGCCGATTATTTTCAGCGCGTTGAAGCCGTGGAGTTCGCTGTCAAGTGTGATGATGGCAAGGATCTGCATGCGATCCTGAAGGCGGATATTGTGCTGTTAGGGGTCTCTCGCACCTCCAAAACACCGTTGAGCGTCTTCTTGGCTCATAAGGGGAAGAAGGTTGTCAATTATCCGGTAGTGCCTGAAATTCAGCCGCCGGAGCACTTGTACAGCATCTCCCCAAGTAAAATAATCGGTTTGACGATGAACGCTGAGCATCTATTGAAGATCCGTTCTGAGCGGCTGAAGACGATGGGGCTTCCTGTCTTAGCTAGATATGCTTCGCTCGATCGCATCGTCGAGGAATTGGAATATGCCCGTTCATTGTTCGACCGATTAGGTTGCCCTGTCATCGATGTGACGGATAAAGCAATTGAGGAAACTGCAGGCATTGTCATGGATTTGATTACGTGAGTGAAATCAACTTGTCGTAGATAAAAGGGAGAGAAGTGGAGATGGATCGTCAGCTAGCTCTGGAAATCGCACGTGTTACAGAGGCAGGCGCTCTGGCGTCAGCCTCCTGGATCGGCCGGGGTGACAAGCATGGCGCGGATTATGCCGCTACCTCTGCTATTCGGGAAATGTTCGATTCCGTTCCGATTAATGGGACGGTTGTAATCGGTGAAGGTGAAATGGATGAGGCACCAATGCTCTATATTGGAGAGAAGGTTGGGAGCCGCTTCGGGCCGGATGTTGATGTCGCAGTGGATCCGCTAGAAGGAACAGAAGTTGTCGCGAATGGATTGAATAACGGAATGTCAGTCATCGCTATTGCAGAGAGGGGCAATCTTCTGCACGCTCCAGATATGTATATGCAGAAGCTAGCCGTAGGCCCGCTGCTCGCAGGCCACGTCAATTTAGATGATCCGATTGAGGTAACACTGGAGAAGTCCGCAGCAAGGCTGGGCAAGTCTGTAGAAGATCTCACGGTCATGATTCTTCAGCGAGATCGCCATCGTGAACTTATTGAAGCCCTACGCAGCAGTGGAGTTCGGATTAAGCTGCTTGATCATGGGGATGTATCCGGTGCGATTGTACCGGCAATTATCGAGAGTGGCGTTGATCTGTACGTCGGTTCTGGCGGAGCACCGGAAGGCGTGCTGGCTGCAGCAGCTCTCCGCTGTCTTGGCGGAGAAATGCAGGGTCGGCTCATGGTGCAGAGTCGGGAACAGCTAGAGCGCTGCAAGCGGATGGGGATTCAGCACCCTGATGCATTGCTTCGAATGGAACAGCTTGTAGGTTCGGGCGACATCATATTTGCAGCGACGGGCATCACGAATAGCGACTTGCTGAATGGGGTTCGTAACTTACCTGGTCAGCGTGTGGAGACGCATTCGGTCATTATGCGTGCGAATACAGGAACCATACGGTACTTGCGGTGTGTGCACAATATGTCGATTAAGCTTAAGTATGCGGCAGGGATGCATGGATAGAAGCCGATTTATTTCATTTCAAATGAGATGGCCATCCTTCACCTGAATGAAGATGCAGCAAGTGAACATGATCCTCTACGATCACAAATTCAACTTACTTCTCTTTTTGTAGACGAGACCCATCATGAATATACGTGCGAGAGCTGTAATGCAGCTGCTGGTAGCGTACGTTCAATGATGGGTTTTTTTGTTGTGTTTATTTGACGATCAGAGAGCCTTGAATATGATGTATTTGCAGTAAGTTTTCAGAAAAACAGATAAAAAGTCATAACATCTATAAAAATTATGTCTGATTTTGTCGATAATGATAAAGTTAACTAGAGGGGAGAGAAAGCATGAAGTTTAGATTTAAAGACCTGAACACTTCAATTAAAATTTTTATACTGGTTGGTGTCGGCATTTTGCTGCTGGCATTAAGTACGTCGATTTCGTATCGCGCCATGAACGAGATCAATCATAAGAACGACACCATTTTCAAGCATAATCTGATGTCGATCATGTGGGTGAAGCAGATTATGGTGAATAACCGTTCCATTGACTCAGCCATTTTCGAATTAATGGCAAGCAGTGATGATCGGCGGAATAGTGAGCTCAAAGCATCTATTGCTCGTTTCCGTGGTGAAAGTGATACACTCATGAAGAAATATAAGGAAGTCTTGCAAACAGATGAGGAAAAAACATTCGTAGCTGAGTATGAGAAGGCGCTAAAGCCATATCGCGATAGTAATATTCGTGCTATAGAGTTGGCAATCGCGAATAAGAACGAAGAGGCATATGACTATTACGTAAGCAATGTACGCGATTCTCGCAGTAAGGTACAAGAAGTGTTGACCGAGCTTGTAAAGTGGAATGAAAATTTGGCGGATCAGCAAGCGAAGAAATCAACGGAGCTAACGAAAGCTTCCACCACGACGAACGTAATCATCGGAATGATTTCACTGCTTGTATGCGTGCTGGTTGGATATGTGATCGCCAATCTGATTGTGAAGCCGCTTCGACAAATGCAAACCTTGATGAAGCAAGCAGAACAAGGAGATCTCACGGTTCGCGGCTCCTATGATTCGAAGGATGAGATCGGGCTGCTGATGAAGGACTTCAACAAGATGATGGACGGTTTGTCCTCGATTATGAGCACGGTGCATGAGCGTTCGGTGCAACTGCTTCACAATTCACGCTTAGTCTCTGACAATGCGAATGAAACGGCGCAAGCGACAGAGCATATTGCCGCTTCAATGGAACAGGTCGCATCGGGTGCGCAGCTGCAGCAGACAGCATCGGAGGAAAATGCGATTGCGCTTGAAGAATTTGCACGCGGTATTCAATCGATTGTCGAAAATACATCGAGCGTTGCGGAATTGGCCAATCATTCGGCTATACAAGCTGAGCAGGGCAATGCAACGATCGTCGATGCGATGGAGCAGATGAAGTCAATTAATCAATCTGTACAAACAACGGAATCTGCTGTTGAACAGCTGCATGATCATTCTCAGCAGATCGAGAACATTATTGATGTCATTACGAATATTGCAGGGCAAACGAATCTTCTTGCGCTCAATGCCTCGATTGAAGCAGCAAGAGCCGGGGAGAGCGGCAGAGGGTTCTCAGTCGTTGCTGGAGAGGTACGCAAGCTGGCTGAACAGTCTAGTGAATCAGCCAAGCAAATAGCCGAGCTTATTGTGGAAATGCAAAACAGCACGCAGGAAACGGTAAATGCAATGGCTTATGTACGTCAGGATGTTGCGTCAGGTATGAAGGTTGTTGCGCAGGCAGGGCAGATGTTCGAGCATATCATGGCGCTGGTGCAGCAAGTGACAGGGCAAGTACAGGAGACATCAGCTGCGACAGAACAGATGTCAGCAGGTACTGAGGAGATTACGGCTTCAGTTGACGAAATGGCGAAGATTGCAGCAGATACGTCTTCCACCGTACAATCGGTGGCGGCTGCATCTGAGGAGCAGCTTGCCTCTGTAGAGACCATTTCTGCTTCGATCGGGCAGTTAAAGCAAATGGCGGAAGAACTGCAGGAGATGGTGAATCGTTTCAAGCTATAATCGCATGGAGAATAGGGATTTCATTGTATTACCGGTTGCTAGAAATAGCGGCCGGTTATTTATTTTGTAAACGAAGCAGAAACATTATGTACAGAAAAAGGATGTGTCGCAGCACATCCTTTATGTATACGATTATTTATAATAGGAGTCGATGAGTGGAATAAAGTATCCACCGCCGCCTTTGACTTGGAAGCTGATAACAACATTTTTTACACCGCCAATATTGGCTTCAATTAGTGCTTTTCTCAATTCATCCCACTCTTTTTTATTCACACAAATGAAAGGAAATCATAGCTAGATAGTAGAGGAACAGAGATCTACAATCAATAGTTCTAATTGCTTATTATTCGAGCAAACTATCACTTTCCCAGCGTAAAGAGGGAGTGATTATTGGGAGGAGAGAGTGTACAGATAAATAAAACGCTTGGACTACGAAGAGCCCAAGCGTTTGAGGGGGGGAGATATACTAGCTTTATTGTGCTTTTACAAATTCAGCAGATTTAATACCTGCTTGACGACCGAAGATAATGATATCTGCAACGGAGTTCCCGCCGATACGGTTCTCGCCGTGCAGGCCGCCGATGACTTCACCTGCTGCGTAGAGACCGGTTATAGCCTTGCCATCCTTGGTTACAACTTCGGTGTTTGTGTTGACTTTTACGCCGCCCATTGTGTAGTGGATACCAGGAGCAATTTTGATTGCATAGAATGGTCCAGCGGACAATTCGTTGTCCATGCCTGTTGTTCTGCCGAATTCAGCATCTTTTTTGTCTTTCACCGCGCCGTTCCATGTATCAAGTGTAGCTTTGAGCTGGTCGCCCGGAACGCCCATTACTTTGGCCAAATCTTCAACCGTTTCACCTTGGATGACAAATCCCATTTTGTCGTATTGTTGAATAGCTTTTGCACGGGATTTCACGCCAGAATCAAATACAAGGTAAGCTGCTTTGTCAGACAGTTTATTAATTGCTGCCGTTACGTTATCGCGAGTATCCAGCTCGTTCGTGAATCGTTTGCCGTCTTTATCAACCAAGATTGCACCTTCACCGCGAACTGCTTCCCCGATAAGATAGGACTTCTCTTGCTGTACAGTAGGGTGAACCTGAATTTGATCCATATCTACAGTTACGCCGCCGAGCTTCTCAATCATCGTAATGCCGTCACCAGTGCTGCCGATTTGGTTCGTTGTTACGAGACCTTTCAAATCAGGGCGAACAGAGGAGATCATGTCCATGTTAGCACCATAACCGCCTGTTGTGACAACAACTGCGTTTGCGGCAATGTTCTTCTCATCCTTCTCTTCGAAGAGGACTTTAACGCCGTTCACTTTTCCGTCTTTTTCTGTAATATCAGTAACTTTCGCATTTACGAAAACCGGAATTCCTTTGGACTGTACATTCTTGACCAAGCCGCTGACGAGATATTGTCCAACAGCAGATCCGTCTTCAGGACGGTGTGTACGTTTTTCCTTCATACCGCCAGTAATCGTAAGGTTGTTCAAGCGAATGCCAATGGAATCCAACCAGTCGATTGCGCTTGCGGAATTGTCTACGAAGTAACGAAGCATTTCTTTGTCGTTCGTACCGTGACCACCTTTTAATGTTTGTTCGAAGAAGAGGTCGTTATTGTCTTGAATGCCTTGCTCTTTTTGGAACTTGGTTTGAGATGCATTCATACCCGAAGAGGATTTCATCGTATTTCCGCCGGCTGCTGGCATTTTTTCGAAAATAACGGGATTCATGCCTTTGGCTTTGGCCTCAAGAGCAGCAGTCATTCCCGCTCCGCCAGCACCGATGATGATGATATCATATTTGTCTTTCAGTTGATCGATAGGGGTATAGCTCGCTTTAGAAGCGCCGGACACAGCTTCTGTTTCTGGTTTCTCCGTTTTTGCTGCGTTGTCTTGACCCTGCGTCTTGTTCCCATTACCACCGCATCCTGCGATGATAAGCATGATCGACAGAAGAAGAATCATTGTTGCTGTAGCTTTCTTTCTCATGTGAAACCCTCCACTTTCTATCTCTTTATAAATGAACATAGTTTCAATACCCAGAATAAAATCAGACGAAGCAAACCAGATGTTGGGGTGGCTATGTACTCCAATTTTCCCGTTATTGACTGACGGCTATTTTGGGTGCTGTTTCGTGCTGAAAGGGTATGTGTTGATGTTCATTTCAATTTTAATCTACTTTCAACCTAGTGTTTGTGATGTATTTCACAATAGAAGGTGATTTTTATCATATTTATCATGCGTAAATATTGGTAATTCTGATTTCTGCACTTGATTCCTTCGAGCTGTGTGATAAGCAGTACGCTTGAATTCATTTGTAATTGGAGTACTTTGGAAGGGATGTCACTCATTGAAATAGGTGAATAAAAAGGCATTTTCATGAGCGCATGCCCGTTCTGAGGAGGGATGCTCATTGAAAATGCCTCTGTTGAAGAGTATTCTGTCCAATCTAGATTAGTAACAATTTTTGTTCAGCTTTAATGCTGCGGAAACTCCCGCATGATCGGAAGGCCACAGTCCTGTTTCGGTTCGATCTTGCTGCTTCTCTCCAGCATTATCTGCCTTGAGGGGTATCCATCCATTTTTGAAAAGAATGTAGTCGATTCTTGAGAGTAAGGAAGATTGATTATTCAATAGGTCGGCGTCTTGACAGCAAGTAAATCCATTGCCTTTACCGACTTCTACCCACGTGTCATGGAAACCATCTGCTAAAAATAAGCCGTAGGTGGGGGTTCCGGTCCCATCTGCATTTGAATTCAAGTCCCCTGTAACAATCAAGGGAAGCTGGCTATTTCCTGGCCCATCAATAATCTCCTGTGCTTGTGCAACCTGTATAGCTGGAGAGAGTGGTTCCAAATGAGTATTAATGATTCTAAATGTACGTCCATGCCAACACACACCAATGGAAGACCATCCTCGTACCACTACAAAAGGTTGCCCACCAATTTGAATAACAAGATTCGTATTGAAATTTGCTTCAGTCTTTTGAACGATCTTAAGCTTGCTGCTTGTGCGGATCAAAATAGCATCTCTATCAAGAAATCGAACAGTGTTGCCATGACTATCCGGAAGCTCTGCCGAGAAATTATGATTGACAGCTGCCACTTCATAACGCAATCCGAGTTCCCGCAGTTCCTTTAGTAGTAAGCTGATAAAGTCATACGTGACGGTTCGAAAGCTTGGGATCACAAGCTGAATTCGTTCTGCTTCCTGCAGGCTAATAAAGTCCGGTTTCTTGCTAGCAATCTGACGTGCTATGGATTTCACCCGAGTGAGGATATTTGTTGCGAGAAACTGGCGGAACACCTCGGTTACTCGCTCTGGTATCAACACGGGCGGTGCTGTAAATAGTGGGGAGGTATCTGCGCCCAAATACATATTCCATGTTAATAAGGAAAGATGCTTGCTCATCTATCATGACCCCCATTCTTTGATCTACTCTATTATAGTAGATGTAATTTGAGAGAAGTTGGAGACGGCGTAAGCAAGAAGGTTACCAATACAATCTTGTTCGTGCGTGGTAATATTTATGGGATTCTGATATAATCCACAATATATTTACCCCTATAACATTGTAAGGTGATCACTTATTATGGCACTCTCATTTGCAAGATTAATCAAATGCAAACCCCCGATACCCTGACATTTCGATGATGTAATTGAGATTTCCGAAATTATAGGGGGAATGTAACTTGGCACAAAAAATCTCAACTCCATCATTGCTTTTGTTTATTATTCTTGTGGGATTTCCACAAATCAGTGAAACGATATACACGCCTTCCTTGCCGGATATTGCTAGTCAATTGCAGGCAAGCAACAACATGATTCAGCTTACGCTCAGCATTTATTTTCTTGGTTTTGCGTTTGGCGTGTTTTGCTGGGGAAGGTTATCGGATGCAATTGGCAGACGTCCTGCTATGCTGTGGGGCATTTTCGTATATGGAATCGGTAGCCTAGGCTGTTACCTGTCAGGTTCCGTGGAATGGCTATTGGTAAGTCGGTTCATTCAGGCATTCGGAGCAAGTACAGGCTCGGTTGTCACGCAAACGATCTTGCGAGAAAGCATCGATGGCTCGAAGCGTCATGCTGTATTTGCTCAAATCTCAGCAGCTCTTGCCTTTACACCCGCTCTAGGGCCGCTGATTGGAGGCTGGGTCGACCAGTCGCTAGGCTTCAGGGCTGTATTTCTAACCCTTGTTGTGATGAGTGTGGCAATATTCGCGTACACGTTCGCTTCTTTGCCTGAGACGAGAGTTGCTACGACGACTTCGAATGTGAATACAATAGCTGTCGTCAAGCGCCTCATTGCAGACGGCAGGGTATGGGCATTTGGCTTTCTAATCGGCGCAACAAATGGCATTCTGTTCAGTTACTATGCAGAAGCTCCTTTCGTTTTTATTGAATACTATGAGATGACGCCCGGCATCTATGGCTTCTTTGGTATTTTTGTTGCGTTGTCATCAATAGTAGGAGCCATGTTGTCGAAAAGACTATTGTCCACCTATAAGCCAGAGCAGATCATTCTGATCGGCTGTCTTGTAACCGCACTCGGTGCAGGAGCGTTGGTCGGGTTTACGCTTAGTGGATTAAGCTCATCGCTGTTGTCCATGGGTGTATTTGTCGCCTGTATCTTCATCCTGCTGCTCGGTATCGGTATGGCGATTCCGAACTGCTTAAGCTTGGCGCTGGTGCGCTACAGCGATGTATTGGGGACAGCAGGAGCTATTTTTGGATTAGGGTATTATCTCATCGTGAGTCTGATTACGAGCGGAATGAGCTATTTGCATAATGACTCATTAGTGACGATGCCTATGTACTTCTTCGTGCTGGCAGCTATTATGGTTACCGTGAGCAGACGAATTTCGAGTGAGTAAGCAATGTAAACGCATAGCAACTAGAAGTGTTACTGCATAGAGACAGAAGCCGATTTTCTGAAATAGAAAATCGGCTTCTTTTGCTTTTTTTCATATGACCAAATGATTTGCATATAGATCTTAATCAAACAGTGAGGTTGAAGGAATTCCAAGTTCTGAGCGGAATGGTTAAATATGTATTTCAGTTCATCTATATTACTTCATATAGGAGTTGAACCACATTTGAATAATACATTCAAAACTACCTTAATCATCTTATTATCAGTGCTAATTGTATTTGGAATCCCAACGTTCATATTCTTAGAAGTCTACCAATTTCCTAAGAAGATCGATGTGGTTCGATCTGCTATAACTTATAATGAGAAAGACCCTTCATCTTTTAAGAAAACCTCGATTTACATATCCGGGACATTAGTTCGGCCTTTTCTACGACAACATAAATTCGTAGGTTCCATTCGAATTGACGGCATCGATATTTCGAACAAGTATATATCATTAGATACGTATATATTTGAAAAAATAAAAGGGATTAATTCAGGAAGCTTGCTTTATCATAGCCCAGACCTCAAAAAGTATAAAGAGGAAGGAGCTATCTGGGCAGGTATGATTTGGTTTGATGATGATTTTCAGGATATAAACATAGAGTGTTTCAAAGAGATGAAGGAGAATGTGGACTTTATTGTCACGGCTGATTCTTATGAAGCTGCGCTTCTTGTTCAACAGAAGATGAGGAAAGCTTTTGGATCTGGCTTTATGCCGAGTGAATAGTTCGATTTGAAATGCGTGGTATTCAATAGAGAAGTCCGTAAACACATAAAACAGCGGCAGTCTCGGGCAATTTTGGTCCATGACTGTCGCTATTTTATCTGGAAAAGTCACGTGTTCATTTCGATTCTTACTAAAAAGTAAGGAAAATGATGAAAATGGTTAGACAAGAGTCATTAACTTGAGAAGCAAAGTCATCTATAATCCAGACATCAGATGAATTTGATAAAAGGAGCAGACAGGATGAAAAAAATAATTGGTTTCGTGTTGGTTATCGCTATTTTTGCAGGAATAGGATTTGGGGTAAAACGTTATATAGAAGGACCATCGCAACCGGCCGATGGAATTGTAGTGATTGGAACGAATCAAGATGTGAGCAAAGTCAAAGAGAAGTACAAAGATGTAAGCAAAGAAATGGTTGACTACAAAATGAAATTGGTTACAACAACAATAACTACAAAAATTGCAGAGCAAGATCGGGATGAAACGGGTGAAGAATTTTCAACTCGGTATATCAAGTATTCGGTTATTACTCGTTCTACAGCTGAGCAATTCATGAAGAAGGGGATTATTAGAGCCAGAAAAGAACCTGGCAGTGTGTCTATTCTTTCAGATCCAGTTACCTCCATCAAAGAATTATCGAATGGTAAAAACTTGTTATTCTCTTTATTTGACGAAACGAAGAATAACCAAATCGATTTGAATGGTCAGATGGTGCCTGTACAGTATGTGAAACATCAGGCGTGGATCGGGTATATGCCAACTATGGATCTTGTTATTGTTGACGACCAAACTTACAACAAATTAAAGGAAGCAGAGTCAACGCTCTCATTAATTCATTTCCAAAGATACAGCTACGATTATAAAAATAAAGAGAAGGTGAACAAGATTTTGGATGAAGTCAGAAGTGTGTATCCAGATAGCGAAGACAAAGTAAACTTTGTAGATGTTCAAGATTAAGTGTAAGAGTTTGAACTTTACATGATAAGTGGGTGACAGTATGGAAGTTGTACGCATGGAAAATGTAGTGAAGAGCTATGGCGAAGGCAATAGTAGGGTAGACGCGTTAAAAGGGATTTCCCTCTCGATTCAACAAGGAGAATTTGTCTCCATCGTAGGTGTGTCCGGCTCCGGGAAAAGCACACTGCTGCATATATTAGGAGGGTTGGATCGGCCGACTTCAGGACAAGTATTCATTGGGGAAAATAGTATTTACGATTATTCGGATGATGAGCTTTCGATATTCAGAAGAAGAAAAGTCGGATTCATTTTTCAATTCTTTAACTTGATTCCGGTATTAAATGTTCAGGAAAATATCGCTTTGCCCTCGATATTAGATAATGAACAGGTAGATATGACGTATCTCGATGAAATTATAGAAACTCTAGGGCTTCATGAACGGAAGACTCATCTGCCCTCCGAACTATCTGGCGGCCAGCAGCAACGGGTCTCCATTGGCAGAGCGCTTATCAATCGTCCGCATTTGATACTGGCCGATGAGCCCACAGGCAACCTAGATACGAAAAATACGAAGGAAGTCATGGATTTATTACGTTTGACAGCGAAGAAATACAATCAAACCATTGTGTTGATTACGCATGATTTATCGATTGCATCGGCTTCCGATCGGGTCATTACGATCGAAGACGGTAGTATCATTTCAGATCAACGGCTAGCTGCGAATCAGGCATAGACTGGAGGAGAATGAAGTTGATCAGCAGTTACAAACAACTAAGCAGCCGATATTTAAAAGGGAATATCAAGCGAACCATCTTGACCCTGGTCGGAATCATACTCTCTGTAGCGTTAATTTCCACGATTGGCCTGTTTATGAGAGGATCGCAGCTCTCCCAAATTGAAAACATCAAAAAGCTGAATGGGTTTTCGTTTCATGTCGGCATATCCAATTACGATGAAGCAATATTGAATAAAATCAGATATAATCCTCAAATCGCATCGTATGGATTGATGTCTCAGGGCAAAACAATCCCACTTGGGGACGTTTCGGTACAAATGAGTTTCGCCGATCATCGTGCAATGGAGTTTTTACCCTATAGCCTTTTGGATGGCCAATTACCTGCAAATGAGCATGAGGCGGCTGTAGATTCATGGACGCTTCCTTATATTAATAAAAATCTTAAGCTCGGAGAATCCTTTCAATTGGATGGAGAAACCTATAAACTTGTTGGGTTGCTCGACAATCGCGAGTTTACACAGAAAAGTAAAGTTGGCCGCTTATTAACCTATAAGCATGATTTTGCCATCGGTGAAGGCCAAATATTAATTACAATCAACCATAACGCGAACTTTAATGAAGTTTTGGACGAGATCAAATCATTTACGGGAACTGAGAAGCTGGTGATCAATGAAGAATTGATCAGAGTGTTGAAGCCGCAGTCGAATCGTTCGATTTTGGCCGTGCTCGTCATCGTCATCAGTATCGTTGTGGTTGCGACAGCTGTCGTCATCTATAACGCTTTTCAAATTAGTGTCGTTGAGCGGATGAAACAGTTCGGATTGCTCCGAAGTATTGGCGCTACGCGCAAGCAGATTCGACACATCGTCATGAGAGAGGCTGCTGTACTGGCTGTTATCGCGATCCCGATTGGGATTGTATGCAGCATCCTGGCACTTGCAGCTCTACAGTTCATTTTCTACCTGTTATTAGAAACGGGTGCAAGCGTCTCGTTCTTACATATCGATTGGTCGATCATATTGATCAGTTCGCTCATTACCCTGACAGCGGTGCTGGCGTCCAGCTATTATCCTGCTTTTTTTGCAGGCAGAATATCTCCCTTGCTGGCAATCAGCAGCAGGTTATCGATAAGGAAAGAATCGATCAAAAAACAAAAAAATACGGTGCTGAAAAAGCCGGTTTCTTTTCCAATGAGCCTGGCCTTGAAAAATGTAAAAAGAAATAAAAATCGATATACGATTACCATCTTATCCATCATTATAAGTAGTGTATTGTTTATTACTTTTTCGTCGATTATGGATATCGCATTTGCAACCAAATACGTGAACAATGAGTCCACGAAATCGGATCTAACCATCTATCTGCAAGATGATATACATGGTAAGACATCAGCAAGACAACAAGTTATGGAGCAGTTGAAGTCGCTTAGTAATGTATCTGAAGTTAGCCAACAGGACGCTAGTTTTCGAATCAAATTGAAGGATGTCAATCAATCTAGCGCGACAGTTGCGGACATCCAGCAGACCGTTGGAACCAAGCACTCGATTACAATCGTTAATCAGCTGGACGAGAATAAAACAAGGAAAGAATCAGAGCTTGTGATTAAAGTGCTCGTATATGGTTTTATTGCGGTTATTTCTCTGATTGGCAGTGTGAATATCATTAATACGATTACGATCAGTATCATCATTAGACGAAAAGAACTGGCTGCATTAAAATCAATAGGCATGTCGCAAAAAGATCTGAAAAAAATGATTATCTATGAAGCGCTCATTTATGGTGTTTCTGGAAGTTTACAAGGGATATTTTTCGGTTGTATACTTTCTTATATATTATATTTGGCTGTTTCCGGTATCAAGAAGCTTGAATGGACGATTCCTTATTCGGCTTGTCTCATTACGTTTGCTGCTGCATTGTTCATCAGTTATGTATCAGTTCTGATTCCGCTGCGCAAAATCCAAAAGGATAATATTATTGATGTGATCAGGGAAGAATAATACGAAGGGCCTGGCTATGTGTATAGTCAGGCTATTCTGATTTTGTTGGCCTATGGCTGAAATAGAAAGAGGAGGAGGCCACGCGTTGAGCAACATATTGCTGGTTGAAGATGATGATGCTCTTGGTCTAGCTATCGAATTTTCATTGAAAAATGAGGGGTATGAGCTGGTCAAAGCATCTAGTGTCAGAGAAGCGAAGCAGCAGTTTGATCATCGTACTTTTCATTTAATTATTCTAGATATCGGCCTTCCAGATGGAAATGGCTATGATTTATGCATGCATTTTAAAAAACATAGCGATACACCAGTTATTTTCTTAACCGCCCTTGATGAAGAAGCAAATGTGGTCATGGGACTGGATATTGGTGGGGACGATTATATTACGAAGCCCTTTCGCGTGAAGGAACTCATGTCCAGAGTGAAAGTGCAATTGCGCAAGCAAGCGCGTCTAGGGACTACTTCCACGATCTTAACATCTGAGAATATCAAAATCGATATGAACCTAGTCAAGGCGTACAAAAATCAAGAGAGCATTCCGGTAACGAATTTAGAATATAAACTTCTTCTCACATTCATGATGAACGCCCACAAAGCACTGAAAAGAGATGAGCTCCTTATGAATATAACGGAAGGTGATGAGGTTTTCTTTGATGAAAATACGTTATCTGTATACATTCGACGATTGCGAGATAAAGTAGAAGATGATCCGAGAAATCCGCAGTTTATCGTCACACAAAGAGGATTGGGCTACCGCTGGAGCAAGGATGTGAGCAGAGAGTAAGATGATGAAAAATATCGAGTTGAAAGGCTATATCACGATACTGGCCGTTCTGTTAACGTTATTTACCGTTTATCAATTCATTACCCAACAACTGTTCTACAATCAATTGAAAAGCGATTCCATTGCATCTTGGGGGGAAATTACCGCAAGATTGGTTGAGCAAAACCCTGAGAATGAAGCGGAAATTTTGAAAGTCTTAACTAGCCATTCTACGGACTCCATTCTATATCAGGAAAAAGGGAGAGAGATTTTAAGGCATTATGGACTATATGAAGGTCTGGAGTCACAGCTTTTCCCACTTCTAAATAATCATATTGTTAGCCATAACCAATTTATGTTTTGGGGATTGGTGTGTTTCGGATGTATTCTGCTTCTGGCAAGCTATTTACAGCACAAGATGATCTTCCAGAAAATTAGACAGCTTACTTCGGCTGCCAAAAGAATAATCGATGGGGATTATTCGGTTGTTATTAATGAGAACAAAGAAGGGGATCTCGCGAAACTGGCAGTTTCCTTTCGTTCGATGAAAGATATTATTCGCAAAAGCATGCAGGATTTACGTGATGAGAGGGCATTTCTAGTACAAATGCTGCAGGATATATCTCATCAATTAAAAACACCGCTTTCCACGATATCTATCTACAATGAGATGATGATGAATGACAGTTTACCGCGCCAGCAACAAGTTCAACTGTTGGGAAATAATGATGTGCAGATCTCAAGAATGAATGTGTTGATTCACAATTTGTTGAAGGTAGCGAAAATCGATGCAAGAGCTATTTCATTTGAGAAAGAATCGGCCAATTTAGTAGAGACCATTGAGGACGCTCTAGATCGCTTACAGAGCATGATTACCAATCAGCATATATCGATTGATTGGCATACCCCGGAGGAAGTCGTCGTTGTTCACGATAAAGTATGGATGCAGGAAGCATTATTGAATCTGCTGAAGAATGCGATAGAACACTCCGAACCGGGTGAGAAGATTAAGATTGCAATCGAAGATACACCGATTTATACAGAGCTTGTGATTCAAGACTTCGGAGAGGGAATTGCTGCTGAGGAATTGCCACATATTTTTGAACGATTCTACAAAGCTAGAGGCTCCAAAAAGCATGACTCGGTAGGGATTGGCTTAGCCTTAGCCAAATCTATTATCGAAGCACATCAAGCCTTGATTAAGGTGGAAAGTGAGAGATACGCGTATACGAAATTTACGGTTACGTTCATGAAATATTAATGTTCACTTCTTAACCACAAAAAACAGCGGCAGTTCGGACGATGTGTTGTCCATAACTGTCGCTGTCTTCATTTCTAGCAGATCCATTTCTTGTTATTGCAAGAAATGTGGTTGGTATTATATCAACCTCAGGTCAATTAATGAAATAAGTAGCCGTGATGTGGTTGATTGTATAGGTGGAAGGTGCCGCAAACTGCAAATACAGATACCCGTCTTCAGTCGCAGTGAAAATTCTTCCTACATTGCTGTTGAAAAATGTCCCGAGATGATTGCTCGAGTCATATACCGAAAAATACGAATAGCTCCCTTGTGCATAGACCGTAAGCTGTTGGCCTTTCTTCAAATAGATCCCTTCCAGTGAGCTCAGTTCATTGGGACGAAGTGCAAAGTACTTAACGAACTTCTGTGTTTGTTGAACCTCAGGCTTGACAGCATCGACAGGTGCAGTGGAAGCATATGCAGGTGCTGCTGTAGCCAGGGCGACCAGTACTGATAATGACATAAGCAATTTCTTCAAACGGATTCAACTCCTCTGATAGTTTTGTAAGTAATATCTGGAAGTTATGTTAAATATAACTCAATATCGGATTCTTGTAAACACTAAATTCCGATTTTTTTTGTAGGAAATGAAAAGATATCAATACGTGAAGAAAGGCTGCCAATCATTTTGGCAGCCTTTACTATGATTAAAGATATTGTGATTCATTGATTTGTAGGATTGCGAACTCAAAACTATCAATTAATTGGGTCGATCAATGCTAAAGATTTCATCTAACTTCGAGTAGTTGTTACCGGCTAATCGGCTCACTGGCTTTAATCGTTGTGCATCGATACGCCCGCCCTCAACCAATTCTTCCGCAATGTGAAAGCACACGACTCTCCCGATAATGAGATCACATGCTGGAGACGAAGGCGATCCGCCGAGAGCAAGAGATTGCTCTAACGTACATTCCATGCGGATTTTGGCTTCGGCAATCCCTGGAACCTTAATCTTGGTGCTTGGGATGGAAGTAAGTTGAGCGAAGTCCACTTCGCTCTCATCTGGCGGAAGATTGGCCGCGGTTAGATTGATTGCCTCGATGTAATCCTCATCCGATATATGAACAACAAACGAGCCAGTTTCCATCATATTTCTAGATGTATCTTTGCGAACGCCATTTTTTCTTTGAACGGATACAGAAACCATGGGCGGATTGGCAGAGATGATATTGAAATAGCTATAAGGTGCGGCATTTAATACGCCTTCAGCTGACAATGTTGTGATGAACGCGATCGGTCTTGGAAGGATACTGCCGATTAGCAGTTTATAATTATCCCGCTCGGTTTGCTCCTCCGGATAAATGGTTAGCATGGGCTCACCCCTGATTGATATGGCTTTGCAACCAAGATGAGGCTGCATGAACCTCAGAATGCGTTAATTGATGGCCTTGCTGCTCCCAATGTACGGTTACATGTGCACCTGCTTGGGTTAACAGCGTCTGCAGTTCTTCCGTCTCTTGCGGTGCGCAAATCGGATCGTTCGTTCCTGCACCGATAAATACAGGCGTACCGGACAGGTCGGGCAGTTTCAGCCCGCGACGCGGAACCATAGGGTGATGCAACACTGCTCCTCTTAGAGAACCTTGGTGGTGAAATAAGAGGCTTCCGGCAATATTGGCTCCATTGGAGTAGCCGACTGCAATGAAGTTGTTGCGATCAAGCTCATACTTCGTCGCTGCTTCATTCAGAAATTCATTCAGCTCATTCGTTCTAAAGATAAGATCCTCTTCATCAAAGACACCTTCGCTTAATCTACGGAAAAAGCGAGGCATGCCGTGCTCAAGTACATTTCCTCTGATGCTCAGCACGGAAGACTCCGGCGATACGATTTGTGCAACCGGGAGCAAATCATGCTCAGTTCCGCCAGTACCGTGGAGCAGGACGAGTGTAGGCTTTGATGGATCCGTGCCTTTTTGAAAAATATGCTGCATAATTATTTCCCCTCCAATTCGCGTACTTGGATAGGAGGCAGTAGCTTTTCGATTTGTGCCCGGTGTGGTTCATATTGTGCAGGCAGCTTCAAATCCGTACCAAGCTCCTCAAATGTCTCATCACGGGTGAATCCTGGAGGATCGGTAGCAATCTCGAATAAGATTTCTCCCTGCTCACGGAAATAAATTGCATTGAAATATTGACGATCGACGACCGGAGTTGGGTGATAGCCAGCTTGTGCAACATGCTCTCTCCATTCCTCATGATCCTCAAAGTCTTTGGCGCGCCATGCGATATGGTGCACGGTACCGTAACCGCCCGAGCCGCGTTCCATTGGTGCGATATTAATGTCGATTACATTGCCCAGATCGGCGCTGCCTTTGAAGCGCATCCAGTCTCCTTCTTCTCCGATCTTTTCGAATCCCATCACGTTCTCAAGCAATTCAGAGGTTGCCTTCGGATGAGTGCTGTACAATACAGCTCCTCCAAAACCTTTAACGGCCTTGTCCACCGGGATTCCTCCAAAAGACCATTTGCTATTTGGGCCATCCTCTCGTTCTACGATTTCGAGCTGCAGCCCGTCATGATCCGAGAATTGCAAGTATTGTTCGCCAAATCTGTTTGTTCGGGTTGTTTGTACACCGAAATGTTGCAACCGCGCTTCCCAGAAGTCCATGGAGCCCGTAGGAACGACAAACGTTGTCACTCCCACTTGTCCGCCGCCGACGCGGCCTTTCCGTCCCGTTTCCCAAGGGAAAAATGTCATAATCGTTCCGGGACTTCCGTTTTCATTCCCGAAATAAAAATGATACACCTCAGGAGCATCGAAATTCACTGTCTTTTTTACAAGACGAATACCTAGTATCCCTGCATAAAAATCGATGTTTTCTTGCGCGTTTCTAGCAAATGCCGTGATGTGGTGAATACCTGTTGAATGTTTCTCCATGATAATTGCTCCTTTTGCATTTATTTTTATTGTTTCCCATAACCTCTTTTTCAATTTAGAAGACCTTCGTATTGGAAAGCTGCTCTCCTTTTCTAATAGTTATTAATGATGAGCTGCTTTATAAAAGTTAGTATAACACAAATTATCTCGAAATCAAGATATTAAAATGAAAGGGAGCAGAATGCTTAATGAATTTGGAATATGAGACAAGAAGCGGGTAATAAAATGGTGTGGACTCTAAGATGGAGAGGAATGATCCATATGTGGGTGTACCCTAATAATTGGATACCTACCAAATCGCTCGATGAAATGGCCAATACAGAATATGACGTGCTTATTGTGGGGAGTGGCGCAGGTGGTGGAGCAATGCTATATAGATTATGCGAGTTATGGAAAAACCAAGGGGCAAAGCGAATTGGGATTCTTGAAAAAGGGGATAAACTATTTCATTCGCATGCATTAAATATCCCCACCATGAATGTCGACCGTATGCGTGATCAATTATGGCCCGATAATTCTACTCCTATCGGGGAGCGGCTTCCGGAATTTTCAGGAGCTAGGTTAACGTTTGCTCTCGGCGGGAGAACATTGTTTTGGAATGCTGCTTGTCCTCGACCCGCAGAGTTTCAACTTCAATCTTGGCCTATTCATCCAGCTGAATTGGACGCATATTTTAGGACTGCAGAACGTGTATTGCATTGCACTACATCTTATGCCGATGGCTCTACCATGCAAAGGATTCTCTTGAATCGGCTTCATGCAGGTGGAGTACTAGAGGCAACTGATATGCCTCTTGCCATTGATATGTCAGGCCCACGTATGGGGGAAATTCATTCTAATGCATGGTTCAGTTCCATTCATTTTCTTGCTTATGCCCTAAATGATAGACCTTTTGATCTTGCAGTGAATGCCTATACGACTCGGGTGCTCGTCGAAAATGGAAAAGCATCAGGCGTAAGTGTAATATCTCCGGATAAAAAAACGCATACCATTCGAGCCAAAAATGTTGTCATTTCTGCAAGTACATTGGAAACACCTCGCATTTTGCTCAATTCGAGCATACAAGGAGCAGCAATCGGACGCTATTTAACCAATCATTCATTTGTATTGGGTACGGGGAAAATAAGCCGTCGGGAGTTTTCTGATAATCTTGGTAACCTGGCAATCTTGAAACGTGAAACAAGAGAATCCCCGTATCAAATACAAATCTTAGGTCCTAATCAATTCTTCTCATACCAGCAATTCGAGGATAAAGTGCTCCCGGATCAACTGAGTATCGTATATGCTGCCTTTGGTTTAGTGGAGTCGCGGCCAGAGAATAGAGTTTATTCAGATCCAAACCGTCAAGATGAATACGGCGTGCCTTTAAACCAAGTTGATTTTTCTTATAGCAACAAAGATTATACAGTGATTCAGCAAATGCGTGATGGTATTGCTCGATCGGCAAATGCAATGGGAGTAATTTTAGATGGGGAGCCTACCTTATTTCCGCCAGGTAGCGATGTTCATGAATCTTGTACCTGCCGAATGGGAACTGACCCCGCTACCTCAGCGACTAACCGTTATGGAGAAATTCATGGAGTTTCCGGTCTTTACGTCGCTGATAATAGCGTGATACCCGTTCTTGCTGCAGCGAACCCAACAAATTCTACGGTTGCATTAGCATTTCGAACAGCCGATCATATTGTGCGTACGAATAGGTAAGGGCAGTTTTTACTTGGGAGCGTTCATGGTTTCAGGCATTTATTCAGCGATTCAATAATGAACCTCCCAGGATAAAAACATTCTTTTGCGATTGACCCGAACCTATCCCGCCGTAGATGGAAGAAGACGTATGAAACATGAATCAGGAGGTGACACTCATAGTAAGTTTGTTTTGAAGTAAATGATGATTCCAAGTGAAGAATAGGAGCAAGTAGGATGGGTGCAGTTAAACTGGCGGTTATTTTTTACAGCATGACAGGAACGAATTATCGCTTGGCTCAATGGGCAGCGGAAGGCGGCAAGGAGCAGGGGGCACGGCACAATGCCCGGACAATTGAAACAGTTTTTAGATACCACAGGGAAGTTATGGTTCCATGGCAAGTTAGCTAATAAGGTGGTTAGCGCGATGGCTTCAGCTCAAAATCCCCATGGCGGGCAGGAGCAAACCATTCTGGGAATCTATACCGCTATGTATCACTGGGGTGCCATTATAGTTTCTCCAGGGTATACGGATCCATCCCTTTTTACAGCCGGGGGAAATCCTTATGGGACAAGCGTAACTGTACAAAACGGTAAAATGGTAGAGGATGTTCAGGCTGCAGTAAAACATCAAGCCAAACGTACCGTAGACGTCGCAAAATGGATCGCAGCAGGCAGTAATTAGTGTGATTGTGTCCGTTGTTGTTCAGGAAGCTGAGAAAGGAAAGAGATTGCCTTCCAATGAGAAATAGGCTGTTCCGCCGTTCGTGATTAATATAATCAATGCATCACACTTTTCTGACAAGCCGATTGCTGATAACTCCCGGATATCTGCTGCTCGATCCCAAAAAATTTGCTCAGTTAATGGCAAGGTGTTGGAAGCGGAAACAATCAAATCAGATTGAATGAGAACAGCTCCTTCTTGAAGCAAACTATCAGGTTGAAATATAGATTCTAATAGTTGACTTGTAATTACCGCATTAATGGGTATCCCCCCGTTTATAAACGGTGCTACAGGGTCGACAGCCTCTATTACAATGAGAGCTTCTTGGCGTTTTCGGCTAAGTTTATGTATGGCTAGAGATAATTCAGTACTGCATCTCGTATACTTGGACAACATACGATTAAGTAAGTATGTCGATGCAGTCGTTTCCAATTCAAGCAGTTCTCTAGACAACTTTTGGACAATGTCGATGATGCCAATATCATTATGACTGAGAGTGGCGATATTTTGATTCACCTTTTTTTCGATTTCCGTTAGCCTTTCGTTCATTTCGATCCGAAGCTGCGAAAAATCATTATGGATACTGTGTTTTTTCATATTCAACATTGCACTCCTAATAGTGATTAAATTCACTCGTCAGGAATTTCAAATCCATATAACGAGCCGTTAAAGGTAAATGATTTCGCACCTGTTTCCTCAGATACGATGAAGGTTAGAGCATCTGTATTTTCGGATAATCCAATCGCTGCCCGATGCCTAGTACCGAGCTTGGTCTTGTATAATTTGCGGGTTAGCGGAAGTACGTTTGCTGCTGACACGATAGTATCTTTCTGAATTAAGACAGCACCGTCGTGCAGCGGGCTCCCTGTGTGGAAAATGGAAACTAACAGCGTACTTGAGATCTCTGCGGATAGAGGAGTGCCAACGGTGATCAAATCGTTTATATTATCTTCTCTTTCAATGATAATAAGGGCACCTTTCCGTTGATCGCTCAGCAGCTTAATGGCTTTGAAAATTTCATTGCATTGCGTTGTATAGGGATGAAGAAGTCGACTCAAATGATAGGCGGAAACCAGCTTTCCCGTATCAGAACATATTTTAGAGAGCAACTTCAGATTTTTTAGAATATCGATATCTTCCTGATCCATGCACGCCAACATGCTCTTAATCTTCGTGGACAGCTGTTGAAATTGATTATATACATCAGTCTGCTGAGGAGAAAATAAATCGCAATTACTTTCCATACGCAACCTCCTTTACATCATATTGTTTCCATTCCCTTTTAAATTATGAGTGATTTCATTCATCCAAGTGGTCTTACATATTCATGTTCTGAATTATTTCCCAGCGCAGAAAAGTTGACGAAAAGAGAATCATCATGTTACTATACATCTCGAATTCAAGATATACGAGTTCGAACATTTATGGGTTTTGAAAGGTGAGAGTAAGGATGAAGTTTATAACCAAGTTCTTTACTTCAAAAAATAAGGAGGAAAAAGCAATGGCAGAATTAAATATCGGAATCATTATAGGATCAACACGTGAAGGTCGTGTAAGCCCGCAGGTGGCAAAATGGGTTAAAGACATTGCAGATCAACGGGGAGATGCGAACTATACAATTATTGATATTGCAGATTACAAGTTGCCTTTACTAGGTGAACCAGGGCAAGATGCTTCTGGTGCACAAGGTTGGTCAGAAGTGATTGCGAAACAAGACGGGTTTGTATTCATCGTACAAGAGTACAATCATTCCATTACAGGTGCTCTCAAAAATGCACTGGATTATCTACGTGTAGAATGGAATAACAAAGCTGCGGGTATTGTATCTTATGGCTCTGTAGGTGGTGCACGAGCAGCCGAGCATCTGCGCGGTATTATGGGTGAGCTATTGATTGCAGATGTGCGTGTACATCCAGCATTGTCGCTATTCACAGATTTTGAAAATGGTACTGATTTCAAACCAAAAGCAGTCCAAGCCGATTCTGTTAATCAAATGTTAGACCAATTGATCCCTTGGTCCAAAGCTTTATATACAATTCGTTAATAGACCTATAACAAGTAACCCCAAGATTCATGTTTTAATAGTACGAGTCTTGGGGTCGTTTATCGATTACGTCATTTCTTTGTTTCGGAGCCACATTGCGATCACGTCTGTAATAAGCAATACGGTGACTATGATTAACGGTTGTTCAAACTTACTCATAGGTAAGGGGATGGCAAAAGAAATTACTGCATTTATGCAAGCCATCCCTATAAATAACGCGGCAATTAGTACCAAGTAATTATGTAAGCTGCTTATGTTGTTGCGATATACAAAATGGATGGTTAGTAATGCAATAAAGAATAAATAATAAAATAGTGCCCCAAAAGTAGATGACCATTTTTCATACTGGATGGCAGTATCGAGTTCTAGCGAATGATTAAGTCGGAAATAGTCAAGCATTCCATAACTGTAGTAAAAAATAAGCGTCAAAATGGAATAAACAATAAATAATGTTCTAGACAAGGATGTATGTGAACGAAGCGCAGCGGATACATTCAACATTGTCTCCTCCTCAATCTATTTCTCCAATTACAAATTCAGTTATTTATTGCCATGGAAAATGATATCACTCATCCAGTAATTAGTAAATACACCATAATGATTTACGTAATTAAAACAATGTATCCCCTCTTGGATTGGGTCATTTTCCTTAATTTCTTGAACCCAGTGTCCTTCATCAGTCATGGTTCCCCTTACTCATTTCAGCAGATCTGTCATGACCGATATTTATAAATCATTACGGTTTGAAACTGTTTAATTTGTGAGGGAAATGCAATAAAACCGCTTCACAATACCCCCGCGGAAGAAGCACGAGAGCATGTTATCGGTTGGCTATGAAGAATTATCATTAGATCTTAAGTCATTATTTTATCTGCCTTAACCAGGTTAATACCGTGAGCGTTCCTGATTAAGAGATAAAATTAGGAACTTGACGATTTCCTTAAGCCCCTTTACTATGAAAACGAGACACCCTTTTCTTGGCAAATAAGTGTGAAAATCCAAAACCAAAGTTGCTTGAAGTAAACGTTTTCAAATGCGCACTTTAGTCATCTCCTATATATTTACACTAGATCATTAAGAGGGTATAATGTCTAAATATAACCATAGATAACAAAGAAAGGTCGCCTTATGTGTCGAATTTGTCGTCGAAGCGTTTGATGAAACGACAGGGTTTGGCAAAAATGAGACGATGAAAAGGGAAAAAGGCATATATTAAGCGTACATAAGACTTACTACAATCACTCTGTAAAGATTAATCGTTGTTTAGGCACGTTAATTTTTCTTAGTGTACATAGTTCTTGTAGGCAATAGTCTATTTTTTTAAAGAAGATAGATTAGTGGCGAAGCTATGCCTTTAGAGTAAAAATGATGGATTAATAAAATATTGTAGACATGGATGAGGAGCGACTTATGAATTCCTGATCCTTTTTTTGTTCTACGATAACGATACATAAGCGCAGTAAACAGGTTTACATAGAAAATAGTTCACGGGTTAATAATTGAATTTCAAATCCGGACAGAATCTGAATTAGGAGAAATAGTATGGGATGGTATGCGCTTTTTGTGGAAACGGGCAGTGAAGACATTGTTCAGAAATGCTTGAAGTCACAATTCGGCCAAGCAGATTTGTATTCATGTGTTCCGAAACGGCTAGTTCCTGAAAAAAGAGATGGGGAATTTTACAGTGTCGTCAAAACTTTATTTCCTGGCTATCTATTGATTCATACGAAGATGACTCCGACCATGTATTATGAGCTAAAAAAAATACCGAAGTACTATCGATTGCTCCGCAATTCAACGTTTATGCTAGACAAAGTTAATCGAAGGGCTCAGAAGTCAATGGGATCACTCTTAGAAGTGGGACATCCAGACAATAATTGCGACGATTTTTTCAACGAAATAGATGAGGGCGAAATCAGACAGATCCTGCAGCTCATCAATCATGAAAATATTATCGAGTACTCAAACGTTATTGTGGAAGATTCCAAGGTATGTGTTCAATCTGGGCCGTTATATGGCTTAGAAGGGATGATCAAAAAAATTGACAAGAGAAAAAGAAGAGCACAAATTACGATTAGTTTTTCGGGTGGTGAGCGCTTGATTGATGTAGGAATTGAAATCTTGATGCCGGATAGACATGACATGCAAGAGGTTAATGAAGATTTGGGTTAACGAAAGGCGATAGACTCCATCACTAAAAAGAAGAGGGGTAATATTTTGTTTATCGAAAATCTTGAACTTACGAAGCAACAAAAAGAGAAGCAAGAGGAATTTAAAGCTTTTGTTGATTCTGAAGTCGTACCCGTAGCAGCGCATATTGATCAAGAGGAATGTGTGCCCGATTCCGTGCTTCAGAAGATAATGGAGAAAGGGTACTGGGGAGCACCGATCCCTGCTGCATACGATGGGGCTAACATGGACTACATTACTTACGGGTTATGGAATGAAGAGATTGGTCGCGGTTGTGCAAATTTACGGAATATCATTGGTGTTCAAGGGATGGTCACTTCCTCTATTCTACGGTGGGGCTCCCAAGAGCAGAAGCAGTACTGGCTGCCACGGATGAGTTCAGGCGAGCTCATGGCTGCATTTGCGATTACAGAGTCCCAAATCGGAAGTGATATCAAAAACCTTCAAACGAAAGCTCAACGAGTGGGAGAAGAGTACGTTATAACAGGACAAAAAAACTGGATCACCTTCGCACAAAGAGCGGATGTCTTTTTGGTATTTGCACAATGTGAGGGACAAGCCGTAGCCTTGTTAGTTGAACGAAATACACCGGGCCTAACCATCCTTCCGATAACTGGCATGTTAGGATTCAAAGGATCCATGTTAGCTGAATTGCGTTTTGAAGAATGCAGAGTGCCGACCGATAACTTGGTTGGTAATGTCGGCTTCGGGCTATCACTTGTTGCTAATAACGGCTTAACTCATGGACGGTATAGTACAGCTTGGGGAGCCGTTGGCTTAGCTCAAGCTTGTTTGAATGCGAGCTTAGACTATGTAATGGACAGAAAACAATTTGATCACTATTTGAAAGAGCATCAATTGATTCAACAAATGATTGCGGATATGGTGACCAATACGATCGCTGCAAGGCACCTCTGCTTCAGAGCAGGCCAGTTATGGGACAAGAATGAGGTAACCGCTACCTTTGCTACTTCGTTGGCCAAATATTTTTCCTCTGTCCATGCCTTTAAGGCGGCGAAGGATGCGGTTCAAATACACGGAGCGAACGGTTGCAGCCGCAACTACCCTGTTGAGCGATATATGAGGGATGCCAAGATTATGGAGGTTGTAGAAGGAAGCACCCAGATTCAGCAGGTCTTAATTGCACAGGATGCATTTCATCTATTAAAAAACTGATTTGAAAAATCAATCAGAATAGAAGAAAGGAATGAGTATTACGATGAATAATAGTCATTGCATTCTACTTGATAAACCAATCTCCATTAACCACGCCGAGGAGTTAGAAAGACGGATATTTTTCGTCTCTGCCAACATCCAGCAATTTCAACTGATTAAAGGTGAGAGTACGATTGATGGCATTGAGGTCAGCCTCTTGCCAGAAACCGACCCAGTTGAAATTAAAAATAAACTCATCTCTGTGATCGAAAACGAAATTTTGCTTCAAATGGTAATACCACCACGAGTTGTTTGGGAATCCAATAAAAGCGGGACGAACTTTCAGGATGATGTATTTGATAAACTGCTTGAAAACCAAATGGTTTATGAGATGGGGGAAGGCCAGGTATGCTTCGGAGATAAGCTGATCCTCTTAATGGATTCCTTAGATCGATTGATTAAAGAGATGACGATATCTCAATTTGGAGCAACCGAATACCGCTATCCAACATTAATTTCGGCAAAAGCCTTAGAGAAATGCGGATATTTCAATTCGTTCCCACATTTCTTAATGTTTGTTACGAGGCTTCATAATGATATTGATAACTATCAAGATTTCCTTGATGAGTACAAATCTCACGACAAACTCGATTCCTATTTACTTCCCTACTGTCAAAATGTCGACTACTGCTTGCCTCCAACCATGTGTTACCACACCTTTCATCAATTTCAAAATACGCAGCATGCTGAAACCCAAAATCGTGTCGTTACAGCTATCGGAAAATCGTTCCGTTATGAATCCAAGTATCATCGCACCTTAGAAAGACTATGGGACTTTTCGATACGTGAAATTGTGTTTATGGGATCCAGAGATTTCGTGTTGGATAGCCGCCAAAAATTTATGGAATCATCGTTTTCTCTGTTTCAAAGATTAGGATTGGAAGGACACTGCGAGATTGCTAGTGATCCATTCTTCTGCAGCCATGATACGGCGGCGAAAATATTTAATCAAAGAATGCAAGAACTCAAATACGAGCTCCGATTAAAAGTTGCAAGCGATCGAACCATTGCAGCAGCCTCTTTTAATTTTCACGATCACTTCTTTGGTGAGCAATTTAACATTAAACGTGGTGAAGAAGATTGGGTTTCAACTGGATGTGTTGGTTTCGGTATAGAAAGATTAGCATATGCGTTTATTTGCCAACACGGTTTGGATGAGAAACATTGGGCAAAGATTCTATCGAATGCATGTCCAGAAGCTCTTCTCGCTGATTAAATCGCGCTACGATGAACCTTCGACTGCTTGCCTGTGATGAAGCAACCTATCAAAGCTGTTTTTAAAATTTTATAATTATGGGGGACTGGATGGAGCAACAGCGTCTATTTCAAATCTTAGAACTCGATGGCACATTGCGAATTGACAATATGGTAATCAACGAGAAATTGGCCATGGAGATGTACAAGCTTCTTGTATTAAATCGGGTATTTGATCGGAAGCTGGTGAACATGCAGCGAAAGGGCCAAATCGGTACTTATGCTGCGTTCGAAGGGCAGGAGGCAAGTCAAGTCGGAAGCGCTATGGCTCTGATGGAGCAGGATTGGATGTTTCCTACCTATCGAGATCATGCAGCGATGCTGACCTTCGGATATGAGATGGTAAAAATCATTTGGTATTGGATGGGTAGGATTGAGGGGTGTGTCCCACCCGATAACCGAAATATCCTTCCTCCTTATGTCCCAATTGCGACACAGATTCCCCAGGCAGCAGGGGCTGCCTGGGCTAGTAAATATAAGAATGAACGTGCTTGCTCTCTTGTTTACTTTGGCGATGGAGCCACCTCAGAAGGGGATTTTCATGAAGGATTGAATATGGCCTCTGTCTTCAAAGCGCCAGTAGTGTTTTTCTGCCAAAACAATGGCTATGCAATTAGTGTTCCGTTCTCCCGTCAAACTGCCAGTGAAACCATAGCGCAAAAAGCAATCGCTTATCAAATGGAGAATGTTCGGGTTGACGGTAATGATGTATTTGCTGTGTATGTTGCGACCAAAAACGCCTTGGAAGCTGCAAGAAGCGGTAAGGGGCCAACTCTAATAGAAGCGGTAACGTATCGATATGGTCCTCACACGACTGCTGATGACCCAAGCCGCTATCGAAGCACTGAGGAAAGTGAGTCATGGAAATCACGAGATCCAATACTGCGTTTAGAAGTATATTTGCGCAGACAGGGTGTACTGGATCAAGATGTACAAGAAAAAGTTGCTACAGAAGCGGAACGATTAGTGAATGATGGCATTCAATATGCACTCACAATTCCAAAATCGGATCCAGCGATCATGTTTAATCACGTGCTTTCCAATAAACCGTGGAATATTCAAGAGCAGGAGAGCAGCTTCAATCGCTTTATGCAAGAGCATCATCAATAGATTTCACGGAGGGACTGGATATGCAGAGGGACTTGAATCTCGTTCAGGCAATAAATGAGACCTTGGATTTGTTATTGGCCGAAGATGACAAGGTACTTCTCCTAGGACAAGATATCGGTAAAAATGGCGGTGTCTTCCGTGTGACCGAAAACTTGTTTCATAAGTATGGTGATCAGCGCGTAGTAGACACTCCTTTATCTGAAGCCGGTATAGTAGGTTGTGGAATTGGTTTGGCGTTGAATGGTCTTAAACCCATTGTCGAAATCGAATTTTTGGGATTTATCTATCCTGCCTTAGAACAAATCTTGTCACATCTCTCAAGACTGCGCATGCGGACACAAGGCAAATATGAAGTTCCGTTAATCATAAGAGCTCCCTTTGGGGCTGGGGTACGTGCTCCTGAGCTGCATTCGGAGAGCATTGAGTCTCTTTTTTTCCAATCACCAGGGTTAAAAGTCGTCATACCTAGCAACCCCTATGATGCCAAAGGTCTTCTTATTGCTGCGGCAGAAGGCAATGATCCCGTCATATTTCTAGAGCCTATGAAAATTTATCGCAGCGTGCGTCATCCTGTACCACAGCATCGATATTCGGTTCCACTTGGTAAGGCGAACGTTATGAAAGAAGGAACAGATATCACAGTTATCTCTTGGGGCTCCATGGTTTGGAATGTGGTTCAAGCGGCGGAGCTGCTTGAGAAGTCCCACGGCATTCGTCTGGAAATTGTGGATCTTCGTACCTTGTATCCGTTTGATATCGAGACGATTCAGGAATCCGTAAGGAAAACGCAGCGGGCCGTGATCGTACACGAGGCTCCATTGACAGGTGGTGTAGGAGCAGAACTTGTCGCTGTGATCCAGGAGCGAATGTTCAGTAATTTGAAATCTCCAGTAAAGCGAATCACGGGATTCGACGTTCCCATCCCTCAATTTTCAACCGAAGATTATTATCTGCCGTCTACCGACAGAATTGTTCATGAAATCGAACAAATGCTAGTTTCACTGGAGAGGTGAGCCGTTATGAAGTATGAATTTTATTTTCCGGAACTTGGTGAAGGACTTTTTGAAGGATATATTGTAGCCTATCTCGTCAAAGAAGGAGAACACGTCGTTGAGGATCAGCCGCTTGTAGAAGTCCAGACGGATAAGGTGACAACTGTGCTTCCTTCACCGGTTGCAGGGGTAATTGACAAACTGCCTTATCATCCTGGAGATGTCGTCACAGTTAACGATGTAATCATTGTCATTGATCACGGGAAGGGGGCAGCAGCGTCAGACGCAGTAAATTTCGAGTGGTTAACAATGGACGCGACGAAGGGAAAGAAGGCTGCATGGAATGATTTTGGCATCAACCTAGGTGCCTATCCGAACGTAGTCGTGGACAATTCGCACGATGATTCGATTGTAACAATGACCTCCATGCGCAAGGAAATAGCGAATATTGTTACCAAATCAGTGCAAACCATTCCTCATGTAACGGTTTATGCAGAGGCGGATATTACAAATCTGCTCATGCATAAGCAAAGATTACAGATGAATCATGGCGTACGCTTCACATTGACACCAATCTTTTTGAAAGCATTATCTCTAACGCTAGGCCAATATCCGTTGTTTAACGCTCATGAGCATAACGGTTCATTGAAGCTCTTTCCAGCTCATAACATTGGGATTGCGGTAGACACGAACGACGGAGTCGTTATTCCTAATATTAAACAGGTGAATGAAAAACCAGTTGATGCATTGGCTGACGAGATTAATGATCTCATCGAGAGAGCAAGGTCAAGAAAATTGTTATTTACAGATTCACGAGAGGGAACAATTACAATTAGTAATGTGGGAGCAATAGGGGGAGGCTTCGCAACGCCAATTATTTTTTATCCCCAAGTTGCTATTGTTGCCTTATATCGTGCGGATAAAAAAGCAGTTGTCACCGAGAATGACGAGATTGTGGTTAGAAAAATGCTTCCGATTACGTTAACGTTCGATCATCGTTTCTTTGATGGTGCAGACGGACTCCGATTCATCAATACCTTTAAGGCTAATCTAGAGAGTCAATATGAAACATATTTAGATGAACTCCATTTTCACAGCGTAACGTCTAATTCCTCATTAAACGAATAATATTTATGGAATGACACCCTTGAATTAGAATACTTTCCCATCCAATCCAACATCCAAGACATTCATTTACATACATTTGCAAAAGAGACCTAAGGGTGTACCTCACTTGATTAACTTATCGAATATCGCTGACATCTGGAATAGGAACGAAATGTAGTTTGACTTTTTCCATCTCCCTAGGAAATTGGGAAGCGAGTCAAACCCAAATTCAAAAATATGCTATGAGGAGATGTAAGAAGAGTGAAAAATCTGATCGAATTCAGAAACGTAACAAAAGAATATAAAGTAGGGGAAGTACCGATCAAGGCTTTGGCTGGTGTTGATTTTTCCATAGCAGAAGGGGAGTTCGTTGTTGTTCTAGGTGCCAGCGGCGCCGGAAAAAGTACGATTCTGAATATCCTTGGCGGCATGGATACGGCTTCTACTGGACAAGTGCTTGTTGGCAATCAAGAAATCACGAAGTTGAGCGAGAAAAAATTAACTGATTACCGTGCTGAGAAGATTGGCTTTGTATTTCAATTTTATAACTTAATTCCGAATTTGAATGCGCTAGAAAATGTTGAATTTGCCACGGAAGTATGTAAAAACCATCTGGATGCAAAAGATGTGTTATCCAAGGTTGGATTAAAAGACCGCATCAAAAACTTTCCTTCCCAACTATCTGGAGGAGAACAACAACGCGTAGCGATCGCGCGAGCCGTTGCGAAGAATCCGTTGCTCTTACTGTGTGATGAGCCGACAGGGGCATTAGATTATGTGACAGGCAAAGCCGTGTTAAAGCTTCTTCAAGATTTGAACAAGGAAACGAAGAAGTGCGTGGTCTTGGTCACACATAACTCTGCAATTGCTCCTATGGCGGACAAAATAATAAAGGTAAAGAGCGGGATGATCGAGAGCGTGACGATCAATCAAGACAAACAGAATGTTGAAGGGATCGAGTGGTAATGATGAAGTTATTTCTAAAATTACTCAGAGATATCAAACAATCGATCGGACAATTTCTCGCGTTTGTGTTGGTTATCGCAGTGGGCGCTTTTTTCTATGCAGGCTTGTTCACGTTAAGCGGCAATCTTAGCGATTATACAAAGGCTTACTATACGGCACATAATTTAAGCGATTTGAATGTTTACTACGATCACATATCCAAGCAGGACGTCACTAATTTAAGCGAAAACCAGGGGATTAACAAAATCGAAGCACGGTATACCTTGGATGCGACACAAGTTTTTGAAAATTTGAAGGCTGCAATCAAAATTCACTCGATTCCCGCAAATAATGAAATTAACACACCTACAGTCATTGAGGGCCGAATTCCGTCAGGAGCGGATGAGGTCTTGCTCGATTCCCATTATGCTAAAGAGCATAAGTACCAAGTCGGTTCTCAAATTCATCTCAGCGTGAATGACAATCCGATGACATTCACCATAAGCGGCTTGGGCGAAAACGTGGAGTATGTGAAAAAGAACGAAATTCAAGATCATAAATCCTCTGGAGTGGCCTATATAGCAGAAGCTGCTATTCCACGAATTGCTGGCAGCTTAACCTATAATGAAATCTTGGTTGATGCGAAGGAAGGTTACGATATTGACCAATTGGGCCAAACCATTAAAGCGCAATCCACAGAACTCACCTATGTGAACCAAGTCAGTAAAGAGCGCACATTCGGCTATTCCCAACTGAAGCAAACCATTCATAACAATAACTTAATGAGCAAGGTCATCCCGCTCGTTCTCTTTATTATCGAAGCGATTATTCTATTCCTCACCATGACGCGAATTATTGATTCGCAGCGAAATCAAGTAGGTATCATGAAGGCGCTGGGTATAAAAAACCGAAACATCATGCTTCATTACATGGGCTACCCGTTACTTGTAGGGATTATAGGCTCCATACTAGGCTGCATAGCTGCTTCAAGTATATTTATTCCATTAGTTAAGGTATCCAATGCTAAGGCCTACTCGCTGCCTGACATTGCCTTCTCTATGTCCTTAACTTCCGTGATTCCTCCCATTCTTGTCTCTAGCGCGTTCGGAATCCTGTCCTGTTACTTAAGCGGCAGAGCCATCCTTCGAGAATGTGCAGCTCAGGCAATGCGCCCCAAACCACCTAAGAAGATGAAGAAGCTGCTCGTCGAAAGAATTCCAGGTATCTGGAGTAATATTTCTTATAACTACAAGCTCATCTTGAGAAATATATTTTTAAATAAACCAAAAGCAATCGCGAGCTCAGTTGGCGTTGTGGTGAGCACGGTATTGTTGATTACAGCTTTTGGTACGATGACATCCTTGCAAAAGGTTGCCGATCAAATTGAAAAGGTGAACACCTATGATTTAAGAGTCGATTACACGAAAGAAAGTGCCCCGAAGACGATACAACTCCCCGCGGGCATTAAGAGCAGTTATGATTTATCCAACTTTTCCGTGGAATTCATAAAAGGAGACACTAAACAAAATGCTACGTTAATTGTTACAGAGAAAGAAAACAGTCTTATCCACTTCTTCGACGAAAAAGGCAATTCGATCGCTTTGAACGATAATGGTGTGCTGGTACCCCAATCGTATGCCAACAACTATCAGATTGCAGAAGGGGATAACATTCAAATCAAGTTCACTTCGCCAGAGTTTGCCAATAAAACAGTTGAAATGAAGGTAGTACAAATATCCACCCAGTTTTCGAACCCTTCGTTCTATATTACGCCATCGTATTTGCAAAGCTTTGGCATCGAATACAAACCAACGTCGCTAGTAGTAGAATCAAGCAGCGCTTCAGACCTTCCTAGCGTTCGTCATTTCTTCGAACAAGATAAACAGGTAGATACGATTGCGGATAAGGCAGACTTGAAGAAATCCGCGCAATATATTTTGAAGCAAAATAGCTTTATTTTCATTATGTTTATTATCAGTGCCATCATACTTTCTTTTGGCGCAATCTATACGATATCCTCCATTAACATTTATGAGCGAAATCGTGAGCTGGCCACATTAAAGGTATTAGGCTATCCGAAGCCCAAAATAAACCGGCTTATCTTCTTCGAGAATATTATCCTTACCACCTTTGCGGTTATTATCGCGTTACCGATTAGTGGCTACATGTATACCCTTGTCGTGAAGGCGTTGTCCAGTGCCCATCAGCAAATTCCGAATCAATTAAACCTATTCGTCATGCTGATAGCGGTTATTCTTGCATTCGTGCTTACTATTCTTTCAAGCTTACTGCTACGGAGAAAAGTATCACGAATCAATATGATTGAATCGTTGAAGAGTGTGGAGTAGTGAAAAAACAGCCTTACGTTCTTTGAGAACTGTAGGCTGTTTTTTTATATGCAGCAAGAGATTCTCAATCGTTAAGAAACCAACCAAGAAGCCAAGAAAGGAATCCTTTAAGGAGGAGATGAGACAAGATGAGTGCAGAAAAATCCTTTACCAAAGCTGAGATTACGGCGTATTTGGCAGAATTAGTGGAAGACATTTTGGATGAAAAAGTGGAGGATTACAACGAACCCTTTATCAACTTGGGATTAGTCTCGGTTGACATTCCACTATTTACGAAAAAAGTGTCCATGCAATTTGGAATGGAAATCGAAGTGACATCGATTTTTGAGAACTCGAACATCAATCTGTATGCAGACTTCTTATACAACGCATTAAACCAATCAGATGCTTTTGCAGTGAGTAATGAGGATCTGGACGGTGCCTCGGATGGGCCTAATTCCGATGATGATGTTGCAATTGTCGGAATCAGCTGCCGCTTCCCAGGGGGAGCCAATAGTCCTGAGGAATATTGGGACGTGTTAATGAACGGAATTAATGGCATTTGTGATATGCCTGCGGATCGATGGGATGTTGATCACTATTTTAGCGATAACAAAGAAGAGCCTGGAAAGATGTATTCCAGGAAGGGTGGATTTCTAAACATACCCATTGATCGATTTGACCCGAAATTTTTTAATATGTCACCCAAAGAAGCCAAGTCTCTCGATCCGCAGCAGCGACTGCTGCTGGAACTGACATGGGAGGCATTTGAAAATGGGGGCATCAATATTGCTCAGCATTATGGAAGCAACACGGGGGTATATATCGGAATCGCCGGAGAAGAGTATTCGTTCGGCCACTATAAATCGGGAGATTTAACTAAAATAGATGCCTACTCGCTTACTGGAACAACGTTCAGTACCGCTTGCGGCAGAATCTCCTACACGTTTGGGTTTGAAGGGCCTTCCTTCTGTGTGGACACCGCATGTTCTTCCTCCCTGACTGCACTTCATTTAGCTAGCAAAGCGATTAAATCTGGTGAGGTAGAAACCGCAGTCGTGGGTGCGGTGAATTTGATGATTTCACCAGCCGTTCATGTGTGCTTCTCCAAACTGGAAGCCATATCTACCGACGGACAAAGTAAAAGTTTCGATGCTGCAGCAAATGGATATGGTCGAGGTGAAGGCGGCGGGGTGTTGCTCTTAAAACGCCTGCGTGATGCCAAAAAAGATAACGATAATATTCTTGGTATCGTAAGAGGCACCGCGATCAATCAAGATGGCAAGAGCAATGGATTAACGGCACCGAATGGGTTAGCTCAAGAGAAAGTAATCACGAAAGCATTAAAAGAAGCAAGATTGAATTATTCCGATGTTGATTATATGGAAATGCACGGAACCGGTACTAAGCTTGGTGATCCGATTGAGGTGAAGGCCGTTGTCAATACCTATGGCAAAGATAGAGCTATGGACAATCCGCTTCAGATTGGTTCGGTGAAATCGAATATTGGGCATTTGGAAGCGGCAGCAGGAGTGGCTAGTATTATCAAGGTGCTATTAGCGTTCAAAAATGAGGTTATTCCTGCAAATTTGAACTTTAATGAGCCTAACCCTTTTATTCCTTGGGAGAAATCACCGGTTTCCGTTATTGCTGAAAATACAGCTTGGAAAAGCGAAGGTCGAGTAAGAAGGGTGGGCGTTAACGGTTTTGGCTTCGGAGGCTCCAATGCCCACATCATCTTGGAAGAGCCGCCTAAGAGTGGAGCGCCACAGTCAAAAGATACTGATCCTATCACTATCGTAAAAATAGCTGCCAAAAGTGAAAAGGCATTAGTCGAAAATGTGAAAAGCAATCTTGCATATTTGAAGAGAAACCCTCAGATTGCGCTCAACGATTTTGCGTATACCAATAATAAGGCCAAGGCTGATTTTGCTTACAGGCTTACGGTTACGGGGCAGAACCGAGAAGAGTTAGTGAACAGGCTGCAAGCCTACATAGATACGAACAACAAAGCGGGGATCTCCACGAGACATCGTGAACACATCGATATGCTTCAGGACACCAAGCTGGTGTTCTTGTTTACGGGACAAGGATCGCAGTACGTCGGCATGGGGAAGGAGTTGTACGAACATAACCCTTCGTTCCAATTAGCTTTTGACCAATGTGATCGATTGTTTGAGCCGTTTATCAATAAGTCGTTAGTAGAAATGATCTATAGCGATAAATATACCGGGAAAGATATTGCGAGAACCCTCTATGCACAGCCTTTAATCTTTTCAATCGAATATGCATTACTCAAGTTCTGGGAGAGTGTAGGGGTTACTCCTGAAATCGTGCTGGGCCACAGCATAGGGGAATATACTGCAGCAGTTGTGGCTGGAATTCTGACAGTTGAGGACGCAGTGAAGCTGGTTGCACTTCGCGGTCAACTGATGGATTCAGCTCCGGGAGAGGGAGCAATGTCGGCTATTTACACGAGTAAGACTGTGATCGAAGATCTGTTGAGAGGCTATGAGGGTAAGGTGTCTATTGCCCTGCATAATGCAGAAGAGAGTATCGTAATATCCGGAGAGCGGGATGCTGTTGAGGCAATCTCGACGGAAGCAGAGAACAGAAAAGTGAAAGTGAATCGACTGCATGTATCCCATGCATTCCATTCTCACTTAATGATTCCGATATTGGAGCAATTTCGAGATGTTGCGCAGAATGAGGTGGAATTTAGAAGCAGTAGGCTGACCTATATATCGGCCACCCTCGGGAGAGCCGTGGAACAAGATGAAGTATTAGACGCCGACTACTGGACGAATCACATCAAGGATAAAGTCGATTTCTACCATGCATTATCCCAATTACAGGAAGCGCAAAACACCATATTCCTCGAAATTGGAGCAAACAACACATTATGCTCGCTTGGCAAGCTCATCCTGAATAAAGAGCATCTGTTGTTGAACTCTCTTGATATGAAGAAAAATGCATGGGAGCAAATCATGCATTGCTTAGGAGAACTGTATTGCCATGGCGTATCGATCCTGTGGGAAGGGCTTGAGACAAGCTTCAATCGTTCATACAATCGAGTAGCATTGCCTGCGTATGTGTTTGATCGGGAAGCTTCTTACTGGATGCAGCCAGTGTGCTCTCATGAGGACAGCAAGCCTGCGCTTGCAGGTACTGACTACCATCCGCTTATTGGACAGAGAATCAGCACTCCATATCTAAAGAATAGTGCCTTGTACCAATCTACGTATACAGTAGAGAATCCGTATTTCATGCAGGAACATATTATCTTCGATACCGCGATAGCTCCTGCTGCTGCTCATATGTCTATGCTCATCTCGATTGCTAAGGATTTCCGTAATCCTGTAAGCAGTACGATATCCAATGTGGAATTTCATGCCCCATTAACAGCAATACAAGACGAGAAGCGGGTTGTGCAATTCGTTATCGAGGATACTAATCTTGAGCAAATGAAATTTGAACTTGTAAGTGCAGATAAGCAATCACAGCATGAGAATTGGATGACACATTGCAAGGGAAATATTCTCATGTCCCAAGAACAAGAGCGTGAATCAGAGAAGCGTGTGTCGATTGATGAGCTCACAAACAAGTACCCTGAAGTAACATCCGGATACAATGCCTATGATGTAATGAAAAAGTTTGGTTTTCAATTAGGGGATGGCTTTACCCGAATCTCGAAAGTATGGAAGGGTGAAGCTGAAGGACTCTGCTATATCGATCCCAAAAAGGACATTCCAAATGGCAAAGACTACATCGTGTATGCAGGTACGATAGACTCTATCTTCCAATCTATATTCTTTGTATCCGAATTGAGCATGAGAATGGACTCGCAAAGTGAGGCGTATGCATTAAAGACCGCTATTCCCATCTCGTTAGGCAAATTGAAATATCACTATAGAGATGCCGAAAGCTATTGGTGCCATATTAAGGTGGATGATTCTCAACAATCCGGCGTAGTGGGCGATATCGATGTCTACAATGAAAAGGGAGAAATCGTCTTTGAAATTGAGAGGTTAATGGCGAAGGTAACGGAGCGGGATACCTTACTCAAAGAAATAAATAATAACGGCGAGCGTCTGCTCTATCAAGTGGAATGGATGGAACAAGGTAGAGCCAGCAAGAATACAAAAGCTGGCGGTAACGAAAAAATGGTACTCATCGGTAATGACCCGGATATCATCGATCGATTCCATGAAAGGTTAAATGGTTATGGAATACCTTCGATTCGAGTCATACAAAGTGATAAATATGTAGAGCATGATGATGATATCTTCTTTGTTGCGTACACCAATAAGCACGACGTAAAGAGGCTGCTGGAAAATATCGCGAGTCGATATGGAAAGGATACGTGCAAGCTTATTTATATAAGTACAGCAGATGAGGCTAAGCTAAATAATCTGACTGCTGACCAATTGAAAGATACCGTTGAAAAGGAATGCAGCGGGTTATTGCATCTCGTTCAATCGATAACTGAATTAAATTACTCCAACAAAATGAAAATCAAGGTAATAACGAATAATGTGCATCAGATAGATGACGCAGTGAAAGGTGCAGCTACATCACTCTATCAAGCTCCGTTATGGGGATTTACCGAAGTTATTCGTCTTGAGCATACGCTGTTATGGGATGGCATTATTGATACAGATACCCATATGCTAAAAAACGAAATAGACGACATTATCAACGAGATCCTACATGGAGAAGAGAAGCAGGTCGTGCTCGGAGAACAGCATAAGAGGTATATTCCTCGGCTGATTAGAAACTCCAAGAGCCGTGCGAATAAAGAGGAGCTTGCGATTCGAATTGATGATGGCGCCGCATATTTGATCACAGGCGGCACTGGTTCCATTGGTCAAGTTTACACAGAGTATCTGATCAACAGAGGCGCCAAGAACATCATATTAGTAAGCAGAAGCCAAGCCTCTGGCAAATTGCTTGAAACGATGAACTCGTGGAAGGAAAAGGGAGTGCACATCACCCTTGAACAGGCTGATGTGAGTGACGAGGCTGACGTAATCGCAATGGTACAGAAGTTGAAACAGAACAACCTGACGATTAAAGGCGTCGTTCATGCGGCCGGTATCATTGATGATAAGATGATCAAAGATCAAACCTGGAACAGCTTCGAAAACGCATTCAAGACAAAGGTATGGGGATCCTTCCACCTGCATCATGCATTGCAGGATGAGAGCTTGGATTTCTTTGTGATGATGTCATCTATTTCATCGGTAGTAGGGAATATGGGGCAGGCCAATTATGCGGCGGCCAATTACTTTATGAATAGATTTGCAGCATACAGAAGAAGCCTGGGAATGCCGGCGATGTCGATTTGCTGGGGACCTTGGGAAGAAGCTGGGATGGCGACAAGCAACAGCAATATATTAAAGAACATTGAGAATAAAGGGCTACATGGAATGTCCAAAGAGCTAGGCAAGAAAATGATTGACAAGGTATTTCATAAGGATCTTGCTTCCATTGTCGTTGTCGATGCAAATTGGGAGCTATTTAGTCAGCGGACTGGCGTGGATGAAGTGACAGCGTTTTTAAGCAACTTCATCACGAACAATCATTCGCGAGGAACACAAGGTGAACAATCGGCGGCAAAAGAAGATGTTATCGCCAAGCTGCATGAATTAAGTGAAACGGAGAGATCCGAATATCTATTATCCTTGCTGCATAAAGCTGCAGCTGACATTATCGGATTTCAGGATATCAATCAGTTATCAGTTGATAGTTCCTTTACCGAACAAGGAGTAGATTCCTTAATGATCTTCTCCTTAAGAAATGAAATAAAGGCACTGTTGGATCTGCAAGTCGACATCTCTGTCTTCTTCAATTATCCATCCTTACGGAAATTGAATGGCTATTTAGTAACCGAAGCTATGAGCTTTGAAGGGACAGAACAGAATGGCAGCAACGCAGCCAATAATGAAGAATCCGTCGAGGATATTTTGTCCGAGATCAACTCCCTGCTTAATTAACGACGATGATTTACCTGTTACTTCGTACTTCGGAGGAGAACGTACCCATGAAATTGTTCTGTTTACCGTTCGCAGGCGGCTCCAAGCGTGCGTACTCGAACTGGAGTAAACTCGCAAATCGCGCTATGGAAATTGAAGCCATCGAAATAAAGGGAAGGGGTGAGAGATTCGGTCAGGACTTCTATGAGGATATGACGGAAGCAGTCGACGATATCTATTCTTTAATAAAAGATCAAATTCAGAAAGACGACTATGCGCTATATGGACATAGCATGGGAACGCTTCTGGCCTACGAACTGTACTATAAAGTTACTGCAGAAGGACAACGGAAGCCAGCGCATATTTTTTTCTCAGGCAGGCAATCACCCATTGTGAAAAATAACATGTATGTCAGTTCCACGATGCCTGACGATGAGTTTATTGCAAAAATCATTGCCTTGGGAGGCACCCATGAAGAGCTCTCGCAGAGCAAAGAATTAATGAGGTTTTATCTTCCTGTATTAAAAAATGACATCAGAATCATGGAAAACTACGAGTTTCAGCAAAGAGCAGAGAAAATTAAATGTGACATCTCCGTATTTATTGGGCTTGAAGATAGGATTGATGGAAAGCAAGAGATTGCATGGGATGACTTATGCGAACAAAGGATCAAGTTCTATCATTTTATGGGGGATCATTTTTTTATTAACGATCATACCCGTACAATCGTGAATATTATGGAGGGCGAATTATTGCCTGAAAAATGAGGGTGGTCATGAACAAGTTAACGGATAACAAGCGGGCATTTCTTTTTCAGGGTGTTGGAGCGGACTATCGGGAGCTCTTGGGCCTGTTGGAAGAAGGCCAGCTTCATGCCTTGAAGGATTACTGCTACACGGTAAATAAGGAGATTGGAATTGATTTGCTCGGCTATCTGTTCCACTCTCAGCATATCGAATGCGACAGGATGTTCTACGATTGGATTACGATTTATACATGTGATTATCTTGTGTATCAGCAATATGTGAATTCAGGCATTAAACCTGCCATAATGGCTGGTTACAGTATGGGCTTAATTACGGCTATGGCTTGTGGCAAGTCCATTTCTTTTGCCGAGGGACTGCGAATGCTTCAAACGATTTATGAATACCCCAAAGGCTTTGCTATTCCATGCAGTATGGGGGTCATCGTTGGGAAGACGTACAATGAGGTTCACGATCTCATCGCCCGAGGAACATCGGAACATGACGTATATATGGCTAGCGAGAACAACGATACGTGTCTTGTTGTCTCAGGAATTAAGGACAGCGTTGATCAGGTTCTGAGACTCGCTGAGCAAGAGGGAGCAATCAAGGCTTCAACCATCAATGCTCCCTATGCGTTTCATTCACCATATGCAGCAGAAGGCATTGACAGGTTCGTGCATCTTGTCGAGGAGATTTCGATTTGTGATGGCGATATCCCGATATTATCCGTATTTTCGCAGACTGCCATCCAAAGCGCTTCTGATTTAAAGAATGAGCTCATCAAAAATATGACAAGCCCAATGAATTGGAATGCCTCCATCCTCACGTTAGGTCAGTGGGGGATTGAAAGTTTTGTTGAAGTTAGCTTGGAGGATTCCCTTACGAAAATATCAAGACTCATCAATCTGGATGCTGAATTTTTAACGTATAAAAAGTTCATGCGATTGAAAATGCCAAGCAAGTAAAAATACTATTCAATGAGGTGTATCACGATGGAAGAAATCAAAAACAGAACAAGAGCATTTTTGAGCCAGTTTATTAAGAAGAAAGAACTGCAGGATCAAGATGATATTTTCGCGACTGGAGATGTCAACTCTCTCTTTGCTATGCAGCTGGTGATGTTTATTGAGAAGGAGTTCGGCATCGGCATTGATAACACAGATTTGAATTTGAACAACTTCCGGTCTATTGAAGCCATTTCTACGTTCGTCGCAAGCAAAAGTGCTGCAGTAAGTCAATGATTATAAGAACATAGGAAATGAGGCTTGAAGCAGTTAACCGTTCTCGCTCTCTTTTCTGACTTTTCTCTACGGCACTTGGTTTATTGGATGGATTGAGTCCTGCTCAAGAGCACTTCTTGGCTGTCGAGTCGGGATAGTATTAATAGCTTCTATGCAGGACTCGAAACTATGTATGTTTGTGAGCTTGAATTTAATAATTCGCGTTAAGGTATAACGATTCCAGCTCGTTCTATGCCTTAAACGATGCGAAGGGGATGGGTGTAAACATGAAGGTGATTGGAGTCATTGGTGCAGGCGTTATGGGAACTGGCGTTGCGCATAATTTTGCATTAGCCGGGTATGACGTAGTACTTGTTGATATTTCCGAAGACATTCTTACGAGAGCTAAAGAGAAAATTGCCAACAACATTCGTTTTCAAGGCTTATACAACAAAGATTTCGCGGCGGAGAAGCCGGAAACCATTCTGAATCGAATCTCCTTTACTATGGATTATGACCTATTACAAGATGCAGACTATATCATTGAGAACGTGCCGGAGAAGTGGGAGATCAAGAGAGACGTATATCTAAAGCTTGATCGAATCTGCCCCGATCATTGTATTTTTTCTGTTAATACTTCCTGTATTTCGATTACCAAGGTTGCTGCCCTTACAAATAGGCCGTCAAAGGTCATTGGCTCTCATTATATGAATCCAGTCATCATGAAACCAGTGGTTGAACTGATCAAAGGATACCATACTTCGGAGGAGACCATTGAAGCTACTGTTCATCTTCTCTCGACCTTGAATAAAGAAGCGATCATCGTTAACGACTTACCAGGCTTTGTGTCTAACCGTATTTCCCATTTGTTTATGAATGAGGCTGCATTCGTGGTTCAGGATCAGGTTGCAAATCCGAAAGATGTAGACGACGTATTCAAAAAATGCTTTGGACACAAAATGGGCCCGCTTGAAACCGCTGATTTAATCGGTCTGGATACCGTTGTGCAATCACTGGACATTTTATACGAGAGCTACCAGGATTCAAAATTCCGTTGCTGTCCGCTTCTTCGTAAAATGGTTGAAGCCGGAACACATGGAAGGAAGAGTGGACAAGGATTCTACTCTTACCCGGTGTACGATGGCAGTTTTGTAAAAGCATAATCAAACAAGTGTTGGACAAGGGAATCGTGTTCGGAGGGCGAGTGGATTATCACCCCAAACTGAACGCGATTCTTTTGTTTTAGCTCTCGACAGGAGGAAACATGGAGAATACAAGCGAACCTAAAAAGCGGTTGTGGTCGATGAATTTCTTTCTACTCTGGCAAGGACAGCTGGTTTCTGCGCTAGGCGATTCCATCTATGAAATTGCCTTAACCTTCTGGGTACTGTACGAAACCGGTTCACCAGGTTTGATGGGGGCATTACTGGCGACATCGTTGTTGCCCAAAGTTCTCATATCACCCTTTGCAGGTGTCATTGTAGATCGAACAGACAGAAGAAAAATGATCCTTTTAATGGACTTCATACGAGGGGTATGCATTCTGTTCGTCGGCATTGCAGCCATATTGGGATATCTCGAAATTTGGATGGCTTTTGTTGCGGGGATTATTCTCGGCACATGCGCTGCATTTTTTAATCCCGCAGTAACCTCAACGATCCCTGACATTGTTCCCTCTTCTCAGATTGTACAAGCTAGCGCCAATTTAAGTATGTTGCGTGCCATTTCTCAAATCATAGGGCCTTCATCTGGCGGTCTGCTGTATTCTCTCATAGGCGCACCCATTTTATTTTTATGTAATGGTATTTCTTATATCATTTCATTTATTCTCGCATTTTTCATGAAGGTACCGAAGTCAACGAGTCAGGATCAACAATTCAACTTCTGGCAGGATATGAAAGATGGATTTAAGTATATCTGGAAAATGAAAGGGCTAAGAGACTTAATTGTTTTAGCTGGTTTTTTGAATTTTTTTGCAACGATAAGCATTGTGTTGCTTGCACCGATGTTTAAAAATGCAGAGAACCTAGGTGAAGTTAAATACGGGCTCGCCATGGCCATCTTTACATTAGGTATGCTTGCGGGAATGATATTTACTTCCGTATTTCGGATCAAGCCTGACCACAAAAGTATGGTACTAACCGTATCAGGATTACTGGCAGGGATTGTTTTCTCCATCGCAGTCATGATGAATAACTTTATTATCATGGCTATTATGTTATTTATCGGCGGCATTTTCAACGCAATTGTAAATGTACTGATCGAATCAACGGTGCAATTAACTGTTTCTCAGGAAATGAGAGGCAAGGTATCCTCGCTTAAGGGAACTCTTACGATGGGACTTGCACCGCTGGCGATGTTTATTGGAGGTATATTAGGCGAATTTTTCCCAATAAGATACATTGTATTTACAGGCTTCATGGCAATGACCGTATTGTTTATCCCTTTATTTTTCTTAAAATCCTTTAAGGCTTTTATTCAATACAATCCGGAACAGCAAAAAATTGGAGCGTAATTTCGAGAGGAAAAGGGAGTGAGTGTGTGGAGCAGGAAATTGATAAGTATAAATCGGCTCTCAAAAAAGCGGCCGCCAAAATAGAAGAGCTGTCCACGATCATTCAAGATCAGAAGAGCAATGAAGAAATTGCGGTAATTGGCTATTCATGTCGCTTCCCAGGAGAAGCATGGAACGCTGAAGGATTCTGGCAAGTAATGGCCAACCGAATGGATTCTGTGACCGAGATTAAATCGGATCGATTTGATTATCGCAACTATTACAGTGATGATCCTGAAGAAGAAGGCAAGATGGTTACGAAGAGCGCATCCTTTTTGCGTGATAATATCAGAGATTTTGATAATATTCATTTCGGTCTATCAGCCATTGAAGCTGCATCAATAGACCCTCAGCACAGACTCTTGTTGGAGGTAAGCTGGGAGGCTATGGAGAATTCAGCCTTGAATATAGAGGAGCTGAAGGGGAGCAGAACAGGTGTATTTATTGGAATCAGCGCTTATGAATATGCCAATGCCGAATTGTATTCGGGTCAAGCTTCCGATATAACGGCTTATTCAACTGCAGGTGTCTCACTTAGCTCGGCAGCGGGTAGATTATCCTATTTCTATGATTTCAAAGGGCCTGCGATCATCTGCGATACGGCCTGTTCGTCATCTATTTCAGCCTTGAATATTGCCGTCGACAGCTTGCGGAATAACCAGTGCGACATGGCCATTGTCGGGGGCTCGAATCTATTGCTTACACCAGAGCCATTTATAGGGCTTTCCAAATTCAGCGGTTTGTCTAAGGACGGAAAATGCAAGGCGTTTGATAATGATGCAGACGGTTTTGGAAGAGGCGAGGGCTGCGGTGTCATCGTTCTCAAAAGATTAAAAGATGCCAAGCAAGCTGGAAATGCAGTTGCGGCCCTTATCAAGCATGTAGTGATCGGACAGGATGGCAAGTCAAACGGATTTACTGCTCCAAACGGATTGTCACAACAAGGCGTAATCAGACAGGCACTACAACATGCAAATTTGACTGTTGACGATATCGATTATATCGAAACACATGGTGCTGGCACACCATTAGGCGACCTCATCGAAATCCAATCGTTATCAGAGGTCTTTAAGCATAAAAAGGAGCCTCTCTTTATCGGATCCGCCAAACCGAATATTGGGCATTTAGAAGCAGCTTCAGGCATGGCCGCATTGATTAAAGTCATTATGTCTCTTGAGAATAAGAAGATCTTGCCTAACATTTATACTCAAAACCCAAATAAGAACATTTCGTGGGGGAAGGTTAAGATCGCGGACGAGTTCATGGACTGGCAGAAGACTGAAGGAGTCAGAAGAGCAGGGATTAGTTCTTTTGGTTTCAGCGGAACGCTGGCGCATGTCATCCTTGAGGAGCCCCCTCAGCCTCATGACAAGGATGAGCAATTGGATGAACTGCCAGCTCATCTATTGACCTTGTCAGCCAAGAATGAAAAAGCTTTAAAAGGATATATAAGCGCAATGAAGGAGCAATTGGTGAAGGAAACTGGCTCCATCAAGGATATTGCTTATACGTCCAATATTAGCCGCTCATTTTTGAACTACAGATTTGCAGCAGTGGGGAAGAACAAAGAAGATTTACTGGATAAAATGGATTTGGTTCTGAACAACTCTAGCCACCATGAGCTCCTCATCCAGAAGAGTACGGCCAAAGACAACAAAATCGCCTTTTTATTTACGGGCCAAGGCTCCATCTATGACGGAATTGCTAGAGAATTTTACACCACATCAAGAATATTTAGAGAAACGATGGATCTGTGTAATGAGAAGTTTAAAGCGATACTCGGCCTGTCGATACTAGACGGGATCTACGGGGAAGACACTACGCTGCTCACTAGACCGATCTATTCACAGGCAGCCATATTCTCCATTGAGTATGCCTTAACCAAGCTGTGGGGTGCGTTAGGGATAAAACCTGACGTTATTATCGGTCACAGCATAGGCGAGTATACGGCAGCCTGCTATGCAGGGCTTATCAGCTTGGACGATGTGATCCTGATGATTGCACAGCGTGGCAGAATGATGGAATCCATTGATGTCGAAGGCAAGATGGTCGTCATTCTGACGAATGTGGAATATGTGAAAGCTGCATTGGAAGAAAGCGGATGCAAACATGTTACCATTGCTGCCATTAACGCTCCTGACAATGTTACGATTTCGGGCCGAAGCGATGAGGTCGATATCGTAATCGAAACCTTGCAAACCAAACACAGAGTCTTTTTTAATAAGCTCAATATTCCTCATCCTTATCACTCCATGTTAATGAAGGAGTATGAAGGCATGTATGAGCAAGGCATCGGAGACATCACATTCTCAAACCTGCAGACAGCAATGATATCCAGCATTACGGGACAAGTGGAACAAGAAGAAGTGTTGGGTAGAAGCAAGTATTGGGTCGAGCATCTATCCAAGCCGGTTAACTTCCAAGGTGCCATGCAAGAAGCCAAACGACTTGGCGTCAATATTTTTATTGAAATCGGAGGCGATGCAACCCTAAGCGGGTTAGCTAACCAGTGTCTACAAGATGATGAGATCATGTTTGTACCTTCTATGAGACGAGAATCGGAGAACTACACGCAATTTTTTAATTCCGTCTCTGCTTTATTTATGAAGGGAATGGATCTGGATTGGAACACATTCTATCAATCCTATGCTACGTGTAGAGTAAAGCTTCCAAACTATCCATTCCAAAAGAAGGAACTGTGGAGAGAGGTACGAAGAATAGACCGTGCAGCCGCGTATCCAATTCAAGAAGCAAGCTCCTCCAAGGAAATAAAAGAACTGCCGCCTATTTCACAACACTCACAGCATCCACAACAGCCGCAAGCTCGCGGGAATCGCTTGCGATCTAACCCGAAAGAGAAGATCAAATCCGAATTAAAAGAAATGATACAGATTTTAACGGGGCTCAAGATCGAAGAGATCGAGGATGACCTCAATCTGCTGACGCTCGGATTTGATTCTTTAGTACTTATCCAACTCAATAAACAAATTACGAATAAGTTCAACATCTCGATTACATTAAATGAGTTCTTTATTAACTTGGATACCGTTGAGAAGATCACCGAGCATATTAACAAACATACGGATTGGGTGGATGAAGAGGAGATCAACGAAATTGGTTATGAGACTGAGTATGATGAACCGGTGAAACCGATCTCAGAGACCATAAATACGATCCCGGATGCAGAGCCAATGAACAGCTTGGCGGCAGCTGGTCAGGCGCAGAACCATTCGTTAGGTGCACTCGATGGCATGGATGCTTTGCAGAATATTTTCAATACGCAGATGAAAATCATGTCCGAACAGCTGGATATTCTGAAGGGTTTTACGAATCCCAGTCAGAAGCCATTGGCAGTTAGCAAGAATACGCCAAACTTGAAGCAGAGCGAGGTCATTGTGAGCAGCCCAAAGGCTTCACCCTTGGCTGTGGACACCAAAAGCCATTATGTACCCTACAAAAAGCTGGAATTGATCGATAATGAAAATTTCAATGAATTGCAGCTTACCTATATTCGAAACATTGAGAAGAAATATACAAGATTCACCCAAAAATCAAAAGAGAATATTCAAAGATACAGAAAAGTATATGCGAATAATCGAAATGTAGCGGGATTCAGACCGGTCATGAAGGAAATGATCTATCAGATCGTGGCGGACACTGGACAAGGATCGAAGCTTCGCGATATCGACGGGAATAGCATTATCGATTTGACGATGGGCTTTGGCGTTAACTTGCTTGGACATAACCCGAGCTTTATCAATGAAGCATTAACGGAGGAGCTCCGCAGAGGAATGCCTCTAGGCCCAATGGGCAGACTGGCTGGAACCGTTGCCGAACAGATCAGCCAATTAACAGGCGTCGAGCGGGTAGCTTTCTATAATTCAGGAACGGAAGCCAATATGGTGGCTGTACGAATCGCCAGGGCAAGCACAGGCAAGAAGAAGATCGTTACTTTTGCGGGATCCTATCACGGCACCTATGACGGCTTGCTTGGATTGTCCTCCATTGGTGATGACGGAAGCCTAACGACGATCCCGTTGGCTCCAGGTATTATGGAGAGCGTTGTCAGTGATTTAGTTATGTTGAATTACAATCAAGAGGCTTCGCTGGATTATATCAGAAATCACGCGAATGAAATCGCCGGTGTCCTAGTTGAGACCGTTCAAAGCCGAAGACCGGATGTTCAGCCTAAGGAGTTCCTGAAGAAACTTAGGCAAATCACGGAAGAAAACGGAGTTGCACTCATATTTGACGAGATCATTACAGGCTTTAGAATTGACCCAGGCGGAGCCCAAGCGTATTTCGGTATCAAAGCAGATATCGTGACCTATGGTAAGGTTCTTGGCGGGGGGATGCCGATCGGGGTTGTATCTGGAAAATCCGAGTTTATGGACTGTATTGATGGGGGCATGTGGAGCTTTGGCGATACGTCGGTTCCGCCATGTGAGCAGAAGAGAACGTTTGTGGCCGGAACCTTCTCACATCACCCGCTCGCCATGGCTGCAGCTCACGCTTCATTAACCTATATAACGGAGAACAAGGATACGCTTTATGACAGACTGAATCAAAAAACCAATGACTTTGTACAACGAGTAAACGCGTATTTCGAAGAGCAGCATGTTCCAATCAAAGTCGTGAATTTCGGTTCCTTATTCAGATTTGTGTTTCGAGGGGATTTCGAAATCTTCTTCTTCGGCTTGCTGGAGAAGGGTGTGTATGTATGGGAAGGACGGAATTGCTTCTTCTCCACCGAACACACGGATGCGGATATCGAAAATATATTTACTGCCATCAAAATGACGATTGAAGAGATGCGTCAAGCCGGATATTTTGGCGACTCCTCATTGAACCAGCATGCTATTCAGTTGCCTCAATCCACCCGGTTGGAAGAGCAGCAACCTGTAATTCCGATGTCTATCATTCAGCAACGATTATACACTCTAAGCTCCATTGGCAAAGATGATCCCTATAATATGGTGACCGTACTAAAAGTTAGGGGAGCGCTGGATCGTCATAAATTTGAAGCCGTACTCAATGAAATCGTGATGCGTCACGAGAGCCTGCGCACACGCCTGTTTGTTGAAGATGGGGAGTTTAAGCAAGAAATTCTTGAACAGGTGGAGTTTACAATCGATATCGTCAAAAAGGGCTTACATGAGGATTTGGATGAGCTCATTCAATCATTAGTTACCCCTTTTGATCTAGCGGAAGCTCCTTTGTTGAAGGTCATCCTAATCGAAGAGGGCAGCCAAGAAGGTACGATGATTTTCAACTTCCATCATACGATAGCAGACGGCATTTCAATGAGTATCTTCGTGCAAGAGTTCATGCGCTTGTATGCGAATGAACGACTTATGCCTGTGAATAAGCAGTATCGAGATTTTGTTGAATGGGAAACCCGCTACTTGGCATCGGACGAAAAGAAGCAGAGCGAACAGTATTGGCTGAGCAAATTATTCGGTGAACTGAATGTTCTGAAGCTCCCTGCCGACTATCCAACACCTCCAGAGTCTGATTTCACGGCCAATACGGTTCATATGCAGATCGGATCCGAGTTGGTTCGTGATTTGAAAACAGTTGCTTCGCGTCATCAATGCTCTTTATTTATGTTGTTGGCTGCAGGGTTTAATCTTCTACTTAAAAAATTAACTGGAAATGAAGACATTTGCATAGGAACTCCAGTGACAAACCGGGCAGATGGTTCTTTTGATGAGAGTATTGGTATGTTTACCAACACCATCGTGCTGAAGAACAATCTTTCAGATGATAAGACGTTTGCAGCGTTTGTCAAGGAAGTCAAACAAAATTGTATTGAAGCGTACTCCCATATGTATTACCCGTTCAATTACCTGGCAAGCCTCATGAAGAAAGCGAAAAACAGCAGGGAAGGCTTCCTTAATGTACGGTTTGTCTATGAAAAAACGGATGAAAGAGTACTCACGATCGATAATTTAGAAATTAATACCTATGAATATAAGAGTGCATTATCCGATTTTGATTTTGTCATTGAAATTCTTGAGGAAAATGGCACATTCCATATCGGGATGACTTATAAAACAAGCCTGTTCAAAGAAGAGACGATCGGGAAATGGGGACAAGACTATCAAAGAATCTTAGAGTTTATTATTACTCATAACGATCCTAACGAAAACTCTAGACTTACACTCAAGGATTTTGGCAATATCGGACAAGATAACACGAACAAGCATACGCAGAATGGAATACCCGCTCGTGATGCGCTGCCAGTGCCTAGCGGACGTACCGTAGCAGGTGCGGGTTTTGAGGCTCCGCGTACTGAAATCGAAGAGGAATTCGCTCACATATGGGAAAAAACATTAAGCTCTAGTCCGATCGGTATCAACGATGATTTCTTCCAAATGGGCGGGGATTCGATTAAAGCCATTCAGCTCATCTCACGAGCCAGAGCTAAGGGCTACATCTTCGAGGTTGATCACTTATACAAAAACCCCACGATCAAGCAGCTAGTGAAAGTAATAGAGTCGAAGCATCACAAGCAGATGCAGAATTCCTTAGCTGGGGAAGTAAAGTTAGCTCCGATGCAAAAGCAATTTTTTGAACAATTATCTGTTGATCAACATCATTGCTGCGAGAGTAGAATGCTGCACAGGGCAGCGGGCTTTCAGGCTAACACGGTAAAGGAAGTGTTTGATCAATTGATCATTCGGCATGACGCATTGCGAATGGTGTATCAGCAGGATAACGGCAATGTCGTTCAAATCAATCGAGGAGCCGGCGAAGCACAGTATGACCTTCAGGTATATGAGAATGCAACGGATCAAGAAGTTATCGAAACATGCAATGAGATCCAGAACAGTATGGATCTTGAGAAAGGGCCGCTCGTAAGACTGGGCTTGTTCCAAATGAGCTCGGGGGACAAATTATTCATCGCTATCCATGGTCTTCTTATCGATGAGATATCTTGGAGCATTCTGCTAGAAGACTTCATGAATGGGTATACGCAGGCAGAGCAGGGATTGGGCATCGTGTTGGCGGAGAACACGACTTCCTTCAAGGAATGGTCAGACAAACTGAACGAATATGCAGACTCTTATCGTGTGAAAAGGCAGGCTGACTATTGGAAAAGGTTACATGACACGACGGCCACCAAAAAATTGCCAAGGGAGAGAGGTAAACTTGCATGGAGTTGAACAAACAAGTTCAAGAGCTTGGTGTACAAGTTACCGGAGAGTTGCTGAATAATATCAACAATGCATATCATACGAATCTTCTTGATATTTTATTAGCTGCCTTGGCCCTGACGATTCGAGACTGGACAAGAGAAGAGAACACATTGATCAGCTTGATTGGCCACGGCAGGGAAGAATGGGCACAGCCTATGGATTTGAGCAGAACTGTTGGGTGTTTCCGTTCACAATTTCCAGTTGTCCTCAGAGCTTACGATGATCTCGGCGACACAATCAAACATACGAAAGACATGCTGCGGCGAATTCCGAATCAGGGACGCTTCTATGGTATCCTCAAGTACTTATCCACTGAAGACTTGAACCTTGCAGAGCCCGAAATTGGCTTTCATTATGTAGGCAGAATCGATCCAGGTGCTAGCGGAGATGGATTTGAAATTACGAATCTGGGTTCCAGTGAATACTCATCCAAGTACCTAACAAGCTCACATGCTCTAGATATCGAAGCTATCCTCATCGCAGACAATTTGAAGCTCACTTTCATATACGAGCAAGATGATTTTATTCCAGGAACGATTGAGAAGCTGCTAAGCGTATATCAAAATCAATTGGATCGCCTTATTCAACATTGTACAACCAAGAAGGAAGCGGAAATTACCGTTACCGATATTACGCTAGAAGATATAACGATGGAACAATTGTCCGCATACAAGAATGAGCTTCACAATGTTAAGAACATCTACCCTCTTGCGCCTATGCAAGAGGGTATGCTTTATCATGCTTTGACAGATGAGCAGGATACGTACATCAAGTTGTCCTGTTTCCAGGTGGAAGGGCATATTGATCTGGATATGCTGGATCGAGCTTTTAACATGGTTATCGATCGACATGATATTTTACGGACAGTATTTGATTATTCATCGTTTCAACAAAATATGCAGGTCGTTTATAGAAAGCGAAGAGGAGCAGTTGAGTACATCGACATCACCGAGCAGGGCGAAGATAATGAAGCATATCTGGAGGATTTAATCAGGCAATATCGGGCAAGACGATTTGATTTAAGCAAGGATGTACTGCTTCGCATTGTACTTGTTCGAATGCAAGAGAACAGATACAGTATGATTTTTCATCTGCATCATATTCTTATGGATGGATGGTGCAACAGCTTAATTCTTATAGAATTGTTTAAAATTTATAATGAAATCAAGCATGGGATTCCAGCGAGTCTGAACGATGTCGTACCTTATTCTACTTATATCGATTGGCTCAAAAACAAAGATATCAATGAAGCTAAAGCGTACTGGAAAGATTACTTGCATGATTGCAAAGAAGTCACGAGGATCCCTTTTGAAAGAGAACATAAAATGAATGAAGTCATCAATAAAGAGATGGCATTGGAGTTGGACGAGGAAAGATTGTTATCCATCATTCGCATTGCTCAGGAAAGTAGAGTTACGGTAAATACCGTGATCCAGAGCATTTGGGCGATTCTTCTTAGTAAATACAATAATACCGATGATATTGTTTATGGGTATGTTGTCTCAGGGAGAAATGCGGAGATCGAAGGCGTAGAAGTGATTCCTGGACTGTTTATCAATACAGTCCCGCTTCGTGTGAAATTTACAGACAATTTGCAATATCCTGAACTCGTGAAGCAGATCACCAACACTACACTGCAGAACAACAAACATGATTTTGTAAGTCTTGCGGAAATTCAAAATCTGAGTGAGGCGAAAAGCGATTTGATTCGCAGCCTCCTTGTATTTGAGAATTATCCGATTGATGAGAAGCAACTGAACGAAGAAATATTGAAAAACAATGATTTGAAAATACTCAATTCCGTGTTTGTACTGCCGCATCAGCTCATTGAAGGATCAAACTATAACGTAACGCTAGTTGTCAACCAAGATGACAAGATGATGATCAATTTCATCTATAATGAGAACGCATTGGCTGAAGCGGATATGTCAAAGATCATCCGAGCGTTTGATGCGATTGTGAATCAGATTATTGACAACACAAATGTATGCGTTGATGATGTTGACATCATTGACGAGCGCGAGAAGCATCACATTCTTCATGTGTTTAATGATACGCTCAGCAACTATCCGAAGGATAAAACCATTATCCAACTGCTTGAAGAGCAAGTAGAGAGAGTACCGCAGCATATCGCATTACGCTTCCAAGACGAACAGATAACCTATCAAGAGCTTAATGAGAGAGCCAATCGTCTGGCTCATTATGTAAGACAAATGGGCGTAGGGAACAATGTCATCGTTGGTATTATGGGTGAACGTTCCGTTGAAACGGTGATCGGCATTGTAGCAGTTCTAAAGGCTGGCGGAGCTTATTTGCCAATTGATCCGAAATACCCGGTAGACCGAATGAGGACTCTGCTTGCAGACTCCAACACTGGAATGCTCCTTGCCCAATCCTCTCATATGGAAGCATTACTTCATATCGATAGCCAGATCGACATCGTGCTTACGGATCGAATCGCAGTGGAATTGTCATCAGAGAGCTCAGATAATCCGTTGCTGATTAACAGCCCTTCAGATTTGGCTTATGTCATGTATACATCCGGCTCCACGGGAAGACCAAAAGGGGTTATGGTAGAGCATCAAAGTGTTGTGCGGCTTGTCCAAAACACGAACTACATAGAGTTTGCGGAAGGAGACCGGATCTTACAAACTGGGGCGATGGTCTTTGATGCCTCCACATTCGAGATCTGGGGAGCCTTGCTGAATGGAATCGAATTGGTGTTGGTTGAGGAACATATCCTCTTACATGCGGAACGGTTAGGGGAGGAAATTAGTAGAAATCAAATTACAACGATGTGGTTGACCTCTCCGTTATTTAATCAGCTCGTTCAACAGGACGTGACGATATTTAAGGGACTGAAGCATTTAATCGTGGGTGGAGATGCGCTGTCTTGGGAGCACATCAATCAAGTCAGACAGGCTTATCAGGGCCTGAAGCTGATAAATGGGTATGGTCCAACCGAAAATACAACCTTCTCAACCTCCTATGCTATTGAGGAAGAGTTCGGCAGCTCTATCCCAATTGGAAAAGCAATTAGCAATTCGAAAGCCTATATCGTAGATCGTCATCACCATTTACAGCCTATTGGTGTGGCGGGTGAACTATGCGTTGCCGGAGACGGTCTTGCTCGCGGTTACGTCAACAATCCAGAATTGACGGCGGCGAAGTTCGTTCCGAACCCGTTCGAAGCGGGGGCACGAATGTATAAGACCGGAGACTTGGCTCGCTGGCTGCCTGATGGGAATATCGAATATTTGGGCCGGATTGATGAACAGGTCAAAATTCGAGGCTTCCGCATCGAACCAAGCGAAATCGCCCAGCAATTGCTGCTGCATGAGGTGATCCAAGATGCAATCGTAGTGGCCCAAATAGGAGAGGACGGACAAGCGTACCTATGCGCGTATATTGTGAGCGAGATGGAACTGTCTGCATCAGAACTGCGGAATCATGTGTCTGCATCGCTGCCGAGCTACATGATTCCATCGTATTTCGTACAGATGGATCGGCTGCCGTTAACCCCGAATGGAAAAGTAGACCGTAAGGCATTGCCGGAACCAGATGGCAAAGTGGTTACTGGAGCCGAATACGCAGCGCCTCGAAATGACATGGAGAGAGCAATCGCCCAGGTATGGGAAAAGATATTAGGCGTGAGGAATGTTGGACTCAATGACGATTTTTTCGCCTTAGGCGGAGATTCCATTAAAGCGATCCAAGCAATTGCCCAAATGAGCAATAGAGGGTATTCATTTGAGATTAAAGATTTGATGGGCAATCCTAGAATTAAAGACTTGATCCCGCATATCAAATCGACAACAAAAACCATAGATCAGGGCGAAGTATCCGGCGAGATCGAGCTGACACCAATTCAGCAATGGTTCTTAGCGCAAGAACATCTTGACAAAGATCATTTCAATCAGGATCTGATGCTTTTCCGTGAAGATGGCTTCAGCGTGGATAGAATCGAACGTGCTTTCGATCGTATTGTGCAGCATCATGATCTATTGCGAGCCATATATGTTGACCAGGTGTTAATCAATCGAGAAGTAACGAATAGATTATATGATTTTCATATTTATGACCTTAGAGGAAAACCGATTACGGATAATTATATAACTGGCTTATGTACTGAACTCCAGGCCAGTATGAAATTAGCGAAGGGCCCGCTTGTCAAAATAGGGCTGTTCCAAACAGACAAGGGCGACCATTTGCTTATATCCATTCATCATATGGTTGTAGATGCCGTGTCATGGAGAATTATTATAGAGGACTTTGATTCGCTCTATCAGGATCCAGAAAAGAGTTTGCCGTTGAAGACTAGCTCCTTCCAAGAATGGGCTTCCAAGCAGAAGCAGTATGCTGGCGGATTTACATTGCAAAATGAGCTGGAATATTGGAATCGTCTTAGCCAATGGGACGTGAAAGAGATTAACAAGGATCATGAGCCTTCAAGTATACAAGGCGCTAAGATCATAAAAAAGACGATTATGCTGGATCAGGCCTATACCGAGAAGTTATTAACCAAAGTCAATAAGGCGTATACAACGGAAATCAATGATATCCTTCTCTCAGCCTTAACCGTATCGATTGCTAATTGCAATCAAACGGAGCGCATACTCATTAATTTGGAATCGCACGGAAGAGAACAAATCGTAGATGATGTGGACATAACAAGGACAGTCGGGTGGTTCACCAGTCAATACCCGGTGATTCTGCACGCCCAAGATCATATTTCGGATGTAATCAAATTTACGAAGGATACACTCAGACGGATCCCTCGCAAAGGGATAGGCTATGGAATGCTTAGATATTTATCGCCTTTTGATTTGAAGGTGATACGCAACCCAGATATCAGCTTTAACTATTTGGGACAGTTCGATGAGAATATTTCTGGCGACAACTTTACGTTATCCGATATATTACCGGGGGATTCGGTGAGCCAAGAAAGCGGCAGATTGTATCCTCTTACTATCTCAGCAATGGTGCTGCACAAGCAATTCCGTCTGACCTTGAGCTACGTCAGGGAAGAATTTAACGATGCAACGATTGACAATATGCTACAGTGTTATATGGACAATCTTAAAGAGATTATCGATCATTGCATCTCCCAGGAGCATGTAGAAGTTACCGCTTCGGATGTTACTGATGAGAACATATCCTGGGCAGAATTAGCTCCGTACCATGAGCAAATCAACAACGTGAAACGCATGTACCCGCTCACTCCAATGCAGGAAGGTCTTCTGTTCCATTCGATGGCGGATAAGGGCGAGTACTACCATGTCAATATGGAGCTTAGGGTAGTCGGAGAACTTAATGCGGAGTTATTCAAGAAGAGCTTTGTAGAGCTTGTTGCTCGTCATGACATCTTGCGAACGAATGTTGACAGCAATCATTTCAAAGAAAATATGCAGATCGTGTACAAATCCCGAGAACCCGAGTTCACGTATCTCGATATAAGAGACTTACTGACCGATAAGGAAGCGTATATCGAACAGCTGGTCATAGAGGATAGACGAAGAGGCTTTGATTTAAGCAACGATATCCTTATTCGATTATTTATAGTAAGGATGAGCGAGCGGGAATACAGTTTACTGTTAAGCAATCACCATATTATTTTGGACGGATGGTCATTTGGGATCATTAGCAGTGAACTGTTCGACATCTATAATCTACTGTTGCGTAATACGCCTTTAGAAGCGAAGAAAATACAACCTTATGAAGCGTATATCAAGTGGATTGGTTCGCAGGATAAGACGGCAGCTCTGAACTATTGGTCAACGTATTTGAAGGGATACGACACGACAATCGATATTCCATTCAAGAAAGTTTCAACCGTCCAAGGGAAACCGCAAGAGGTTATTCTACGTCTAGATAAAAGCGTTACAAAACAAATTGAGCTGCTAGCGCAGCAGCATACCGTTACAGTAAATACAATTTTCCAGAGTATATGGGCGATCCTGCTGCAACGATATAATCATGTGGATGATGTTGTGTTCGGATTTATTGTATCGGGCAGGACAACTCAAATACATGGAATTGATGAAATGGTAGGGTTATTCATCAATACCATTCCATTACGAGTAAATGCGACGCAGGAGAAACGATATACGGAAGTGCTGCGGCAAATAAAATCGGATTTCCATGAGAGTGAGCCCTATCATTATTGCTCAATAGCGGAAATCCAAAAGCTGACTGAGGTTGGCAATAGCCTCATCAATGGGCTGATGGTCTATGAAAATTATCCGATGGATCAAGATATGATTCATAAAGATATTCAAGATCAGGTCAATCTTCGTATTCATTCAGCCCGGATATTTGAGGAAACGAACTATAGCTTCAATATCAAGGTCATTCCAGGGGAAGAGCTGCTTGTCAAATTCAACTATAATGACGGGATCTACGATGAAGAGAGCGTCCATACGATCAAAGGCCATTTCCTTCACATTTTGAACCAAATCATGTCCAATCCGCATATCCGCATTGATGAACTTGAGACTGTGGGAGAGGATGAAAGAGACGAAATTTTAGTTGATTTCAACAACACGGATATGGAGATTCAATCAGAGGAAACAATTCAAAGTCTCTTTGCATATCAAGTGATGAGGAATCCAGAGAAAACGGCAGTACGGTGCGGTGAAGATTCCATTAGCTATAATGAGTTACATCAGAGAGCGAATGCGTTAGCTATTCAACTCAGAGAGAAGGGCATAGGTGCGGAGTCGATCGTGCCGATCATGATCGATCGCTCCATCGACATGGTTGTCGGCGTACTAGCTATCTTGCAGGCGGGCGCTGCCTATCTGCCTATTGATATAAATTATCCGGAAGAACGAATCAATTATATGTTGCAGGACAGTAAAGCAGAGCTTATGCTATCTACCCATACACTTGCGCAGAAGAGACCTCTAGAAGTTAATGAAATGATTGATTTGGAAGATAAGGCGTTATACGCACGCTCGATTGAACAAATCGATAATATCAACCATCCTCACGATTTGGCCTATGTGATCTATACCTCAGGAACGACCGGCAAGCCTAAAGGAGTAATGGTCGAGCATAAGGGCGTCATTAACTTGAAGCACTGGTTTGAGCGCGAGCTTGGAATCGGTAACGATGAGAATATACTGCAATTTGCAAGTATAGCGTTTGATGCGTTCTCATGGGAGCTGTACATGGCATTATTGCTTGGCAATACCCTTTATATTCCGGATCAAGAGGTGCTACTCAACACGGATTTATTGAACGAATTTGTGAGAACTCACGGCATCACCACCATTACTTTACCTCCATTTGTCGCGGGTAATTTGGAGGCAGGGAACGGATTGAAGCGGGTCATTACGGCAGGAAGTGAACTGAAGTACGAACAGATCTCGCATTTGCTCGGACAAGTAGAGGTCATTAACGCCTATGGCCCGACGGAGGATACTGTATGTACAACAGCATGCAAGCTGTCCGAGGTTCAGCAAACGAAAATCTCTATTGGAGCTCCGATCGCAAATCATCGCGTATTGATACTGGATGCCAATCATAAACTGGTTCCGGTAGGTGTAAATGGTGAACTGTGCATCGCAGGTGTGGGGCTAGCAAGGGGCTACTTGAATAACGAGCAATTAACGAAAGAGAGATTTATTCATAATCCATATCGGCCAGAAGAGATTCTATACAAAACGGGTGATGTGGCAAGATGGCTGCCTGATGGAAATATCGAATATGTAGGAAGGATCGACCATCAGGTTAAAATCAGAGGATATCGAATCGAAATCGGCGAGATTGAACAGACCCTGTTACAGCTGCCAGAAGTGTCCCAGGTTGCAATTATCGATAAGGAAATCGATGGATCGAAAGTTCTCTGTGCCTATTATGTAGCAGAGAAGGAAATCGCCATCCATTCTTTACGGGAATCGTTAAGCAAGAAATTGCCGGCCTATATGATACCCGCATATTTCCTGAGAATGGAGTTGCTGCCATTTAATCTAAATGGAAAAGTGGATCGCAAGCGATTGCCTGAAATGGAAGGCGATATCAAGACGGGCGCTCATTACGAGGAAGCCGAAAATGAAATCGAAAAACGAATGATCGACATTTGCAAGGATGTACTGGGATTGCAGCAGTTGAGTGTTAGGGACAATTTATTTGAAGTTGGCGGAGACTCGATACGAATTGCAAAAATATACAAAGAACTAAAAAAGGTGAATATTCACATCTCTATTAAAGATATATTCTATTATGAAAATATCCGTGACCTCTATAATAACTGGGCGAACAAAAGAATGGATAGCCAAGAAGAAGAAGGATCTAAGATCTTAGAGCGGATTTCACTAAACGAATCAAATTGGGAGCAAGCTTTAGCCGACCAACTCAATGACTTTAGCAATGCGATTGTAACCAACAACAAGATAACGAGCGTGTACCCACTATCCGCGATGCAGAAAATCCTTCTTGATACCAACCAAACGTATAGTGGGGCGATCATCGATTTTAATCACCAAGTTAATGTGCAGCTGCTGAAGAAGAGTATTGCGTCTGTCATTAACGAACAGGGGCTGTTACGAAGTACATTAATCCAAACTGATCATCGAATCATGATCCAAGAGTACGGGGTGGTTCAAGGCATTGATATCCCTTATGTAGACTTGGAACATGTGAGCGAAGAACAGAAAGAACGTATACAGTCCTATATCCATGAGCGGTTTGGAGATCATGCGGATCGTACAAATGTATTGAATAATCTGCTGTACAACATGATCATCATTAAAATCTCAGACAGTCATTATAAGGTGTATATGCCTTGCAGTCATCTCATCTTTGATGCAATGAGCTTCGATATCATACAATCAAGTATCCAACAAGCCTATGCAAACAATGGGGAATCAAGAGGGCAAAGCATATTGCAATATGAGCATTATGTTCAAGAACAGTCGAGAGGGCCTCAAGGGATAACGGAAAAGGATCTGATCGAGAGGTTCAAGCTGACTGATTTTCAGGATAGCTTTAGCCAGTATTTCAAAAAGTACAAGGAAGCATCATTGATTCATACAACCATTTCGATTCCGTTGACTGAAGAAATACGCGAGTCTGTACAAGAGATGTCCTGGGATATATCCATGAACATCTTTTTAAAAATTGTTGAGTTCGCTTTCGAGCTTGATTCGGTACCGTTTGCACTTATGCATACAGGAAGAAAATATACATCCCATAACTATTATCATACTATGGGGGCATTTATTGATATTCTGCCTCTGAGTCTGCCGCGAGATCAGCACCTGGCTATGGAAGACATAAATGAACTCATTCGCTTTGCCTATGAGAAAAACATTCATTTTGCAGCGTTACTGTCTCAAGAAGAGCCGAAGAACAAGTATAAGAAGGTACGACGTGCATTAAAAGAGATCTACAGCTCTGAAACGATTACGCTCCCGATTTTTAACTACCTTGGATTGTTCGATTCACATGCGGAAATGAAGAATGAGCTTACTGCAATCAAGGAGATGTTCAGCAGCAGGACAAGGAAATTATCTACGGAGATCACAATCGCGGTAGTAGAGGATCAGCTCATGATTAAGCTATTTTGTGAGGAGCACAAAATACCAAGGATTACAAAAGAGCTTCAAACCTATATGAATAATGTAAAGGAATATTTGCCGCTAGCATCGCGGTGATATGTCTATAAGGTATTTGCAATTCGTTTTACACGATGTAGCCCGATGAATGGTTCATTCATCGGGCTTTTCTTTTTTGTCGCGCATATCCGGCTCCAACAGCACGACTTGCAGGCTAAGTTTCTTACACAATGTAATGTCCTTCTGACCGTCCTCAGCCAAACCAATGGCTTGCATATCCTTATGTTCCTTCAGAATCTATGTAGGCTGCGCTCAGACCAAACCCTTCAGATGGTCTCCATTCCATCCTACTAAATTACAAAAACCTGTACTTTTTTATCTTTTTAGATAAGAAAGTACAGGTTTTTTTTATAGTATCTGACCAGTCAAACGTTTTTAAAGAGACTGGATTAATCTCCAAAGGTTTTTCATTACAGCGCAAGCGACCGTTAGTGCTAGCGCATCACCATGTCGGCAATAGGATAATCCGGTTGTGTGCTTAATATTTGAATATTCCGACGCAGGCGGTTATAGCGCAGTGAGCAGTAATCCAGGTAATCATCCCCTGTATAATGGCGCAGCAGGGCCCATACCGTCCATAACAAATCTTGGGCCATCATATAGCATTTGACCTTCATCAGATCATCCTCTGTAAACGTATTGCCGTAATAGGCTTCAAACAGTTGCTCAATCGCCTCTTCTGTCAAACGCGATTCGATGATATATGCAGCAATATCAAAGGCTGGATCATTCATTCCGGAATATTCCCAATCTATCAAATAGACACTGCCGTCCCCATCTACGAGAAAATTCTCCGGAACCGTATCATTATGGCAAGGGACGGAAAGGACATTTTTGAGATGGTTCTGCATGAAACGAAGCAATTGCTCTTTTAAGGTTGCGTAATCAAAAAACAATTCACCGTTGATCTGCGTGACAATGGTTTCATATTTGGCAAGTTCACTGAGCCAATCAAACTTGTTCGGGAAGTGCTTGGGACTACCGTGAATTTTCTTCAGTAAAGAGGGAACGGCCTGCAAGCTTGGCGAAGCCAAGGGTCCTGCCGCGGCAAGCGTTTTGCTATTGGGAATATATTTGCTGATCTTAATACCGCTTTCCTCATCAAAATATATACATTCTGAATTTACGCCAAATTCCGAAGCGATGCCGTTGTTCACACGCTCTATCCTGCGATCGATCATTTGATCAGTCAGGTTACCGGGCTTGCGAATCACATACTCCGTTCCGTGGATATTCATAATGTAGTTATAATTGGTCAACCCGCCCGCAAAACGAGATTTGTCAAAAACAATACGCTCATCTTCAAAAAAAAGACGGAGTTTTTGCTGCACTAGGTCTTCCATATTCATTTGTTTGGATAAAAAGTCGTTTAGAGGTTTCATGATGGCCTTTTCTCGGCATTCCATATACATGCTTTAACAATGTATACATTCGCCGCACAGATTTTTCCACAATTATAGCAAGATAGGAGAAGTAATTCAATGAGATAGACACGCTTGAGGACGTTCTGGTACTTGTCGTGCAAGAAAGACGTTTTTGTACCAGATTGTCGGTAAAGGGGGCATTAGAATCCTAAAATCAGCTACCGAATCCTCCATAATCACGGGGAGAACCATGTTAACCTGCTAGTAAGAGTTAAATATCTACGATTACAGCGATTTCACAAATAAAAATGACCCATGTGAGGTGAGATTCGAATGGAGTACCGGGGAGAAGAAGCTCTCGGGCTTGTGGAAACATTGGGCATGGTTCCTGCCATCCAAGCAGCGGACGCTATGCTTAAAGCAGCAGATGTTGTTCTAGTATCCTATGAGAATGTTGGTTCCACACTCGTAACGATAATGGTAAAAGGTGATGTTGCAGCGGTTCGTTCGGCAGTAGAGGCAGGCGCTGAAGCGGCAGGAAAGATTGGCAAAGTCACTGCCCATAATGTGATGCCGCGTCCGCTCAGTTCTATTGCAGGAATTGTGAAAGCGCATTCTATAAACGCATAATTGCCGGGGAGGGAGAGAGGTTCATGAGCAAGCATGATGCACTGGGTTTCATTGAAACCTTTGGAATTGTATTCGTCATGGAAGCGGCGGATGCTATGTGTAAAGCGGCCAATGTAGATTTGATCGGTTATGAAAACGTGGCGTCCGGTTACATATCTGTCCTTGTTCGCGGAGATGTAGGGGCTGTAAGGGCTGCAGTAGATGCTGGCGTCGCCGCAGTACAGGCGATGGGGACTGAGGTGTACAGCTCAAACGTTATTCCTAATCCACACCCAGACATTGAAAAGATCATTGTCCGCTATGCCCTTCCTGCTTAGGGACAGATTATCGACAGAAATTCAAGGGAGGTGGCCGTGATAAACGAAATCTTTGTTATGAAATCGAAGGTATATTCAGGCGAACAGTCACTGCAGAATCTGGCGGAAATTCAAGGCAAGAAAGCCTTCATCGTATCCGATCAGATGATGGAGAAGATGGGATATCTCGGTCAGGTGGTTGAACTGCTGCAAAGCGGTGGAATTTCCTCGGCAGTGTATACCGGTGTGAAGCCCGATCCAAGTGTGAGTATTGTAGCCGAAGCGCTTCAAGTGTATTGGGAAAGTGGCGCTAATGTGTTGCTGGCGCTGGGCGGCGGCTCTGTCATTGATACAGCGAAGGGTGTTCTGTACTTCGCCCGGCAATATGCGTTAGAGAAAGACGAGCCTTTTGTCAAACCATCGTTTGTCGCCATTCCTTCCACCAGCGGCACCGGATCAGAAGTGACAGACTTTTCGGTGATTACGGCGGGCGGAGACAAAATGGTTATCGTGGACAATTTTATCGCACCGGACATCGCGATTCTCGATTCCACCCTTACCAAGCAATTGCCAAACAAAATCGTGGTGGACACCGGAATGGACGTTCTTACCCATGCGCTGGAGGCTTATGTCTCCACCAAAGCGACCGACTTTACCGATGCCTTAGCTGAAAAAGCCGTCCAATTGGTATTTGCTCATCTGGAAACGCTTTACCATGATCCGGCAGATGCAGAGGCGCGGGATCGGGTGCAGAATGCGTCCTGTATGGTGGGAATGGCGTTTACTAACGCTGGTCTAGGTATCATTCACAGTATGTCCCACGCCTTTGGCGGAACGTTTCACATTGCTCACGGGCGGGTGAACTCCCTGCTATTAGAGGCGGTAATGGAGTATAACGCCAACTTGGGCGGAAAAACGATAGATAGGGTTTGTGAACGCTATGCTAGGCTTGCTTCACTGCTGCACTTGCCGGCCCGAACCGCCCGTGAAGGAACCGTAAGTCTGATCCAGGCGATTGGAAAGCTGAAACGATCTATCGGTATCGAAAACGGAATTCGTGAGCTTGGCGTTGACCAGGATGCTTTTGATGAGGCGCTGTCCCGCATGGCGCGGACCGCAATGGCTGACCGCTGTACGCCAACCAATCCTCGTCAGCCAACGGAGGAAGAGTTGGAGTACATTTTCCGTAAAAGCTTTTAAATAATATAAAACTTACAAGATTGCGAGGGAAATATGTTGGATATTCATGAGTTTTCAAGCAAATTCGCCGAAGCTACGAAAGCCATGGCTCCTCAAGAACGAGCAGCGATCATGAAGCTGTTCCAAGGAATTTCTAAGGGGCTATCAGATAAGGGAGCTCAGTCGCAGGTCGAAAACAGCCTCGGTAAGCTTCATAAGGAAGAATGCGCATACCCGGAAGGAATGACCGAGCGTTTGCGGGCTTTGAAAGAACATTATTTGACCGCTACGCCAAGCATTACAACCTTCCGTGCCAGAGCCTTTACTCAGGTATACAAGGAAAATCCAGGTCTGCCATCGATCATGCTGCGTGCCAAGGCTTTCCGCAAAGCATGTGAAGAGGCTCCGCTGCTCATCCAGGACAACGAGTTGATCGTTGGTCATCCTTGCGGCGCGCCGCGCGCGGGCGCCTTCTCGCCTGACATTGCTTGGCGCTGGACCCGGGATGAGCTCGACACCATTCACAACCGTCCTCAGGATCCATTCTATATCTCTGAGGAAGACAAGCGAATCATGCGCGAGGAGCTCTTCCCGTTCTGGGAAGGCAAATCGGTGGATGAAATATGTGAGCAGCAATACCGCGATGCTGGTCTTTGGGAGTTTTCCGGCGAAGCATTCGTCAGCGATCTTTCCTATCATCAGATTAACGGCGGCGGAGACTCCAACCCCGGCTACGATGTCATTCTAATGAAGAAAGGGATGCTGGATATCCAGCGGGAAGCCAAGGAGCATCTTGCGAAGCTGTCCATGCAAAACCCGGAAGACATCGACAAAATCTATTACTATAAATCCGTGTTAGATACGACCGAAGGCGTAATGGCGTATGCCAAACGGATGTCTGACTACGCATACCAGTTGGCTGCTAAAGAAACAGATCCGAAGCGCAAGGCTGAGCTGCAAAAAATCGGCGAGATCAACGCTCGCGTGCCGGCTCATGCGCCGACTACATTCCATGAGGCAGTGCAATCGGTCTGGACCGTAGAATCTCTGCTTGTGGTGGAAGAAAATCAGACAGGCATGTCTGTCGGTCGTGTGGATCAATATATGTATCCTTTCTATGAGGCGGACAGAAAAGCTGGCCGTCTGACAGAGTTTGAAGCTTTCGAGATTGCAGGCTGTTTCTTAATCAAATGCTCGGAAATGATGTGGGTTTCCAGCGCGGGTGGCTCCAAGTTTTTTGCCGGCTACCAGCCGTTCGTCAATATGTGTGTCGGCGGGCAAAAACGAGAGGGCGGCGACGCCACCAACGACTTGACTTATCTGCTCATGGATGCAGTACGTCATGTCGGCGTTTATCAGCCTTCGCTCGCTTGCCGTATCCACAATAGTTCTCCTCAGAAATATTTGAAGAAGATTGTGGATGTCGTCCGTGCGGGATTGGGCTTCCCGGCCTGCCATTTCGATGATTCCCACATCAAGATGATGCTGATGAAGGGCTGCAGTATCGAAGATGCCCGCGATTACTGTCTGATGGGCTGTGTGGAGCCGCAAAAATCCGGACGCTTGTATCAGTGGACCTCCACTGGATACACCCAGTGGCCGATTGCCATTGAGTTCGTCCTTAATCGTGGCAAAATGCTCTGGCACGGAAGCAATCCGGGATTGGACATGGGCGATTTGAGCAACTTCAAGACCTATGAAGCATTTGAAGCAGCGGTGAAGAAGCAGGTAGAATACATCACCGAGCTTTCCGCAGTCGGTACCGTAATCAGCCAGCGCGTACACCGCGATTATGCGCCGAAGCCGCTTATGTCGATCATGTATGAAGGCACAATGGAGAGCGGCCGAGACGTTTCCGCTGGCGGAGCCATGTATAACTGGGGACCTGGCTTGATCTGGTCCGGTCTGGCAACTTACGCCGATTCGATGGCTGCCATCAAGAAGCTGGTTTACGATGACAAAAAATATTCGCTCGAGCAAATCCGTGACGCGTTGCTGGCTGATTTCGAAGGTTATGAGCAGATCCACAGGGATTGTCTGGATGCGCCAAAATTCGGCAACGACGACGATTATGCCGATCGCATTGCCGCCGATATCACGGGGTGGACGGAGAACTATCACCGCAAATTTAAAACGCTGTACTCTACCTTCAGCCATGGTACGCTTTCGATTTCGAACAATACGCCTTTCGGCGAGATGACAGGTGCTACCGCCAATGGGCGCAAGGCTTGGCTGCCGCTGTCCGACGGTATCAGCCCGACTCAGGGGCATGACAAGAAGGGCCCGACGGCTATCATCAAATCGATTAGCAAGATAGATGTCGAGGCCATGAATATTGGTATGGTGCATAACTTCAAGCTATTGCGTGGGTTGCTGGAAACACCTGAAGGGGAGAACGGACTGATTAATCTGCTCAGAACAGCCTCCATTCTCGGAAACGGCCAAATGCAGTTCAGTTATGTGGATAATGAAACGCTGATTAAAGCGCAGCAAAATCCTGATCAATACCGCGATTTGATTATTCGGGTCGCTGGCTATAGCGCGTACTTCGTGGAATTGTGTAAAGAAGTGCAGGATGAGATCATCAGCAGAACGATGATTGAGCATTTCTAAAATAGCCCCGTGCCTCTTCTCTGGCGCTGTACGTCAGGGAAGGGACATTCTGGCATTTAGATATGCGGAAAGGAAGGAGCCACAGCTATGGATTCAGGTATGCCGGAAAGGCAGGCACGTATTTTCAATATTCAAAAATATTCCATATACGACGGCCCCGGTATCCGGACGCTTGTTTTCTTCAAGGGATGTCCCCTGCGCTGTCAGTGGTGTGCGAACCCGGAGGGTTTGGAAAAGAAATATCAGGTGATGTACCAGCGGGATTTGTGCAACGATTGCGGCGCATGTGTTGCGGCGTGTCCCCGGGGAATCCACCGTGTGGACACTTCCGGCTCACAGGAGCCGTCCAAGCCGCAGCATGTGGTGGACCGGAAGATCGAGTGCATGGGCTGCCGGGAATGTGAGAAGGTTTGTCCCGCACGGGCGCTCTCAATCGTCGGGATGAATATGACGGTATCGGAAATTGTGGAAATTGTAGAGCAGGATATGCTGTTCTACACGACGTCCGGCGGCGGCGTCACGTTGGGCGGCGGCGAAGTATGTGCGCAGTCCGAGTTTGCGGTCAATTTGCTCAAAGAATGCAAGCGCTCCGGAATCCATACGGCCATTGAAACCTCTGGGCATACCAAACCGGAAGCGATTTTGGCCATGGCCGAATTTACCGATCTGATCTTATACGATCTGAAACATATGGATGCGGATCGCCATTATCAACTGACGGGTGTACGCAACGAGCGCATTCTCGAAAATTTGCGGGAACTGATCACCCGCAAACATAACGTGGAGGTGCGGATGCCGCTAATGAAGGGGCTCAATGATGATGAGGAGACCATCCGCAAAACGGTAGAGTTTCTGCTTCCCTATAAGGAATACCAGAATTTTAAAGGCATCGATTTGCTCCCTTATCACAAGCTGGGCATTAACAAATACAGGCAATTGGATATGGTTTACGCCGTTGAACGTGATTTAAGCCTTAATGAAGCCGATCTGGAGCGTATTGAGCGACAAATCAGCCAATACGATTTCCCGGTACGGGTTATCAAACATTAAGTGCATGCTTTCAAACCCAGTTTTATTCGATAAAGCTACCGTTTTACAAGCTCGCAATACTTTTAGGAGGAGGCGAGGTCTTTGATGCAGCAGCCTGCTGGGCCGGATCTCGGGCGGATCATTCAGGAGTCGGTGCCGGGCAAACAAGTGACGCTGGCCCATATGATTGCTTCACCTGTGCCTGACATGTATGAAAGACTGGGCATCGATGAAGCGGGGGCTATTGGCATATTAACACTGTCGCCCAGCGAAACCTCCATTATAGCCGCCGATATCGCGACCAAGGTGGCAGATGTGAAAATCGGCTTTCTGGATCGCTTTGCTGGTTCGGTGCTTCTCACCGGAGATATAGCCAGTGTGGAAACGGCGCTGCGGGCCATCATTGAGACGTTGGGCGATTGTCTTGGTTTTACGACGGCGGAAGTTACACGGACATGAAAAAACGTATATTGCTGGTTATCGGGGAATTGAAACGTTATTTGTTCGGGTAATAAGAGTGGAGTTGATACCATGAAATTTATTACCGAAATGGAATTGCGCAATATGTACAGGTTAGAGCCTTTTACTTCATATATGGTGGAGCATGGAAGCCGATTGACGCCGGAAGCGCGCCAGTTTTTGACGGATCGCCAGATCACACTTTCCTATGGTACGCAAGAGCAAAATCAAGAACAAAAGCAAGAGCCACTACCGAATCCAGAGCGACAGGCGAAAAAGCCGGATTGGCGGCGTGGAAAGCTGCGCTGTCAGATGCAATCCGTCTCAGCCCTGTTCTTGTTAACCGGGCAGGAGCTGCTGGAGCGGGATGTGCTTCTGGCCCAGAAGGTGCTAGAGCTGTCAAGGCAGTTTTCGGCCCTTCATAAAAGGGAAGGAGGCGGCACATCCACTGCCGACTTATCTTTCCAGGGTTGTACCGGTATTACAGCCGATGGTCTTTTTGATGATGCAGGAGATTGCTTTGAGGTAACCGAGTTTCACATTCAATTGGAGAAAGGCAGAGAAATTGCGTTGCTCCACCGTCTGCGATGCGCTTTGCGGGAGCTTGGGTTTGGGATGTTGGAAGCCGCAGCAGGCAGCCCTCAAGAAAAGCCGGAGGAACCTATTGTTGCTGGAATCAACTTTATGATTAATGAATTGAGCTCGCTTATTTGCAGAACTACAGGAGGTGGAACATGCCAGAGACAAAACCCTTTGCATACTGCGATCAACTCGTAAAGCAATTTGAAACGGTCATCCAGAAGCCGATTCCAGGACGGTCTTCGTTCTACTATACCGGTGTGGATCTGGGAACGGCCTGTGTGGTGCTTACGGTGTTGGATGACTCTCGGAAGCCGGTGGCGGGAGCTTACCGTTACGCCGATGTCGTCCGCGACGGAATGGTCGTGGACTACCTTGGAGCGATTCAGATCGTGAGGGAGCTTAAAACACAGTTGGAGCAGCAATTGGGTACAGAACTTGAATATGCAGCTTCGGCGATTCCACCGGGTACCGATTTACTGGATGCTGGCGCCATCAAGCATGTGATCCAAGGTGCGGGTTTTGAAGTTACGGCTTTGCTGGATGAACCTACGGCGGCTAATGCCGTGCTGCAAATATCCAACGGAGCCATTGTAGACATTGGCGGCGGAACGACTGGCATTTCGATTCTGAAGGATGGCAAGGTTGTCTATGTCGCAGACGAAGCAACGGGAGGCACCCATTTTTCTTTGGTGGTTGCCGGGGCATACCAGATGAGTTTTTCTGAAGCGGACTGCTTTAAGCGCGACCCTGCCCATCACCAAGAATTGCTGCCGCTGCTTCGGCCGGTTATTGATAAGGTTTCCTCTATCATCAACCGCCATGTGGTGGGCCATGAAGTCAAGGAATTGTACTTGGTAGGCGGAACTTGCTGCTTGACCGGTATGGAGACGATCATTGAGCAGAGGACTGGCATTGCTACCTATAAGCCTAGCAACCCACTGTTTGTCACGCCACTGGGCATTGCTCTGAATTGCACGCGGGAGGCGATGTAAGTGGAATTTCGGATTATCAAATCTCCATCCAAGGGGACGCTGGACATTTTGCTTCGTCGCAGAGGAGCGCCCAGTAGCCGGGAAGTTCCCCAATGCGACGCGGTCGGTCTGGTGCAGGGAAGGCTGATTGACATGGTATGGGCCGCTGATGTAGCTGAAAAAGTGGTGGGTGTGACAGTGGAGGATATTCGCGGCAGCTGCCCGCAGAACATGATTCTTCTCGCTATTTTTGGTGACACGGTTTCTGTGGAGGACGCCATCGCCGAGATTAAGCAGAGAAGCGGAAAAGCGGAGAGGACGGACTGCTATGATTGCCGCTGAATTGATTCACAATATCTGGTCTACCCGTAAAGCAGATTCCCTTGTGGGAATGAAACTGATGCTGGCCGAGGTGATAGGAGGAAGCGACGACGGGCACCGCTTGATCGTAGTCGATACGATCGGCGCTGGCATAGGCGATCGAGTGATTGTCTGCACCGGCTCTTCGGCCCGCAAAATGCTGCATACAGACGATGTTCCTGTAGATGCCGTCGTCGTAGGCATCATCGACGCGGACTGCATGTTCGAATAAATAATCGAACAGAAATCTTATAGAGGTTGTTCAAAAAGTCCCCCTTTGATCACGAAGAAACACTGAATGCATATTCGACATCGAATCTTGAATTCAGCCGGGCCTAGGTAGAAGCTTCCGAAGCATGTTTCCTGCGGAAACATTTCAGGTGCTCACGTACCCAAAACGTACGCTCCGCTCCTCAGGTCCTAGCTTCATCCAACTGAAGCGTTTTGAAAAAACGCACATCGGAAGCATAAGCTTCGGTGCTGAAAGTTTGACTTATTGAACACTTACTTATAATTCGAAAGGGGGCGAGAACTGTGAAAAAACTGATATGCGCTGCGGATGTGGAAGAATGGGTGGCTTCCGGACAGAAGCGGTGCTGCATTGACCGAAACACGATTGTGACACCGGCAGCCCATGATAAGGCAAGGGAGCTGGGGCTGGAGTTTACCGATGAGACATGTGGCACTTTGAGTTCCGAGGCCGCAGACAGCGAAACTCAGGATGATCTCGACATGAATGCCATTTTCAAATTTTTCAAGATGTTATCGGAAAAAGGAATGGTTGAAAAGCTGTTGGGGATGACTCTTGATCCACCTTATCAGGCGGAGACGGATCCGACGGGCTTAAAACTTGTACGGGGCCGAACGGTAAAAATGGAAGCTTACGATACGGGAACATCTGGTGCCAAGGTATACCGTCAAGAGGTAATCGGGAAGCCGGATTGTTCCATGAGCGCAGGGTTTATGACTGTCGATCATGGTTGCTTCGAGCAGGAGACGGCCCACGAAGAAACTTATATCGTGATGGAAGGCACGCTCGACGTCACTTTGAACGAGAGAACCTTCACCGCTCATGAGGGAGATGTACTCTTCATCCCCAAAGGAGTGAAAGTGACCAAGGGATCGTCGAACTGCGCAAGGATGTTTTATATGACTTACCCGGCGGGCGGTCCTGATCGGAAGCCACAGTAATTGGAGGTGATAGCATGCAGGCGCTTGGATTAATTGAAACGCGGGGACTTCTTCCGGCGATTGAATGTCTGGATATCATGCTCAAATCAGCTCAGGTAGAACTGATAGAAAAGTGCAATGTGGGTGGCGGGCTAGTGACGATCGCGGTAACCGGCGATGTCGGCGCTGTTCAAGCATCCGTGGAAGCAGGTGCCTCCGCGGCGCAACAATTGGGCAGTGATGTTCTTATCAGCCGACATGTTATTCCAAGACCCCACAACGACATAGCGAGCATCATCGGCCGGCGCAGCGTTTCGAATTTTACCAAGGAGAAGGACGAGCAGGCGCTGCCAGTACAGCATATTCAGGCGGCGGAACAGTATCCAGAACAGCAGCCCGAGCAAACGTCGGAGCAGACCTCGAAACGTTACACAGCGTCTGATGTTCAACTGGGCGATGCGCCCAATATTCCACTAGACACGGCTCCTAAAGTTCCACTGGAAGCAGCGCCCGAAGTCTCATTCAATACCGGTGGTGATGAAGACTTCCCTGTACTAACAGCCGATCCCGCTCAGGCTCGTGCGTCTAAAGACGTCAGTCCAGAAACAGACAATCAAGATCCGGTAGATGGAGAGCAGGCAGTGCTGGACAATCCATTCAAACACCAGATTGACGTGCAGGTAAAGGAAGCAGGGCTTGACAAAGCAATGGAGCTGCTGGAAACGATGACAGCCGTGAAGCTGCGCGGACTGGCCAGAGAGTACGGCCCTGCGTATGGGATGAGCATGACGACGATTTCCAAGGCAAACAAGGTGAAACTGCTCAAGCGGTTCCGCCATTATTATCAACAGTAAACAGTAAGCGAGAGGAGGATGTTTCACTTGGAAAATTATGATTATGATTTGCAATCGATTCAGGAAACGCGGGATTTGGCTCGTACAGGAAAAGCAGCCGCCGATATCCTTGCCGGGTACGATGCTGAACAGATTGACAGAATTGTACAAAACATGGTGCGGATAGCGGAGGTTAACGCCGCCGAACTGGCTGCGCTAGCAGTGGAGGAAACAGGATTTGGCAAGATTGAGGATAAGATCTTCAAAAACCGTCTGGCTTCCACGGAGCTGTATGAATCCATTCGGGATACGAAAACGATTGGGGTTATCCGCGAGGACAAGACAAATCAATTAATAGAGATTGCGGAGCCTGTCGGACTGCTCATGGGTATTATTCCATCAACAAATCCGACATCCACTACGATTTTCAAATCGATTATTGCAATAAAGGCTCGTAATGGAATCATCTTTTCGCCGCATCCATCGGCAAAGAAATCCATTATGCGGGCCGCCGAACTCATGCATGCAGCCGCTGTTGAGGCAGGGGCTCCCGAAGGAATCATTGGCTGCGTTGCCATGCCTTCTATGCCGGCGACACAGGAACTGATGAAGTGTGAGGAAATCGCCATGATTATCGCCACAGGCGGCTCGGCGATGGTGAAATCTGCCTATAGTGCGGGTAAACCGGCGCTGGGTGTGGGGCCGGGTAATGTACCGGCCTATATAGAGCGCACCGCTGATATTCCAAAAGCAGTAGCGAATATCATAGCCAGCAAAACCTTCGATTACGGAACAATCTGCGCATCTGAACAGGCTGTTATCGTGGAAGAATGTATCCGTTCTCAGGTAATCGCGGAGTTTGAGCGTCAGGGCGGTTACTTTATGAATCAGGAGGAAACTGCTAAAGTCGCAGCAAAGCTGTTTGTAAAAGGCCATGCCATGAATTCAAGACTGGTGGGACGTTCACCTCAGGTGATTGCAGAAGCGGCCGGCATTCAAATTCCTGCAGGGGTCAAGGTGCTGTTAGGTGAACAGCAGGGCGTGGGAGAGAAATTCCCGCTGTCCTATGAAAAGCTTACTACCGTATTGGCGTTTTACACCGTACAGGACTGGCATGAGGCTTGCGATCTAAGTGTTGGGCTGCTGCGTAATGGAGGAATTGGACATAGCTTCTCCATCCATACTCAGAATCACGATATGGTCATGGAATTTGCACAAAAACCTGTATTCCGCATTTTGGTGAATACGGGCTCCACTCAGGGCGGCGTGGGCGCAAGCACCGGGCTTGCCCCGGCCTTCACTTTGGGATGTGGTACCTGGGGGGGCAGCGCCACTTCAGATAATGTAGGACCACAGCACTTGATTAATATCAAGCGTGTGGCTTATGGCATTAAGGACTGTACAGCACAAAAACATTATTCTGCTCCCTCCCCGCAACAGCCGAAGCAACAGGAGGATGCAATGCTGTTGAATCTGGTCGATGAGCTGATGTCTATTTTGCAGAAAAGCGGTGACTGCTAGTGGGGAGCTATGATCAAGTACTTTCATTATTGATGGAGGTGGTATCCGGTGCCGGCAAGGCGGGGGAGGAGCCGCGCTCCATCCCTTTAGGGATTTCGAATCGCCATGTGCATCTTTCTCAAGCTGATGTGGAGACGCTCTTCGGATCCGGATATACGCTATCCAAAATGCGTGATTTGTCCCAACCTGGACAGTATGCATGTAATGAGACTGTTACGGTCTGCGGTCCCAAGGGAGCGATTGAAAAAGTGCGGGTTCTCGGTCCAGTGCGGAAACAGACTCAGGTAGAAATTATGCGGGGAGACTGCTTTAAGCTCGGCGTGAAAGCTCCAGTGCGCTTATCCGGGGAGATTGAAGGCACACCTGGCGTCACATTGGTCGGTTCCAAGGGAAGCGTATATATTACTTGCGGCTTGATGGTTGCACAGCGCCACATTCATATGACGCCTAATGATGCCCTTTTCTTCGGCGTAACCGACGGAGAAATGGTCAGCATTCAATTTGATGGTCTCCGGGGCGGAGAATACAATCAGGTCGCAATCCGAGTTAGCAGTGACGCTGCTCTCGACTGTCATATTGACGTTGAAGAGGCCAACGCGATGGATCTGACATCGGCGTCTGTGGTCAAAATCATAAAAAATCGCTAGGAGGAAATGAACATGAGATCGGAAGCTCTTGGTTTGGTTGAAACAAAAGGTTTGGTAGGTTCTATCGAAGCAGCGGACGCTATGGTCAAAGCTGCCAATGTTACCTTGATTGGCAAAGAGATGGCAGGTGGAGGCCTTGTTACCGTAATGGTACGGGGCGATGTAGGCGCTGTGAAGGCAGCAACGGATGCTGGGGCCGCCGCTGCGAAGAATGTAGGGGAACTCGTATCGGTACATGTGATTCCTCGTCCCCACAGTGAAGTGGAGAACATCCTTCCGTCTACTAAGGCATAATTCAATAAATCATATATATAAGCCTAAGCTTCCGAAGCAAGTTTTGCTCGGTGAGCTAGCGCTTTATTCTCACAAAACTTTTAGGAGGAATGTAACATGAAATCGGAAGCATTGGGTTTAATTGAAACAAAAGGTTTGGTAGGTTCTATCGAAGCAGCGGACGCTATGGTCAAAGCAGCCAACGTCACCCTGATTGGCAAAGAGATGGTAGGCGGCGGGCTTGTCACCGTAATGGTACGAGGCGATGTAGGAGCAGTAAAAGCGGCAACGGACGCTGGTGCCGCAGCCGCACAGCGTGTAGGGGAACTGATATCCGTACATGTGATTCCTCGTCCTCACAGTGAAGTGGAAATTATTCTTCCCGCTGCTAAGCTATAATTTATATCGATGTTCTGCAAAGGGCCAAAACTCGGTAAAACGGGTTTTGGTCTTTTTATATTTGTCTGTAACAATCCGCTTGTCGAAGTGGTGTATTTCTATAAATAGAGCTTTGAGGAAGGGGGATGTACTATTTCCAAACAGTTTGTAAATTGTTATAATAGAGATATTATATTGTGAAAAATTTAGCATGTAACGTCTATTTTCCCGTTCATTATCGGTGAAAGGGTGCAACGAGATTATGCTGAAAACCGATAGTCCGATCGCAACCAAAGTATACGCACGATACAGCGGCATCCTGTCTCTTTCCAAGTTCTCGCTGCTGCTGCACGATCACAATGGAGACGTTTTGCTAGAGTTCAATCCGTCACCTGATTTCTGCAGGCATTTTTGTTGGGAGAATCCTACGCGACCTTGTGCAGATTATTTGAAGCGCTTTAATACCGGCGAGCAGGGGCGATTTGTTTGCTGTTACGGCCTGGAGAACATTTTGCTGCCTATTATGGTCAAAGATGAAGTTGTTGGCTTCATATCGGGGATGCAAGCGTATTCCCAGGAGAGGGAATATCAGAAGTATCTGATTAACACGGCGGAATTGGCTGAAATGAAGGGGCTGGATTTGGAAGTTGTCGCGAAGGCGATATCAGCTTTTCCAACCATTGACAAGGATAAAGCAGATATTCACGAGCAGCTGTGCCATCATATTGCAAGGAATATTGCGCTCGACATCGCCGAAAGCGCGCAGGACAACACAGGGATTATCAATCGACTGTCTGCGGAAAAGGAAATACTGGAGAAGAAAGTGATTGACTTAGAAGCAAAAAACATGTCTCTTGTCATCAATCCACATTTTCTGTTCAATACTTTAAATTCCATTGCCCGCATCGCCTATTTCGAACACTCCCATACGACGGAGGAATTGATCTATTGCCTGTCCGACTTGCTGCGATACAATGTGAAGCAGGATGATCAGTTTCATACCATCGCATCCGAATTGGATAATATTGAGAAGTATTTGTATATACAAAAGGCGCGCTTCAAAAATCGCCTGCAGTATGAAATCATTGTTCCGAATGAATTAAAGGCTTATCGTATTCCGAATTTGGTGATTCAGCCTATTGTGGAAAACGCAGTCATACATGGGATTACCCCTAAGCGTGACGGGGGAACCATTCGTCTGATTGCCGAAAAGTACAGAAATGATATCACCATTTCTGTAATAGACAACGGTAACGGGTTCTCACCGGAGGTACTCAAGCTCATTCATCAGCCGGACAGCAAAATCGGTGTTGGCTTCCGGAGTACCGACAGCCGTTTGAAGCGTTATTTCGGAGAAGAGTATGGGTTATCGATTGTGAAATCGGATTATAGCGGGAGCACGGTTAACATCCGCATCCCCACCCAACCAATTGCGAGGTGATGCAATGAGCGTAGTTATGTTTGTTGAAGATGAACCGATAGAACTGGAGTTTCTTCAATCCATCGCGCAGGAAATTCTGGGTGCTGAAGATAAGCTGCTTATTTGCGATACGGGTATGCAAGCGATTAAGCTCGCCAAACAATATCGGCCGGATATTATTTTTATGGATATCATGCTGCCTGAAATGGACGGAATATCCTCATTGCAGGAAATTCGCCGCTTTCTCCCCAATGCCTCCGTGACGATTTTGTCGGCCAGCTCGGATTTCTCCTATGCACAGGCGGCAATCAGTCTGCAGGTACACGAATATCTGCTTAAGCCTGTCAAGCCGGACAAATTGCGGCAATTGATTCGTAAGGGGCTGGAGAGGGCCGCTCAATCAGAAGAAGATGGTGTAACAGAAACTTATCTGATAGAATCCGCTCAAGAATTTCAGCGCTTTATTCAAGAAGCCGTCGATTATATTCAGCAGAATTACAAAGATAAGCTGACCCTGCAAATGGTGGCGAGTCATGTGTACATGAATGCTCAATATTTTAGCCGCATATTCAAAAGAGAGCTCGGCGTTACATATACGGATTATGTGAACAAGCTCAAGATTGCACATGCCTGCAAGCTGCTTGAGACTACCGGGTATCCCGCCTATCGCATCTCCACAGAATGCGGCTTTACCGATCCGTCTTATTTCAACCGGGTTTTCTATAAGCAAATGAAAATGACACCGAAGGAATACAAAAAAAGTGTTCTAGCTCGAGTGTGAAGACGCTTTAATAGATAGAATCAAGGAAACTCCCGTCCGACTAATGTCGGGCGGGAGTTTTTTTATTTAAAGATGTCGTCCTAAAAGTACGAAAAGTACCAGATTGAAGAAAAAAGTGATTCAGGAAGTCCAAATAAGAGGTACGGTTAGTGACAGGCGAAATGGCCGCATTGCTTTACAATGAAGATACATCTACGAAGACAAATCTACTTAACAGAGGTGTATGGATGATGAAGGAAGCAGTGGCTTCGGCCGGCATGCTGAAACAAAAGATGAACAGTCGTTTCCGAAGAAATGGAATCGCTTACGGACTGATTTCCGGGTTAACGTTCGGCCTTTACAGTACCGTCGTTGCCCTGGCTATGATGAAGGAGCCTTTTCTGGGGGTCGTAGGAGCGTTTGCTGCGCCTATAGTGGCATCGGCGATCAACGATGCTTTGGCGGCGATCTGGCTACTGATTTGGAACTTCAAGAATGGGATGATCAAAGAAATTGGCCGCAGTCTGGTAACAATACCAGGGTTGATGGTCGCAATTGCCGCGGTGTTTGGCGGTCCAATCGCCAACGGGGCCTATCTGGTTGGAATTGATATGGCTGGAGCGGCGGCTATTCCTATTTCGGCGCTTTGTCCGATGTTTGGTGCTATTTTCGCGCGAATGTTCCTGAAGCAGAAGATTGATAAACGGGTGGCCGTCGGCATGTTCATCTGTGTTATCGGAGCTGCGCTCATTTCTTATGTCAAGCCTGAAGGTGGCGTGGATAATTTCACACTAGGCATTATTTTTGCTCTGGTGGCCGCGCTTGGCTGGGGATTGGAAGGCGTATTTGCTACTTTCGGGATGTCTATGCTTGATTCCAATATCGCCATTACCATTCGCGAGGGCGTTTCCGGACTCGTATATATTGCTGTGCTGATACCTATCTTCAGCGCGACAGATCTCTTTACTTCCGTACTTGGCTCTGTATCGCCTATGCTCATTATTGCGGCTGCAGCCCTGTTTACGGCAATCTCTTTCCTGACGTGGTATATGGCCAATAGTATGGTTGGCGTTGCCGTCGGAATGTCGCTCAACATTACCTATGTACTGTGGGGGGTTGTCTTTGCCGCTATCTTCCTCGGAAGTTCGTTGACTCCTACAATAATTGCCGGCGCAGTTATTATTACACTTGGAGCGCTTTTAGTTTCGATGAATCCAATGGATCTGTTCAAGAAGAAGGAGGCGTAAGCAAATGCCATTGTTGCCGATTCGCTCCCGGGTGCTGCTTTTCATGTCCACTGTGCAGCAAGCAAATATTGATGATGCAATGGACGCATTGAAAAGCGAATATGGTGGAGAACGTCAATTTACAAGAGCAAACTTTCTGGATCATATGCTGTCCTTGCAGGCTAACGGACTGATTGACGAGGTTCATTACGAGCTGGATGCTAACGGGGAATTATGTATGTACTATGCAATCAACGATGAGGGAATTCATACGATCAATAAATATTTGCCTAAAAAGTGGACGCAAAAATAAAACAATTTCACACAACTAGGCCTAAGGCCGGGCTCAGATTGAAGACGAACTCCCGTGAAATACTATACCGCGGGAGTTCTTTATGTTTGTTGTCCATTTTTCAAATACGAAATTGAAGTTATCAGATGGGCGACCATTCTTCCAGATGTCAGAAGAAAATAAAGTTCTAGACTAAAAAATAAAGCGATAGACTGACGATACTTCATTAAGATAACGAGCAGAATAGTTTAACTTACACAAAAGATTTGACCAATTCACTTTGGCCAATCTTTTTTTTCTTGAAGGGTAAGGGAAGGGAATTATATACAACTGGACATACTCATGATAAAATAAAACGTAATTACGTAATAACATAAAATAATGAAAGCGGTGAATGATAGTATTTCGGTTGAAATTAAAATTGAAATTTCTTAAAAGATAGGTCAAATAACTTCAAGAAACGGTTCAATCGTTGGTACGGAAACCTCACCATGACTTACAAACCAATATTGAAAGCGGCGTTGTCGCGCTGATCTCATACTCTGGGCTCTATAAGAGGTCTGGATATGATATTCATTTTACTGCTTCTCGCTGCAAGCTCGGAATTGCTGGAGACCAGCGACTACTTGAGCATGTCCGAAGTCAGAGATAACCAAGCATTTATTAGGGGAAAGCAGAAAAAAATATGATTCGCATTTGTTGCTAGTGGTCATAGTTGAAAATTCAATTTTTGAGTACAAAGCTAAACATTGTAATGAGGTCAATATCTTCTTGCATGAGGATGGAAGTGCAACGGTTTCTGATAACGGCCGAGGCATTCCTACCAAAGCCTCAGTACAAATAAAATTGTAGCTGAGAACACACTTATAGACATGACCCAACTAAGACAAGGTGAAGCCTATCAGGCCCCTGGCTTGGAAAATGGAATCAGTATCGCAGTTCCATTTATCCTCTGTTATCCATTCATTTTCATTTCAAAAATAAGGAGGAATAGTATATGCCAGTGGAAATTATTTATAGAACAGAACATGTGTTTGAAATGCTGGACACTCTTCTTAAGGAACAATCCAAGTTTAATTGGGATCAATTTTACTCCGATAGGGGCAAACCCATTCCCTTCTTTGTGAATGTTCCTGACGAGAATTTAGTGGGGTATTTCGAAAACAAACGATTAAACCCTGGAAAGGTGCTTGAACTTGGCTGTGGTCCTGGCCGTAATGCCATATACTTAGCAGAGCGTGGATGTACTGTGGATGCCATAGACCTATCGAAGGAAGCAATTGAATGGGGAAAAGAGCGTGCAAAAGAAAAGGAATTAACGGTGAATTTTCTTCATAAGAACATTTTTGAGTTGGATATTGAAGAGGCTTCATATGACATTGTTTATGATTCAGGCTGCCTGCATCATATCACACCGCATCGTAGAATCAGCTACTTGGAATTAATAAATAAAGCCCTAAAACCTGATGGATTATTTGCCATTACTTGTTTTGTCTTAGGTGGCAAATTCGGCGGGGCCGAGATGTCAGATTGGGACGTGTATCGGGTAAGAAGTTTAAAAGGAGGTTTAGGATTCACCGAAGATAAGCTGAAATTAATATTCCATGACTTTGAAGTTATTGAGATGCGCAAAATGAGAGAAGTTAAACAACCAAGTCATGTATTCGGTACTGAAGCTTTATTGACTGCACTATTTAAGAGAAAAAGCTAGGAGCTTATAAGAACCATCAGCTTCATGCCTCAGCAACGGCGTTATCATAAGGGAACCCTTTCAACGTTCGATTTGGAACGTAGTATGCGGTTCATCGATCAACTTGTTTTTGAATTCGCTACCACAATATTCTTCTTCTCTTTAGGAATGCGATTGTCCCTCTCAGAGAAGGAGCCTGAGTGTTTTGCTTGTTTGATCCGTCGATCCAGTACAGATGCAGTCAGTTTATATTCGTTTACATTTCGCCATTTCTCTTTTAAATTCATCTGTGAATGTACGTCTTCTTCTTGGCATTGTAGAAGAATGTAAGAACCCTCTGTGTCTGGAGAGTTCTTTTTGTGAGTGATCCGGGATATCCCTGAACTTCGAGATTAGCGTGTTACAAGCTCTCCGAGATAAACTACGGTGCATAGAAATTTGGGTGGTATTACCCCTTGTTGTGATGGTGAATGCACTCAATTCATGACTTCGCAGAATAGCGGAACAATATTGTATTAAAATGGAAACTGCAACTCATACTAAGACAACCTGTTTTAATCCACACATACGGAGGAGCAGATAAATATGAAAAACAAATGGTTGCTGGCGCTGCTTGTAACCTTAGTACTCGTTGTTAGCATGACGCAGGTTACAGCACCCGTGCAGGCAAATGAGAAAATGAGCGAGAAGAAGGATTCGGTTTGCCTGAGTCCCAAAATGGTGCAGCTGAAAACCGATATGCAGAAGGTTTGGATCGACCATACGATATGGACGAGAAGCTATATTGTCAGTGCTATCTCGAATCGTCCTGACCAGAAGGACGTACTGGATCGGCTTTTACGGAACCAGCAGGATATTGGAAATGTAATCAAACCTTATTACGGGGAAGCCGCAGGCAATAAGCTGGCTGAAATTCTAAGAGAACATATTTTAATCGCAGTTAAAATCGTAGAGGCGGCCAAAGCGGGCAACCAGGCAGATGTGAAGAGGCTAGAGGAAGACTGGCATAAAAACGCTGATGAGATCGCAAAATTTTTGAGCGATGCGAATCCAAACTGGCAGTTTAAAGAGCTTCAGGATATGCTGTATACGCACCTTCAATTGATTACGGAAATCGTGCTGAGCTGTCTCAAAGGAGATTGGAAAGCGGATATTGCAGCAACCGACAAAAACGAGATCCATATGATTCATTTAGCCGACATCCTGACAGAAGGCATTGTCAAACAGTTTCCCGAAAAATTTTAAACGAATTGCATTAGTGATTGCAGAGTAAAGCTTTTTATGTTCCCACAAGGGTAACTATAAAAAGCTTTTTTTCGTTTCATGGAGCAAATATAGAAATAGCTTATACATTTCGATCCAAGCATTTGGATCGTTTTTTTTGTAAACATGTCAAATTCGTTTGAGAATGCACGAATATATATCCTGTACCGCAAATTTCGACTGTGTATAGTTAAGACAATCATATTTATGAGCTTTGGATTAGAACCAAATATATGTATAGCCGAAAGTATAAACATGGATATTCGTTATGTATCATCCAAATCCTGAAAAGCATTGACCGAATGAACGATTCAATAGAATTAACCCATAAAATGGGGACTGTTATGGATTACCCATGACAGTCTTTTCATTACCTAAGGGGAGGGAAGTCGATGAAGGATCAAAGTATGTCCCATATGCAAACAAGCCCTGAGGTAGTTACCTTTGGGGAATCGATGGCACTCATGCTGCCTATGGGAAATAAAGGAATCGAATACAGCCATACGTTGGAATGCACCTTCGGTGGGGCCGAAACCAACGTAGCCATCGGTTTGGCTAGGCTTGGCATTCGTGTCGGATGGTTCTCTCAACTAGGTGAAGATCCGCTGGCGACGATGATGATCAAAGCATTGCGGGGCGAAGGCGTTGATGTCTCACGCGTGAAGTGCACAACTGCTGCTTCAACGGGTCTCATGATGCGTGAGGTAATAGCCGGACAATCCTCCGTTTATTATTTTCGGCGAAATTCGGCTGCGAGTCTAATGTCGCCTGCTATGCTGGATGAGGCGTACATAGCAGGTGCTCGCATTTTGCATGTAACCGGCATTACGATGGCAATAAGCGAAACGGCATGTCAAGCAGTTATTGAGGCTGTGCGTCTTGCACGCAAGCATGGCGTTAAAGTCAGCTTTGATCCAAATCTGCGCCTGAAGCTCTGGAGCGTGGAGAAGGCTCGGCAATTCATTCTGCCTCTAGCGGCGGAAGCAGACTATTTCCTGCCAGGGCTTGATGAATTGAAGCTGCTCTATGGAATTAACGACGAAAGTGCTTTGTTCGCGAAGCTGCATGAGCTTGGCAACGTATGCGTCGTCAAGGGCGGAGATTATGAAAACGTTTTATTACAGGGCGGAAAGGAAGCTAGAATTCCTTATTTTGCTGCTGATCACGTAGTAGACACCGTTGGTGCTGGCGATGCCTTCTGTGCCGGCTTCCTTAGCGGTTTACTAAGAAATAAATCCCTTGAGGAATCTGTTCGCATCGGAAATCTGCTTGGATCTATGGTGATCCAGACGGAAGGCGATTGGCAGGGTCTCCCAACAATGGCACAGGTAGAAGCGAAGCTTAGTAGAAAAGTGCATGTTGAACGTTAAATCCAATGAATCTATCTATAAATGAAAGGCAGGAGAGGAAATTGAAGAAACTGAGCATTATTAATCGGATTCATGAAGAAGGAGTTGTAGCGGTATTACGGGGAGAGAATTGGCAGCAGGTGGTGCGACTATCCGAGGAAGCCATTGCTGGCGGCATTAAGGTGATTGAGATTACGATGACGGTTCCGCATGCGCTTAAGGCGATCGAAGAGCTTGCCAACCGTTATTCATGGAATCATCCTGATTCAGCTCAGAATGCGATAATTGGCGTCGGTACGGTGCTCGATCCTGAAACGGCACGCCAAGCAATGCTAAGCGGCGCTGAATTTGTAGTGAGCCCTACGTTGAATCCAGATACAATTAAGCTGTGCAATCGTTATCGCGTTCCAATCATGCCGGGCGTTATGACCATTCACGATATCCAAAGCGCTCTAGATTTAGGAGTGGATGTCGTAAAGCTGTTCCCGGGAAGTCAATTCGGGCAAGGGATGATCAAGGATATCAAAGGCCCATTGCCTCACGCGAATGTAATGCCGACCGGCGGAGTGAATGTAGAGAACTTGGGTGACTGGATCAAAGCAGGTGCATTTGCAGTAGGAATTGGTTCGGATCTTACGAAGGAAGCCATTGAAACAGGCAATTATACACTCGTTCGTGCCAAGGCTGATCAGTATGTGAAGGCATATAAGCAAGCGCGCAACTAAAATAATTTTATGAAGCGTTCTCTTTATAGACTCAGAGAACGCTTGTTTTTTATCAAGTGCATGAGCTGAGAAAAGTAAAATTCGTTTCAAAATGAACGTTTTTAGTTCTTATTTGCGACTTTCGTTCTTATTACAATGACACTATAGAACAAGACGTATTTTCTCAGAGGAGGAATAAGAAATGAAAGGTAAGAAATCACTAGGAATTAGCGCTAGAGAGACACTAGCTGGCTATATGTTTGTAGCCCCCTTAATGATCGGATTAATGGTCCTAACACTTATTCCTGTTGTGTGCTCTCTATTGCTGAGCTTTACGGAGTGGAATTTCGTAGCGGGATATGGCGCTATTAAATTCGTAGGCTTTGATAATTTTATTCGTTTGTTCCAAGACGATGTGTTTATACAAAGCTTATTGAACAACTTGGTCTTTATCATAACGGTTCCGATAACCTTGATCTTATCGCTGTTGCTGTCGATTCTCATTGACAAACATGTTTATTTCAAAGATGGATTTAAGGTTGTTTATTTCTTGCCTTATATCTCTAGTGTCGTTGCCGTCGCAATGGTATGGCAGGTTCTTTTCCATCCATCATTAGGTCCGGTAAATCAGCTGTTAATGTCATTTGGCATTGAGAATCCACCTAAATGGTTGGCAGATATCGATTATGCATTGCCTTCCCTCATGATGATTCAAGTTTGGATTATGCTTGGCTATAACATTATTATTTACATTGCTGCGCTGCAGTCCATTCCGAAGGATCTGTATGAAGCGGCGGATATCGATGGCGCAGGAACATGGGTGAAATTTCGTCAAATCACAGTGCCAAATGTTTCACCAACGACCTTCTTCTTGCTAGTAACAGGAATCATCGGTTCCTTCAAGGTGTTCGATCTCATTCAAGTATTAACGCAAGGCGGACCTGCGAATTCAACAAATGTAATCGTTTACGATTTGTATGACACTGCATTCAATCAGTTGAAAACAGGCTATGCCTCTTCGATGGCGCTCATATTGTTCCTCATTTGTTTATTCATAACAGCCGGACAATGGATTGCCCAGAAGAAATGGGTTAACTACTAGAAGAGATCTAGAACGGAGGAATAATATCCATGAAAAAAATTTCGGTTTCAAAGATCATTTTCACAATGATTATGGCTGCTATAGGACTTCTATTCCTGCTTCCTTTCATATGGATGTTATCGACATCATTCAAGCCTGAGGCGGATGTCTTTACATTCCCAATTGAATGGATTCCGAGAAACTGGAATGCGCTTGAGAACTATGCGGAAGTGTGGACAGGGAGCTTCGTCAAATATTATGCAAACTCGATTTATGTAACAGTGGCAACCACTGTGCTCAATGTATCGGTGTGCGCACTTGCGGCTTATGGGTTTTCCAAAATCCAGTTCAGAGGAAGAGATACGATGTTTCTTCTCGTCCTCGCGCTTTATATGGTTCCACCTCAAGCTTCATTAGTTCCGCAGTTCCTGCTCTTCCGTTCCTTACATTTGTTTGATTCTCATCTTGGTCTTATCTTGCTGAACGGATTTAGCGTAATTGGAGCTTTCATGCTTAGACAATTCTTTATGAGTGTCAGCAACGAATATATCGAATCAGCCAAAATAGACGGAGCTGGACATGCGCGAAGCTTCTTCCAAATCGCGTTGCCGCTTATTCGTCCAGCCATCGCAACCTATGCGATCCTCAGATTTATTTGGACATGGAACGACTATCAGTATCCGCTGATTTTCTTGAAAAGCAAAGAGTTGTTTACCATTCAGCTTGGGATCAGATTGTTCGGTGACCAATATGGAGATACGTATTCCTTGATGATGGCTGGTGCTGTGTCAGCAATCTTGCCGCTGGTCATTATCTTTATCATCGGGCAGAAGCAAGTGATTGAGGGGATTGCGCTCGGAGGCGTTAAGGGATAGAAATGTTTAAAAGGATAGAAGCACTACAATTAGATAGATAGTTAATTAGAAGAAATGAACCATTGCGTTCATTTCTTTTGTCTTACGGGGGGAGTATCCGGTCAAAATCGTCTGAGAAAGGTCAAAATATGAAATTGGTCGGTCATATGAAAATAGATATATTTATTAATAAAAGCGTTTTCAACGAGTGTTTTATTCTTATCATCTATGACTATTACCTGTCCTGAGCTAGTTGCATATTAGAAAGGTGGGTTGATATGGGTTTTACAAGACGAAAACCAACAGTGATCATATGGTTTACAGCCGTAATACTAATTGTACTTGCTGTATTCATGATAATTTTAACTAACAAAAAAGCTGCATTGCCTGAGAATTGGTTGTTTACAGTGGATGGATACGCTGTGACAGATGAAGAATATCTATTTTATATCAGCGAGCAGAGAGCGGTAACAGTAGATTATTTCTACAGAACCTATGGTGCGCAAGTAGATGAAGGTTTCTGGACACGTCAATACGGCGAAAATCAGGAAACACCATCTGAGTATGCCAAAAAATCCGCGATGACTGCATTGCTAAGAGTTAAACAGGAGCAAATGATTGCTGACGAGCGGGATATTGCCCCATACAAAAGTTTTGATGAGCTAAAGTCCGACATGGAAGACGAAAACAAGAAGCGGGCTGAGATGGAGGATACAGGGGATACCTACTACGGTTTGCCTCAGTTAGATCTATATCAATACATGCAATATGTAAGTGGCGCCCGTTGGCCGGAGTTGGTTGAAACCCAGATCAAAAAAACGAAAATGAGCGATGCTGAGTTACAAGACGAATATGCTTCAAGGAGCGCAGAATATGTTCTCACTGCTGATGAATTAACAGCCATGTTCGCAACATCTGGACAAGCGATGGAAGAGAAAGTACTAAATCGATTAGATATATCCAAGGATGATACTGAATCTCTACACTTCTGGGAGTCATTGGCGGCCGCTTCTGTAGGTGAGACGGTAATCGGTAAATATATGGGTGAGGATGTCATCGCCACATTAATGACAAAGCCGGAAATAACCAACCTTACACTGGAAAAAGTGAAAGATTCCATGATATACGGGCGGGCTGAATTTGACTTGCGGGCGTTGATTACATCTAGAGCTGATAAGACGAAGATTGTGTATAACGGCAATCAATTCAATGAATTAGAAGTGAAATAGGTTACATTCTATTCTTACGTTTATATAAATCTGAATCTATTTTGGTTCTCATAGGTTCAGATTTATATAAATATCAATTCATAGAAAAGGAGATTGCCAGATGAGACGATCCAAATGGATGCAAAAAACTTTATCGATTGTTACGGCAGCAACTTTGACATTCTCAGGTCTGACTGGTTTATTGCCTGTACCTGACGTTTCGGCTGCAGAGAGAGTGGTTGAATCTTTTGACTCTGTTGCACTGGAACTGACACAAGCGACGGATCATGCAGGCAGAGTGAACCTTACTTACAAAGGTGCACCATTAAGCAATCTGATTAAAGGGCCGGTTATCGATGCGTTCAGCTATGATTCAAGCAATTCGAACTTACTAACGGTTGATGATAACGGAAACGTTACATTAGCTAATGGTTATACATTTGCGGATTCGGGTGATCCAGGCATCCCAGTGACGATCACAGCCACGACGAGTTATTATCATGACTCAGATGTGTTATTCATGGAGGACTTCGAGAACAACAATGGTCCGCTGACCTCAACGAGTAAACTTGGTTCATCATTTACACTGTCTGCTGCCCAGTCCCGCTCTGGTTTGAAAGCGATTACACCATCAAGTGCAACGAATACGGAGAATGTAAGCCAAGACGTGGCTCTGCCCGCCGGAAGCAACTATAAAATGACGGCATGGTATTACGACCCGTATCCGGATGAAGAGAAGACAGCGACTGCAAGAACCCATTTTGCGATTTTGGATGGTAAAAACGCCACCTTCGCCGGGACATTCTATCAAAGTCCACAGGTTGACGTTATTCATAACCCGACAAAATATACATGGGCATTTGCACCATTATCAGCCGGTTCAGCAGCGAAACGTTGGAAAGACAGCGGGGTTGAACGCTCCACAGGCTGGCATAAATTTGAGTGGCTCATTACACCGAATGGTGCGACTTTGCAAATTGACGGAATTCCAATTCCTGATTCAGCAAAGTACGATATTTACAAAGGCATGAAGAGCGGTACAACCATTCAGCCTAAAATCGCTGGAGGGTGGAATAATCAATCAGGCAACATCTCTTATGTTAATAATAAACATCTTATCGACGACTTTTATGTTGTAAAAGACGTCACTCCAGTAACGGGTACTAGAACATTAACATTGAAGTTAACACCTTCAGGTGGAGTGTCAGATTTGGAAATTATCACTCAACCAGTAGCGGCAAAAGTTAACCTAGGCGAGACAGCAACATTTAGCGTTACGACATCAGCCGCTGCTGCATCATACCAATGGTATGTATCTAACGACGAAACAGGGTTAAACGGGGCGGAAGTCGTCGGAGCCAATGATGCGGTATTAATGCTGACAAATGTTGACTCAGCTTCACAGCAAGGAAAGTTCTATTATTGCCTAGTGACTTCGGCAGAGGGAGCTGTTGTAAAATCTCAATCTGCACCGTTGTTGATTCAGACAAATACACAGGTGAATGCGCCAATTAACCCGACGCTTGACCCGAACACGGGTATTTATACAGGCGGTTCCAATTACGGGGATACCCTTGTAACACTGTTCAAAGATGATGAACCCGTTGGTTATTATTTATCTAAAAATGGGGGGCCCGACCAGCTTAACAATCATGAAAGACATCATGTTCTGCCATATGCGAGGGCATTGGGAGCGGGTAATTACACCGTTTCAGCTATCGTCATGAATACAGAAATGAACATAAGTGAAGAAGTTACAGCTAAGGGAATATTAACGATCGAGAACTTATCTACAGCGGTAAATGGTAGATGGAACGGTTCCTATGCTACTTGGGATAGCGTTGCTCATGCATCTGCGTATTCGGTTCAGCTCTTCAGTAACGGAATTGCAAAAGGAAGTCCCGTCGCAGCAACAAGTAATGATGTAGCTTTGTCCCCGAGCTCCCATGATACGTTTAAAGTCAGAGCGATAGGCAGCGCAACGACACGCTTCCTGGATTCTGATGAATCAGGGGAGAGTGCAGCATATTCATCAAACATTGCGCTAGTACGCCAAAGTGAAACTTTACAGGCAGGAGAGCGCCAGCGGCTAATCGTTGATACTGCCGATAGGTTCGTAGCTGATAACATTAGCTTCACCCCAGCAGAGAAAGACAAAGATAAGATCGAAGTTGATGCTGCTGGATTCGTAACAGTTAAGAAAGGCTATGTTCCAACAGAGAACGAAGTCGTAACCGTGAATGCGAGCGTTGATTACATCAATAAGGCTGACACGATGTTCTACGATGGATTTGAAGGGGATAAGAAGTTTACGACTGGTGAGAACGGGTACGTCCAAAGTGACGTGATGTCCCGCACTGGAGTAAAGGCTGCGACAACGAGTGGCGCTGGCCAGGTGGCTACTGTCCCAGGAACCTATAATTACGCCCCTAAAGCCGGCAAGACAACAATCGTCACTGCCTGGTACTACGACGATGGTGGGGTATCATCCGGTGATCACGCGGTATTTGGCTTTACTCCGTCCGCGAATGAACATATCACCATAAATTATGGGAATGCGGATGGCAACTGGGCGGCGAACCAGACCAACTACGCAGTTAGAATCGGATCGACGGGAAGGTTCTATCCAGTCGATGTAAAGCGCAGCAAAGGCTGGCATAAATTCCAATGGTTCGTTACATCAACGGGAACAACCTATAAAATTGATGGACAAGTAATAAAGAGACAAATGGCAGATGGGAGCGCATTTAATACTAATGTAGCGAACAATGTTCTTAAGATTGATGCGTTGCAACTTGCTACGAACTGGGGCAATAAAGCCGGAACGATGAGAGATATACAGAACAAGCATTTTATCGATGACGTATATGTCATGGATAGTGCAGTAACAGCCCAAACAGCAACAGCATCTGTTACATTAAAACTCTTACCTAAAGTGTACACTCACTCCGAAGACAGCACTTATGTGCTTGGTTTGGAAGATTATAAAATTATCGTCAATCCTGATTTAGCGGATCTAGCTGGTGTGAAAATCGGTAATGCAACCTTAGAACAAGCTGTGGATTATACGGTTAGCGGCAATGTATTAACGATTAACAAACAAGCATTTGTAAGAAACAACATTTCACCAGGAAAATATACCGTTAGACTCGACCTGAACCCTGCTGAAATTACTTTCGAGTTGAACATTGCATCTCGTGAAGTCCGGGATTATTATTTCTCCAATAATGGTGATGATCATGCCGATGGACGTACACCAAAGACAGCATGGAAATCCATTTCCAAAATAAATGAAAACGTATTCCTTCCAGGCTCAACCATCTATTTGGATGCACACAGCGTATGGAATGAACAAATCAGACTGCGCGGCAATGGTGAAGAAGGAAATCCGATTACACTTACTAAATATAATACGACCGATCCTAACCAACGACCTATTATTAATGGTGGGGGAACAGCGTCAAGCCCATCAGGTATTACTGTAAACGGAACAATTGAGTTGTACGACGTCAATTATTGGGTAGTCAGCGGAATTGAAGTAACGAACATCGGCACTACAGCTGGCGACGGCCGCTCCGGTATTGCAGTGATGTCCCGTATATCCAAGCTGGGACAAGGTCAATTTAACATTCAAGATTATGCGGATGCTCGCATGCAAGGAATTGTCATTCGAGATAACTATGTTCATGATGTGAATGGATTGCACCAAGCGAATGGAGCCAGTAAGATATCCGGGGGCATCATTATTAATGGTTATGTAGATGTACTGGTTGAAGGCAATAAGACCCTTCGTTGTGATAATGAAGGCATTCGCAACAATGCTTATGGGCCAAACAACCCGGGGACTAACAACACGGGCCTCACTTGGAGCAGCTCAAGCTATCCTTGGGCATCTAACGCTGTGTTTAGAAACAACTGGGTTTCTAGTTCGGTTGGAGATGGCATTGTCCTGTCCGGCGGGAACAATTCCCTTGTAGAACGAAATGTCGTTACGGACAGTGGATACAGCTATTTAAGCGATAAGAGCGGTAAACTGGTACCGAACTGGGGTTCAAATAATACAACACCAACATATCTTGGTTCACAGAACTATGCCGCAGCTTGGATTATGGCAAGTAAAGGCACGATCTTCCGCTACAATGAAGCTGTAGATAACCCTTATCATGCAAGTAATGACGGTATGGCTTGGGATATCGACAATTATTGTCAGGACAATGTGTATGAATATAACTACAGCCGGAACAACTATGGCGGTTGGTACTTGCAGATGAATGCTGCCAAGGGCAACATCGTTCGCTATAACATTAGCGTGAACGACGGTCGTAGCCCGGACTTTAACAAGAGTTATAACAGTCTTGTATTACTTGCGGGAGGTTCTTCAACAAGCGAAGAATTAAGCGGATTATTCTATAACAATATCATCATCTCTCCATTGAAAAATAACAGTTCGTTAGTGTTTGACCCAGCGGCCTCCAACCTGCATATCTACTTCCAAAATAACATATTTGCTTACACTGGTGCTAACAGCAGCGTTGGTCTGAAAGGCGGCGGAACATCCGCTCCATTTAAAGCCGGACGGTTTACGAACAACATTGTCTATCCAGCTAATCTTTTTGGAAGTATGAACGCAGGCGGGGGCGGATATTTAGGTGCAGGTGTAACAACAGCTGCCAACCGCTACGTAACGGAAAATGAACTATATTCCATATTGAAAGATTATAAGATTGCACCGGAACATTGGATTGCCAGCAGTGGAACCGTTGATGCTAATCTTGATTACAGCGTGATGGACGGATTCCGAATTGCCGATGGCGACAACATAGCCTATGGCTCAGGTATCAATGTAATAAGCCCGTATGTTGATCGTGCGAACGCTCTGCCTCATATGACAGAGAGAACGGACTTCTTCGGCAATCCACTTGGCGACAGGACGCCTTCGATCGGCGTACACAACCCTTATGTGGTAACTTTTGATTCCAATGGTGGCAGTGAAGTTACGAAGAAGTTCGCTGATATAGGGGGGACAATTACCGAGCCAACAGCACCAACCAAAGCTAAAAGTAAATTCGGTGGCTGGTACAGAGATGCAGAATTAACCAATGCGTGGAATTTCGCTACTGATATGGTTACAAGCGATATCGTATTATATGCGAAGTGGCTTGGAGATAAAGAACTTACTGTAGAGGAAGATCTATTGGGTTTGGAAGTCCCTAAAGGCGCTATGATGAATCAAAAAACGGTTACGGCCTCTGTGTATGATGAGGCAACTGGCAATTAATTGACGTTACTGTCAGCATGGACGAATTCATAGGGAAGCAGGATTTTATCTCCTGCTTCCCTTAGATTGTGGAGATATCCTCGTTAATTGGACAATCTGCGGATTACTTGGGATCCGAGGTATAGTGCCTATAACCATGGCGATCAACATGATCGACATCATGATCTACTTTTTTAATAAAGAAGTAAAAATAATCTTACCTCAGTAAAAATTGTCTGCTTTGAATGGATTTTAATCATGTTACGATTATACCGACATTAGGAAGTTTACTTTCGACATCATCATATGAGGAGGGTCTACATGAAAAAGATAATTCAAACTGTATTAGCAGCATCACTAGCTTTATCGCTAACTGCTTGCGGCAGCAACAATTCCTCTGATTCTTCATCAACCCCAGCAGCAGATGGCACTTCTGCAGGGAAAGTAACATTGAAGCTGAGCACTTGGCAAACAGATGCGAAGGCGCAATGGAGCAAAATCATACCAGAATTCGAGAAGGCGAATCCAGACATCAAAGTAGAGCTTGATCTCCTAAACGAAAAAGGCGATTCGGTTGCATCTATGCAAAAACTTGATTTGATGGCTGCATCAGATGATCAATTGGATATTATCGAAATGCCGTATACAAACTACTCGCAGCGTGCTTCGATTGGTCTGTTGGAACCACTTGATAGCTACATCGAAAAAGAAGGCTATAAGTACGGTGACGAATACCTAGTAGATACTCATGTGGATGGGAAAATTTTTGCGCTTCCTTCCTCCCTGCAGCGTTGGTTCGTTCTGTTAAACAAAGACATGCTGGACGCAGCACAATTGCCGGTTCCACAAGATTGGACTTGGGCTGATTTCGAAGATTATGCTAAAAAGCTCACAAAAGGTGAAGGCGCTTCCAAAGTGTATGGTGCATACCTCCATAACTGGCCAGACCTTTACAACTTGCAGTTAAAGAGTAAAGAAATCGATAACAATTTCTTGAAAGCGGACGGAACCTCCAATGCGACGGAGCCACTCCTTACATCCAGCTTGAAAATGCTGAAAACGATGATGTACACAGATAAAACAGCAAATCCATACGAAGACATTATTTCTCAAAAGCTGCATTATCGTACACAGTTCTTTAACGGTGCAGCAGTGATGGTACCAATCGGCGACTGGATGGTTGCTGAATCGGGCGGTACGGATGCAATTCCTGCAACCTTCCATGCAGCGTTTGCTCCCATTCCTAAGCTGGAAGGTACAGCAGAGCATTATTCCCCAGTACAACCTACTTACATGGGGGTTGCTGCGAAGTCCAAAAACAAAGAAGCAGCATACAAATTCGTTAGATGGTATACAACTGAGGGCTTGGAGATTGGCGGTCGCGTATTCTCCGGTTGGGCTAAATCGGATTCTGACAAGTTGACAGAGAAAATCGTCAGCACTTCGAAGGATCCTTCCAAGGTAGATATGGAATCCTTGAAATATACCATGAAAAACACGAAGCCTGGTCAAGCACCAGTTCCGGTTCCTTACGTTGGTGAGGTCGAGAAAGCCGCCATTGCAGAGGTTGAATTGTACTTGTTAGATAAACAAGATATCGCTAAGACAATTGAAAATATGGACAAGAAGATCACAGATGTAATCAATAGTAACAAAAAATAGAAAATGTGATCTTGTTGCTTGACCGAAATTAAATCAAATCATTATATATAGGTAACAGGGGAAATGAGATAATCGTTTCCCTGTTCCTATTCTACAAGGATGAACGTTTGAGGGTTCCATTATGAAAATAGATCGATATTCACTTCGAACAAAACTGGTTATTGCGGCATTGATGTGTTTTATGATCCCACTTATTGTGAACTACTTTCTAACTACGTATGTAACCAAAGATATTGTGCTGCAAAAAGCGGTTTCTAGCACGCAGGATACGTTAATATTAGTTGATTCCAATGTATCCGGTACTGTTGAACAGATGCTATCTTTGTCGAATATCATTTTAATGAATAATGAAATCAATAAACATGTAACTCTTAGCAAGGAGCAGTTTGCCAGAGGTAATAACGCAGGTCAGCAGTTAGAATTCATGCGTTTGATTTCTAATCTGGATGATCTGTTTGCCCAGAATTCAGATATGTACATCACTGTGTTGGGTTTAAATGGGTTTGCGTATACGAATTATTCTTTTAGTGATTTTAACCCAAATTTCTTTCATGGAAAAATTGAATTCAAGGAACTGGATAAGCTTGCTGCTTTCTCAACGGCATGGATTGGTTTACAAGATAATTACTACGGCAATTTCGAAGCGAAGCAGAAGTCACCGAAGTTACTTACCATCGCTCGTACGATGAAAAACTCAAGTGGTCATTCGCTGGGCTATGTGATTGTCAGCGTGAACGAAAGTAAGATTCAACGTCAGCTAAACAGCTATTCGGAACAGAAAATAATACTGATGGATGAATCAGGAGCGATCTTATCTCAGTCTCAGTCGGAATCCATAAACATCGGACAACAATTTCGATACACTGATTATGCAATTAACGAGAATACGCTCGTCTATAACAATGAAAAGTATATCTATGTTTCAGAGCCCGTAGCTGGAACCAAATGGTCTTTACTCAGTCTAGTTCCCTATTCTTCGGCAGTGGGCCCTAACAACCAGATATTAGTAACCAGCTTCATAATGCAGTTTCTATTCTTTACAGGGTTCTGCATTCTTCTGATGATTCTGATCTCGGCGATCACTAAGCCAATCACGAAGTTAAGTAAATTTGTTGCCAAGGTCAATATGGGGCAATTAAATATCCGTTCGGGGATTAGAGGACAGCATGAGGTAGGCCAACTTGGCAAATCGATTGACCAAATGCTGGATCGAATCGAGATGATGATCGAACAGATTACGCTTGAACAGACACAGAAGCGCAAAGCAGAGCTTGAGATGCTTCAAGCACAAATTAATCCGCATTTCATGTTCAATCTGTTGAATTCGATTCGCTTAAACATTCTGATTCGCGGCGATCAAGAGAATGCGAAGTTAATCGGTTCGTTATCTTCATTGCTGCGGATGACCATTAATCGGGATAATGAATGGATATTGCTCCGCGACGAGGTCGAGACCATTCAGCATTATATACGTCTGATGAACTTCAGGCATGCAAATCAGGTTCAGTTAATCGAGAAAATTGCCGTGGGTAGTGACCACGTCTTCGTTCCTCGATTTATGCTCCAACCGATTATCGAAAACGCTATCATTCATGGATTTCATCAGTATGGCGGCCAAATTGAAATCGAATCGCATACGGTTAATGTGGAGGAAGAAAGCCGCCTCTTGATTAAGGTTCATGATAATGGCGTCGGAATGACACCAGAACGATTACAAGAATTGATAACCAAACTTGAGAATGGGCAGGGAGATGCTGCGCCTAACAAATCAGGCTTCTCTGGCATTGGCGTGACGAATGTTTATCAGCGATTGAAATTAATATATGGCGAAAAGTTTCTGATGCGGATTAACAGTGAAGTTGATGTAGGAACTACAATTACGCTTCAATTACCCCAAGTAAACCGTGAAGTGGAGTGAAGCTACATGTTTACAGCGATTGTAGTAGATGATGATTACCCTGTTCTTCAATATTTGTCTCAAGCCGTCAAATGGAACCAGCTTCACATCGAATTGCTCGGTACGTATTCCAATGGATTAGAAGCGTTGGAAGCGATTCGGATGTGCGAGCGATTGCCAGATATCGTGATTACGGATATTGGCATGCCGAAAATGAATGGACTCGAACTGATTGCGGAGTATAGCTCAATTAACCCTGACTTTGCGGCGATTATTATATCCTGCCATGATGAATTTCATTACGCTCAACAAGCACTTAAGCTGAATGTGCAGGACTATATACTGAAGGAAAGCTTGGAAGTGGAGCAATTAGAGCAGATATTAAAGAAGATAACACATCGATTAGGCTCCAAACAGGATCAATTGGCTGAATTTCAACATTACAAGCAACTTGGCAAAATGAATCAGACTGCTGTCAGAAACAAGTTTTTGAAGGATACCCTGTATCAAAATTCCTGGTCGAAGCATGCTTGGATTGAAAAGGCAGGAATAAACGGTATTAATCTTCAATCAAAACAGTACGTCACCATGATCCTCTCTGTAGATCGGTTGAATGAGATGACTCGTGTGCACAGATTGAATGATCATACGATTATTTTTGCGGTGGAGAATGTGCTTCAGGAGATTTTGAGCGATAAAGGGAATTTCGTTATTTTTAACTACAATAGTCGCGACTTGGTTGTTCTCTATTTAACGGATGATCCGAGTGTTGAGCAGTCCTATGTGTATCACATGATGCAGACCTGCATTACAAACATCAAACAGTACTTAAAAATCCATGTATCCGGCTTCATTGGTCGAACGGTAAGCAAACCCAAAGAAATTCAAGATGCTCTGCTTCCTATGCTGCAGGAGTTGGAGCATCGATTTTACAGTGCAGAATCCAGCGTGAGTACATGGTCCAAGCAGGAATTCAGCAAAATTGATATGTATCAAGAGTATGCAAAGTATTATTCCATCATTAGCGAGCATATAGCTGCTAAGAATCAATCCGGACTCGTGGTGACGATAAGAGATTGGTCGAATTGGGTGAGATCCTCTCATTTTCATCCTGATTATGTAAAGGAATGGGTGCTGCAATTACTTTTGGATTTACATATGAAAATAAAAGTTACGCTTCATTTTCAAAGCGAGTTTTCCGATGAGAAGCTCTATTTAACCATAAGCCAAATCGTAACCTTGTCGCATTTATCGGAGTGGTTCCTAGACTACTTATTGCGTATGGCTGCTAAGTTAAGCGAGATTACGATATCCTCACGTCCGGAAGTGATTAAGGCGCAGCAATATGTCATTCAGCATGTGTCGGAGCGGATAACGCTGGAGGAAATGGCCAGCTATTTGAATCTCAATTCGAGTTATTTCAGTCGGCTGTTTAAGCGAGAGTTGAATATCAATTTTATTGAGTATGTGAATCGAGTTAAACTTCAGAAGGCCAAGGAGCTTCTGCTGCAATCGAACAAAACGGTGGAGGAAATCTCAGATTTGCTCGGTTATTCGAACAAAAGTTATTTTATTAAACTATTTAAGCGTGATGTAGGAACAACACCAAGAGAGTTTGTCTCGTGGGACAGATCACAAAGGATGATGGAAACAGTTTAGAACCAAACAGCACCTCATTTAGTCGATTGACCATACATGCAATTATCAGCATACCTACAAAGTTTTTTCTGATAGGAGAGTAGAGTTCATGTGGCGTAAAGCAATTGAAGATGCACAGGCTAAAATAGCAAATAATCTACGGAATCATCCAGAATTGCTTCCTCATATTACAGGAGACAAGTGCTATGAATGGGGAGAGAACAACGATTGGATCGAGGGTTTCTATATCGGTATGATATGGCTTGCTTATGAATATACGCAAGATTCTTATTATAAAGAAGCAGCAGAAAAATTCTTGGAGAACTTTACGTATCGTTTAGATCATCATGTGGATTTGGATCATCATGACATCGGCTTTCTCTATTCTCTGTCCGCCGTTGCCCAATATCGCATAACAAGGAGTGAAGAAGCAAGGCAGGTAGCCTTGCAGGCAGCACGAGTGCTTGCTAATCGCTGGCGTCCGAAGATGGGTATTATTCAAGCATGGGGCACAGAAGGAGATCCTGAGAACGGCGGCAGAATCATCATCGATTGCATGCTGAATCTTCCTTTATTGTTCTTTGCCTATGAGCAGACAGGTGAACAGGAATACTATGATATTGCGTATAAACATGCACGCAAGAGCTTGCGTTTCCTAGTTAGAGGTGATTCCTCTTCCTACCATACCTTCTATTTCGACCAGGAGAATGGCAATGCTCTGCGTGGAGGCACGCATCAGGGCTATCAGGATGGCTCAACCTGGACACGAGGACAAGCTTGGGGTGTCTATGGCTTTGCGCTTGCTTATCGATATACGCAAGATCCTGACTTCCTTGCTGCCTCTAAGCGTATGGCGAAATATTTTATCGATCATCTGCCAGAGGATCATGTTGCTTATTGGGACTTTGACGTTACTGTTGAAGCGTCAACCCCTCGTGACAGCTCTGCTTCTGCAATCGTTGCCTGCGGCTTGATTGAGCTTATCGGCATGCTTGATGTGGAAGATCCAGATCATGAGTATTTCACCAATTCACTGCATGAACAGATGGAGTCACTTGTTGCGAACTTTTCAACAATGAATATGCCAGATGCAGAAGGTTTACTGCAGCATGGCTCTTATCACGTAAGAGGAGATCGTGGGCCGGATGATTATATGATATGGGGAGATTATTATTATCTTGAGGCTTTGGTTCGTCTGCAATGCGGAATTAGAAGCTACTGGTAATGTAAATGAACTGTTCATCACAAGTACTGAGCTGTAACCATAGACAAAGCACTTTAAATAATTCAGCGGCAGTTTTAGACTTGATAATCCAGTCAAAGGCTACCGCTGATTTTTATGATATCGCAGGAAGGGGAGATTCAAATGAACTTCGTCACAAGCTACATAAGAACGCTGTGTCATTAGGATTTCTCTTTTTCAAGAAATACTGATCTATTGACGACTAAATACGATTATGATTAATATGAATGGATTAAAATATATTCATTCATTTCATGAAGTGCTTACTGAATTTTATAATGAGGAACTTGATGGGCTTGTTTTCGTTCGTCCAAACATGAATGAAATAAAAAATTATTCATTCGTGTTTATTGAGAAACTCCAATAGCGGCTGGGAATTATTCCATTCCAAAGGATTTAAGGATACGAATATTTCAGATATTGCAAAAATGGCAGGAATAGCGGTAGGTACTTTTTATAACTACTATCCCTCGAAAGAGAGATTGTTCTTTGAGATTTATATGAATGAAAACGAAAAATTCAAAAAGCGGATTATCGAATCCTTCGACATGAATCAAGATCCCGTAACGATAGTGAGACAAATCGTGGAGCAGAACATTAGTGCTGCCAACTCGAGTAATATCTTAAAAGAGTGGTATAACCATGATCTCTTCCGGGAATTGGAACACTACTATGAAGAAATGAAAGGGGAAGATGATTCCATTCGCAGCCTTTATACTGGACTATTCAGAAAATGGAAAGAAGACGGAAAAATACGAGATGATATAGATGAAGAACTTTTGCCGGCCTTTTTGGATTCGTTAGCCTATATCGATGCACACAAGGAAGAGATTGGGCTTCGTCATTTTCCACAATTGATACAGTATCTAGCAGAGTTTATCATGAAAGGCTTGACGGAATCTCCAACGTTAAAATAAAGAAAGACACGTTAAGGCAGTAGGCAGCGGCCATACAAATTTTATAGGGTAATGCTGAAAGGAAACTAAAATAGAATGAAAAAAACGTGGGAGATTAAAGATCCGTATGCAAGCACGGATTTGTTAATAAAGGGAAGCAGTATTAAAGAAGCTATAGTGAATGAAAACATAAACGTGATTCTTTCATTTTTTGTCGAGGATTGTGATTCTCTTTCCGTAACAGAATGGGGGCTATCTTACTGCGATAAGAGAAACATGGTATTGTTGAAAGTTCTGTATGTTTCAATAAAGGGTGATCAAAAAATGGAGCTGCACATCGAGGCAGAACCAAAAGATATCTTTGGCATCGATACGTAAACGCCTTCATTTATGAGTTGGGACTAGGTTAACATGCAAAATGGATTCGACCACAGTCAAGTGTTTGTATCCGTTATCGTTCAAAGGATGGTGTTCCCACAAGCTTCGGAAATGGGTTTGGAGCTGTTGGAAGTCGCAGATGTGATAGGACCTTATCCAGAAGTCAGTAATAGTTTACATAATGTAATTATGGTAAACATATGGAATGGGGTGATTCAGTTGAAGTGTAGACAGGAAACCCATGACGCGATCTATGCTTTTTTCAATAAATTGACCTCATCTGGAATTTCATCGGCTATCGCGAATGCCCTTTAATTTCGGGTTGGATCTGCTCAGTTTCAATTAGATACGCCATCTAGCTCCGTATGGGGTTTTTAGGTAGAATAGGAAGTAGAAAATACTGGAAGGAGTGACTTATCAATGCTAAACAAGGTGGTTGTAAATTAGCTCCATTTGTAGAAATTATGAATATTTTGAAGGAAGGTGCTTAAAGGGATTGCAAACTAAAGTAAATATCATGACTCATAACGATGCTGTTTCAATCGGAGATAGCTATTTACTTCCAGTAGTAACCGAGTTGTTCGGATTAGAAGGCTATGAAATTAAGCTTATTCCGGCACATGACGGAGGGCGGAATGTCGTATATACCTGTGAGAAAGAGGGAGCTGACGCTAAAATTCTCAGAATCGCCTTCTTACCTGACAGGAAGCGGGGAGATTTCCTGGCCGAAGTGGAGTATATCCGATATTTATTTGAGCATGGCGGAAATGTCTCGAATGTAGTCTGCTCCCAAAAGGGGAATCTGCTGGAAGAGATCACGCATAAAAATCATACCTTCTATATCTGCCTGTTCGAAAAGGCCAAGGGAAAATTGCTTGTGGAAAATCATTATCGGTACCGGGAAGGGGTTCCTCTCTCCGAATACTTTTATAACTGTGGTAAAACCCTGGGGAAACTGCATCACATATCGAAAGAGTATACTCCTGTCCATCGCAGGTATAGCTTTTTTGACAAATATAATGTCGAATATATCAATAAACTGATACCCGACTCCCTCTCTCTTCTTAAGAAGAAGCTGGTAGAGCTCCTTCATACCTTAGAAGGATTGGACAGAAGCCATGAGTCTTTCGGTATGAACCATTTTGATTACAACGATGGGAATTATTCGATAGATTTTGATAACGGGCAAATAACCGTATATGATTTCGATAACTCTTGTTACTGTTGGTACATGTTTGACTTGGCAGGTCTCTGGATAAGCGGGGTGGGCTGGGTACAATTTGAACCAGATGCTGCTAAACGTAAAACGTTTATGGATAATTATTTTGAAATAGTCCTCGAGGGATACAGATCCGAGACCCAGATCGAAGATTCGATGATGGATCAGTTACCTTTATTTATTCAGGTGTGTGACATGGAAAATATCGTCGACTACTTCGAGGTGATGCAGAACAGCGGTGAGGAGCCAAGGAGTGACGAGGTAATGTCGTATCTCATAAAATGTATGGAAGAGGATATCCCGTATAAGGGCTTTTTCCATGACATTTACTCATGTGAAGAACCCTTTGAGTATGAGGAACGGAATATTTAATAGAAACTATTCCGCCCGATTGAATCCTTTCATGATCAGCCATATAGCCAATACCAATTGTTGAAAAGCAATCGGCACGTTCAGTATCATGTAGGTTGTGTCCAGTCCGATGAAGCGAATCATAAATAATAGACTTGCCAATATTGATAGTGTTGAGCCAATAAAACCCAAAAATGACAACCAAAGGGGAATGATTTTGCTTTGGATGAATATGCAGGTAAACAAGAACATAGCTAAAACAAATGTCAGTGTTGTTGCTACATGGTTCACTATATCCCGACCGTTCCGCAACAATTCACCCAAGGTGTGGAAATAGGATACATTCAGAGCATCAACCTTTGCAAATTCTTGACTTACTGTCAATAACAGCAGAAGAATGATAACACCAATCATAATGAACACACCTGAAATGATGCCAAAGCCAACAGAGCCTAGAGCAAGACCTTTATTATGCTTGCTTAACATCGGATACAGCAAAATCGGAACCCCAACATAGGCAGCAACCATTAATAATTGAGAAAACGCTCCTATCAGTACCTGACCTTCATTTTTAGAAGCGTTGACCAGATAGTCTGCTCCATCAATAACAGGCACAACACTACATATCCCTGCCACTAAACCGACTATGAATAACAACCCAATCATTACAGCAGACTTTCTACTTGAATGGATACTCTTCCTCTGCATAATGAACCTCCTTATCATATCTATCGTGGGGGCTACTATCAAAATACTCCGAGTCGCTAACTGACATGACAGGGCTCGGGAAGAATTGCTAATAAAGTTGAATCAATCAAGTTGAAACGTGGATTGAACCAAGTTCGATGATGTGACTCATGAAAATGAGAACCTTATGGCAAATGTATTTTTTAATTTATATGGTTAGGGGAGAGATGGAATGAGTTCTTTGATCCTCGGCTTTCAGGAAATGGAGTAAACACAGATGCAAAATGGTTTCGACCACATTTAAGTGTATTTATCCATCATCGTTCAAACAATGGTATACCCACAAGTCTCGGGGATTTTGTTCACCGCTGTGGGGTTTCAAGCACCCCATCGACAACCGATAAGACCATCGTTTCGGAGTTGATTACGCGTTGTCAAAAATCGATTGAATCGTTGAAACATCGCATCCGAACGAAATCAGGATCCGATTTTTTATTTGATTTTATGCTAGAAGATAGATATCCAGGAATTAAAGAAGATATTATTCGGCTCACAGAGTTTAGGTGGTAACCGCTATGGATGCTTCAACATAGATCAATAAAAACATATACGAGTGGCTAGATGAAAAAAAGAAGCAGATCTGCTTTCTCAATCTGTACCTAACACAATTACTTCGAATGGGTCCGGATTGCTGGATGTCACAGATGTAATCCGTCCTTATCCAAAAGTTATTTATGGTTTACATAATATAATTTTGGTTAACTTCTGGGGGGGTGGACTGATGCAGTTGAAGGGTAGACAGGAGACCCAAAACGCGATCTATGCTTTTCTCAATAAATACGGAATGCGATGTGCCGGAGAGATCGATATTACCAGAACGCGTTGGAGTGAAGAACCAGCTACATTTGTCCCGTTGAGCCTTGGTAACATCAAAAACTTTGAGCCTTATGCTAACCAGCGGAAGTTTGAGCAAGGGCTGCAAAAAGCTTTTGTAAAAGAACAAGAGTTATTAGAACGAGAACGAAGATCTATTATTTCACTTTCGAAGAGCTTAACGAGTACGCACAAATAAACGGGATGACTACATCATCAGCAAACGAAATGATGGGTACAACGATTATAAAAACAAACTCCGCCATGTGCCATCTTGAACATGGAAGAAGCTGATCTGACTTTACGGAGCCTAGTTGGCCACCATTGCAAAAATGGACAGCGAATTCACCTGCATGGAACAGAGAGGTATGTCGAATTATTGTAATCTTTTCTTGTGCCTGTGATGTTTCTACCTATTAAACACGATCCGCAAAAAGTGCTCAACAGAAAGAGGAGAGCAATAGTACTCGGCTAACGATAAAAGCGAAGCAGCAAATACATGGTAAACATCGCACCAACAAGGGCTTCTCATCTGTGATTAAAAGAGTATTGAGGCCATTTTTTCGTGTTAATCGCGTTTTTATTTTATATTCCCAAGTTCTTGACAAGAAGATGAGGATATTACTGATACATAACTCTCCGCCTCATTGAGGCGCAAGTAAGAAAACGGAAGCTATATAAAATGTTGTATATATTTAATGAGAAATGGAGAATTTAATCCAGTGGGGAACATATAGGGAATGTTTTTACACATGCTTACTGAATTGGCGATGTTAATCAGACCGAGTACTTGAAAATATTGATGAAACTTTAAGCCCTTTTTTAATTAAGTTTAAATGCCGTTGATTATATCCTGCCTACTGGCAAGTCATCTCTAAGGAGGATTCATGCCAATACAACCTACGTATCCGGGAGTCTATGTTGAGGAAATCCCCAGTGGGGTACATCCTATTGTTGGAGTTAGTACATCGATAGCGGCCTTTGTTGACTTTTTCCCTCGTGGACCTGTCAACAAGGCAACGCAAATAACCAGTTTTGGTGATTTTCAGCGTATTTTTGGAGGGTTGGATAAGCGTAGTGAAGCCAGCTATGCAATTCAGCAGTTTTATCTCAATGGCGGGCAACTTGCTTGGGTTATCCGTGTTAACAGCGAAAAAATGAAAATGGCTCCGGCAACTTTTACGTTGGGAAGCACATTGAACGTTACTGCAGCTAGTCCGGGGACGTGGGCCGGTGATTCGACCAACCACCTCTCAAATAAGGTGCAGGTAGCAATCGACAATAATACCCCTGATCCTACTAGTCAGTTTAATCTCGCAGTGCGTGAAGTTGCAACCGTGAATGGGAAACCGAAAGTAGTCAATAGTGAAATTTATCGAAATTTAACCATGACTAAAAATACTCCGCGTTACGCGGTTGATGTCGTTAATGCGGCCTCAACTCTCATTCAGCTGACGGATCTTAATACCGGTACAGGCACTGCGACAATGCCATCGCCCACAAGCACAACAATTAAAGATGTTATTACATCAAGCGTTCTTACTGATCCCGTGAGCGATGCGTATAAATCCCTTGACGGTGGCAAAGATGGGAACCTGTTCGACAGCGAGGGTCAATTGAAGCCCGATCAATTTACGATCTTCAGCGAGGCGTTAATCGGTCATGAGACAGAGAAAACGGGTATGTATGCGTTAGATAACATAGCGCCATTTCATTTCAATATTCTCTGTATACCAGCCACGGCCAATCTCGAAACCAAAGACTACCTCGCGACTTATGTTGAAGTAATTAAATATTGTGAGGACAAGCGCGCCGTTGTGCTTGTGGACATTCCGACCACCATCGATACGGTTGATAAGCTGACAAATAATTTTTTGAAAACACTGGACAGTTTGCGAATCAATCCCAATGCCACAACCTATTTCCCACGGCTGCATATTCCTGATGTACTCAACGAAAATCGCCCGCGTAATGTTGGACCAAGCGGCACGCTTGCGGGGATATACGCGCGGACTGATGCCACGCGGGGTGTCTGGAAAGCTCCAGCAGGAACTGAAGCAACGTTGGTAGGAGTGGATTTGCCTATCAAGTTGAATGATCAGGTTAATGGAAATCTGAATTCGCTCGGGATAAATGTATTGCGTAATTTCCCCATTTACAGCACGGTGAGTTGGGGGGCCCGAACGCTTGACGGAGCGGATATAAAAGCTAGCGAATGGAAGTATATCTCAGTAAGGCGTACTGCGCTTTTTATCGAACAGAGTCTCTATGAAGGTCTGAAGTGGGTCGTGTTTGAGCCTAATGCGGAGCCCCTCTGGGCGCAAATTAGGCTCAACGTAGGCTCTTTTATGCAAAATCTTTTTAGACAGGGTGCATTTCAGGGACAAAGTCGAAAAGATGCCTATTTAGTCAAATGTGACTCGGAGACCACTACGCAAAACGACATCAACAACGGGATTGTCAACATCGTTGTAGGCTTTGCCCCGCTAAAACCCGCGGAGTTTGTTATCATTCAGTTGCAACAGATGGCCGGTCAAATTCAAGTCTGAGAGAGGATGGAGACGAGATGGCACAATTTTCTGCCAATCCCCAGCGGTTCGATCCATATAAAAACTTTAAGTTTCGTGTAAAGTGGGACGGGAAATATGTCGCTGGTATAAGCAAGGTCGGAGCCCTTAAACGTACAACCGAGGTGATCAAGCACCGAGAGGGTGGAGATCCAAGCAGCAGCCGCAAATCACCGGGAAGAACTGAATATGAAGCCATTATCTTGGAACGCGGAGTGACCCATGATCCCGAGTTTGAGCGTTGGGCAAGCAAGGTGTGGAACTACGGTGCCGGCTTGGGGAGCGAAGTTTCACTCAAGGATTTTCGCAAAGATTTGATTATTGAGCTTTATAACGAAAGCGGTCAACTTGCACTCTCCTATAATGTTTTTCGCTGCTGGGTATCAGAATTCCAAGCCCTACCTGATTTGGACGGCAACGCTAATGCAGTTGCGATCCAACATATCAAGCTTGAAAACGAGGGCTGGGAGCGCGATATAAGCGTAACCGAGCCGGTTGAAGTCAGTTTTGACTTGGCCTAGATATGAAGGGTTTAAGGGAACATGAAATCCTGCAGATCTGGGAGCGAGGTCGAGGTCAAGTCTGGGTTGACCGAGCTTTAACGATTTTGGAACAAGTCTTTCCTGATTGCAAACGCGAGCGATTATCTAAAGTACCCATCGGGCGGCGTGACAAATTACTCTTTGCCGCCCGTACTCTAACCTTCGGGCAACGTTTGCCGAGTCTTGTTGCTTGTCTGTCCTGTGGTGAGCAATTGGAGTTTGACTTCGAAGCAGCGGATCTGGGAATTTCAACTGATGTGAGTGGGCTAAAGATAGGGCCGGCAGAAGAAGAAAGAATGTTTCGTGAAGAAAAGTATACTGTCGATTTTGCTTTATTGACAAGCGCCGACTTGGGTGCGTGTCGCGCAGAAAAGAGACTAGAAGTAGTACGTAAAGAACTTGCACGACGCTGCGTTAGGCGAGCATGGCTGGATGGCCGGGAGATTCCGGCTGAAGAATTGCCGGAAAATATTATCGTCGCGCTATCCAAGCGCGTAGAACAGAGCGATCCGCATGCACTGATTGAGTTTGATCTGATCTGCCCGGCGTGTGGAGAGTCTTGGCAGAATCAATTTGATATTGTGACGTTTTTCTGGAAAGAAATTGAGTTCCAAGCCCAGCGTCTTTTGCGAGAAGTACATATGTTGGCAATGGCTTATGGATGGCCAGAGTCAGATATTCTCGCTTTGAGCACTACCCGCAGGCAATTTTACCTGGAGATGGTGACGAAATGAACGATTTTTTCACACAAATGGCATGCAAAACCCTTTTAGTCAGCTCTTCGGAAAGTTCATCCGCGTTCGCTTTGCCAGACCTGAAAGAAGGAGCCTTAGCCAGCTTAGCTTTTCAGCCTCAAATTGCCGCACCTCTGTTGACGCCAGAACCTGCCATGCTCGGAGAATCGAGAGTGGAGCTATTGGAGCGTAATGTAAGCGGTGAAGAAGAGGTCGAGCCTTCCTCTCTCGTGAAGAGGTCGAGACCACTTGTCCGTCGAGAGAAGGCGAACAGCGAATCTGATCGAGAAGATGAAGAATTTAGTGCTTTGCGGTCGGAAAGTCCTCGACATCACGAACGTATAACTACCGCTTCTCGACAATCAGCAGATCAGAAGGAGCGGCTGCAGTTTTCGGAAAGATTGCCAATTGTGCCGCAGCCAGCCAATGTCTTCTCTCCGAACACAGATGTGCAGAAGTCTAATGGTGTGCCGTACGAACAAGATCAGACTGAGCAACCGCAGCAGTTAATCAGGCCAGTAGGTATGATCCGGTTTGAGTCAGTCTTTTCGCCTACCTTGCAGGTACAGCAAAATCAAGGCGTTCAGCCAGGAGAACAACCGAGGCAGCCTGCAATGCGGGAAGCTGAATCCACAGCCTCCACAGCTGTACCTCATGTGATTAAGGTAAGCATCGGGCGTGTTGATGTTCGGGCGCTTGTTACGTCCACTCCACCACGTCAGATGTCTCAGATAACAGCGCAACGCTCTGCTTTGCAAGAGTACCTGGAAGCAAGGAATCAAGGAAAGCTATGAGCAATTTTCTTGCCGTAGCGACTGCCACCGCGACTCTGAAGAACCTGTTGCAGTCCACAATTGGGATGGATGAGCATGACGTGCAGGGGGTCACTGTGACTACACAGCGCCCGAAAAAAGAGATGCCTAGCCCATGTGTGAATATTTTTCTGTATCAGGTGACACCCAATCCTTACTGGCGTAATAATGATCTTCCGTCGCGGAATGCTTCTAATGCTAAACTTGTTCAACGTCCGAGGATAGCCCTAGATTTACACTACCTAGTTACTTTCTATGGAGAAGAAAGTCAACTGGTACCGCAGCGTTTATTGGGGAGTGTGATGCGCACCATCCATACATATCCGGTGCTCACTCGCAAAATGATTCAGAATACGATAAAGATGAGTCAATACCAATATTTGTCTACTTCCGACCTTGCAAATGAGATTGAACTTGTAAAGTTTGTGCCATTGACCCTTAACACGGAGGAGTTATCAAAGATCTGGTCTGTGTTTTTCCAGGTGGATTACGCACTCTCTATCGCTTATCAAGCTAGCGTAGTCTTTATTGAAAGCGATGATGCTATTGCTGCGCCATTGCCGGTGCGCCAGCCGGTTGTTACCGTTGTACCGTTCAATTATCCAAAGATTTACAAGATCAACCCACCAGCAATCGCCTACCACGCGGGAGCGCCGTTAACGATTCATGGGAGCAGTTTACAAGCAGGAAATCAGAGCAGCGTCACGCAGGTGGCTTTAGGCAACAATTTACTGACGCCTGATTTTCCTTTACATGCCGAGCGCCTTGTGGTTCATCTGCCGGACAATGCGCGAGCGGGGATCAACGCTGTTCAGGTAAGGCAACAGATCGACGTGGGCGATCATCAGCTGCGTCCTGGCTTTGAATCCAATGTCGCCACTCTAATTATTCAACCTGTACTAGAGAGCATCAGTTTCAGACAGATAAGCAATCCCGTTACCGTTTTACCAGAGATCCAGCATTTCGATGCTAACATTGCTCCGGCAGTTAGTGTGCAACAGCGTGCCGAGCTGCTGCTCAATGAGTTCGTTCCAATACCAGCTTCCAACACATCACCACCACAGCCGTTGACCTTTACAATCCCTGGACTGCCACGGGACACCGATAGCAATTCTTTGATCTTTGAGACGACGGGTATTCCTCCAGGAACATACTTGGTGCGAGTTAGGGTTGACGGAGCGGAGAGCAATCTTGAAATTGATACACGACAGGGGAGTCCGACATTCAACATGCCCTATAAGCCAACAGTGGAGGTTTTATGAGCAGAGTAATGATAAAGAATTGGTATGATGCCAATCAGGAGTATCTTTCGATCGCTCTGGCGAGCATGCGCAATAGTCTTGAGTCTTATTCGCTCGAGAAGGAGGAGAAAAAGGGCGAAAGCACGATGAACACGATCGGATTACGTTCTAGAAGAACACGCCCTACGTTCATTCAGCGTTTGATAAGTCAGTTCCGTCCTAATCACGTTGAACATGTGATTGATACTCCAATCAAACGACAGATTCTTCCTGTGAAAGAAAAAGTGCTTCCGGACATGACACCGCCTGCGGCTTTGGAAGCACTGTGCAGCGCGCTGCACTTGTCTCAGTTCGAACGTAATATCCTCCTGTTATGCGCTGGCATTGAAATGGACTCCCGTTTTGCGCGGCTCTGTTCGGCTATCCAGGGAGACCCTGCACGTTCATACTCAACCTTTAGTTTGGCCCTTACGCTTTGGCCCGACGGCCATTGGAGCGCGCTCACTCCGGAGTCTCCGCTACGCCGATGGAGGTTAATCGAGATTGGCGCAGGTCATGAATTGGTTTACAGCCCGCTGCGCATCGATGAATGGACACTTCATTACCTGGCTGGCACATCATACATGGACGAGCGCCTGGTTGGTTTGGTCGATCCTTTGCGAGATTCGGACACACTTGTACCTTCGCACGAAGCCTTAGTTGAACAGGTTACAGGTGCCTTGACTCAGACCAAAGGAGCGGCTGTCATCCAATTATACGGAGCTGAAAACGTCATAAGGCGTTCTATTGCCGCTAAAGCCTGTTCGCTCAAAGGAACCAACCTTTTTGTCTTATCCGCCGACCTCATCCCTACCTCGACGGCTGATTTTGATACCTTAATCTCTCTCTGGGAACGGGAGGCGTTACTGTCAAAATCCACTCTGTTTCTGGACTGCGACAGATTGGATGAGATGGATACCTCTCGGATAAATGCACTGATACGTTTGGTCGAACGGATGAATGCCCCGATGATTGTTTCCAGCCGTGAGCAGCGACGTACTCAGCATCGTCAGATGTTAGTACTAGAGGTTCAGAAACCTAGTGCAGGCGAACAAAAGTCTGTCTGGAAAAGTGTGATAGGAAAAGATATACCTGATGCGAGCGCTAAAGCTGATGCGCTAGTTTCTCAGTTCAATCTTGATACAATGACCATCTATTCGATCGGCGCCCAAGGTTTTGACCAGCAAGAGGCTCTCTGGGATGCCTGCCGCGTTCAAACTCGTCTGCGTATGAGTGATCTCGCTCAACGCATCGATTCACCCGCGACTTGGATTGATCTGGTTATACCTGAACCGCAGATGCAAATGCTGCGCGAAATCGTAGCCCAAGTACGCCAGCGTGGTGTTGTTTACGAGAACTGGGGGCTTGGCGCGCGCTCTAGCCGTGGCCTGGGAATCAGTGTACTCTTTGCCGGTCCCAGCGGAACCGGCAAGACCCTTGCGGCGGAGGTGCTTGCAAACGAACTCAGATTGGATCTTTATCGCGTCGATCTTAGTTCAGTGGTTAGCAAATACATCGGAGAGACCGAAAAGAATCTACGTCGTATTTTTGATGCTGCCGAGGATGGCGGTTCCATCCTGCTGTTTGACGAAGCCGATGCACTCTTTGGCAAACGCAGTGAGGTCACAGATAGTCACGATCGCTACGCAAACCTTGAGGTCAGCTATTTGCTGCAACGCATGGAGACCTATCGTGGCCTAGCTATTCTAACTACTAATATGAAAAGCGCTCTCGATCAAGCTTTTTTACGTCGTATCCGTTTTGTAGTGCAGTTTCCGTTCCCAGATGCCCAACAGAGAGCTGAGATTTGGCGGCGTATATACCTGCCGACCACACCCACTGAGGAATTGGATTTGGGGCAATTGGGACGCCTGCAAATCGCGGGTGGTAACATTCGTAATATCGCCCTGAACGCCGCCTTTCTTGCGGCGGACGAAGGGAAGCCTATAGGAATGACTCATTTGCAGCGAGCAGCCCAGAGTGAATTTGCCAAGTTAGAAAAGGCACTCGCCGAGATTAAGATTGGAGGTTTCTCAGATGCAACCAAGCATTGAGCTGCATATCGAGGAACTGGTTCTACACGACTTTCCTGTTAGGGATCATTCGCGTATCGGTACTGCAATTGAGCGTGAACTGATGCGCCTATGCATTGAACAAGGGGTACCACCCGAACTATTAAGGGGAGGCGAATTGGGTGATATCGCACCTGGTTCCTTCCATATGAACCAGGGAGTCATGCCAGAAGCGATAGGCAGAAAGATCGCACATGCGGTATATAGAGGCTTGAGTTTGGGAGCACAAAGCGTTTCCAAACCGTCTCGATACTCCAATTTGGGCAATAAAAACGCTGTTCAGACAACTCAGGGTTGGAGCAACAACGCAGGAGGGCAAAAACGATGAGCGACCAGACACGTATCTATACGAAAACTCCGCCGGCAAAATCAACTCAGTTAGAGTCAAACAAAGGGTTGCTACAGCGCAGTGCCACGCGAGCAGAGAAGCCTTCGGTAATCCCCCCGATTGTGCATGAAGTGTTGAAATCGCCTGGCCAGCCCCTGGAAGCATCCACACGAGCCTTCATGGAACCGCGTTTCGGCCATGATTTCAGCTGCGTACGCGTGCATACAGACGCGCGAGCTGCTGAATCGGCTCGGGAAGTGAATGCGCTTGCATACACCGTTGGACAAGATATAGTGTTTGGTGAGGGACAGCACAAGCCAGAGACGACTGCCGGAAAAAAGCTGATGGCTCATGAATTGGCTCATGTAGTGCAGAACAACAAATACACTTCTCTAACCCAATTCAATGTAAATCGCCCAGATGATCCTACTGAACGGGAGGCAGAGGCAATTACATCATATATTCTAACAACCTCTATCCCGCTTAATAAACAGAACTTTTCTCGTCCATCAGCTTTATTGCAACGAAAAGAAGCACTACAAAGCATCAATCCAGAAGTCTCCCAAACAACAATGCCTTCTGTAGATCCGAAAATCTCCCAATTACCATGGAATCACTATGTAGACTTGTTTGATGCAGTACATTACGATTTAGATTATCGTAGTTCTGGAGGAAGACTTTCTGAGTGGTTGCAGGTACTTTACCCTGACGGAATTGTAATTGATATCCATATTGATGATATTATTGAACAATCCATGACTTCAGAGAATGCTCGGAATGCTATGGCGCAAGGGCATGTCGGTTCCGGAAACCGTATCTTTCCACAAGTTATGAACTCTCGTACAACGCCCCGGTTATGGAAGGCAAAGGTAGAGGCTATAGAAATTATGGAAGAATCCAATATTCAATTCATGAAAGCGGCTTTGCCAGCTGTGATGTTTGTTATTACCATGCCAACGAGTGGAGCCATTAATGCCGAACCAGCAGAAGAATCGTCCTTTACAGTGGTGCGCAGTAAAGTTCCACGACAAAGTATCAGACGCGTATCTCCTTCGCAATCACAATCACAGGTTAAACCAACTGAAGTTGCACTTGAAAGTACCGAACAAAATATTGCAATGCTTGATAAGGAGAACGTCAAGGAAACTGTCACAAAACAACCTGTATCATCTGTCAAACAGAATAAGGGAAATGTATCTAAAGGGACTGTTAAAGGTGATATTGAGTTAGGAAAAAATGACTTAGATACTTTACGCAAAAAGTGGAGTGTTCCAGAGACTGATACAATTGCTATAGGAAGAACAGATGTAAAAGGGCTTGAAGGAAAAAGTTTTGAGGGTGGCTCACCAGTGGTCAGGAAGGAAGCGGGCCTTCCAGATTTGGATGATATTATGCCGGACCGACCTATACAAGCCCCAAGAAAAAGTCCACAATTTACGAGACATGCCGAAGAAGGAGTAATAAATGATTTCGTTGCTGCGGTTGAAAAAGCGGGACTTAAACCGGAAGAGGTTAAAGGCACATTTTATATTCATCAGTCTAATACCAAAGGTGTTTGTACAGCGTGTATACAAGGTATTTCTAACCCCAATGTTAAGCCGGGGATATTTATGCAATTGTCACAGAAGTATCCAAACCTTATTATTAAAGTGACCTCTGAAGTTGAAGAAGGAGTAAAAGCTGCTGGCAAATTAGACTTCATTCTCAAAGGTGGAAAATTAATCGAATAACAGGCAGGAGGTATTGATTTTGAGTAACTGGGCAGTTTTATCTTCGGATAAGCAAATTATTTATTATTTGGGGCTTAGCGAGTTTGTTATCCAAACTTTAAATGGAGATAATTACTATTTGGATGCTCGAAAAGCTTTGGATATTTGTTGGGAGTGGTTTGAAACAAAGACTCCCACAGGAGATGAAATATACACTTCGTTAGATGATGGTACAGAATTCGGAGGTTTATTTATTCAAATGCAAATGGATGAACAAGAAGAAAATGAGATGAAATGGGATTGTATTGTTGATGCTGTTTCATTTGTGAATAAACAAGCGTATATTTTTGAAGGTGCAAGGTATTTACCTGCTCCAATTGAAAATGTCGATGATGAGTTAATTAATCATTTTTTAGAGTGTTTTTATTGTATCAGTCCCAAAAACAAGGAAATTGCAGAGGATTACTTTGAGCACGTATTGCATGGAGATATAAGAACTAAATCTGATGCGGTTAATTACTTCGGTAAGTAATACAGGTGGTTTCGCTCAGTTCAAATATTACCTAAAAGCTCTTTATCTTACTGCCTTGACCGAGTGCTCGTCACTCAGTCAAGGTTTTTTTTGTGCCTATATTATCTATTCCCTGAACAATAGAATACGCTAAAAAACGAAACTATGCGCTAAAAATGCATGCTGAATCAGCAGATGATAAAAAAGGTTGTATTACGAATGCGGACACAGCTCATGCAAGTAATTAGAGTACGAAAATCAATCCCATCCGCAACCAAAAAACCGCCTTGGGGGGAAGATATCAGTCCGAAAGTAACAAACTTATCAAATTATTTTGCGACAAGCGATGGTTAGACTTTTTTTGAAGTTCTCTATACTGCATTTCAGGTAGCAGAAGAAGATAAGTGCGATATGAATATTCGTAAACTTTAGAACTATTTTGACCTTGATTGGCTTCGTTCCTTTCAAGGTATTTTTTTGGCGAGAGCACTAACCTAAGGAGTAAGATTCGCCAAGTATTCGTTTTAATCATTTTAGTACAAGTTTACTAAGATGCATGTCACGGGTGTTGAAAATAAAATAATTTTAGTAATTTCATAGCGGAGTATGGAAGATACTAAGACTTATCTCCTTGTAATATTTTGTGCATATAAAACAATATATAGGCCATAATACGTTTATTGTAATTTATGTAAAAAGGATAGCGAATTAAAAGGAGCTTCCCATGACCACATTCCCAGGCTCACCACGCATTCAAAAAGGCGGCATCGTGCTGCTTGACCCCGCTAGTGGCGCGGTACAGCGCATCATCGCACTGCAATATAATCCAGATACCTTGACGCGTACGCTTCAGATCCATGGAATCTCGGCGGAAGCGGGTGATCGTGTGGAGACAATGCGGCTCAAGGGGCCGCCTACAGAGATTTTTAAACTGGAAGCTGAGATCGATGCGACTGATCAATTAGAAATCGTGAACCAGACAACTGTCGATGTCGGGCTCTATCCGCAGCTTGCAGCGCTGGAGACGATTGTCTATCCGAGCAGCAGCACGTTGCAAGCTAACAACGTGTTAGCGGCAGGAGGCACGCTGGAGATTATGCCTGTAGAGGCGCCGCTGACTCTGTTTATTTGGAGCAAGAATCGAATTGTGCCAGTGATTCTGACCGAGTTCAGCATTGTTGAGGAGGCTTTTGATCCCGCACTTAATCCTATTAGGGCTAAGGTCAACCTTTCAATGCGCGTACTTAGCGTCAATGATGTCGGCTTCAATGAACGGGCAAGTAGTCTTTACATGGCCTATCAGCAACAGAAAGAGCGCCTCGCCAGCAGGAATACAGGTGCCAACCTGAGCTCACTAGACATCGGAACGAGCGCCTTTACGGTGTAGAACATGAAATTTCTGGAGAAGGGGCATTTATGATTAATCCAATGTTGTTAATCAATCCAGGATACTTTCCGCCAACCAGCCGCTATTACGGGATCGAGACGGATACATATCAGGCTTCAAATGGTACTAAGATCACGTACCTTCGCCGACGTTTTATACCTCAGCCAGATCAATTTGATCTGCTTACTGAGCATGTAGTTAAAGATGGAGAACGGTTAGATGTGATCACCGCTCATTATATGAACGATCCAGAGCAATTCTGGCGTATCTGTGATGCCAATAATGTTCTTGATCCTAATGAATTGACCGAGGTTGCAGGGAGAGTGCTGCGTATAACCCTGCCTCAAGGCATACCGGGGGCAAGAAATGCTTAAGGGCTTTTATCTCACGTTAATGATGGGTATGGGCGTACCCCAGGCGGCGCCGAAGGCCGTAGTTGACGCGCTGCTCAGCGCGGAAGTTACCGTCAGCTCTGGGCAGCGCAGCGGGTTCCAGCTGACCTTTGGACTGAGCAAGCTTTCTTTGCTGAACACGACACTATTGCCCAACGGCTATTTTGATCCTCCGACACGTGTGATACTGACCGTCACGGTAAACGGTACACCCCATGTCGTGATGGATGGTGTGATTACCCGGCATACCATTACGCCAAGCAGTGATCCGGGGAAATCCACCTTGATTGTCATAGGAGAAGACTTGTCCCGGATGATGGACTTGGTTGATTTTAGCGGGATTCCCTATCCTGCCATGCCCAACGAAGCACGCATTGCACTGATCCTGGCCAAATATGCTGTCTTGGGCATTGTCCCGTTAATCATTCCAAGCGTTCTCGTCAATGTTCCTATTCCAACCAAGCAAATTCCGCAGCACCAAGGCACTGATCTCCAATATATTAACCGGCTCGCGGGCGAAGTAGGTTATGTCTTCTACGTCGAACCGGGTTTGCAACCGGGGACGAATATCGCTTATTGGGGGCCGGAGATCAAGTTTGGCGCGGTACAGCCGGCTTTGAGCATCAATATGGATGCGCAGACCAATGTTGATTCACTGAGTTTTACTTTTGATGGCTTTTCCAGCGTGCTCTATGAATTGCTAATACAGATTCCTGAGACAAAACAAACGATTCCGATACCTATACCGGACGTAACACCGCTCAATCCACCGTTGGGTCAGAAAATTCCCCTGCCCCTACGGGTACAACGAATGCCACAGGCAGCAAAATACACCCCGCTGCAGGCTGCAGCGATTGGGCTAGCAGAGGTTGCGAAGTCAACTGATGTCATCACTGGCTCAGGCTCTTTGGATGTTCTGCGATATGGGCAGGTATTGAAAGCGCGCCAACTGGTCGGTGTTCGTGGAACAGGATCGACCTACGATGGTCTCTATTATGTAACCAGCGTGACGCATAGCATTAAGCAGGGTGAATATAAACAAAATTTCTCGCTGAGCAGAAATGCTTTTATTTCTCTACAATCGAGGATACCAGTATGAGTAAGGATACAACTCCCAGATTTTACGGCAAATATCGTGGTACAGTGATTAACAATGTAGACCCCGAGCAGCGCGGGCGGCTAATGGTACAAGTCATAGGAACCACTAACGTCATGCCTTCGACATGGGCTATGCCTTGCCTTCCGGTAGCCGGTGCACAGATGGGATTCCACGTTGTACCGCCAATTGGCTCGGGGGTATGGGTGGAATATGAACAGGGAGACCTGGACTATCCTATTTGGTCAGGTAGCTGGTGGGGTTCAGTGGCTGAGGTGCCACCTATGGCTCTTGCGGGTTTACCAACAATGCCAAATATTTTGCTCCAGACAAGCGGGCAAAATTTCATGGTGATCAGCGACCTGCCTGGAGGGCCGGGCATTACTCTCAAGGTCAATTCTGGGGCTATGATTATCATCAATGACGAGGGTATAGTCCTTTCAAACGGCAAGGGTGCAACCATTTCGATGATTGGCCCAACGGTATCTATTAATGGGACCGCTCTGACCATTACTTAGACGTGAAAGGAAACTGCAGAGTTAAAAGAGCGGGAGGTAAGGTTTATGACAGCATTTCTTTTTCACGTAGGCGCCAGTGCAATTTGTTCACATGGGGGTCAGGTATCTACTCTTTCGAGCAATAAACAGGTTCTGGTGAATGGTATGGCGGTCGTTGTGCAGAGCGATATCTCACAGGTTGCTGGCTGCGCGTTCACCGTACCACCTGGCAAGCCTCAACCATGCGTGACAGTGCGCTGGCTAACTCCGGCCGTAAGGGTTTTTATTAACGGCCAGCCAGCGATTCTTCAAAGCAGCTCGGGAATTTGTCAGAGTGCTGAGCAGATTCCGCAGGGGCCGCCAACGATTATCTCAACCCAGACGAGAGTGAGCGGTACATGAGAAAATTCGATTATCCACTGCACATTGATGGCCGGGGAAGAACCGCACATACAGATGACGATGATCATCTCCGGGATCTGATTGAGCAGGTGTTATTTACTTCACCTGGTGAGCGCGTGAATCGTCCGACGTTTGGCTGCGGGGTACTGCAGATGATCTTTGCACCCAACAGTACTGAACTAGCTGCGACCACGCAATTTTTAGTTCAAGGAGCCTTACAGCAGTGGCTAGGCGACCTTATAGAGGTGCAGGCAGTACAGGTCGATGCGCAAGAATCTACAATTGAAATTACGGTTCAGTACCTAGTGAGGAGGACGCAGAGACAGCAGGTGGCACAGTTTAGGCAGAGAGGTGGAGCATGAAATATTATTGCAGCAATCAGCGCAGGCGAGGTGTGGTTAGCAAACACGCTGAATTCAACGGCATAGACTTTTTGGAAGTTGTGGATGCTCGGGACATGCCCATTGCACAGCGCCAGCGAACGTTACATCTCCATTTTATCAATCCGCTCACTATCACGTTAAGCACTCAGAATTTTCTAATCTCCGGGGGCGAACGGATCAAGCATATAACCGTGACTGATGTAAGGCCAGGAGTCGATAATGCAATGCTGGAGATCAGAGTCTCCGAGCCAGGGGATTTCTCTACCTACACACTTTCCTTAGTGCAAGACACCGACCAACTCCAACCACCGGCTGGATTTGACGCTTTACTCTCATCCGTTGATTTTTCCTTTAAAATTGAATGTGCCAACGATTTTGACTGTAAACAGTCAGTGGTGTGTCTGCCGGAAATTCAGCAAGAACCAATCATCAACTATCTGGCTAAAGACTATGCCAGTTTTCGCCGCGTAATACTGGATCGATTGGCGATGCTGGTACCGCAATGGCAGGAAAGTCATCCCGCTGACGTGGGCATCACGCTGGTCGAATTGCTCTCTTACGTCGGAGATTATTTGAGCTATCAACAAGATGCTATTGCCAACGAAGCATATCCAGGAACCGCGCGGCGGCGGATCTCCATGCGCCGTCACGCGCGCTTAGTTGATTATCCAATGCATGATGGTTGCAACGCACGAGTCTGGGTACAAATTCAAGTGAGTAATGACCTGACCCTACCGGTTCATACCCAACTCCTCACCCGGAGCAGCGGCCAAACGAAAGAGCCGATAATTCAGATGGGTTCACGCGAATATAAGCAAGCGCTATCTGAGGGAGCCGAGGTTTTCGAAACTATGGAAGACGCCCCACTCTTCGCGGCCCACAATGTGCTTTCTTTCTATACATGGGGCGATAGAGAATGCTGCTTACCAGCGGGATCTACACGCGCGACGTTGTTTGGCAAGCTACCAAATCTACGAGTGGGAGATGTGTTAATTTTTCAGGAGAAGCTCGGGCCAAATACTGGGACTGAGGGTGATGCAAACCCCGCACATCGTTGCGTTGTACGTTTGACCAGCGTAACAGCCAATCACGATCCTCTTGGAGGCTTCTTTCTCACTCCTTCAAGTAGTGACCCGATCGATGTCACCGAGATTACCTGGGCCGAAGCTGATGCGCTGCCATTTACACTCTGTCTATCAGCTCGAACAGAGACGACGCATGGGAACAAATACGTTAACGACATCAGCGTCGCGCTGGGCAATGTTCTCCTAGCTGATCATGGGCGCACAATTACCCAATCTTTAGGACATGTCCCGCTAATGCAAATGGCGCGTGTGCAACCATCCGGCTCGACCAGCCAATCAGATGTTCCTGAGCTAGTTCCACCGCTTTTTCGCCCTCAGTTGCAGTACGGACCTCTGACTCAGAGGTGCCGAGTTAAACGAATTACCAGCATCGGGAAAACCGTGCTTTCGGCTGGGCGTCGGCACCAGCAGATTATATTTTTCGACCCGCTGGCGCCCGCCAGCTCGGCAATGCAATGCGATCTCAGGTTGGCTATGCCTGCGATAAGTGTCACCGATAGCTCAGGTGCTCCGTGGAATGTTCAACGAGACCTACTAGCCAGTCATACTTTCGACAAGCATTTTTTGGCGGAGGTTGAAGACAATGGCCTGGCCACCCTCCGTTTTGGCGATGATATCTATGGTATGCGGCCTAGGTCGGACATCGACCAGGGCAAGCCGTGTTGGGTGGCTACTTATCGTATAGGCAATGGCACGGCAGGCAACGTGGGAGCTGATACCATTGCGCAAATTATCTCCAACGACCCTTCGATCATTGCGGTGACAAATCCGCTGCCCGCACAGGGTGGAATCGATCCTGAAAGTATGGAGCATGTACGCTTGAGTGCGCCATTTGCTTTCAATTCCCAGGAACGGGCCGTTACTCTGGCAGACTATGCTGAGATAGCTCAGCGACATCCTGGTGTCCAGCGCGCGGTTGCGACGTATCGCTGGACGGGAAGTTGGCGCACTGTTTTTCTAAGCATCGACCGCTTTGGGGGGGGAGAGGTCGATACTGCTTTCATCTCGGAAATGCAGCAATTCTTGGAACGCTATCGAATGGAGGGTCAGGACATCGAAATCAATGGGCCGCGATACGTTCCGCTGGAAATCACATTGAAAGTCTGCGTAAAAGATGGCTACTTCTGGAATGATGTCAAGCAGGCGCTGCTTTCTGTTTTTAGCAATCGACTATTGCCCGATGGCAGGCGAGGCATTTTTCACGCAGATAACTTTACGTTCGGGCAAGATATCTATCTTAGCCCTCTCTTCGCTGCGGCACAGGACGTACCTGGTGTCTCTTTTGTCGAGATTACCACCTTTCAGCGATGGGGGCAGCCTGCTACAGATGCAAGCAGTGCCGAGATGCTCAAAATCGGAGCACTAGAAGTGGCTCGCCTGGACAATAATCGAAATTTTCCTGAACGCGGTATTCTGCATATAGAAAAGCTTTAAATATGAATCGTTCTCAAAGGAGGATAGTACCAATGGTAATAAGTCATCCGAATGACTGCGACTGTGGTTGCTGTGAGGGCCTGCATGTGGAGACGCCGGTCGCGATTTATAATCCGCCGGGTCTGGCGACTATTGCCTATCGCGTCGGCAAGCATAGTACCTTTAAGCAAAGTATGCTGGCACGACTCTCTGAATCGCAGCGGCCTGAACTGGCGAATTTGACTACGCGCAGCGATGACGATTTTTCCATCGCTCTGCTGGATTCCTGGGCGATAATTGCCGATATCTTGGCTTTCTATCAGGAGCGTATAGCCAACGAATCCTATCTGCGTACTGCTACCGAGCGGTTTTCACTGATTGAACTGGCTCGCAGAATCGGGTACGAGCTTCGACCCGGGGTGGCTGCTAACGTCTATTTGGCCTTTACCATTGAGAACGCACCGGGTGCACCTCATGTGACAACCATTCCCGTAGGAACACAGGTACAGAGTGTTCCTAATCCGGGCGAACAAGCTCAGACGTTTGAGACCGTTATGCAAATCCCGGCAAGGGCCGCCTGGAACACTATGACGCCTCGCCTGACCACGCGCCATCCTTTTATGCCAGATGGTAGGCTGTTCCCAACATTCTACTTTGCCGGCACAGCGAACAATCTCAAAAATGGTGATGTTTTGCTCATCGTTCCAGACGATGATCCAGACCACAAAAATATCCCTATGTTTTGCCAGATTACTTATGTTAATGTCCAATACGATCTCAAACGAACACAGGTAGATATCAAGAGAGTGGCCGGCTCTCATCCCGTCGCTGATTTTTTGAGTCAGAATCTGCTATCGATCCTCGTCCCTGCGGCCCCGGTACAAGCTCGGGTCACCAGTAATTATTTTGATCAGGCACGCACAGCACAGGGAATCAGTGCGGTAGAGCTCAACACAACCGCACTCGTCGAAGGTTTTTCTATACCGGCCATCTTCGCCAATTTTCAGGCGAGCCAAGCGCCTCCCCCCAGTGTGTTAACTTTTCGTGCGCGGGCAGCGATTTTCGGCAATAACGCATTAAAATTTGAGGCGCTCCCTGAGAATCTTAGGAAAGGTCCCTATCATGATCGTAACAATAGCTGGGTAGATGAAGTTAACCTTAATAAGTATCCAATTCCTGAACCGGGTGGAACTCGCAGGAGCAGTGAGGTTTATCTCGATACGATGTATCCATCGATTGTACCCGAGAGCTATGTTGTGCTGCGTAATGAGAATGATTGGAGCATTCATCAGGTTCAAGAAACGACGGATGTATCCGTAGCAGATTTTTGCCTGACTGGTAAAGTGACTAAATTGACGCTGGATAATAGCGAGAATTTTAGCTCGTTTGGCATTCGTACAACTACCGTCTACGCGCAAAGCGAGCAGTTGACGCTGGCAAGGTTACCCATTCTTGATCCCTTTAAAGGTTCTGTTATTGATATCGATGGTCTGATAGAGGAGCTTTTCATCGGACAGGGACTGGTGATCTGTGGCGAGCTGGATCAGAACAAAGGGAATCAAGCATGTGAATACGTCACGATTCTGAATATCGAGTATCGCACCGAGGATGAGGGTTTTACGCGCGTCACCTTGACGGGAAGCGGCCTTCAAAATTCGTATGTTCGTAATAGTGTAGTTATCAACGGTAATGTCGCGCCTGCCACACATGGCCAGAAACACGAGGAGACATTGGGCAGCGGTGATGGGAGGGAGATATACCAGAACTTTATTTTGCGCCAATTGCCGCTAACGTATATAAGCGCTACTGGTTCGAGTGGAACGAAGTCCACACTGCAAGTATATGTGAATGATATCCTGTGGCACGAAGTACCCTCGCTTTATGGTCATGGACCAAAAGAGCACATCTATATCACGCACCAAGACAAAAATGGATCCACTACAATTAAGTGCGGTGACGGCATTACCGGAGCAAGGTTATCTAGCGGGCAACAGAATGTACGAGCGGTCTACCGCACCGGCATCGGCCTGGCGGGCATGGTCAAACCAGGCCAGTTGAGTTTGCTATTAACTCAGCCGGCGGGTGTAAAGGGAGTGACCAATCCCATGGTCGCTAGCGGGGCTGCTGATCCAGAAACGCTGGACGATGCTCGGCAAAACGCCCCCCTGCCTGTTCTGACGCTAGGCCGTATCGTCTCTCTGCGTGATTACGAAGATTTTGCGCGCGCCTTTGCCGGGGTGGGCAAGGCGATGGCCACTTGGACCTGGGACGGTCAGCGGCGCGGGGTATTTTTGACCATAGCAGGTGTGCAGGGAACGGAGATTAACACCTCCGAACAGCTCTTTACCAATCTGCTGACAGCCATTCAACAGGCTGGCGATCCTTTTGTTCCGCTACGTGTACAATCTTATAGAAGACGGTATTTCACTCTGAGCGCTGCGGTGACAATCAATTCGGATTATCTCCCGAATAATGTGAGACTAGACATCGAGACAAAGCTGCGGAATCAATTCTCATTTGCAACGCGTGCCTTCGGGCAACCAGTCTTTTTGAGTGAAGTTATCGCGGTTATTCAGGATGTGCCAGGAGTAGCGGCAGTGCAGATGAAGGCCCTCTATCGCAACCATCCAATGAGTCATGATGCTGGAGGATTACATGAAATATTAGCCGCTTCAGTGCCGCAGCCTGAAGCGGCTAATAGAGTCGATGCTGCAGAACTGCTTACATTGGATCCCAGGCCGCTTGATCTCACTATGATAGTCAAAAAATAGAGGAGTGTATGTATTCTAATGAGTTTTAATGTAGATCGATTGTTTCAATTGCTCCCGGCAATCCATCGAATCCGCGATATCGAGCAGGGCGACGGCATAAAAGGAGGTCCCCTTAGGGAACTTCTGGGAGTAATTGCTGAAGAAGTGGGCATAATAGAAGGGAACCTAGCGCAACTCTACGATGATCAGTTTATTGAGACCTGTACAGAGTGGGTCATACCATATTTGGGAGATTTGTTCGGCGTACGCAGCTTGCAAGCGACTATTCCGGGAACGGTCAGCCACCGCGCATTTGTCGCAAATACGTTGGCCTACCGACGGCGCAAGGGCACTGCACTCATGCTTGAGCAGTTGGCGCGCGATATCACGGGATGGGATGCCCATGTCGTCGAGTTTTTCCAGCACCTAGCAATGTCGCAATCCATGCATCATTTGCGACATACGAACTTTGCCGCCCCAAGTCTACGTCATTGGGAAGCGTTAGAGTGGATAAACACGCCATTTGATCGTATTCCCCGAACCGCAGATGTTCGCAGGGTATCCAGCCGCCGAGGTCGCTATAACATTCCCAATATTGGCATTTTTTTGTGGAGACTTCGTGCTTATCCGCTGACTTCTTCGCCAGCGCCTGTATTTCAGGGAGATGAATTGCGCTATACGTTTAGTCCGCTAGGGAACAACACGAAGCTTTTTACTTATCCAATGACTGAAGGTGAGTTTACCGAGCTTGCAGGGCCGCTTAACGTGCCCGCGCCGATCAGCAGGCGCGTGTTAGATAACTATCTGAACGACTCCTATTATGGTAAGAATCGAAGTATTTTTCTACAAATCGATGGGAATGACTTGCCGGCTGAGGGTCAACTTCCTTCAGAAGCTCTCAACATTTGTAATCTTAGCGACCTAATGGATGCTCATGGCAACATCATTGGCTGGGCGCACATGCCTTCGGCTGGCGAGAAAATCGCACTGGATCCGGTATTGGGGCGGCTTGCCTTTCCGCCCGACCGAAAGCCGGCCAGCGTCCGCGTTACCTTCTATTCAGGATTTAGCATGGATCTGGGGGGAGGCGAATATGAACGCACTTCGACGTTTGACCCTGTCTTGCAAACAATTGCGCTTCAATCGGTTCCGCAACCGAATTCCACCATCCAAGATGCACTTGCCACACTCAATGGGAGCGGAACAGTACAAATTATGGATAGCGGTCGCTATCAGGAGACACCAACCATTACCGCGGCAGCCAACCAGCGGATCGAACTGCGCGCCGCTGATGGGAAACGCCCGCTTCTGCTGTTAAATAATACGCTGCGAATCAGTGGCGATGAAAATACAGAAGTAATACTCAACGGCTTGTTAATCAGCGGTGGGACATTGCATGTGAGCGGTAAATTACAAAAACTTACATTGCGTCACTGTACACTCGTGCCAGGGTTGACGCTTGATAATCTGGGGGAGCCCCAACAGCCTGGAGCGGCTAGCCTGATTGTCCAAGCTGATCCGGAGTTTCCTATAACAATCCTGATCGACCATTGCATTACCGGCCCGCTGCGTATGCCGGCGGATGGAGTTCAACTAACCGTCAAAGACAGCATCATCAATGCGCCTCCATTGCGTACGTCACTTAATAATATAAGCCCGCAGCATGGTATCGCGCTGGCTTGCGACGCTGCGGGTTCTGTTCCAGGGCCTGCGAGTATATTGGAACGTGTCACCGTCTTCGGGAAGGTTTCAGTGCAGGAAATCGTCCTTGCCTCGAACTGCTTATTTACGGAGCAGGTTACAAGCGTTCGACGTCAAACTGGCTGCGTGCGATTTAGTTATGTACCGGCTGGATCAAAAACGCCGCGTCGTTATCGTTGTCAGCCCAAGCTAGCTGTCCAGCAGGCAATAGCCGATGCCTTAAAGGTGAATCCGGCTCTCAGCCGAACCGCGCAGGATCAGATTGCCAATACGGTGCGCGCGCGGATCAAACCAAGTTTTACGCAAGAGATTTACGGACAGCCAGCCTTCGCACAGCTGAACTGGCATACTCCGGAGGAGATTCGAACCGGTGCGGACGATGGGGCTGAGATGGGGGCTTTGCATGATGTCTTTCAACCACAGCGTGAAGCGAATCTGATCTCGCATCTCGATGAATTTCTCAAGTTTGGCATGGAAGCAGGTTTAATTTATATTACCTAGCATTTCTGGTGCCTCTTTGAAAATCAAATCAGTAAAATCAATACATAAGGGATGATCTATCATGAAAGGCGATTTTAGCAGGCAGACATTTGATCGACGCAAACACTATAGCGGTGTACTGATGCAACAGGGCCGCGTCCAGCTTGATGCAGATTGGAACGAGCAGCAAGCCATTGCCAAGTATCACGAATTGACTGAAAACTCTGACGTTATTGGTACCGCTGGAGCCCCCATAGAAGAGGCAGGCTTTGCTATCTGCGCCCATGATGACAAGCTGCTGATTGGCGGCGGTCGCTATTATGTTGACGGCCTTCTGTGTGAGAATGAAGCTACGATCGATTATATGCAACAGCCGGATTTTCCTAACCCGACTGATCCGAGTGCAATCCTAAGCAACCAGTCGTTGGGAATTGTCTACTTAGACTCATGGCAACGCCACCTAACCGCCTTGGATGACCCCGCTATACGTGAGCAAGCGCTAGGTGCCGATGGGCCAGATACGACGACGAGGCTAAAGACAGTCTGGCAAGTCAAAATCATGTCGGTCAAACCCGATTTCTGTTCTCTTATCACCGCTTTAGAGAAAGTTGAGTCGGACTTAAACAATTTTATGAAAAAGAATCCGACTTTAAATAAGTTCAACAAGACGCTCACTGGTATCGTAACAGCAATACTTGCATTTCGGACTGGGAAAGATACGGATCAACTAGAAAAAATAATCGGGATTTATTCCCAAACTATCAATGCATGCATTAGATGTTTGCGAACGCTTCAATCAGCACAGTCGAAAGATGTTATACATAGCATACGGGATAACATAGAGAAGCAGATTCTGCTGCTCTTGGGCAGCTTTTTGGCATTGGAAGCCAATCTGTGCAAACAAGATTTTCCTGAATGGAATAATATGATCGTAGAACCTGAGAGGTTTCTCAATGCACGTACTCAACCCTCTACTTCTACCTGTGATCCCTGCCAACTGCCGCCAACTTCCGGCTACCAACGGCTGGAGAATCAGCTTTACCGTGTGGAAATTTTGCAAGGGGGGGATCCGGATCAGGACACAGTCACTTTTGTTTGGTCGCGCGACAACGGCTCGGTTGTAACCTCCATCGTTACTCCTGTCACCGCAGGCGCCACCGAAGTAACCGTTGCAAGCCTGGGAACGGATACAGAGCTTGGTTTTGCTAAGTCGCAACTAGTGGAAATTACCGACGACACTTTGGAACTATCTAGCAAGCCGGGACAACTGGTAACGATTATGGATATCAACCCAGCGAGCCTTCAAGTTGCTTTTGATAAAGCGCTTGATAATAACTATTCAGTACAACCCAAAATGAGGCGATGGGATGGAACGGGGAACGTCACTTTAGGCCATTGGATCGCACTGGAGGATGGCATCCAGATCCGATTCTCTGGAGGGAATTATAAGACGGGAGATTACTGGCTAATTCCCGCGCGCACCGCCAGCGGGCAAATCGAGTGGCCAAGCAATTCAGATGGCACACCACTTGCACAACCTCCTATGGGCATGAAACACCACTATTCCCGCCTGGCGCTGGTTTGGAGCGATAATGATCGTCAACTGCCTCATGAAGATCCAAGTTCTCTCAATGGGCGGAAAACCGAGCAGAGCAGATTGCTGGAATCCCCGCCAGTGAGCGCGAATGCCTCTCCAATGGGCCTGTCTTACAAATTGCTCTCACAGATTGACACGTCCATTGTCGAAAAGGAGTTAAGTCAGGGGTTGCTTGGCATGCTTAGCTCTGCCAAAGAGCCACAATCAGGTATTTTTAAGGTGCTGGATTGCCGGGCTATTTTTTCGTCCCTGACTGCTGCTCAACCTTCAACTCTTCATGTTCTTGAAACAAGCTGGAAAAATGATTACATTCATCATAGAGAACAACTCTATGGATTGGACATTGTTTTTGACGGAAAGCCAGATCGAAACTCGCTGCTCAATGGTATCACAGTAATCGTCACCTTGTTAGACGGCGAGATTACTCATACATTGCCTGGTGAAATTGAGGTCATGGACTATATCATTCGATGGCGATTCCAAAAACCGCTAGGGACAAGGAATAATGATTTCATTAAAACCTTGGAGGAGTCTTCAGACCATCCGAAGCTTGTGCGTGTTACCCTCAAAGGACATGCTATCTGGCGGATTGATGATTGCTCAAATCATATCGAACGTTTGCATAGTCAACAAGGACGTCGAACTTACCTAGATGGACAAACGTTCGGCATGCCCGGCGTTCCAACATACTTGCCTATAGATGTAAAGATTCTCAGTATGTCAGGCTATCCGCCGACGCCATCTGAACCATCGGAAACAACGGAACCATCCTATCGAATTCCGATCGATCTGCACTTTCCTTCAGGTGCAGGTGAGCGCGCGAGCGATTTCGAGAGCTGGTTTTATATTCAATAATGGAACTAGCACAGCTACTAATACATAACGGACTCAAGACATTTTCCGGCCGACGAGTATCAATTTCTACGGATGATCAGCCGGGAAGGATACACGGAGACGGTTGTTGAAAAGGGCCTGTCTCCTATACGGAAATATCGATCCTAAACTTAGACAACATTTTGTGTCTGGAACGCTTGGAAAGATAAGGGTCTGATGAAATCCAGAACGGAAGCGAGATGAGATTTATTAACTTCTCGCGCAATTAACGACTAGGGGATCTATTGAAAAAGAAGCAGTTTGCCGAGGCAGCTGCTCCTTTGCGTTTATATAGAACCTTTGAAAAAACACCACCTTATCAACCTAATGGGTGATACTGTTGAAATTCTCATCTGACATTTTGACTGTAATGAATTGCTAATAAAAATCATTGAAACATGAAAGTATCCCATACTACCACTGTATCCATAGGAGAAATATTACTACTTAATGTTCTCACTTCTTTCGCCGCCTGAGAAATCTTTTTTCCATTTTGTCATATGCGCCAATCCAGAGTCGATGGTCAGAGTTCTATCTTTCTACAAATCTCGAATAGAGATTTTATATGTTATATGTCATAGCTCCCCTTACTGCATTCCAATCCATCTTTTAGAAAACTACACCTTGAGCCATTACAGAAGAATTGGACAGGAACCTGCATATTTTCGGTAAGATCCATTTTGATTATTACGATGGGAATTATTTGATAGATTTTGATATCGGGCAAATAACCGTATATGATTTCGATAATTCATGTTTCGCTTGGTATATGTTTAGTCTGGCAGGTCTCTGGATAAGCGGAGTGGGCTGGGTACAATTTGAGCCAGATGTCGCTAAACGTAAAAAGTTTAGGGATGGTTATTTTGAATAGTCCTCGAGGGATACAGATCGTAGACTTAAAATCGAAGATTCGATGTTGGATCAGTTACCTTTATTTATTCAGGTGTGTGACATGGAAAATATCGTCGACTAGTTCGAGGTGATGCAGAACAGCGGTTCGGAGCCAAGGTGTAGAAAGCGATCTATGCTTTTCTCAATAATACGATGTGCCGGAGAGAATGATGGGGGATGCTGATCTAGAAGATGGAAGTCACTTCCTCTACGGATCCTAGCTGGACACCATTGTTTATCTATACCAAGTTCTCGTCACCATTGTAAACAGCGTATAAACAAAAAGGATGAGCAAGATCCACATTTATTGATGGATTTAAACTCATCCTTTTTTACAATTATAAATAATCGCAATTCTATTTCTGAGAGCCTTAATTATAGGCAATGTTGCCGCTGCCGCTCTTTACAGTAGATTCATCAGCTTCTAATCGATTCGGATCAAATTCATTCTCCATCTTGGCGATAACAACTGTTGCTACACCATTACCGATCAAATTCGTAATTGCGCGAGCTTCGGACATGAAACGGTCAACACCCAGCAGTAGGGCCATGCCTGCGATTGGAATTGATGGGAAAGCAGCTAAAGTTGCAGCAAGTGTAATGAATCCTGATCCTGTAACCCCAGCAGCACCTTTGGAAGTCAGCATTAATACGAACAGAAGGGTAATTTGCTGCCAGATGCTTAGATCAACGCCGGATACCTGAGCGACAAACAGCGCAGCCATTGACAGATAAATCGATGTACCGTCTAGGTTGAAGGAGTATCCTGTTGGAATAACGAGTCCTACGACGGATTTGGAAGCACCGTATGCCTCGAGCTTTGACATCATTCGCGGCAGAGCAGATTCGGATGAAGAGGTACCAAGCACCAGTAAGATTTCTTCTTTAATATAAGAGATAAACTTGAAGATGTTGAATCCGAATACTTTGGCAATGAATCCGAGTACGACAATAATAAATAGGAACATGGTCAAATAAACAGAACCCATCAGCTTGCCAAGTGTGAACAACGAGCCAAGGCCAAATTTGCCAATCGTATATGACATTGCACCAAAAGCGGCAATTGGTGAAAGCTTCATAATGATATTAACGATACCAAAAAATACGTGTGAGAGCTTATCGAATAAAGAAATGATGGCTTGCCCCTTTTCACCAATAGCGGTTAGAGCAAAACCAAACAGGACTGCAAATAACAATACCGGAAGAAGCTCACCGCTAGCAAAAGCCCCGATAACATTATCAGGCACGATGTTCATGATGAAGCCCATTACACTATTATCATGCGCTTTCTCGGCATACTGCGCAACGTCACCTGTAGCCTTTGAAATATCGATTCCAGAGCCTGGCTTAACTATATTTACTACAAGTAGGCCAATTGTAAGTGCTATGGTTGTTACAATCTCAAAGTACAATAATGCCTTACCACCGATGCGTCCGACCTTTTTCATATCGCCCATGCTTGCGATTCCATGTACTACGGTGAAGAAGATGATTGGTGCAATCACCATCTTAATAAGCTTGATAAAGATGTCTCCAAGCACCTTCAGTTCAACGGCATATTTAGGGAATAATTGTCCGAAGAGAACCCCAAGAAGAATCGCGAATAATACTTGAACGGTCATGTTTTTCATGATTTTTTTTAACTTCATGTTCATACCCCTCGCTTTCACCTTTGTAAGCGCTTTTATTAGATGTGCTTAAGTGTAAGAGAGAGGGGAGAAGGTGACAAGCATATGGTCATATTGTTCTTTTTGGTCTTTAAGGCCCAGAGATTTCGCTCATGATATCAGCCCCGATTTTCAATGCGAAATCTTTATAGAGCTCCTTTGAGGCAATCCTCCATTCCGCTGTTTGCTCTTTCGTTAATATGGAAATCTGCAAATTCTGGTTCGTATTCATCTCGTTCATATGAGACTCATTTCTAGCTGCTTTCTTATTTGCCTGCTCTGTTGTTTCATTCATTGCTTCCATGAGTAGCTGTTGTACATCAGAAGGCAGGCTATCCCAGAAGGATTTGTTGAAAATAACGGCATAGCCCAAATAACCATGATTGCTAATCGTCATATATTTCTGTACTTGGTAGAGGCGTTTGCTTACGATATTCGATATCGTATTTTCCTGACCATCTACTGAGCCGTCGGCTAGATTGCGATAGGCGTCGTTAAAAGGAATAACACTTGTCTTCCCTCCCCAGTTCTTTATATGCCGTTCAATTAATGGACTTGGCTGTATGCGAAACTTTAGTCCTTTGAAATCTTGAGGCCCCAGAATAGGCCGTACATTGTTCGTCACTTGTTTAAAGCCATTGGACCAGAAGGCGACTCCCTTCATGCCATACGGTCTTAGCGTTTGGAATAGCTTGTCTCCAAGCGAACCATTCAGCTTGCTTTCAACCTCATTCTGATCTTTGAAAGCAAATGGCAGATCCATTACTAGCCATGCTGGATCAATCTCGCTCATGGTTGAGAAGGATGGGGCTATCATTTGAATATCACCACGCTGAAGTGCAGCAACTTCATTATTCTCACCATATAGCATGCCATTTGGGAACACTTGTATCTCGACGCGATCCTTTGATTTCTTCTTCACTAGATCAGCGAATTCAGCTGCAGCGAGGCCCTTTGGTGTGTTCTCTGCAACTACATGACTGAATTTGATGACGATCCGTTGCTTAAGTCCAGTTTGTTCATCATCCTGATAGAGATGCTCATTCAAGTTTGGCTGATATCCGACTAGATATGCAGCTAACAACCCAATAATAATGAACGCACCAATGCTTGCAATCGCTTTCAAATTTGTCTCCTCCTAGTTGCTAAATTAGACTTATTATTGCACAATAGCAGATAAAGGTAAATATTTCGAAAAGGAGGGCAATAGACTTGAACCGAATAGGAATCTATTGGAAAATTATTTTACTTTCATTCGGTTTGGTTCTGTTCTCCCTCCTTATTGCTGTAGAAGTCTTGCTAGGAAGCTTGACTAGCGTCAAAGAAGAAGGCTTACGTCAACGGCTTATTACGACTGCCCAAACCGTTGCTAATCTACCGGGAGTGGCAGAATATATCAATGAGCAGAATGGTGCTGAGCATATTGCTCCCGTTGCTGACAAAATTCGCATGCTGAATGAGGCTGATTATATTGTCGTGCTGGATATGAATCGCAAGCGCTTATCACATCCTCTATCGGACCGAATAGGAACTTACTTTAGTGGCGACGATGCGGATGCAGCTTTTGCTGAGCATATGTACGTTTCCAAAGTAAAAGGTGAAGCGGGTGTTGGCTTGCGGGCATTCGTGCCAATCATGAACGCGAAGCATGATCAGGTTGGCGTTGTAATGGCTGGAGGACTGCTGCCTACCATGAAGGATATTTTTCCCGAGCAACTCAGATCGGTTATGGTAATGATTATATTAGCGCTTTCGTTTGGAATGATGGGCTCAGCGATGCTTGCCAAACATATCAAGAAAGAGATGTATAATCTAGAGCCGCATGAAATCGCCACGATGTTTCGTGAACATACGGCAGCATTCCAAGCTATGCATGAAGGCGTAATCGCCATCGACAGCAAGGAGCGAATCACGATTTTCAATGAACGGGCTAAACGCATTTTTGGTGTGTCCAAGGATGTTATTGGGGTGAACATTTGGGATGTGATTCCAGACTCTCGCTTGCCTGAAGTACTTAAGGTAAAGATGCCGCTCTTGAACCACGAATTGCTGGTTGGCGATACGCTCATTTGGAGCAATCGAATACCCATAATCGAGCAGGGTGTTACTCAGGGGGCCATAGCGATTTTTCAAGACCGCACGGAGGTTACGCATATGGCAGAAGAACTGACAGGTGTGCGAGAATTTGTGAATGCCTTGCGAGCCCAAAATCATGAGCATATGAATAAAATGCATACCGTTGCGGGGCTTCTCCAGCTTGGAAAACATGAAGAAGCATTAAGATATTTGTTTGAGGTATCTGATCAACATGAAGAGACAACAAGATTTATGCAGGAGCATTTTGAGGATGATGGAGTTGCAGGCTTACTGCTTGGTAAGATCAGTCGCGGAAATGAGCTTGATATAGATGTTATCGTCGATCCGAATTGCGGTTTGCGTCAATTTCCAGATTCGCTTGATCGGCGAGATATCGTACTTCTGGTAGGCAATTTGATTGAAAATGCATTTGATGCACTTTCCAATATCAAGGTTGATCAGAAGACAGTGTATCTGTACATTGGACAAGATGAAGATTATTTATCGATCTTAGTTGAGGATAATGGCTGTGGTATGACAGAAGACACGAAAGCAAGAATGCTGGAACGCAGCTTCTCGACCAAAAGTGGAGAGCATCGTGGGATAGGCCTATTTCTGATAAGTGGGATTATTGCAAAAGGTAAAGGGCAGCTTCGGTGTGAATCCTCCCCAGGACTCGGAACATCAATGGAAATCGTTTTTCCGATGAAGGAGGCGACAAGAGATGCAGGAGCAATGTAAGTATATCGTGCAAGTATTGCTGATTGAAGATGATCCAATGGTTCAGGAAGTGAACCGCATGTTCATCGAACGGGTGAATGGTTATAAAGTGATTGGGACGGCAGGCAACGGTCAGGATGGCTTGCGGATGATCGAAGAACTGAAGCCGGATCTAATCTTTCTGGATGTGTTTATGCCTTTATTTGATGGAATTAGCACGCTGCAGGAAATTAGAGCGCGTAATCTACCAGTGGATGTGATCGTAGTTACGGCCGCCAAAGAGACGGAAACATTGCGAGCGATGATGCGAAATGGTGCAGTAGATTATATTATCAAGCCATTTAAACTAGAGCGGGTTAGACGGACATTGGAACGTTATCGTGATCGATACGAGACGTTAACCGACGATCATACAGTTACCCAAGAGCAGCTTGATCGTATTCTGCAAATGGGAGATGAGATCCGAACGGATAGTACTGTGAACGATGGATCTTCTCTACTAGAGCAGAGTCTAGGGCAGAGTGTAATACGAGACAAGAACATTATCGAATCATCATCACCTGCTGAATTGTTTATACCTATGGAAGAACTGCCAAAGGGTTTAAATCCAGTAACACTTAAACAAGTGCTTGCGGTAATGGCTGATAAAGGTGGTAAGCTATCCGCTGAAGAAACAGCTGAAGGGGTTGGGATTGCGAGAGTGACAGCAAGAAGATACCTCGAATATTTGTCAAAGACAGGATATGTCTATCTAGAGGTGAATTATGGAGGCGTAGGGCGACCAATTAATCGGTATGTGCTTCATTCAAGACCAAAAAGAGACTAAAATAATCCGAAGACGCCTTTTACGTGACTATTAAAATTACAAATGAAAATGTAACACCGAAGTGGGTGGCGGCTAATTACTCATGACTCATAAAGATTAAATGCTGCCATTTCTTATTGCAATGAAATTTCTGGTATGTTACTATTGCGCTAACACTTACGATAGGAGTTGAAGAGGATAATGTAGAATTTCTTGCTAACTTTTAAGGAATAAAACAAGTTCTATTTGTGCTGTTTTATTCTTTATTGGCAAGAAAGTTACCTTATTCTTTTCACTCAAAATATATCCTTATCTGACTCTGCGTAGGGTTGGATTTGTTTTATTTTTTTGAGCTGTAAGAAAGGTCAACTTTCTTGCAGCTCTTTTTTATTTGTGAATTAGGGAGGTTTCTGGAATGTCATTGATCAAGGTAACGAATCTGACGTTTGCCTATGACGGCAGTTACGACAACATTTTTGAGGATGTAAGTTTACAAATTGATACCAACTGGAAATTAGGCTTTACGGGGAGGAACGGCCGGGGCAAGACTACGTTTCTTAATCTGCTGCTCGGCAAGTATGAATACAGCGGAACGATATCCTCTAACGTCAGTTTCGAGTATTTCCCGTTCCACGTCGAACACAAGGAAAATTATACATTCGATGTGGTAGCTGATATCTATCCCGACTACGAGCACTGGCAGCTCATGCGCGAGTTTTCGCTGCTGAAGTTGGCAGAAGATGTGTTATACCGACCGTTCGACTCGTTGTCTAACGGAGAACAGACGAAGGTTATGCTGGCAGTCCTGTTTTTGAAGGAGAACAGCTTTTTGCTTATCGACGAGCCGACCAACCATCTGGATCTGCATGCTCGGAAGCTGGTAAGTGATTATTTGAACGGGAAGAGCGGCTTTATGTTGGTGTCACACGATCGGGCGTTTCTCGACAATTGTGTAGATCATATCATTTCGATCAATAAGACCAATATCGAGATTCAGAACGGAAATTTCTCAGACTGGTGGGAGAACAAACAAAGACAGGATAATTTCGAACTGGCTGAGAACGAAAAACTGAGGAAAGACATTAAGAGGCTGTCCGAAGCGGCCAAGCGAACGAGCAACTGGTCGCACGAAGTAGAAAAAACGAAAAACGGCACCCGCAACTCCGGCTCCAAGGTCGACAAAGGATACATCGGTCACAAGGCCGCCAAAATGATGAAGCGATCCAAATCGATCGAGCAAAGACAGCACTCTGCGATCGAGGAACGATCACAGCTTCTGAGAAACGTCGATAGCTCGGAAAGCCTGAAAATATCGCAGATGACTTATCATAAACACCAATTGGTCGAGCTTGATCGCGTTTCGATTCATTATGGAGAGAAGAACGTATGCCGCGATATCAGCTTTACTATCGAGCAAGGGGATCGCATCGTGCTCTCCGGTCCGAACGGCTCTGGCAAATCCAGTTTGCTCAAACTGATTTGCGGCGAGGAGATTCCTTATTCCGGTGTGTTTCGGAAAGGGAGCCAGTTGAAAATTTCATACGTTTCACAAGATACCTCGCAGTTGCAGGGCAATTTGTCGGAATTCGCCAGATCCAGCGAGATTGACGAAAGCTTGTTCAAAGCGATTTTGAGAAAACTCGATTTTTCGCGCTTGCAATTTGAAAAGGACATTGCTTCTTATAGCGGCGGTCAGAAGAAGAAGGTACTGATTGCGAAAAGCCTCTGCGAACACGCTCATTTGCATATTTGGGACGAACCGCTTAATTTTATCGACGTCATTTCCAGGATGCAAATTGAAGAACTGCTGCTGGAGCATGCGCCAACTATCCTATTTGTGGAGCACGACAGCGAGTTTTGCAAACATATCGCAACTAAAATGGTGGAACTGAACATATAACACACCCTAGGAGGATGAAAACAATGAGCATTGAGGTTGAGGTTGTAGATGATGTTGTGAACCGGTTCCAACCGGCTGACTCGGTTCACAACAAGATAAATCTGTTGCCGGAGGTATACCAATTTATCGACAGATGCACGTAGCGATGATGTCCGCAAACGCAATCGTGTTTTTGCCTCAGTAGTTGGTTAATGACGCATGAAAGCTCCAGATGATGGTTGCTTTTTTGCATTTTCTCCGGCGGTAAGGAGAACACATGAAACCAACCTCGAAATATGAAACGATAGGACAGATCCTGTCCGATTTCAAGCAGCCCGCGTACCGGTATGGGCAAATTATAGACGCTATTTTCAAACAAAAAATCGCTGAATACGAACGGATCACTATACTGCCGAAATTTTTACGAGAAGAGTTGGCCCGAACGCTTGGCCCGAACGTCTCCAGCGTTATTCCGGTAAAGGAACTCACATCGCAGCAGGTCAGCAAGGTCCTATTTGCCATCGGTGGGGATGAACGCATAGAGGCCGTACGACTTTCCTATAAACGGGGATGGAAATCGTATTGTATTTCCACGCAGTGCGGCTGCGGGTTCGGGTGCCGCTTTTGCGCCACGGGTACCATCGGGCTGAAACGAAATCTGACCGCCGACGAAATTACCGACCAATTGCTTCACTTTCACTTGAACGGCCACGCCTTGGACAGCGTGTCCTTCATGGGCATGGGGGAGGCGCTCGCCAACCCGCACCTATTCGATGCGCTGGCGATTTTGACCAATCCAAATCTCTTCGGTTTAGGACATCGAAGGATTACCATTTCCACCATCGGCCTGTTGCCAGGAATCGAGAGGTTGACGCGGGAGTTTCCACAGGTCAATCTAACCTTCTCGCTGCACTCGCCGTTCGACGATCAACGGAGCGAACTGATGCCGATCAATAAGCGGTTTTCGCTCCACGACGTGATGAATGCTTTGGATCGCCATATCCGACATACAGGAAGAAAGGTGTATATCGCATATATTTTACTTCGAGGGTTCAACGACTCGGCGGAGCATGCGAAAGCGGTTGCTGCGCTGTTAAGGGGAAGGGGAGCTTGGGAACATCTCTACCACGTGAACCTCATTCCCTACAATTCAACAGAAGTAACGCCTCAGAGCTACTTGCCAACTGATCCAGAGAGGATCGAAACGTTCGTGCGGACGTTGAAAATGTTCGGTGTGAACGTTACGGTCCGAACTCAATTCGGAGCGGACATTAACGCGGCATGTGGTCAGTTGTACCGAGCTGATTCTAAAATGAATGGATAGGGGAGATAGGGTATGAGTTCTTTCGTTCTCGGTTTTCAGGAAATGAAAAATAACCAGCTATTGCTCGTTGGCGGAAAAGGGTTGAATGTAGGGGAGTTATCAAAAATTGAAGGAATCCAAGTACCAGAAGGCTTTTGTGTGACAACAGTAGGATATCAAAAAGCAATGGAGCAAAACGAAACGTACCATTCTTTGCTCAATCGACTGACGATGCTAAACATTGAGGATCGAGATCAAATTGGTGAAATCAGCAGGAAGATTCGAGAAATCATTCTGGAAGTAGAAATTCCTTCTGATGTTGTGCAAGCAGTATCTCAATATCTCTCCCAGTTTGGCGAGGAACATGCATATGCTGTGCGTTCCAGTGCGACTGCTGAAGATTTGCCATATGCCTCTTTTGCTGGTCAACAAGATACTTATTTAAATATTATCGGCAAAGAAGCCATCCTGCAGCATATCAGCAAATGTTGGGCCTCCCTATTTACGGATCGCGCAGTCATTTACCGGATGCAAAATGGATTCGACCACAGTCACGTTTATTTAGCCGTTATTGTTCAAAGGATGGTGTTCCCACAAGCTTCGGGGATTTTATTTACCGCTGATCCGATTACGTCTAACCGAAAGGTGATATCCATCGATGCCAGTTTTGGACTTGGAGAAGCACTGGTCTCTGGCCTGGTCTCTGCCGATTGTTATCAAGTAAAGGAAGGGGAGATCATCGATAAGAGGATCGCGGCCAAAAAATTGGCGGTCTATGGACGAAAAGAAGGCGGAACAGAGACACAACAGATCGATCCTAAGCTGCAAGAGACTCAAACCCTGACTGAGAAACAAATTTTACAACTAGCACGCATCGGAAGGCAGATCGAAGCCTATTTTGGTTGCCCACAAGATATCGAATGGTGTCTGGTTGAGGATACCTTTTACATAGTTCAGAGTCGGCCAATCACGACGTTATATCCGATTCCGGAAGCGAATGATCAGGAAAATCGCGTTTATGTATCTGTCGGTCACCAACAAATGATGACCGATCCTATGAAACCGCTGGGATTGTCGTTTTTCCAGTTTACAAATCCAGCACCCATGCGTAAAGCCGGTGGCAGGTTGTTTGTTGATGTGACCCCAATGCTGGCGAGCAGAGACAATACATTACATTACCTGGGACGAAACGATCCGCTAATCAAAGACGCATTGATGACCGTAATAGAGCGAGATTTTATAAAGACGTTGCCAGTTGATACCACAGCACCAAATCCGTATAAAAGCACCGCAGATAAAATGCGTGAAATTGAAAACAATCCGTCAATCGTTCCTGATTCAATTAAGCGTAATCAAGAATCGCTCGAAGCGTTGAGACAAAATATCCAAACGAAATCAGGATCGGATTTGTTGGATTTTATTTGCGAAGATCTCGAGCAATTAAAGAAGATTGTATTTGATGTGCAAATTATAGATGTGATTCTGGTTGCAATGGATGCTGCAGCATGGATCAATGAAAACATGAACGAGTGGTTAGGTGAAAAACACGCTGCAGATACACTTTCTCAATCTGTACCGGGCAATATTACTTCGGAAATGGGTCTGGCGCTATTGGATGTCGCAGATGTGATCCGTCCTTATCCAAAAGTCATAGATTATTTAGAACATGTAAAAGAGGATCACTTCTTGGATGAACTGCTTAAGTTAGAAGGCGGGCAGGAAACCCGACACGCTATCGATGCTTATCTCGCCAAATATGGAATGCGCTGTGCCGGAGAAATCGATATGACGAGAACGCGTTGGAGTGAGAAACCAACTACGCTTGTCCCCATGATTCTCGGCAACATCAAAAACTTTGAGCCTAATGCGAGCAAGCAGAAGTTTGAGCAAGGACAACAAGAAGCTTTGAAGAAAGAAGAAGAGTTATTAGAGCGATTAAAGCAATTGCCGGATGGCGAACAAAAAGCCAAAGAAACAAAAAGAATGATCAATCTCATCCGGAATTTCAGCGGGTTTCGAGAATATCCAAAGTACAGCTTGATTAATCGCTACTTCGTGTATAAGCAGGCTTTACTGAAAGAAGCTGAACAACTCGTAAAAGCGGGCATTATTCATGAAAAGGAAGATATCTTCTATCTCGCTCTTGAAGAACTCCACGAAGTCGTACGCACCAATAAACTGGATTATCACATCATCAGCAAACGAAAAGACGAGTACAACCACTATGAAAAACTAACCCCACCACGTGTTATCACGTCTGATGGCGAAATCATTGTAGGGAAGTACAAACGAGATAATCTCCCCACGAATGCTATTGTAGGTCTGCCCGTGTCTGCCGGAGTTATAGAGGGACGTGCACGTGTCATCTTGAACATGGAGGATGCTGAACTCGAAGATGGAGATATATTAGTCACCGCCTTTACGGATCCTAGCTGGACACCATTGTTTGTATCTATCAAAGGCCTCGTCACCGAAGTTGGCGGACTAATGACCCACGGAGCCGTTATCGCGCGTGAATATGGCTTGCCTGCAGTTGTAGGAGTGGAGGATGCTACCAAGCTGATCAAAGATGGACAACGAATTCGTGTGCATGGAACAGAAGGGTATATCGAAATATTGTAATTCTTCAGCGCCGTGCAGGAATTCCTGAAAGTAGTCTCCACAATTCCGAAACAAAGAAGACCGAGGAAGCTATTCCTCGGTCTCTTTATGTTGTTAATCAAGTGTAAAGCCATAAAATTCGCTGCGTCTTGATCGCATAAGTCGATATGCAGAAGGTTTGGATCGACCATACGATATGGACGAGAACCTATATGGTCAGCGCCATTTCTGATCGTGCAGATCAAAAGGATGTACTGGATCGGCTCATGCGGAACCAACAGGACATAGGCGATGTATTCAAGCTCTATTATGGAGAAGCCTTGGTAATAAGCTGGCTGATCTTCTTAGAGAACATATTCTAATGGCAGGGCTGCCAAAGCAGGCAATCAGGCGGATGTATACACATCTTCAGGATATTCCGGACAGCTTGATACAGTGTCTGCCTTAACACCTTTAATATAGATGTGACTCCTCCTTGTGTTGTGTCCTTCTACATCCTATTTTTAGTGTGATTTCTTCTATTTGAGTAGAAACTTGCTATAATTAACCATAGAAAGAGAGGTGAATATTTGCGGCCAGCGGTTTGCCATTATTCAACGTGTGGGCTCAAAAGAAACCGTGAGGTACGAAGCTGGACGGAGGCATTCTATTTTCGACAACGGCTGCAAACTGCTCCCTATCGTTTTCCGTTATACGATAGAAATAAGCTGAAGCTTCCGCTTATTTGACAAACTTTATGAAAGCAAAACTTGAAGGAGGCTTGTACATAGTGTTTACTGTATCCAACGAGCAATTTTTCTACTCATTTAGCAAAGATAATTCGCAAGCTTTGCGCGTTCCATCCAATTCCCGTGTTGTCATCCATACCTTCGATTGTTTTAAGGATCAGATTCAATCGGAACAAGCTACGTTCCAATCCATCGACTGGAATCAGATCAATCCGGCCTCGGGAGCGATCTATGTCGAAGGCGCTATGCCTGGCGATATCCTCAAAGTACATATCAACGAAATTGAATTGGGCAAGCAAGGCGTTATGGCTGTAGGGCCCGGACTTGGCGTCATGGGGCACCGTATCGATGCCTTTCAAATCAAAATCATCCCCATAGAAAACGGCAAGGCGCTATTTAATGACAAGCTGCACATTCCTTTGACCCCTATGATCGGAGTGATCGGCGTTGCCCCGGCTGGTGAGCCTATTTCCTGCGGCACTCCCGGGGCGCATGGCGGCAATATGGACACGAAGCTGATCACCACCGGAGCGACGCTCTATCTTCCCGTTTTCCATGAAGGGGCGCTGTTTGGCCTCGGCGATTTGCATGCAGCGATGGGGGACGGTGAAGTCGGCGTCTCCGGCATCGAAGTTTCCGCTCGTGTAACGGTAACGCTCGAAGTCATCAAGGGGACAAGCATCCCGTATCCTTTTGTGAAAAATCAAGAAGGGATAGCTTCGATCGTATCCAAGCCTACGCTCGATGAAGCGGCACGTAAGGCTGTAGAAGTCATGATCGATGCGCTGCTTCCCCACATGGAGCTGTCCTTGGGCGAGCTGACGATGCTGTGCAGTGCCATCGGCCAATCGCAAATCTCGCAAATTGTCGATCCGCTCATGACAGCAAGATTCTTCATGCCGAATAGCGCGCTGGATGCTTATCATGTCAAATTATTCGAACAGTCAACAATTTCCGGGAGAGATGAGGGATAAGTCTGAAGACTAACGTGACGTCACAGCCGGAGCGTCTGGCTAATTTGGAACAGTTCGGGTACAAACAAGAGCTCAAGCGTTCCTTATCGTTCTGGGATTTATTGATTTACGGGCTTATATTCATGGTCCCAATCGCTCCATTCGGCATTTACGGCTACGTGGCGCAGGGCTCGTTCGGGATGGTATCTCTCGCTTATTTGATCGGCATGGTCGGCATGGTGTTCACGGCGCTGAGTTACGCGCGAATGTCGGAAGCGTTTCCGATTGCTGGATCCGTCTATTCCTACGCCCAACGCGGCATCAATGAACATGCCGGTTTCTTTGCCGGGTGGGTGATTCTGCTCGACTACATACTTATTCCTTCGCTTTTGTATTTGATCAGCGCCTCAGCCCTAGGAGCAATAATTCCCGAGATCCCATCCTATGTTTGGCTGCTGATCTTTATTGGCATCAATACCGTTATCAATATTTTCGGCATCGAGATTACGGCAAAAGCAAACAAAATCATAGTCACGCTGCAACTGCTCATTCTTGCTGTGTTCATTACTGCGGCGGTTATTGCTGTTGCGAAAGGGGTTAACGGCGCCACCTTTACATTTAAGCCCCTATATGACCAAGCTCATTTCAACATCGGCACGATCATGGGGGCGGTATCCATTGCGGTGCTAAGCTTCCTTGGCTTCGATGCAGTATCAACGCTTGCAGAAGAGACAAACGGCGGCAAAAAGGCTGTCGGTCGTTCCATCGTCTTCTCTCTGCTGGTTATCGGCATCATGTTTATCGTCCAAACCTGGGTTGCGGCGCTTCTGTGGCCGGATTACACGACTTTCGAGAACGCTGATGTCGCCTTCTATCAAATCGCCGAGCTCGCAGGCGGACCTTGGCTGAAGTGGACAACCATTATCGCCACGGCACTCGCGTGGGGGATTGCCAACTCGTTGGTGGCCCAAGCGGCCATTTCCCGCATCCTGTACAGAATGGCGCGGGACAAGAAGCTCCCGGGGATCCTGGCCAAAGTCCACTCTAAGTATCAAACGCCTTATGTGAGCGTCCTGATCGTCGCGGCAATTTCGCTGATCGTCACGCTCAGCTTTTCATCGCATATCGCCATTCTGTCCTCGCTCGTCAATTTCGGAGCATTGACAGCCTTCCTGTTTCTTCATCTGTCGGTAATCAACTATTTCCTTCGGAAGCTGAAGAGCAGGGATTACTTGAATCATCTGCTCTATCCGCTCATCGGACTCGTAATTATCGGCTACGTCTGGTACAGTCTTGACGCTGCTTCCAAACAGTTCGGGTTCATTTGGATGGGCATTGGGATTGTGTATATGATCTATCTGAAGCTGACAAAGAAGGATGCTTCGATCGCGGGGGATCTGTAGATACTTGTTATCTTTATGGATTAACAAAACGCTTACTTCAAGACTTTAAGTATTTAAACCTTTCGTTATAACGTTATGAAAGAAAGGATAGAGTATGGGACAACAGGCATTAACTCAATTTCGCACATGTATTCCATTTTTTCAGCTGTTAGTTGATCCGCATCGTCAAGATATCATCCTGTGGCTTAGTGAACAGGGGCCTATGTCAGTTGGTGAAATAACAGCGCAATCTACATTATCGCGTCCTGCGATATCTCATCATTTGAAATTGCTGCGGGATCAAGGCTTAGTTACGATGGAGAAGATCGGTACAGAGCGGTATTACTCCGTAACCTTGAATCCTGCTGTTGATTCGTTAAAAAAACTACTTTCGTTACTTGAAGATGAGTGCCTTTAGAGCAAATCTAAAGGCATTTGTAATCGTATATACGTCGAAGAGTTTGAACGTTTAGATATTTAGATGTTCGGAATTGTTGAATGGATAAGAGCATAAAGAGTTTATATAGTGAGAAGAGATAAGGAGTGTATCGGATGAATCAAGTAGAGAAGATGGAAGTGGATAGCATAATAGCGCAACATAAAGAATTTTTTCAACAAGGGACAACGAGAACATTAGAATTTCGACTTGAACAGCTGAGCAAATTAAAAAATGCTATTAAGCGTAATGAAGACCGAATTACACAAGCACTGTATCAGGATCTAGGGAAAAGCGAATATGAGGCGTATTCAACGGAGATAGGCTTTGTATTGGATAGTATGAAGAACACAATGAAGCAGGTGAAGAAATGGATGAAGCCCCAGAAGGTAAAAACCCCTCTAGCTTTATGGCCGTCTAGAAGCCGTATTGTCAAAGAGCCATATGGGACAGTACTCATTATAGGGCCTTATAATTATCCATTCCAATTGCTGATTGAACCGCTTATTGGAGCAATTGCAGCAGGAAATTGTGCGGTACTTAAGCCTTCAGAACATACACCGAATACAACACGGGTCATTCATGAAATGATTAACGAGATCTTTGATAAGAGCTACATCCGCGTCGTAGAAGGGGAGAAGGAGATAACGTCAGCACTTATTCATGCACCTTTTGACTATATCTTCTTCACAGGAAGTGTACAGGTTGGAAAGATCGTGATGGAGGCTGCTGCCAAGAATTTGGTTCCCATAACATTAGAACTTGGAGGGAAGAGCCCCGTCATTGTAGACAAGACTGCGAACTTAGATGCAGCAGCGAAAAGAATTGTATGGGGCAAGTTTATGAATACAGGCCAAACTTGTATTGCTCCAGATTACATGTTGGTCCATTCGGAAGTCAAAGACGCTCTCATTTCAAAGATGAAAGAGGTCATCGTGAATTACTATGGAGAAGATCCGATGGACAGTAAGGACTATGGCCGCATTGTGAATGAACGCCAATTCGATAGATTGAATTCAATTCTGGAAAAAGATAGGAATAACGTAGTCTATGGTGGTAAATCAGTAAGAGAGAAGTTGTATATCGAACCAACATTACTGGAGGCAGTATCTTGGTCGGATGCGGTGATGTTAGACGAGATCTTTGGACCGCTTCTACCGATTCTGGAATACGATCAGTTAGACCATGCGATTCACACCATTCAAGAACATCCGAAGCCATTAGCCCTGTATTTGTTCACAGAGGATAAGAATTGTGAGGAAGAGGTGCTGCGTAGAATTTCCTTTGGTGGCGGGTGTGTAAACGATACGATTCTTCACATTGCGAATCATCATTTGCCTTTCGGTGGTGTTGGGAATTCGGGCATAGGCGCCTATCATGGGAAATATAGTTTCGACCTTTTTTCACATCATAAGAGCATTGTAAAGAAGACCACAAAAATCGATACCAGTTTTATTTTGCCTCCTTACAATGAGAAGAAACTGAGATTGGTCAAAAAGTTCTTGCGTTAGAATTTTATCTCTTACCGATATAGATATCATTAGGATTGTAGCAAGGATGGGATTGATGAACATGGAAGCGAAACGGTCAGCATTAGTGGTAGGAGCAACGGGTTTCATAGGGGCCGAGTTAGTGAAATTGCTTTGTAACAGTGAAGAGTACGAACTGGTGAAAATGATCGTTAGACGTCCTGGAACGTATTCACACCCGAAGATAGAAGTACTTGTTCGTGATTTCGATAAAATCATGCAAGAGGATATTGGAGAAGTACAAGATGTGTTCTGCTGCTTAGGCACAACGATCAAAAAGGCAGGGTCTCGCGAAGCATTTCAAAAGGTGGATTTTGAGTATCCGCGCACCATAGCAGCTTTAGCAAAAAAGCAAAAGGTCGAACATTTCATCATAATTACCGCAATTGGGGCAAATGAAAAATCATGGTCTCACTATAATCGTGTAAAAGGGATGATCGAGAGCGAATTGATTGCGCTGGATTTTCCGCGGCTGTCCATCTTACGTCCTTCGCTTTTAACAGGAAATCGTGAAGAATTTCGGTTAGGGGAAAAGGTTGGGGAAATAATCTTGAAAATGCTGAATCCAGTACTTGTGGGATCTGCGAGAAAATATCGTTCTATTTCAGGAGAACAGGTCGCATTTGCCATGAAAGCTATCGCCTTACACAGCAAAGAACAGAAAGTTACCATCTATACTTCTGATGAAATTGCGAAGTTTTCACCGCTTTAGAAGTACGACCGACTACAAGACTGCCTATCTATTGGCAGTCTTTATTATAATACAAGCCAAAACGGGTGCCAGAAGCAATCAAAGTGTATTCAGATGGAACAACGAAATTACTGTGAGGGAGAGAAGCTCACTGGTGATATCATCATACGTTCTTGCAATGATATCATTTATTGTCTACTTCCAATATTAAGTATACTATAATGAGATAAAGTCTATGAATTATGGAAAAGCTATGATAAAAAAGCAAGAAAGGAAGAGGCTTATGCTTACCATTTATGATTGGTTTGGTTATGAATTGCCGAATAAGGAACGTTTTCAGTTAATAAAAGAAGCTGGATTTGATGGCGTTTTAATATGGTGGAGTGATGGCTTTGGTCGTGACTGCTTTGGTCGGAACGATTACCGCAAAGGGCCGCAAATAGCGCGAGAAGCGGGACTATTTATCGAAAATATCCACACACCAATCCAAAACGAAAACAACCTCTGGCTTGACAATCTGGACGGTGAAACCGCAACGGATTGCTATTTGCAATGTGTTGCAGACTGCGCTGATTTTGAGATTCCGACAATGGTGGTGCATTTGCCTAACGAAGACAATCCATATAACACATTGGGATTGGATAGAATCAAGCGAATCACAGAAAAAGCTGAACAGCTTGGTGTCAATGTTGCAATGGAGAATTTATGGAACCTTTCCAATTTAGCATATGTGCTGGAGCAAGTAGATTCCCAGCGTATCGGATTCTGTTATGACTCCGGACATCACTACCGCCATTATCCAGACTATGATTTATTATCTGTGTACGGTTCTCGGCTGATGGCACTACACTTACATGATAATAACGGAAGTTATGCCCAACATGGATTACCTTTTGATGGCACGATTGATTGGTCTACAACCCTGAAAAAAATCGCGGAGACGGGTTATTCAGGCGCGATTGCAATAGAGGCCATGAATTGGGATTATGCGGATTTATCAGCTAAAGAGTTTTTACATAAAGCGTTTGAACGAGCAAAAAGGCTGGAAGAATTAAAACGGAAATAATCTGCAACAATCATGGATATATGCAGGATACATATTCTACAAAACTATCATACAGAATCATTACATATCATTAGTCTTTTGTGTTGGATGAGAAAATATATAGAAAATAGGGGATTGTACAATCATGACAGAAGGAAAAACAACAAAGAAGTCATCGCTCAAATACGTTGTTATCGGTGTATTACTGATCATTTTAGCCGTTACGAATCCGAATAAAGATGACTTTACTGATTATGTGAGTAAGAAAGCAGATGCAAATCACTTTGTAGCATCTGTTGCTTTTAAGCTTCTGGGGATGGAAAGAGATAATTATATTTTCTTCTCTAAGTTCTCATTTTATAACGTTAATGGAGACAAAGTTATGGTTTATGGTTTATTAAATGGTGTCTTTTTTAGTTTGTAAACAATGGTTTAACCATACATATAACCGTGTTGAGACATGAAACTTTGAAAGAAGCCTCCCCCAAAAGGAGGCTCTTTATAATTAGTTAGAATAAAGGTCTTTAAAAACATGGAATATATAGGTTGACAAAAGGTTGAATTACTCGTAATATACAATTAACACATTGGTAATTGTTAAAAGAGAGAAAAGGTTGTGCTTATCGTGTCAAACAAAGAGGCTTTGGAACAATATGATGTCAAACAATATCGAACGCCAGATGGATATACATCTGATATTGCTGTTTTTACGATAGTACCTGTTACAATCAAAGAATTCAAACCGCCCGAGATGGAGCTCAACATTATGCTCATTCAGCGGAGTATGCTAAACAGCGAAGGAAAGCCGAATATCGAAGCAGGGAAGTGGGCATTGCCGGGTGGCTTCGTTAATCCCAATGAAACTGCCTATGAAAGTGCACAACGTGAGCTGCAAGAAGAAACAGGTGTAGAGGACATTCATCTTGAACATTATGGTGTATACGATAAACCTGGACGTGATCCGCGGGGCTGGATGATTACCAATGCACACTTTGCGATTGTGCCAGAACACAAGTTGTCCCACAGACAGGCAAACGATGATGCCGCAGATGTACAATTGTTCTCGGTGAAAGAGGTTATGTATCTCGATCTTGCGTTCGATCACGCACAAATCATCGCAGATGCGATTCATGTGATTCGCCAGAAGCTTCTCGAAACGACTGTCGCCAAGGAGTTTCTACCCGCAGAATTCACGTATTCGGAGCTGCAAGCCGTTCTCCTTACGGTCACAGATGATTCCGCAATTGCTTCGGAACCGGCATTTGCAAGAAAGATCAAATCGTTGCCCTTTATCCAAGAGGTTGTAGGGAAGAAGACTACCCGAACATCGAAACGACCGACACAGCTGTACCGATTTGTCGAAATGGATCTAAACAAATCCATTTACCATACCAGAATGTGATGGATGTTAGCTGATTACAATAAGATGGTGACTAAAGGAAATAGCATTTCGAAGGGGATGTGTGAGGTGTGAAGTGCTAACTTAACTTTATTGTCACTACTCTTTTTTACAATAACAATTAACAATTATGAAATAGTTAAATTAAAGGAGGAGTACACAATGAAAAAGAAAGCACTCATTAATATCGACTATACAAAGGACTTTGTTGCTGCGGATGGGGCATTGACTTGCGGAGCACCAGGGCAAGCGATTGAAGGGCGAATGACTGAAATTACGAAAGCGTTTATTCAAAGTGGTGATTTCGTTGTTTTCGCTATCGACATTCATAAGGAGAATGACGCATTCCATCCGGAAACGAAGCTGTTCCCGCCGCACAACATTGAGGGAACCGATGGTCGGAAGCTATTTGGTCAATTGGAGGATCTGTATCAAGCAAATAAAGACGCTAATAATGTCTATTGGATGGACAAAACAAGATACAGTGCATTTGCTGGTACAGACTTAGAGCTTTTACTTCGAGCAAGAGGGATAAATGAACTTCATCTAGTAGGCGTTTGTACGGACATTTGCGTACTCCACACCGCAGTAGATGCTTACAATAAAGGTTTCGATATTGTCGTTCATGAGGATGCCGTTGCAAGCTTTGATGCCGAAGGTCATGTATGGGCACTCAGACATTTCAAGGGTTCGCTCGGAGCTGCAGTAGTCAAAAAGGAGGAAAACAAAGATGAAAAAAATTGAGCTTCCGGTATTCAATCATGGTGATGACAGTCTCGCGCTGCATACCGATAAATATCAAATTAATATGGCGCAGGTCTACTGGCAAAATGGCATGCATAACCGTAAAGCAGTTTTTGAAGTGTACTTCCGCAAGCTTCCTTTCCAGAACGGATATGCGATCTTTGCAGGCTTGGAGCGGGTCGTTCGTTATTTGTATGATTTCCGCTTTACCGATAGCGATTTGAGTTATCTTCAGGAAGAAGGGTATAGCGAAGAATATCTAGATTACCTTCGGGCCATTCGTTTCACAGGAACCGTTCGTTCGATGAAAGAAGGGGAACTGGTTTTTGCGAATGAACCGATTATGCGAATTGAAGCACCACTGGCGGAAGCACAGCTAATTGAAACTGCGATACTTAATATCGTTAATTATCAAACACTTATTGCAACAAAGGCATCTCGAATTAAGCAAGTAGCAGGTGAGGATCATTGCATGGAGTTCGGAACTCGGCGAGCACAAGAACTGGATGCCGCGATTTGGGGTACGAGAGCTGCGTATCTTGCGGGATTCGAAGCAACGTCGAATGTAAGGGCAGGGAAGTTATTTGGCATCCCTGTCTCGGGCACCCACGCTCATGCAATGGTTCAAGCCTATCGAGATGAATATAAGGCATTTAAAGCGTATGCAGAAACGCATAAAGACTGCGTATTCCTTGTTGATACCTATGACACACTGAGATCTGGTGTCCCTACGGCAATCAAAGTGGCGAAAGAGTTCGGTGAGCGTATCAGCTTTAAGGGCATCCGACTTGATAGTGGAGACTTAGCGTATTTATCGAAAGAAGCCCGTAAAATGCTTGATGAAGCAGGCTTCCCGAATGCCAAAATCTTTGCCTCAAACGATCTCGACGAACAAACCATCATGAACCTGAAAACACAGGGGGCTAGAATAGATGTGTGGGGCATTGGCACCAAGCTGATTACAGCGTATGATCAACCCGCTTTGGGTGCCGTATACAAGCTGATCTCGATTGAAGACGAAAACGGAACGATGGTCGATACGATCAAAATCAGCTCGAATCCTGAGAAGATTACGACCCCTGGACGCAAGCGTGTATTCCGTATCGTCAACAAGGCGAATGGGAAATCAGAGGGCGACTACATTGCACTGGAACATGAAGAACCGCAGTCGGAACAGCGCTTGCATATGTTTCATCCCGTTCACACGTATATTGCAAAATTCGTAACGGGATTTGAAGCGAGAGAACTTCATCATACCATCTTTGAAAGTGGGAACTTGGTGTACGATGTTCCTTCGCTTAAAGACATTAGGGAGTTTGTAAAAGAAAATCTTGATGTATTATGGGATGAATATAAACGGACGCTCAATCCAGCAGAATACCCTGTTAACCTCAGTCAAGAATGCTGGAATAATAAGATGCGGTTGATTGAAGAAGTTCGAAATAGAGTTCAAGCGGCTCTCGAAGCTTAGAAGGAGGCTGGATGAGATGGCGAAAATCGGGATTTATGGTTCATCCTTTGATCCGATCACGAATGTCCATCTTTGGACAGCAAGCACCGTAGCGCATCGTTGCAAGCTGGACAAGGTGATTTTCCTGCCTTGTTCCAGTAAGCGGCAAGATAAACAAATGAATGTGTCGGATGAACATCGAATGAGCATGGTTCGGATTGCGATTGAGGGCAACGACAAATTTGAAGTTGACGATTTTGAGATGAATCAACCTGGTTGGGAAATTGCCACGTACAAAACAATGAAGCATTTTCGTGCGAAATATCCGAATGACGAAGTGTATTTCATCATGGGTGCTGATCTGCTCGTCGATATCGGTGAAGGGAAATGGAAGCGGGCTGAGGAACTAATTCGTGATAATAAGTTTATTGTCATGGCAAGAGACGGCATTAATATGCTGTCGGCCATTAGCAAATCTCCAATTCTTCGGAATGCAGATGATGGCCACACGTTTCATCTGATCGACAAGGGGCTGGCAATGGAGATTAGCTCTAGTTATATCAGAGACGAATTCAAAATGGGTGGAGAACCGCGCTACTTGGTTCCTGATAGAGTTTACGATTACATTCAAATCAATCACCTATACAAATAATGAAAGGGGATGCGGGATATGAATAAGCAAATCGAAATCATCAACGTATTGCATGTAAAACACACGATTGTACCTACGGAAGAAATCCGTAATCGAGTGAATTTCCTTAAGGAGTATTGCCGTACAACGGGAGCGAATGGATTTGTGTTAGGAATCAGCGGGGGGCAGGATTCGACACTTGCTGGTCGATTAACCCAATTGGCGGCTGAAGAGCTTCGTGCAGAAGGTTATGAAGCCAAGTTTATTGCGATCCGTCTGCCTTATGGGACACAACAAGATGAGGACGATGCTCAGCTTGCTTTGCAGTTTATTAAGCCTGACGATACGCTGACATTCAATATTGAGACTCCTGTGAATGCTATGGCAGAAGCTTATGAGGGTGCTGACGGAAGGGCCCTTTCGGATTACCATAAAGGGAACGTGAAGGCAAGAATGCGTATGATTGCACAGTATGCTGTGGCAGGCGAGCATCAATGTCTTGTTGTGGGAACCGATCATGCCGCAGAAGCAATCACTGGCTTCTACACCAAGTTTGGTGATGGCGGAGCGGATATTCTCCCGCTAGCTGGACTTACGAAAGGTCAAGGGCGTGAACTTTTGATCGAGCTGCATGCACAGGAACGTCTATATCTGAAGACGCCAACAGCAGATCTTCTCGACAACACGCCGCAACAAGCTGATGAAGCTGAGCTTGGCTTGGAATATGAGTTGTTGGATGAATATCTTGTCGGTAACGAAGTTGCTCCTGAAGCGAAGGAGAATATTGAAACCCGCTATGCGGTGACACAACACAAACGTGAACTGCCCGTAGCACCATTCGATCAATGGTGGAAGTAAGGAAATAGATTAGTATAAATTATTCAATATTTTGACGATACCCCTTTCGTTGGGAGTGAAGCTGTGATAGTCAAGAAGTAATTCTTAATGATAATAAAAAGAGATATTTGCTGCAAGGTGTTTGAAACAGTTGTCAAACAAGGTGTACGTCTTTAACTATTCTTACGCATACTAACAACGATTGGGCATGTCAATTATACAACTGTACCAAACACTTTTAGTTAGGATGGTTTATTGGAAATGTTGATTTTCCTATTCTGGATGTATAACCCAAAAATAGTAAAAAAATTCAGTGAATCATGTCATGACGCTCCCCTAGTTGGCAGCATGTTTGAATTGTAAAATGATACATAGAACAACATCCCAGATTCCTTTCCGCCTCAAAATTATTTTGGGAGGTAATACTATGTTAAAAGAGCTTTCTGTTTCAATCCTTGCAGCAACTACGTTGTTCTCTGCTAGTTCTGGTGCAGTTCTTGCGGAGCCGCTTCAAGCCTCTGCTGTTGAGGCAAAAGCAGTGAGTCAAGCCGCAGAAAGGGTACTGGCCAAAATTGTATGGAACGACGTACCCGGTGCTGCTTGGTATGAGATCTCCATCAGGAATTTAGATACCGACCGGCAATATTTTAACAGGGAAAATAATGATAATAAGCATCTCACCTATGTGGACAGTGGTCATAAATACAGATTTTGGGTTGGTGCATTTGATAAAAATGGTAAATTGATAAAACAAGATAGCACAACTAAAAGAATAAATGATGATTCATGGATATATCTTGAGTTGTAATCAACTCTAAAGTACAACTGAAATCGATTGATTTGGCAATTAAAAAGGAAAAATAAATAAGTTCAATCAACAAAAAAAAGCAACGGGACATGGCCAAAATGTCTGTTGCTTTTTTTGCTTTAAAACTTGGTCTAGCGTGTGCGTGTATCATCCCACTTTACTTGCGCATCCAATGCTTCGCTAACGAATCGATGTGGGACGAGGTTTCGACCGCGATCCGTTATGGTGGGAAGGTGCTCTGTTATCGTATTTTCTTTTACAATTAGCTTAATGTAGGTGCAGATTCAGCATAGGCGATTGGAAAGATAGACGGCATCAATATGCTGTCGGCAATTAGCAAATCCCCAATTCTCCGCAATGCAGATGATGGTCATACGTTTTATTTGATCGACAAGGGACTGGCAAATGATAGATTTGAAACAATACGCTGTATTGAAGGGCACGTTCTACCGAATGCGGGGACTCAGGAGGATTTTCCGTGCGTTGGTGATTTTAAGACGATAATCCACGCAGATTATCAACTCAAAGAGTTGCAAGGTGAGACAATAGGAGATGTTGAGCTTGTAACAGATATGGTTGAAACTTCCGATGGTGAAAGTCTGCCATATAAGGTGGTTTGGAAAACACAAAAAAATTTGAGCGTTATGGTGATCCAGATTCATGGCGAATGGAATACGACCTCTATGCATCGGATTACGCCACGGTGGGACATCGTGATTTTCCAGGTTGACGAACAGGAAATAAATAGATAATATTGAATTATAGTTTACTTTACTAAAGTAAACTAATTTGTAAGAGGGTTGATTAAAAAGATTTACTTCATTTTAAAAAGGAGATGAAATGAGTGAGGTTGTTTGAAGGTATTCTGATATTTGTTCATATCGCTTGGTTGTTTTCTTTTTCACTCAGGGCGGATGCCAAAATCAAAATAAGTGCCAATATAGCCGCATTCGCTCTGTTAACTCTTCACATGGCAGCAGAAGGTTATCGCTGGCAGATGGCGGTGACCTATACTTTGTTTGTTGTTCTGACTGTAGTCACGTTTATGCTATATTTTCGAAGGAAAGATAAGACAGAGAACAGAAAAAAAAGGAAAGCACAAAAACTTTTATTTGCCTTGCTGCTCATTCTGTATGCGTTCGGCAGCGTCGCTCCTGCAACATTGATTCCCGTATTCCAACTTCCCAAGCCAACCGGATCGTTCGAAGTGGGGATAAGCTCTAGACACTTGCTTGAAGAATCTCGAACGAACGCCGCTTTGCCGGAGCGAGTAGGAAAAGAGCTCATGATCCAAATATGGTATCCCGCCGAAATCAATGACGACATACAACCTATCCGTTACCAATCCTTTCCCTATGCAGAATGGGCAGGAACTATGGAATTTCTTTTTTCTACGCCCCGCTTCTTTTTTGACTATCTCAAATATGGCCGAACCAACAGCATACAAGATATTGCCGTGTCCAATCAACAAGACCGATACCCCATCCTGTTATTTTCCCATGGGTTTGGCAGCACGAGAATGCAAAGCTTTTCTCAAATGGAGGAACTGGCCAGCCATGGCTATATCGTTGTCAGTGTGGATCATATGATTGATGCGGCCTTTACGCAATTTCCCGATGGGCGAGAAGTCATGAGTAAGGCCGATGCTTATTCGTATTCATTTACGATCGAAGATGAACGAAATGTGAGGGCAAGATCGGAAGATATGACGTTTGTCCTCGATCAATTGACGGTATTGAATGAGTGGGATCCCGAAGGTTTGTTCACCGGCAAACTGGACATGGAACGAATCGGTATTTTGGGGCACTCCTACGGGGGTTCAACCGCTGCTCAGTCGTTATTGGACGATGCAAGAATTTTGGCGGGGGTCAACATAGACGGCCCATTGCATGAACCGGTAGCAAGCAAAGGGCTCGAACGGCCATTTATGTTTATTTTGAATAAAGACTATCTGGATTTAGACGATGAGGAAATTAAATATACATCTATCACGCCAGAGCAATTCCGGCAATATCATAGTCAAATTAAAAAGCTTGCGGATTATCACTTTAGAGAGGGGATTAGGGCAGATACTTATCAACTTATTTTTAATGCCGGAGATCATTATTCTTTTTCCGATTTTCCATTTTTATCGCCGCTGTTGTCGAAGGGGATCGATATAGAAGAATTTCATCAAGTGATGAATCGCTACATTGTAGCTTACTTTAATCATTATGTTATGAATGAAGAGATTGATCCCTTGTTGTTGAAAGAGGAGCATGTAAATCAGTTTTATGACTATGAAGCGAATAGAAAGAGGAACTAGTATGATTTGACGAAATCGAAATACTTTTTTATGCTACAGGTAACTTTATTGATTGAGGTGCGGCGATGCAAGATTATCTTAAAATAGTAGAACAAATCAATCAAGCCTTTGAGCAATTCACGGCGATCGTTCAAAGGGAGGTAGCGGAAGCGAAACAACTGGAACATTTCCACCTGACCCCGCAGCAGGAGTTCATTATGTACTATATCGTCCGTAATGAGCCCGTAACGGCGAGACAAATCGCTTTATATTTGGACGTCTCGATGAGTGCCGTCAGCCACGTTATGCCCAAACTCGAGGAACAAAAAATGATCGTTCGCTGGACGAATCCGGAAAATAAAAGGGAAGCGCTGATCCGATTAGGGGAGCGCGGTCTGGAATATTCCGCTTTGTTGCACCGAATCGATGAGTTGTTGGTAAGGGATTATTACTCCAAGGTGAGCATGGATGACCTCGAAGCGGTTCATAGTACTCTTCAGAAATTGGTCAAAATATCGAAAATGCAAGCAAAGAAACAGGAGGAGTTGTAGTAAGAACGTTATTGTTTCAAACAGCTGCCTCCTTCGGGGCAGGGTGTCCGCCCGTTTATAGAATCAACATCAATCAGTCAATAGACTTTCATTGTAGCTAGGAAGCAGGTTTTAATGAACTTAAGGGTAAAAAACACATCACACCGGAGAGTCATCTTGAACTCGTGGACGACATTTATAACGTAGACGAAGAATATTTTCAAAGGGACGATTCATTATATAGGTGTCATTCCTAATTTCCGTGGGAAAGGATTTATTAACGGCTTGCCTTCAAAGGAAATTATTTCCTAATCTGTATGATATGCTGCGTAGAAGCAGCCCTATATAAGGCTGCCTCACCCTACACTAGGTGAATCCGGCATTATTCTTGCAAAAATTTGATCATTTCGTTGAAAGCCAAATCGCGGTGTCCTGCCTGGCAGTGCTGCTCGCCGCCTGTTTCCTTGGTGAACACCTTCGTCGTGATGGACGCCGCGTTGCATAGTTCATTTTGAATTTGCGGCAGTCGGCTGATCGGAACATACTGGTCATCTTCTCCGGCCAGCAGCAATACATCTTGATTGATTAACGAGCCGATCCCGGCCATCGTATGCTTCTCGAAATTTTTGAGCAGAGCGAACGGCGTTTTCTCGCCCGTGTTTTCCATTCCTTTCATGACTTTCCAGCTCAAATCGATGCTTTCCTTCATCATGTTTTCGATCATGGCATTAACTTGATCAGCTTCATTGGCATCCAAAAGGGTGCTTAGTTTGTTCCAGACATCTTCAGGCATTCGAATCTTCAATGCATCCAGACCGCTATAGAAAATATTGAACGCAATCACTTTATCGATTCGTTTCTCAAAAGCGGCGGCCCTCATCGCCAAATAACCGCCCCATGAAGCCCCCAAGATGCTTACGCGATCGATTTTAAAGTAATCGATAACCGCTGCAAGCGGCTTTTCCCAGTTATGAATGAATTTCAAGCCGTTTTTAAGTGCCGTACCTTGTCCCGGACCATCAAAAACAATAATATGATAGTGAATTCCTTTTATGAAGTTCATCATCTTAACCATTTCTTCCATGTATGAATCATATCCGCCAAATACGAGCAGCGTTTGCTTGGCGCCAGGCGTCACCAATTTAATCGCTGGCAGATAGGAATGTTCATACGGAATTTGATAGGACTCATAGTCAAAATCATGGAAACCCTTGTAGAAAGTCTCGCGGTATTTTTGATACATATTCTCTTTAGCCGGATTCGACGGATTCAGATAAAATTCAGCAGCCTGATAATAGACGGAAGCCAGATCATAATCCTGGCGTTCTTCCCGCATAACCGCATATTCCAGCCAAGATTCATACCAGCTGTTCATATCCTTCAATCTTGGAATTATTCCTTGCAAATCGCTGTTTGCCCGTTCGTCTTCCTGATAGTAATCATTTAAAAAACGGTTGATTTGCAAATTGAATTGTTCATTGGCAACATAGTGTTTAAACATACAATCCCTCCTTTGCGTTGTTACAAGGCCATCTTATTGGAAGGGGCTTTACCCAGCAACAAGCAAAAAAGTTCTTTGCGTACGAAATCGAACGATATGTACGCCAAGAGTTCGGAAAACAACTTTTAGAAAGGAATCGATTGTATGGTGGAAGATGTTCGCGTATTTAAAACAAAGAAAAACATTGCTGATGCACTTATTCATTTACTGGAAGAAAAGGACTTTGCCCACATTACGGTAAAAGATATCTGCACCCTCTCTTTATCGAGCAAATCCACTTTTTACAGCCATTTTATCGATAAATACGATCTTCTGGAGAAACTTGTTCAACAGCATGCAGCTTCATTCGAGCAAGAAATATTGCGGCGTTTTGACTCCATGAAACAAGACAATGTGGCTGAAGTTATCGAAATGATCGTCGAACAAACGGTTAAGCAAAATACCGTAATTTCCACACTGTTAAACGTACATGTACCTTCGGCGGATTTGCATGTGGAATTCGAGAAGATTTTATATCAAACTTGTTTATCCTTTCTGGAAAAGGAAGTTACGGCGCCGGCTATATCAATGGAATATCTGTCCCACTTGTATGTGGCAAACGCCATGGTATTGTTGCACTGGACTTTACAACATGGCAAGGATGAACATGCGATTGACCTTGCTTATCAAATGCAAAAGTTTATTTTTGACCGAATTTCATAAGTGAAAATATGAGATTTAGACTACATTAACCATGTAATGAAACATATTTTATGCTGTTAAACGACTCAAAGGTACCCTTGTTTGTGATCAGAAGTGTAAAAAAATGAAAGTACTAGACTGAAAAATAAAGTGTTAGACTGAGTATATCAAGCAGGGGGCTCACGAGGAGGATACATACATGTATTCGTATCATTTTGAGAAAGTAAAGATTGGGTTGTCGTCGCAAAAAAACGTAGAAACTAAGGTGCAAGAGATCATCCACGAACATGCTAAGGACGGCTGGCGCTTAGTTCAAGTTATCCCACCATATCATGGGGCGACTACTCTGAGTTTCGAAATCATCTTTGAGAAAAAAGCATAAATAGCTAAGAGGGAAATAGATTATCGCGGTTCGATAGTCTATTTTTTTATATATTGAAGAATTCCAGCTAACAGATGGTGAGAATTCCATTAGGGAAAAAGGTTATGACCTAAGGCATAGAAAAAATAATATCGACTTTCTAAACAAATATGTTTCAAAAGTGTTGGAAATAAGATATCCTAAATATGGGAGTCATCTGATATTGAAAATGGAGGCGTTTTCATGAATGGTTGGATTCAGGCTGGTACGGTAGATGAGCTGAGAGAGCGGGGATCGAAGCTAATCAAGGGTGGCATCGTTGTTTTTTATCACGAGGATAGAGTGCATGCGCTTGACAATCGGTGCCCTCACCTTGGTTTTCCGCTTCACATGGGAAGTGTGTGCAATGGAATTTTGACATGTCATTGGCATCATGCACGGTTTGACGTATGCAGTGGAGGAACGCTTGACCCTTGGGCGGATGATGTACCTGTGCACGATATAACCGTTAATGACGGATTCATTTGGGTCAACCCGAATTCCCGGAACGGCAATCAAGTTCAACTGTATAAAGACCGACTTCTGAGTGGTATTGAGCAAAATATCGGCCTTGTCATCGCCAAGGCCGTAGTCGGATTAATAGAAGCTGGCGTTCCTGAGACGGAAATCGCTGCAATTGGGATCGAAATAGGAGTCAAACAACGTAGGCAAGGGTGGGGATCTGGATTAACGATCCTGACCGCGATGGTCAACATCCTACCTAAGCTTGATAAACAAGGTCGAATTCTTGCGTTATTTCAAGGCTTGCTACATACGGCGCGCGACTTTGCCAGAAGTGGAACCCGCTTCTTGCTCGATTCTCTCCCTAATACAGACGTTTCCGAAGAACGGTTAACAGAATGGTATCGTGATTGCATCGAAGTTCGGGATACGCAAGGCGCGGAAAGGGTGCTGCTGACCCTCGTGAAGGCAGGGGCGGATGAGAAGCGATTATTCTCTATGATGAGCATGGCGGCAACAGATCATTTCTATATTAACGGAGGCCATACACTGGATTTTCATAATAAAGCATTTGAGAGCTTGAAGTATGTCGGGCAAGAGCAGCGTAATTATGTCCTTGCTTCACTCGTTCCGATGTTTGGAAGCGCATCTCGAAGCGAAGAGCTTCATAGCTGGCAGTCTCCGATCAATTTGGTTCAGCCATTAAAAGAAGCGTTCGAGGAGCTGTCTAATAAGGGGATTGCATTTGATAGCAGGGAGGAATCTGGCATCGATGAAGAGGCGCTGCTCCTTGCTCTACTCGGAGACGATCCGCTCAGGACGGTTAGCATGCTGAAGGAAGCTTTACTCAATGGCGCCTCTCCGGTTCGAATCTCGCAAATTGCCACATTGGCAGCGGCTGAACGGGTTGTCCGGTTTCATATGCAAAACGATTTCGGAGACTGGATTTCGGTGCTGCACACGTTTACGCACGCTCACGCTGTTCACGAAGGTTTGATTCGTTCCGCCGACCCATGGTTGGTTCGTGGGATTTTTCATACAGCAGCTACGATTTACCTTGATCGGTTTTTGAACATCCCTGCGGCACCGAGAGCGTCTGCAATTGGTGCGACCAAGGAAGTGCCGCAGCCCGCCGAGCTGCTTGAGATTCTCGACAAGCAGCAACAGGTGGCGCCGGCAGCGGAATGGGTAATCCGATATCTGCGCAGCGGCGGGAAGCCGGAGCCTTTATTTAATGTATTGGGGCATGCGCTGCTTCGAGAGGATGCGGAATTCCACTCCTTCCAGATGTACGAGGCGGCCATAGCAGAATATGACCGCTGGGCTTCCGAGTCGGGAACGTTCGCAGAGAAAGCCCGTGAAACTCTGATTCTTGCGGTTACCCGTTATTTAGCGGCGCATGCTCCTACCTCACGTGAGACTCCTCATACGGCGACAATCGCATGGAGGCTCCATCGAGGAGAGAAATTGTTCGAAGAAGAATGAGTGTTAGACTGGCCCGAATATATAGCCATCGGCAGCCTTAGACCGTATCAATAAAGTTCTATACTGCCGATGGTTTATTGAACTAAGATAACTATAACTGTAGCGAGGAAGCAGTTTTATGGAACCTAAGGAGGAATTGAAACGTGCTTGAACTCGTGGAGAACATTTGTAACGTAGATGAGGAGTATTTTCAATACAATAAAGAATGGTGAGAACTGGCCTACTATAATGGAGAAATTGTAGGAGTTATCCAGCCTGTTGTATTTAAGGGATGCGAGAAGAGTGGATTGATGGAAGGGACGATTCATTATATAGGTGTCATCCCAAAATTCCGTGGGAAAGGATTTATTAATGATTTGCTTTTAAGGTCAACAAGAGTATTGCAAGAACTTGGAGTTTGGAGAATTTTTGCCGATACGGATGTGGAAAATATCCCGATGCGGAATGCTTTTGAGAAAGCAGGATACGAAAAAATAAAAAATGATACATAAAGGGATTACTCATACTATTATCCTCTAGTGCTGAACATAGGCTTGGAGTCCAGCACGTGCTCGGTCAAAGTCAATATGACAGTGAGGATACATAGGCCGATTCGGTTGGAGCAATGGTATACGTCCTGAGAACCATCTTCACGAATACCAACTGCAATATACACGGCCTCTTTGGAGACCGTTTCATGTTAATTTGAATATAGTACTAGAATTCCTTTATTTCATTACTGTTTGAAAAAATTGAACTATTCAAAGAATTTACAATTAAATTAAAAGTGTCAGACCTTGTCCACTGGGGAAAATGGGCGGTGTTTTTTATACTGAAATAGACTTTAGGAGATGTAATACTTCGATAAAAATCAAAAACTATTTCGGAGGAAGCATGATAATCATACTCACCTTCGATAAAAGCTATTGGAACCTTAAAGTTATTATAAGCAGAAAAATCAATTTCTGATACCTCGTGCCATAGCTTAACTATGGACTGCTCAGAACCTTTTAGTCGTTTTACACAATCCATTAATGAATAGTTTTTGGAAAAAATAAAATAGCGATATAATGAAAAATACGTATTTTTTCCATAAAGAGAAACACCTTGCTTGATTAGTTGACTCATAAAAAACATTAGATCAGAATACCAATTATTTTGATTAAATTTTGTGTTTAGAGAAGAAATTCTATTTTTAAGACGATGATTATCAATATGACTTACAATATATTCTTTACTTTTTTCAAACATTTTTTGCGAACAAATAACTTGTCCAACTCCAATATAAAAATGTATCAATTCGGGATAGGAAATAATGAATTTCATTCCAATAATGCTTCCCCATGAATGTCCCATTAAGCATATTTTCTCTTTTTTGAATTCAACAAGTAGTTTTTCAATTAAGACCTTCAAGTCAAGAACAAAATCATTAATAGAAATATGTTCATCTTCTCTAAACCTATAGTATGACTTCCCAGCACCCCTTTGCTCCCAAATGATTAAAGTATAGATTTCGGATAAATCTGAATTAAAATGCTCAACAAGAGGTAATGCTGCATCACCAGGTCCGCCATGTAAATATATTAAAATAGGATTATCCAAATTAGTACTTACTACTTGAACATATTGGTTAACACCATTTATGGTATACCATTTGCTGTAATTATACATTTTATCTCCCTACCTTTGTTGACACAGATGTGTCATATAAGTATAGTCTATATATGAAATAATTGATTTGCAATCAATGGAAACACATTGGTAGAAGGTGTGTCAGGAGAAAAAATGGGGAAAAGAGAAGATATAATTAATGGTCTATTTTCTGTGATGGAAAAATATGAATTTACACTGATTACGGTTACCCAAATAACGCAGGAAGCTAGCGTAGGAAGAAAAACCTTTTATAGATATTTTAAGAATAAAGAAGAAGTGCTTGAAGAATCTATAAATTTATTATTCTTAGAGTATTCTTCCTTTCAAGAAAATTATTTTTCTTCTAAATATGAAGTGCTAATTCATAATCATTTTTTATTTTGGAGTAATCATTTAACATTTCTTAAACTTATGTATAACAACGAACTAATGTTATATATTTTTAAGCAATATAAAAGGTATGTTCCCAAGATTAATAAAAATTATTTAACTGACAAAAAATTTAATCATATCACTGCAATTTATGCAAATGCGTTTACTACTGGAATATTTTGGTCAATGCTTTGCACATGGATAGAGAATGGAGCAAAAGAATCTCCCGCTGAATTAGCAAGTATATGTATACAGTTTTTGCAAAATAGAGTATAAGAAAATGGCTGCTACCAAAATAGAAATTGAAAAGTGAACTCGTGGCATTACTGCTTACGGGGCAAAAAAAGGAGTGTCTCAACGTGCCAATTTCGACGTTAAGACACTCCTTTTTATTACAAGTTGATTGGTAATGGTGCATCAGGTGCTACCAGTTGTTGTTCGCGCATTTCTTCCCAGAACGCTGCCGGAATTACTGTATTCAAGGCAGTTTTGTCTTCGGCAATTCGCTCTGGGCGGCTAGCACCAGGAATGACAGCAGCAACCGCCGGATTAGCTAATGAAAATTGCAAAGCAGCAGCCTTGATGCTGATTTGATATCGATCCGCAATGCTTTTGATTTGTTCGACTTTTGCCATAATTTCAGGAGATGCTTTTTGATATTCGAAGTGTGTACCTCCAGCAAGAACCCCAGAGCTATATGGACCACCAACGACAATGTCCATATTGTGTTTTACAGCCGCAGGCATTAACCGTTGCAGCGCACGCTCATGGTCGAGCAAGGAGTAACGTCCAGCAAGCAGTGTTATATCTGGTTTTACTTCTTCCAAGTCCAACAAGAGTTCAACTGGTTCTACTCGGTTTACGCCGAGTCCCCAACCTTTAATGACGCCTTCTTCACGCAAACGTGTAAGCTCACGGAATGCACCTGTTCGTGCTGTTTCAAATTGCGAAAGCCACTCATCCCCATAAAAGTCCTGCGCGACATCATGAATATATACAAAATCGATACGATCTGTTTGTAGACGTTTCAAACTGTCCTCGATCGAGCGAAGGGTTGCATCCGCGCTATAGTCATTGATGATTTTATTTTTACGGCCGAATTCGAAAAGCCCACCTTTTTCACCTAAATCACGTGCAGATGGATCTTCCAATTCATCCGAAATAATTCGACCTACTTTTGTACTCAACACATACTCATCACGATTTCTTTTCGACAGTGCTTCGCCAAGACGAATCTCTGCCAACCCTGATCCATAAAGAGGAGCAGTGTCAAAGTAACGAATGCCACTTTCCCAAGCCGCATCTACTGTTGCGATTGCTTCTTCTTCTGGGATGTTCCGGTACATATTACCTAGCGGTGCAGTACCAAAACCTAGTTTACCTTGCAGTATATTTCTCATTTGAATAAACCCTCCTAAGATTTGTTCTGCATCGAATTGAAAAACTGATGAATCAGTAAACGATACTGACAAGATGGTTATGATATAATTCGAATAAAAAGAGGAGAATGTATTGGTGTTTTCAAGGGAAAGTTTAGAAAAGAACCAAATCGGCGTGTATGCAGTGACATTACTTGTAGGAGGGGGAGTGGGCTTAGTCAGTCCACGCTTAGGAGGCTTGCTAGAACCATTGGTTTCATTTGCGATTGCAATCCTTTTATTCAGCATGTTTTGTCAGATTCCATTTCTGAAATTAGGAGAAGCACTCGGGAATAGACGTTTCATAGGGGCTTTACTGCTTGTGAATTTTATCTTAATTCCATTGCTTGTACTCCTATTAATTCAGATTTTCCCTCAGTCTGGACCCGTTCTGATTGGAGTTTGCTTGGTACTGCTAACTCCATGTATCGATTATGTCATTGTCTTTACTCAATTGGGCAAAGGGAATGAAAAGTTAATTCTTGCGTCTACCCCAATACTTTTTGTTGTTCAAATGATTATGCTGCCTATATATCTGTGGCTATTCATTGGTGCTGAGGCATCTGAGATCGTAAGAGTCGGTCCATTTGTTGAAGCTTTTGTTTACTTAATTATAGTTCCTTTATTCTTTGCATTACTCATTCAATATGTAGCCAGAAGAAATCCACGCGGCATGAAAACACTAGACTTTACCGCATGGCTGCCTGTCCCGCTTATGGCACTTGTTCTCTTCATGGTGATAGGCTCTCAAATTGATAGGGTCGTTAAGGATTTTGATGTGATTATTGCTGTTATACCTATTTATGTATTATTCCATATCATTTCTCCGGTATTTTCACGAATCATATCGGCTGTTTTTCGTATAGGTCCTTCAGAGGGGAGAGCACTTATTTTCAGTGCTGGAACACGCAATTCGCTTGTTGTACTTCCTCTTGCGCTTACCTTGCCAGGGGAGATGGCTACCATAGCAGCGTCTGTGATCGTAACCCAAACCATTATTGAACTGATAGCGGAGCTTATGTATATAAAAGTAGTACCTAATTTTATTTACCGAGATGTAAAGGGAATATAAATATAGATTGAGGACAGAGGCGGCCGGACAGCAACGATCGGCTGCCTTTTTCATCTAAACATCTGTCATTATAGGTACCTCTCTCATGCTCGGCACGTTCGTTGCCAAGAGACTGGTGGAGCGTATGAGTATTGCCTCATTCCGATATGTATTGGATGTTCTCCTCTTGTGTTCAGGACTTTCGATGCTGTGGACTGGATTCGCTCTGTAGTGATAGTTCGACAATATAACGGAATTTTCTGCACTAATATTTACTTTACAATTCACAAAATAGTTCAACAGAACCTCATCTGTTTAAATATGGAATGTTATAATCATTATCAGTGATGGGTACTTACCCCATCAAACATTCTCACTCCAGGAGGGGTTGCCAATTGTTCAAGAAATCATTAATGATCACTTCAATGGCCGCTGTTCTATTTTGTAGTGCGATACTTCCGGCAACACAAGCATTTGCTGCTGCAAAACCTGCACCTGTAACATCAGTAGCCGTTAAAGTTATGGATGGACAAGCTGAAGCTTCCGGAAAATTGGGTGTGCTGGTTAGAGGTGCTCTTGGTGTAATTAAGGGATCTGTTACTACTGGTGGTGAAGTACTCTACAATGTTGCAAAATGGCTTAATAAAGATACAGCAAAATATTTTTCCAACAACTCCAGCAAAATCATTGAAGGTATCGATAATGCAATAGCCAAAATCGATACGACAAAGGATTATGCGACTGAAGACATCAGTACCATTGTTCTCGATGGCCTTCGCATGGCAGGAGTTCCTGATTCATACGGTGTACCAATTGCTGAAGCAATTGCTACGACAGTTGACTGGCTTCTGCTGTAATTAACTTTGGTTAATTCAAAACCAATCTCCTGCCCGGTTATTACAAACCGTATGGGGGATTGGTTTTTGTGATATAAGCAGCTGCTTATACTTTCTTCTTTGCGACTTCTTGATATAATGTCTCCAGATGCTGCTGAGCGTCTCGAAGTTCATCTTTTCCCCTTAATGTAATATCGTACTGGGAAGCTGTGATAGTTAAATAGCCTTCGTTCGTCAGATGATCCAGCTCTTGTTTTATTTGCTGTGGACTAAATTGATAGCCGTGGCTGTTAATCTCAGGTTGGATCTCCTCAGGTGTAAGTGCATGTTGATTCGCATGATACAACAGGTGGATTCGTGTAAATGCGTTTTCAAAATCAGAATGCATGGTGAAAAATCCCCTTTTCATAAATGGTATTCAATCATAGTTATCATTGTTTTTCTATCCCTTCATTATGCATTCCCCCGATGAAACAGTTGAAATATATACCGGATCATGGTTAAACTTCTTGTAAGATCAGCTTGTATTCACTCTACAATAATCAACGGGGTATCAAACATGACAAAAACAATCTTAATTGTCGAAGACGAACATATATTGCGGGAAATTATGAAAGATTATTTTAGTAGCGAAGGATATAACGTTCTAGAAGCAGGGGATGGCAAAGCAGCATTACAACTATTTCAGGAAAATAACGTGGATCTGCTTATCCTTGATATTATGCTGCCAGAATTAGATGGCTGGTCCGTATGTCGTCGAATTCGCAAAACTTCAAATGTACCGATTATTATGCTAACCGCTCGCGTCGATGAAGATGATACACTGCTTGGATTTGAACTGGGTACGGACGATTACGTTACCAAGCCTTACAGCCCACCAATCTTACTCGCTCGAGCGAAGAGATTGCTAGAAAACCGACAAATGCAAGAAATGGACAACGAAATCATCTCTAGTAGCGGCATTTCAATCTATGTGCAGTCTCGCACGGTTACAGTAGACGGAGTTAGCTGTGGCTTAACTCATACTGAATTTGAAATATTAACATACTTAATGAAGCATAAAGGGATTATTATCACGCGCGAACAATTGATAACAAGAATATGGGGATATGACTTTGAAGGCGATGAACGGACGGTAAACAGTCATATTCGGAATTTGCGTCAAAAACTAGGGGACAAATCTGATTGCATCGTAACGGTTGTTCGGTCTGGCTATAAATTTGAGGAGATAACATGAAAAAAGGTATCGTATTCAAATTATTTGTGTTAACAACCGCATTATGTTTACTCATCCTCGGCATCATTTATTTTGGCCAGACCGTATTTTTCAAGAAATATTATATTCACCAAAAGGTAGAGAATGTGAAAGCAAGCCTTGAAGCATTCGCTCAAAACTATGCTAACCCAGACAATCACACGGTAGAGATACAGCGGTTGGAACAGGAATTTTATCGAGAGCATAATACATGGGTAACTGTACTGGATCAACTCGGCAATATTAAAGGAAGCATTGATGACTCCTCAATCGAAATTGAAATAAATGGTGTTAGCGGTGGGAATTACGCGACCAAAACCATCACAATCCCTTTATATAGCTTTACTGATTTTCAGGGAATCCGACAAGGACATGAATTTCTACGAAAAGGAACCGACGCCGTAATTCAAGTCCTTAGAAAAGGGACAGAAGTTATTCCTTATCGAATGAGCATATATAACTTCGCACTTACGTGGGAGAATAATCAAATCGCAAAAAAAGAGCATGAGCTTTTTCCAAATGGATATGAAGGAGATAAGAATGCTGGGAAATTCCCTGTATTTTCCCTATACGGAACCATAACGAAAACGAAGCTTCCTGCAAAAAATGAACCTATACGATTTATTTATTCGAACCACCTGTTCTTAGACCGAATCAGAGCATTTCAAGCGGAATTGCTGGTGAAGAATGCAGAGGAGGCAGCAGCTACATTAGAAGGTACGTACGAAGAGAATGATATCAAATATAAACAGTTTGTTTTGCCTATAAAAGACAAAGAGGGGAAGGACGCTTATCTATTTGCAATGACCTCCCTGCAGCCAGTTGATGAAGCTGTACAGATGATCCAGGATTATTATCTTTATCTCATTGTATTCGTTCTGGTTCTTATATTGCTGGCCTCGTTCTATTATTCTAAAGGTATCGCAAGACCTTTATTGCGAATTAATCAAATGACCAAGAAAATAACGGAGCTGGATTTCTCTGAAAAGCTTCCGATTACGTCAAAGGATGAAATCGGGGATCTCTCCCGCAATATTAATGAGTTATCGGACACGTTACATTCCTATATCCAAAAGCTTCAGCATGACATTGAAAAAGAAAAGCAATTGGAGCATACACGCAAGGAATTCATTTCCGGTGTATCGCATGAATTGAAAACCCCTCTGAGTGTCATCCAGAGTTGTCTGTCGATCTTGAAGGATGGGGTAGCGAACCACAAGAAGGATTATTACTTTGCTGCGATGGAAAGTGAAGTGAAGAGGATGGATCTTCTCATCGTGGACATGTTGAAATTAGCGAAATATGAATCAGGTACCTATAAAATACAACTAGACACGTTCCGTATCGATACAGTCATTGAAGAATCATGTAAGAAGCTCTCTACAGAAATTGCTGGGAAGAAATTGAGTTTACATGTATCTCTTGTTCCGGTCGAAGTCGTGGCCAATCAACTCCTCATCGGTCAAGTAATCGTCAACTTTATCACGAATGCGATACGCTACACACCTGAGGGGGATTCCATACATATATCCATGAATGAGGAGCAGGAATCGGTAAAGATATGTATTGAAAATACAGGTGTCCATATTCCTTCAGAGAAAATCGAGAAAATATGGGATCGCTTTTATCGTGGAGAAGCCTCCCGCCATCGTTCTACTGGGGGGACTGGCCTTGGACTGGCCATTTCCAAAAAAATATTGGAATTGCATGAAGTCGATTATGGCGCATGTAATACAACGGACGGTGTTCTCTTCTATTTCTACCTGAAGAAAAGCAATTATTAAATAAGCCTAACCCATTCAGATTCGTTATATATGCGAGCAGTTTCTTGATAATATCAAGAACTGCTCTTTTTTTATTTGATATCAATCTCGTCTGCACTTTATCTGCATCTCTCCACATTAAACTATCCATTGTTATGAGATAAGGACGTCACGTACATTAATGGACAAAAAGTGAGTCACAGGAGGGGTAGAAGATTATGTTGAACACATGGAAAACGATACTTCTGGCTGGGATGATTGTTGTCTCCTTAACAGCTTGTGTAAATCAAAATGGTGGGGCATCTCTGCAGGAAGGTGATACAGAAACGTCAGCAAACAAAGACGCAAAAACACTAAAAGAAGCCTCAACATCAATGAATGAAAATGATGAACTGAAAGCATTATTCAACAAAAGTGTTTTCTTTGGCGACTCCATTACAGAAGGATTTATGTTTCATGATGTTTTGGACATCAGGAATGTATTTGGAGAGGCCGGAAAAACAGCCTTTTTCGCCTTAAAAGACAATGACGTGGCCAAACTGGTCGAGAGAAATCCGGAACATCTATTTATCGCACTCGGCTCAGATGACATCCTTTGGCCGACGGAGAATCCATTACAGTTCGCGATTCAACAATACGGTTTGCTGCTCGATAAAATGAAAGAGGAGCTCCCTCATACCAAAATAACGATATTGTCGGTGACCCCGGTAACAGAGAAAGCGTTAAAAGAAGAGCCGAGGTACTCCAATATTGCCGCGTACAATCAAATGTTAAAAGAACTGGCTGGCAAAAAACAAGTGAAGTATGTAGATGTGTCCTCTATTGCTGAGCAGAATCCAGCCCTCTATGATGAGGACGGCATTCATTTCAAAGCTGAATTTTATCCGCTTTTGCTCGATTTTCTGAAAGGCGAACTGTAATACGCTTCTCATGAAGGAGGTCGACAAGCGTTGGTATTCAGCAGTCTGATTTTTTTGTACTTCTTCTTGCCGATAACACTTCTGATTTATTTTATAACACCGAATCAGCTGCGTAATGCAATTTTGATTGTAGCAAGCTTAGTGTTCTATGCATGGGGAGAGCCTGTTTACATCTTTCTCATGCTCTTTTCAACGGTAATCGATTATGTGTATGGGCTGCTTATTGATAAATATCGGTATCGAAAAAGCACAGCTAGAGCGTTATTGGTCTGTTCCCTTGTCGGAAATCTTGGGATTCTCGGTTTCTTTAAATACTACGGATTTCTGGTAGAGAACATCAATTCTTTGTTCGGCTTGCATTTCGAAGTGACGACACTTCCGCTCCCTGTCGGCATTTCCTTTTACACGTTCCAGACCATGTCTTACATAATCGACGTGTATCGAGATAAAGTTCCCGTTCAGAAAAATCTCATCGCTTTCGGTACCTATGTGACGATGTTCCCACAGCTAGTTGCAGGGCCTATCGTTGCATATGGTGATGTATCGAAACAACTCGCAAACCGCCAGATTACAATATCGTTATTTGGGGAAGGAACGCAATTATTCATTCGAGGACTTGCAAAAAAGGTACTGCTTGCAAATCATATCGGCATGCTCTGGTCAAGCATCAAAGCTACAGCTATGTCTGAAGTGACAGTAGCAACTTCCTGGATCGGTATCCTTGCCTTTACGTTGCAAATCTACTTTGATTTCAGCGGGTATTCGGATATGGCACGTGGTCTTGGAAAAATGTTCGGCTTTGAGCTCACAAAGAACTTCAACTATCCGTATATAGCAACCAGCGTGTCAGAGTTTTGGCGTAGATGGCATATGTCACTAGGATCATGGTTCCGAGAGTACGTATATATTCCTTTAGGCGGGAACAGGGTAGGGATCGTAAAGCAGCTTCGCAATTTGTTTGTTGTGTGGTTTCTGACCGGTTTGTGGCATGGTGCAAGCTGGAATTTTATCATATGGGGCCTTTATTTCGGATGCTTTATTGTGATGGAGAATCTGTTCCTGCACAAATGGTTGCAGCATCTCCCTCGTGGAATAGGGAATTTATATACACTTCTCATTGTCATGGTTGGATGGGTATTCTTTGATCTTGATCGTTTATCAGCAGCCCTAGCATATGTAGAGGCTATGTTTGGCTTAGGCATACACCATTTTGTTGATAACAACACTTATTATTACTTGTCGACGAATCTCATTATATTGCTGCTTGCGATCCTGGCAGCGACGCCATTGCCGAAGAAGATGTTTTTAGCACTAAAGCAAAGATACCCATTTGGGAGCGCAATTTTATCGCCAATCCTGCATGTTCTGTTCCTGTTTCTTTCTACAGCCTATTTGGTCAATGACACGTATAATCCCTTCTTATACTTTCGATTTTAAGAAGTCGTACATCACAATTTACTGAGGAGGTGATTTCTTTTGAATCGTTATGACAAGTTGTCTCAGTCTGTTATCGCTATATTGTTTCTTTCATTAATCGGCCTTGTTCTGATACTCAACCTGATCTTGCCGAAGCGGGAATTCTCAGAGTCAGAAAATCGGAAGCTTGAGCAGTTACCTGCGTTTTCGTTTCACAGCTTTATTTCGGGGAGGTTCACCTCCAACTTTGAAAAGTTTATAACGGATCAATTCGTAGCTAGAGATGTATGGGTTGGTATAAAGTCTAATGCGGATCAAGCGATAGGTAAAAAAGAAAGTAACGGTGTGTACCTTGGTAAAGACGGCTATTTAATTCAGAAATTCTCTGTAATGAAAACAGGAGCGCTTGAAGAGAAAATCCAATCGATCAATGCCTTTCATACAGAGACACCTGAACTTAATAAGTATGTGATCCTTGCTCCGACCGCTGTTAGTGTGATTCAAAGCAAGCTCCCTAAATACGTATCTGAGAATCGAGAGCTGGATGCTCTACATACCGTAAAAACATCATTGAATCCAAGCATTCGCTATGTCGATGTATACCCTGCACTGTCTTCGCATCAGAATGAATCGATCTACTATAAAACTGATCATCATTGGACAAGTAAGGGTGCTTACTATGCGTACCAACAGCTAGGCAATTGGATGGGATACAAGCCGATGAAGGAAGCGGAATTCGACATACGAACGGTAGCGAACGATTTCTATGGCTCCTTATATTCAAAGAGCGGATTTCGGAATTTGCACTCGGACAGTATAGATTTGTATGTACCAAAGAATGAAGGGAAGGTTACCGTCGATTATGTCGAAGAGGAACAGTCCACGAATTCGATGTATGCGATGGACAATGTGAAGAAGAAGGACAAGTACACTGTGTTTTTTAACGGCAATCATTCTCTTATTCAGTTGAAAACAAGTCATTGGGAAGGGAAGAAGCTGCTAGTGGTCAAGGATTCCTATGCAAACAGCTTCGTGCCTTTTTTAACATCGCATTTCAGTGAAATTTATATGGTTGACCTTCGCTATTATGAAGGAGATGTAGCAGCGCTTGCGAGGCAGTATCAAATCCATGACATGTTGATTCTGTATAACATGAATACATTCATTGAAGATCCATCGATCAATTATTTAACGAACGAAGAAGGGTAAAGGAGGAGCGGAATCATACCCATGAACATTTATCATTATATTGCTAAAAATAAACGATTCTTCGCATTGCTCATATTCATCTTTGCAATTAGCGTGTTATCGGGATGTGCTTCGGAGCAGTCAGACATCAACGTGTCTGCTGCCAAGATAGAGCATCAGATGAAACAATCAGTCAAGTTGGATAAGCTGAAAAAAGGGGACGCGCATAAGCTGAAGAAGCTGTACGACCTTGGTTCGGAACAAGTTGAAGACTTCCTGCTATATACTGCTTCCTCTAACGTTAGAGCGGATGAAATTGTTGTTATTAAAGTGAAAGACGAAAAGCAAATAGACAGTGTCAAGGCAAGTATTACAAAAAGAATCGATGCTCAAGCCGTTAAATTCAAAGATTATCGCCCTGATGAATATGCTCTGCTTGAAAAACATGTACTCAAGGTGAAGTCTCACTATGTTCTGTTTGTGGTCTCAGCTGATGCTGAGCAGATCGAAAAGGCATTTGACTCGGCATTAGAGTAAAACACGTTATGGTTTTCTTGTACACTTAGCAGCAAACTTATGTTACCATCAAATAGGTATTATATTCCATAAGGACTCATAACGTCAAAAATAGATTGTTGAGGTAACCCTAAATAAATCAGTGGAGATGTCCATGATCAAAATACTTGTGGTGGATGACGAGAGCAGCATCCAGGCGGCCTTAGTGTACGCGCTGAGCAGGGAAGGTTATGAAGTGGAGACGGCTGCGGACGGTAAGGAGGCCATGGAAAAGGTGGAGACGTTCTCACCTGACGTAATGGTGCTAGATGTCATGATGCCTTGTGTAAGCGGTTATGACGTATGCCGCAAGCTGGATGGACAGCCGCGGCCTGCGATTCTGCTGCTTACTGTCAAGAATGATATTGTCGATAAAGTGCTGGGGCTGGAGCTGGGCGCTGACGATTTCATGACCAAGCCTTTTGATATGCGGGAGCTGCTGGCCAGAGTCAAGGCTCTATCACGCCGGGGAGGCTATGTACATCAAATGCAGCAGGAGCAGCAGGAGGATTTACTGAGACTAGGAGATTTGACCGCAGAGATATTCAGCCGCACGGTAACTATCGAAGGAGAACTGCTGGATTTAACGCCTAAGGAATTTGAACTGCTGGTCTTGCTGATGCGCAATCCGGGGCGGGTCTATTCACGGGAAATGCTGCTGGAGAAGGTGTGGGATATGGATTTTGCGGGCGGTACTCGTACCGTAGACATCCATGTGCAGCGTCTGCGCAAAAAGCTGGGCAGTCACAACGGGCTTATTCAGACCGTGTACGGAATCGGCTATAAAAGCATGGGGTCACCCTAGATGACCGGAAGATTTCGGCTGGGTCTGAAGGGGAAAATGTCTTTGTTGCTTGCTTTGCTGCTCGTTTTTGTAGTGACCTGCCTGAGCGTGCTGGTGCTGAGCGGCATCCGGGAGAACCAGCGAACCATGTTGGAGCAGTCTTTTACCCGGCAGGTTGAAGCTGCCAATCTGCGCGTGCGGGAGGAATATCTGACTGATGGCAGGATGCCGCCGGATCAGTTTATGAAGCAGATGGGTCAACGGCTGGCCGTGGATTTGGGCGCACAAAGCGGTATGGCGGTGACGATGTATACAGTGGATGGCTCCATTGCCGGCACCTCAGTGCCATTTCAGCCACAGGCAGATGTGCAGGATGCGCTGCAATTTACAGCACAGGGGCAGTCGGCGTACATTACTGAAGGGGATCAGCTGTTGTTTCTTGCTCCTCTGTACAATGCCGATCAGCGCCTTGGCACGGTGCAGTTTCATGCTTTGCTCACCGAGCAAAATACGTTTTACGCCCAGATTCGCCGGTTGTTTCTATTTGCCGGAGGCATCGTGCTAGGTGTCGGTTTTCTCATCGGTTACTTGTATGTCCGGCGGCAGGTTAATGTCATTGACAAGATGAACAGGGCGGCAGCGCAAATTGGGCAAGGCAATTATCTATCGGCCCCTTCGGTAGTCAGAAAGGATGAGCTGGGTGAGCTGGCACATGGAATCTATGAAATGAGCAGAAGCATCTCGACGTCAGTCGGTGCTTTGCATGAAGAAAAGCAGAAGCTGGTAGAGACCGTGGGGCGACTACGAGAACTGGAGCGGCAGCAAAAGCAGTTCATCGGCAATATCAGCCATGAGCTGAAGACGCCGTTAACCTCGATAATCGCCTACGCCGATTTGTTGAATATGTACAGCGATGATCCTGCCCTGTTGGATGATGCCGGAAGGCGCATCCATAAGGAGGCACAGAGGTTATACAGTCTTGTGGAGAAGGCAATACAGCTGTCAGCGATGGATGTTTACGAGTTTGAGACACATGCGAAGGCGGTTCCGCTGCAGCCATTGCTGGAGGAAGCAGTGGCCCAGCTGCAAGGAAAGGCGGATAGCTGCAGGGTTACGATCCTTACTTCGCTTGCTGCAGGTGAGGTGTGGGCTGATCCAGAGAACGTGATGCACATCATGCTAAATTTACTGGACAATGCGGTGAAATATAACCGGCCAGGCGGACATATTCACCTGCTTAACTACACTATAGCGCCAGCAGACGAAGCACACCGGATGATTATCGAGGTTGCCGATACAGGAATCGGTATCCCGGAGGAAGCTGTATCCTGCATTTTCGATCCGTTTTATACGGTCAGCAGAGACCGATCCAGAACCAGCGGCGGGACAGGACTTGGGTTAGCGTTGGTTCGCAATCTGGCCGAAAAGCAAGGAGGAACTGTACAGCTTGCCAAGACGGGAGCGGACGGTTCGCTGTTCAGGGTCGAGCTTCCACTACATGCTTCGAATGAAAAGGTCAATCTATACACCAATGACAAAGGCGAAGCCCGGAATGAATGAAATCATCCGGGCTCTTCACAATGGTTAAGCGTTCATCTGATTCCAGCTTTCTGAATTGTTTACAAGTTCGTTACAAGCCAGATATATTTGCGCAATATTGCCTCACTATTCTAAGGGCATGGGGGAGCTTGCAGCCGGTTGGTTCGGAAGGTGACAACAACTGGATCAAGCGACCTGGGTCCGAATAACATTTTGAAGCAGGAGGACCCCGATGAAGATCAACGAAGGAATATACATCGCCGGACTGCTTGCCGCGACTTTGCTGTCAGCTGGCATCTTATTCGGCTGTGATGCAGAGCAGAAGAGCAGTACGCTGGTTACAACAGGCCAAATCAGCACTGGAGATGGAGGAGAAAAACGTGAACTGACAGTGGTCAAGGAGAGCAAACCGCCTGCTGAGCAGGGAATTGCCGTTCAGCATATACACCGGATTGATGGCGCAAATATAGAGAAATGGCTGTCAGACCATGAACTGGATATCCAAGTAACCACGTTGGAGAAGCAGGCCACCGCTGCGAATGAAGCGCAATATAGCTACCGCCGATTCCGTTTTGATCTGGAGACTGGAAAGCGGCTGAGCATCAAGGAACAGACAGGAGCGGGAAAGGAAGAGTTCATCAAAGCATTCCTATCCCCTGATGGGAAATACAGCTTCATTCAGACTTGGAAGAATAAATATGAGGCTGTAAATGCGATCAAAAATATGGCTACAGGGGAGCAGCGTGAAGTCGCGGTCGACAATTATATGGAAGTAGGCGGTTGGCTCAATTCTGCCTCCTATATTCTAGCAGCCGGTTCGAAGGAGGGGCGAGGCGAGATATGGAACATATCCGTAGACGGTACCCGGGAAAAGATCGAGCTGAAGGATTCCGAAATAGAGTGCTTCACCGAATTTGCTGTGGGTAACGGAATGATATATTACACAGATGCTAAAAGCCGCCTGAAAAGCTTCACCCCCACACGTTCTAAGCCAAACCTACTTGCAGCTGATGTCTCCACCTTAAGCCTGTCTCCTGACAGTCAGCGGATTGCCGTCTCCACGGCGGGCAGCGGCGGGCAGGGAGAATCGCGCCTGCTCATATACGATACGGGTGGTCATTTGCAAGGCTTGCTCATTGGCAAAGGTGATCTATTGTCCCACCAAACCTGGTCTCCCGATTCCTCCAAGCTGGCCTTCGCTGTTTATACCGAGGATAAGGGCGGCATGAATGGGATTTATATTTTTGATACAGTCTCCGGTAAGGTTTCGCCGCTAGGGTTACCGTATTATCCGGCATACCCGCTAAGCTGGAACCCTTCCGGCTCCAGGCTGGGTATCACCGTGGATGACAAAGAGAAGCTTGCCGTAACCCATATTGTCGATTTCAAAAAATGAATTTGTTCAATAAAAAGGAGAGATTCGTTGTGAAAAAAGTACTTCTGTCCACTATCGTATTGGGAATGACTCTATCGGGAGCCGCCGGTGTATATGCCGGAAGCAAGCTGGAGAATATCAACGCTTATCTCAATCACGGCATTATCTTTAAAGTAAACGGATCCGATCAGTCCTTAACAGACAGTAATGGCAATCGGCTGGTGCCGATCACCTATCAAAATACGACGTATTTGCCTGTGCGGGTCATTTCCGACATGACTGGAATCAATGTCGGGTATGATGCAGCCAGCCAGCAGATTCGGCTGGAAACGAAGCAGACAGGCGATAGCCAGCCAGCAGGGGAATGGACAACGGTCAATTACAATAAAGCACAGATAAAGGCGATCAAAGAGGCTTACGCCGATTTTGAATCTTTTGAGACGGCCTATGCTCCTAAGCAAATGGCCAAAAACGACAGCTATGTTAAAGTGGGAGCGACAGAGGATGGAGTCAACCTGATCTTTAAACATATGATCGTTAATGTGTCGCCACGGGATTATTCCTCCGACTATAAATTCAAGGAGGTAAAGCTGTCCAATGGCGTCAACGCTAAGTGGTATACACCTTCAGATACGCCACTGCTGAGTTTCAAACTGGACGACCGGACGGTGACGCTCAGCTCCCCTGACGGTTCACTGAGCAGCAGCCAAATCGAAAAGGTAGCTGTTAGTGTAGCTAAACTGACTAATAATTAATAAGATCCCCCTGATGAAGTTGACATCAGGGGGATTTGTTTTGACACCGTTAAACCTTTAAAGAACTGTTTACACAAAGTATCAGATAAGGTAATATATAGATGTTAAATATATAAAAATTACCATTACAAGCCCCTTTATGGAAGGCGGTGGAGGCTTGTATCGGAGATAATCGGCGAATTCAACCCGTTGCCCATCAAGATATGTCACCTAGTATCATTACTTCTTTAATAAGACAGAATCCTTGTTGATGTAGAGAAACCTAAGAAGGAGGCATAATGATGGAGGAAGATGTACGCAGCGAGAAACATATCGTGAAGAAGGCGATATTCTCAACTGAGATACGAAAGAAAGTACAAAAGCTGCAGAAAAGGAACAATTGGTATAATTTTTTCGCAATTAGCTACGACTGGCTGATTATTGCAGGAGGTATCTATCTCGCTAAAGCTTATCCAAGCTGGTGGATGTATTTGATTAGTCTCTGCTTAATTGGCAGTAGGATGAGAGCCTTCGACAACTTAATGCACGAGGCTAGTCATATTCTGTTATTCGAGAACCGCAACCTGAATAAGTGGATGGCTTGCTTTTTTGTAGCATTTCCTGTATTCACTTCCTACACGACTTATTGCAAATCACATTACATGCATCACAAGCACCTGTGGGATCCAGAATATGACCCAGATACGAAACGCTACGCGTTGATCGGGCTGGATAAGCCACAGGACAGTATCAAACAGTTTCTGATTCGTCACATCCTCAAGCCCTTAACCCTAACACATGTTCCCAAGTATATTTACGGTACGATTCGCGTAAACATCCTTTCCAAGGAAGAACCACGGTCAGAAAAGCTTGCCAAATCAATTTATTGGCTTACAATAATAGCAAGCAGTATTTCTTTCGGTTTTTGGAAAGAACTTTTATTATTCTGGTTTGTGCCATTGCTAACGACCTTTCAAATTTTTCGATATTGGGCTGAGATGGCAGAACATTCCGGTCTGAAGACAGACAATGAACTGTACGCAAGCCGCAACACGTTCGGCAATCCAATTGAACGTTTTTTAATTCACCCCCACCACGACAATTTCCACCTAGTTCATCACCTATTTCCGGCTGTACCTCATTACAACTTGAAGAAAGCCCATATAATGCTAATGGAGGACGAGGAATATAGGAAGGCGCATCACTGTACTGGATTTTTTAAATCATTTGTTCCCGGCTTCTTTAGCGCCATCGAAGACATCTGTGGAAGGCACTTTGGCCGCAATAGCCGCAATAAAAGAATAGAATAGCATTTCAGCAGGACAATAGGAGGAAGGATCTTGACTGTTGCATTTTTTCATGGCGTCGCATTAGCTTTTGGTCTCATTATTCCACTTGGGGCGCAAAACGTATTCGTATTTAATCAAGGAGCATTGCAGAAGAGATTTTCACGAGCGTTACCCGTAATTCTAACTGCCGCATTATGTGACACCTTGCTAATCTTGCTGGCTGTGCTGGGTGTCTCACTCGTTGTGTTACAGCTTGCATGGCTGCAGCTTATTCTCTTTGGTGCTGGGCTGGTATTTCTAGTCTATATGGGATGGTCCGTCTGGAAGAGTGAGCCTCCTAACACGGAGCAGGACGGGAATGTATTAAATGCCAAGAAGCAGATATTGTTTGCACTTTCTGTCTCGTTGCTAAATCCTCATGCAATCTTAGATACGATAGGCGTCATTGGCACAAGTTCACTAAGTTATACGGGGAATGAAAAATTTGTATTCACTGTTGCCTGCGTCGTTGTATCTTGGTGCTGGTTTTTTGCGCTCGCGATTGCAGGGAAGGCCGTAGGAAAATTAGATAGCAATGGTAGGTTAATCCGTAATATCAATAAGATTTCGGCCATTATTATTTGGGCTGTCGCGATATATATATTAAAGCAACTGATTGAACAATTGATGGCTTGAGACTTGAGAGAGTCACATGTACTAGTTTGTCGGATGACAAGAACATAGTGACGTTAAAAAAACCGCTAAAATGCGGTTTTTTTCTTTATGTCATTATAAACAGGAAGCCGTTTAATATCATCATGGCCTTACCGCTTGTATATTGTGCAATATCAATCATTTATCCATCTTTATAAAAGCCTAGCTATTTTTAGAGCTAACTGGATTTTCAGTAATTCCTCTGCGATTTTCAAGTCAGTGTTTAGAATTTCATTGATTTTTTCAATGCGATAGATCAGCGTGTTTCTGTGGATGAACAATGTTTTAGCTGTTTCACTTATATTAAGATGGTTATGCTCTAACGTTACGATATAGCTCGTTCCGTGCAGCTGGTCATGTTCATAAACCTTACCAAGACTTTGAGTAAAGAAAGCTTCTAATTCCATCTCCTTAATATTGGAGTCTAAGATCGATTCTTTCTAGTTTGCATGTACGATGACGTTCGTACTCGATTCTTACTATAATAATGATGAATAGGGCATTCATTGTCAAAAAGGGCTGAGGTGAGTTATGTCAATTAGAGTCAAACTACTGCTGTCTTATACAGCGATGCTTATCATTAGCCTTTCCGTCTTTTTCTTGATTGCTGGTCTGTTCACGACTGCGGCGACAGGCGACATTCATAGCATTCGGGATTTCTATAAAGTCCATTACCAGCTTAATCCGCTGACAGAACAAGAAGAGTCGATCTTCCTCGGCGATGACATAGGATCCATGCGAGTTGAGAACCAGGGAGCCGGCGTGAATCTGGCTAATAGTAGTGGAGTGACACCATTGCAACATGCAAAAAAAACATGGGTACCAAGCAATGGTTGACGTTTTAACGAACGCCGGCGGGAAATAATCAATCGAAAAAGGATAGAGCCCTGATGATCTCAGTGGGGTTCTATCCTTTTTTGTTATTAGTTAATGCGCACAGAGTCAAAGTACCGATAAGACGAGATGTATTAGAACCATCGCCGCGTTATCGCTCCAATAGAAAAAAAGTATTTTCGTAATGCTTAGATTAAGATAGGGTAGTGCAGTTTAGCAGCGGGTGGGCGGAATGCTTTGCGGGAAATGAAAGAAATTTTTCGGATCATACTTCCTTTTAACCCGTGTTAGTCGTGCAAAGTTAGCGCCGTAGTAAGCCCGGGGCCATTTCTTAATGAAGAGGTCTGGTGTATTGACGTAAACTCCATGAGTAAATGGAAGCATCGCTCGGCGAAAGTCTTCCACCCAACGGATTCCCCGCTTGTTCTCTACTGATGTACCCAAAGTAGCCTGGATTGTCACATCTGACCAAGCCTTACGCCAAAAGTAAGCTATAGCCCGCCTTGGCACGTTGGCGACCGCCGCGTTCAAGCCATGAAAAAAGGCGCCTGCCGAGGAGGTGGGTGGATTTTCGATAAAGCGCCTAATGGTGAATATGCCTTTGTCAGGCAGGTGTTCAACATAGGGAGCTACGCCCTTAAAAGGATAAGGCTGCGAAACCTGGGCATCCGCTATTCGGTTTACGGAATCGATCCATGTTATCTCTTCAATGGATACGTTCCTTGGAGAGCCGGTCAGCAGTAATGGCTGGAGTAATTGTTGCAGCTCTGTGGTTGTACCGAGAAATACGCCTTGAAAAAATATAGGTTTCTCTGGGGGCCCTTGTTGTCCGTTATTAATAGCGAGAAGGGGACCCAATCTTGGGTCTGAGCCGGGAGCAGTAAGCTGTTGCCATGTTCGAATTACTGGTTCCATATCACGTAAGTCCCAGGTGATTTCAGCATAGGCGACATTTTCAATGCGGTGAGTACGGAATCGGTACTTGGTACAGATGCCGAAGTTTCCGCCTCCACCGCCACGCAACGCCCAAAATAGGTCAGCATGATTGTTGGCGTTAGCATGGAGAACACGTCCGTCGGCAGTGACTATTTCAGCATCGAGTAAGTGGTCCTGTGTGAGACCATATTGTCGAGAAAGAATACTGTGACCGCCTCCTAAGGTAACCCCTCCGATGCCTGTTGTTCGGCAGAGTCCGACCGGAACGACAAGTCTCTCCTCCCAGAGCGCTTGGTTCAACATACCGCCGCGAATCCCAGTCCCTACAGTGGCAGTGTTGTTCTTCCGGTTCACATCTACCTCATGCAAGTTGGTCACGTCAATTACAATTCCTCCAGTAACGACTGATAATCCCTCGTAACTGTGACGTCCGGAACGCATGCGAAGGGGGACGTTATAATAACGAGCCCAGCGAACAGCGTTTACGACATCTTTAGTTTCCCGAGCGAAAACAATGACCCGAGGGAATTTGTTGAAGTAGCGGTTAAACTCCTGCCGCGCGCTTTGATATTCTGGATTACTTGGTCGAACAATATCTCCAGTTAGCACAGGCGGACTACCACGCCTCAGTACATGAACGGTTTTTCCTCTACAGGTACTAGTCCCAGTATTTTTCGCTTTTCTCCTAATCTTAAGGTGTTTCAGTACAAGCCCCTTTCTTGGGAAGCCTTTTGTTGGTGTTTTTTACTCTACGGAGCTTCTTTCCACCCATTCATCACACATCCCATCGCTTTGTTATTTCCCCTCTAGAAAACAGTCGATTTGAAAGTCATCATTAGTAAATGATCGGTATGATAAAGGTGTATGGATGATTGCCTGAGGCATGCTGTTTATTTCCCACTATATCATTGAAGCGATGCTCAATACCCATTATCAGGAGTTTTCGAAGGAGATCACACCATGTTATACATCATGCCTAATCAACTGCATCATCATGAACAGCATTAGCACACCTGGGTAGATGCTCTCCAAAACATGGGGCATTTAGGAGCTCTGTGGGAGTTTGAAATACAAATATAGTAGAAGCCATGCATTCATTAAATTTTTCCTTATTGGTTGTGCGTCTCCAGCTTGGTGAATCAATTTAGTTAGGGTAGGGAAAGATATGTTTTGGAATGATACGCAGGCAACAGCAGCGTTTCCTATCACAAAATGAGGAGTGACAAAAATGGCTAAACACAACGAACGTAACCGAAACGATGATTCTAAACACAACACGGCTGGTCTGGGAACTGGAGAGACTGTAGGAACAGTAAGTGGTGGTGCTGTAGGTGCTGTAGTTGGTTCTGCTTTGGGCCCTGTAGGAACTGTTGTAGGTGGTATCGTAGGCGCATCGTTAGGCAATAAGGCAGGCGATCAAGTTGATAATAATACCGGATCTGAACAGGATAAACAGGACTAGCTCCATATTTTAGTGAGAAATCAGGGTGCCGAGGAAACTCTGCACCCTCTATTTTGCTCAATTGTCAATATTCTGCTCTTGATACCGTTAATATCCACACCGCTACGCGATGATTAATCTAAACAACAGATGGAGTGTTACGTATTTTGCTCTAACTTGTCGTTTATTCTTCTAATCTGTTTCCGGTCTCTTTATTAGCAGAGGAGGCGGAATTAGCCACCCTTTTTCCTTACTCATTTCAAGAGCTTTCAATCCAAGAGCTGCTTTAGTCATGTGGTATTTTCCAAACAGTGCTCCAATGTCTTCCCGAATGGATTTCCCCATTACTTGGCTGCAGGCAACCATGCTGGCTGCCGTATCAGCAGAAACCAACGGTGCAATTTCTTGATCCGCAAGTCGAGCCCCAACAGGTATTTCCTCAAGTTTGGCTTCCGGTCTCTCAGGCGGGTACGGACTAGGTGCTATTCCATTCTCGATTAATATTTGATCGCATTCCTTTGCTTCAAGCTCAGCCTGGTTAACTAAGTCCTCTAATAACCTTTTTAGATCCTTGTCCCCAGCATGGTTGAGGTAAGCTCGATATACAGAGACGCACCCTTTAGCTTTGGTTGAGAATGCCCATACATCGAATATCTCTCCATAATGTAATGGCTCATCTTTCGGATTACCGGTTAGAATTCCCATATTCTATGCTCCTTTTACCTTTCAGCGTTAAATAAATGTAAGGATGTATTTGCAGCATTTATGTCTACCTGCAACTGCTCGTGCACGTTGTAAGGATGGTAAAAACCTTTTCCCACCATGTAGGAAGTGATTGCTTCATGGGTTTGAATGGCCGTGTCCAAATGTTTTTTTAGTACATTTCTGATTTCCGGCGTTGCGGCTTCTGTAATGGCAACCGCCAAATCTTTAACTCCGGATTTTGCGGTGATAAGCATGTCAGAGGCAATGATTTGATCGGACATTCCGTTCATTCCGGTAAAATTTTTAGCTAAGTGATTCATAATTCGTTCACCTTTCTGTGATAGTCACTTTATTGTTGGATGCGAGTCAGAATGTTTTTATAGTCGGCTATCGCTTGAGCTGAGTTTTGAATGTCGGTTTCCATCAATGCTTTTAACTGTTCGCAAGAAACCAAATTGTACATAGATGCCGTTTTGTTCATGCAGGTGTTTTTGCTATTCATCAGTTCATGGATCTCCAATACCTCATGCGTTGCAAGTTGATTATTCACAGCAAATCCTCCTATCCAGTCATGCAAATTTAGGTACAGATTGAATCTTTTAAGTAATGTGCTCCAAGAGAGTAGATTTATTCACCTTACTCGAATGTTTTGAATACGCTATGGGTAAATTTGCTGAGTTATCTGAAAGATAAACATTTTTTGAACGTAAGCTGCCACCATCAAGATTGCAGCTTTCTGTTTGATCTAAAGTAGTCGTACAAGCCACATTCCCCTCATATTATCTATAAGCAGTGTATATGAGGAGGTACGAAAGTGAATATATTGATTAACCATTTTCTGTTAGGTTTATCATTGGCCGCTCCCATTGGCCCGATCAATGCCGCTCAGATGGATCGAGGGATAAGGGGGGGATTTTTGCATGCTTGGCTCGTCGGCCTTGGTGCAATGGTTGCCGACGGAGTATTTATGCTGCTCGTTTATTTTGGAGTGATTCATTTCCTGAACATTCCGTTTATGAAGACGTTTCTGCTGCTGTTCGGGTTCTTTATCCTAACTTACATTGGTATCGAGAGCCTGATTAACGCAGGGAAAACCGGAAACGAAATGAGAAGCAGCAAAGAATCACTAGCCAAATCGTTCAGCGCCGGCTTCATAATGTCGATCTCCAATCCGCTCTCGATTTTGTTCTGGGTCGGAATATACGGCTCCGTTCTGGCTGACATGATTGCCAAGTACAATGCTAAAGAAGTTCTATTATATAGCTCGGCGATAATGGCTGGCATTTTGTTGTGGGATGTTCTAATGGCACTCGTAGCCAGCATGTTCAGAAAATTTTTAACTGCTCGCCTGTTGGCAGCGATATCGATTATCTCCGGTTTATCTCTTATCGGATTCGGCCTTTATTTCGGTTTCGAAGCCTATCGCGTTTTGTTTCGGGTGTAAATCGACTTTCTTCAAAGGAATCATGTTCCTGCTTGTTCCAAAAATGCCTCATGATTAGAGTGACGCACCCTATGACCGCAACGAACCCGAGACTGATGAAAAATCCCGGCCTGCTGATTTTATGGAATAGGGTGCCGCTCAAGGCTAATACAACTAATGCCATGCCAATGTAACGCTTTGCCTTTCCCCATCCATTCAATCGAAGCAGCCTGCCTGACGTCAGCAATATAAAGAGCCAATTATAGAGCAGCATCATGCCCGCGGCGGTCGTAATATACTCATATATGCTCTCTGGCATCAATAAGGCGAATAGAACCGATCCGGCAAGCCCGGTAGCCGTTAATCCAATGGCTGCCCATGGTTTCCGTTCTTCCTTCTTTCTTGTTTTTGCGAAAAAGGCGGGGGCATCACCATCGGAGGCCAGTGTTACTATCATTGATGTAACGGCAAATAGGGAAGCCGTCATCGTTGAGAATCCTGCAATAATGAGCACCGCGTTGAAAAAATGCGGGACAAACGTCAGCTTGTAATCCACTAATGCGACTACGAATGGACTTTCTTTCGCCGCATAGGATTGCCATGGCTCCAACATAAGCACCAGACCAATTGATACGACATACGTCAACATTAGAAGAAGCAGCATACTCTTGCCTGCCTTCGGGGCGTCTTTGGGATCTTTTAACCGCGTCGTCATTAGTCCTAACGCTTCCAGACCTCCATAACCATAGAATGCGAATATTAAGGCCGCCCAAAACCCCGTTATCCCTGTAGGCAGCCAATTTTTTGGGAAATCCGGGCCATGGGAATTCGTTTTTAATACGCCGAATAACGCCAAAGCAGCAATGATGAAGAAGACGAGGATCGCAGCTATTTTCATCACGGCGAAAATACTTTCCATTCGTTCGAAGCCTTGCGTACCCCAAGTGATGATTAACAATCCAAGAATTCCGAAGCCTGCTGCAAAGCACCACATCGGGATCTGCGGGAACCAGAATCGGGAAAACAGGGATAGGGCCGTTAGCTGGCTCCCCATAATCAGCAATTCCGCCGACCAATATACCCACCCGCTGCTGAAGCCTGCCCACTGACCGAATGCTTTCTTTGCGTAGGAGCGAAAGGAGCCCTCCATCGGATCTTTTGCCGTCATTTGAGATAGATAATCATAGACAAGGTAGGCCCCAAATGCAGCCAATGCGTATGCAATGACAGCTGATGGGCCCCCGACTTGGATCGCGATATGTGAACCTAAGAAGAACCCCGTTCCGACTGTACAAGCTACACCAAGCAAAGAGAGCTGCCACCATTGCAGTTTCTTAGTATTCTTACTGTTTTCTGACATACGCAGTGCCTCCGGAATAGCTCATTGTTTAATCATGTTATTATTTTCTGGAGACTTAAGCATTATGCAAACTTGTAGCGGCTAATGGGATTGTAACCAAATAAAAGAGGATATGGTGGCCGTTATATGATAGGAGTGAAGCTGAAATAGCGTTTAGAGCGATCTAACCGGTATTCTTGCTTTCAGAGGCTCGTATCGGTTCATGCGGGTTAATTGAAGAAAGACGCGTTCTGATGTCGTTAATTAGGCATATGTAACAGTCTTTCATATGTAATAGGGGTAGTACCAGCTAGCTGACACCACCCGTATACAAATGAATTAATATGTAAGATTCTTTACCGCTGGAGAGTTCTGTTTATCGTTTTCTTGCTTTGATTACAAAAGTTACAGGGAGCATCTTCGCTTTTTTTGCAAAATCGTTGTTATCGTCCTGCGATTGCAAAATTTCATCATCAGATTCCTCAATCATTTGCTCAATGACAAATCCCGCTTTTGCCAACGCATTCACATAGGTTGAAAGTTTACGATCCGATAATGTTAGCGCACCTTCATCAAGAGATACCGAATACCAAGATTCATCAAAATAACATTTATTAAAAGCAAGCATATCGTTTTCTGCAACAACACATTTGTGTATGGGGTGAGACCAACTGAAAATAAATACGCCGTCTTTTTTAAGGTAAGAAGCGATTCGGCCAAAAGTACCCTCAAGGTCGGTGGTCCAGCCTATGGCATAAATCGAATAAACAAAGTCAAAATAATCCGTTGGTATGCCACATTCTTCTTCCATGGGAGAGCAGATCAATTTTGCTGACAAGTCGCATGCCGTCAAGTGATGCTTTGCCTTTTCGAGTTGTTGTTCTGATATATCCACAGCCCATAGTTCAGATGCTTTGCGTTCCCCGTGATATTGCAAGGATTGACCGTTTCCACAGCCTATCTCCAGCATCTTTTTCCCTGAGACATCGCCAAAAAGCTGGCATTTTTCTTCGGAGACAAATGCTCCGTAAAAAGGAAGCACGATTGCTCCTAAGAAGTCGCTTCCTTTTGTATTCCAATAGAAGCTGTTTGTTTGATACACAGAATTCTTGTCCATGTCAAAGCCCTTTTTAAACGCTTTAATGAAATACAAAAATATATTAATTATAATGAGGTTGTAGGCTGGTCATTACTTTTCTCAGAGGACAATCCGGATGAGACACAGATACACACTGAAACGCAGGCTATGGTCCCGGTCGAGCTATCTCTGCCTGATGGGTATATCCTCGAACCGGTTGATTTACGGATATGGAACCATATTTGACGGCAGTTTTTCAGTTGACTTGTTTGAGTCGCGGTTGCGGCTCTTTTTTTGTATTTCCCAGAGTCAATTACAGATGTAAAAAAGCTCTGTCAATCTGATCATCAACCAGTTCACCCAAGTAAGGGAAAAGTTTTTTTCTCTATTTATGAACCAAAATACGAGAACTGGTGAATAAGAAGTGAAAGGAAAAATGAGGAGGTCTTTGAAGTGAAAGAAAGCAATCATTATCCAATACCCAGGGAGGGAAATCCAGATGATTTTGAAACACTTGTTCAACCTCACTTAACTAGTGCATTTCGAGTTGCTTATTTGATCGTCCATGATTACCATCTAGCTCAGGATGCCGTTCAAGAAGCTCTATGGGAAGCGTATCAATCCCTTTATCGATATGATGAACGAAAAGGGACATCATTTCGAGCTTGGTTTATGAAAATTGTGACACATCGTGCACTTAATATAGTGCGAAGAAAGAAAAAAACGGAAGAATATATGGACACTATTGACCCTGGGCAAAATCCATTGGAGAGTATTCTGCAAAGGGAGCAGGAGCAGCAGATTTGGCAAGCGATTCAGTTGATGACGCCGAAGCATCGCTCTGCCGTTATTCTTTACTATTATGAAGAGTTTAGTATAGCTGAAATTGCCAAAATCCTCGGTGTGTTTGAGGGAACGGTAAAATCAAGGTTACATAAGGCCAGAAAGTTAATTGCTGAAAACATACAAGCGAAGAAAGAAACGCAGGTAATTACTGAGATGGGAGTGGTCGTGCATGACTAATCTTGACCAACAGATTACACAAACTCTAAAAAAAGTAGCTGGAGAATTGGATCAGCCTAATTTTGTGATCCCTTACGAAGTGGTAGCCGCTAAAAGAAAAAGGTCGCGTTTACTAGGCACTTGGGTACTTCCCGTCTCCATTAGCTGCGCTCTGCTTTTAACGATTTCGGTGAGTCCTACCTTTGCGGCCTATGTTAAATCATTATTTGATAGTTCTGATCAAGAACTGCAACATGCAGTGCAAGAGGGTTTTTCACAGAAGGTAAATGCCTCTGTTACTGATCAGGGCTATACCCTTGAAATAGAGGAGATATTGGCCGATCCAATGAGAATTGTAGCCGTTTATTCGATCAAGGATCAGCAAAAGAACTTTATTCATCCGGATAAGCTTCAAATAAGTAACGTAGAGGTAACAGATTTGAAAGGGAATGTCATTAAAGAAACTGAAATATATCAGTTAGAAAAGCAAGAAAATTACGGATATCTCACTCTAAAAAAACCCGGGGAAACAGAAGAACAGAAGCTTGTATTACAGTTCGAGGGAAATCAGATCGACTCGGTTAAGGGAAATTGGGCCTTAAAGATTCCTTTTGATTTAGAAAAAACAACAAAGGCTTCTCAGGTGCTGCCAATCGATAAGACGTATACCACACCACAGGGACTGCAAATCAAACTAAACAGCATTATGCATTCACCAACTGCTGCTCTTGTGGATTATGAAACGAAATGGACGGAAGAGGCAAAGAAAAGATTAGTAGAGGAAAGCAAACAAGTGAAAGGAAAATTAGATTCAGCTGATCCTTATGTTCGCTATGATGATTTTAAACTGAATTTTCATGTTGAAGATGAAAAAGGAGAGAAAGTAAGTGATTTAACTAGGGCGCTTGATGCGCCACGCAAGGCCTTGGGAGAATACGGTCATTCGAATCGGCAGTATGGATTTGCTCCACTGTCTCCTGATCATCAATATACGCTAGTATTGGACTCTTTAGTAAAAACAGAACCGTATGAGCTAGGCATATCATTTGAGCCAAAACAGCTTGCCGACAAACCTGTACGAGTAGATATGGATGGCAAAACGATTGAGATCAAGTCCGTATCCTTTGATGAACCAATAAATGAAGCATCTCCCAAGACTGAGAAGCACGTTACGATTTTACTAGAGGCTTATTTAAAGGATATAACCTATATTAATATAGCAGATACGATTTTAATGGATGATGACACAGATAAAATTATAAATCGTTTTGGTTGGACGATTAAGGATGAAGCGGGCAAAGTATACGATGTAACAGGTGGAGACTTTAAAATGATAGGAAAAGATGAACAAGGCAGAAACCATATCCGAATGAAATTGCAAAGCTATGACATGAAAGAACTCCCTCAAAAGCTTAGTCTTACTTCAGAATTGGCAGAAAAGAGCTATGACCTGAATTGGAAAGTACCATTGCCAATGCCAACAGAAGACAAATAAGTCACTTAGGTTTTGCTCATTTTAGGAGGAAACGAAATGAATGTGAAGAAAACCGGTGTCGCTGCAATGCTTGTATGTGCACTATCTACAGGAGTTTTATCCGAAGCGGCTTATTTGCCAAGGGCTTTTGCCCAACAAGCGAAGGCCAAAATCGAGGTTAGCGAAGAAATGATTGCGAAGGTGAAAAAGGCAATAAAAGATGCCATGCCAAATTCGGCTTATGAAATTGTCGATTATTCGCAGGTAGGAATGCCGAATTTGCCTGACGGGGAGTACATTCGTTTCGAGCTAAGGGACAAACGTGGACATATAGTCGTCAATTCACAATCCGAAGAAATCGTGCTTTTCAGCCTGGTGGCGGATCTCAAGGATGTACCTTTGTCCATTCTAACTGCAGGCAAAAATAAACTGAAAGAATTGGATCCGAAGATGGCGCAGGTAAAAGACGCATCTAGAGGCAAGGATACTTGGACCCTGCACGGTATGAATTTAGCTACTTTTGTCACTATTGATGGAAAAAGCGGAAAAGTAACAAAGGCAAACATTAGCTATGCGAAGGCACCAGATAAATCTAAGGTTGATATTGCGCGTAAAACGATGAAGCTCTTAAACGGCGGACAGCACGTAAAGGTGCTTGATGGGGTGAACCTAAATTATAATCCTCAGAACAAGGAGGGAAAGGTGCTGAAGTTCTTTGATGAAGGATTGAAGAATTCTATCCTGCACAAAGTGCACATCGGAGCGGATACCGGGAAAGTATGGGAGGCCGAATTGCTTCGAGAAAAAGAATACTATAAATCCGACGATGAATATAAGCAAGCGTTTGCCCAGCCGATACTCACGTCCGAACAGGCGATCACCAAGGCTGCGCCGACGGTAAAGCAGCTATTTGGCGTTGATTTGAAGGGATCGAAGGTAGCGATACAGCTCGATCGCTATACGTTCACTAAGCAAGGACAGCCGACCGTTATCGCGCTTGTCAATCCAAAAGGGACATTCCATACATTCGAGCAGCAGCCGATTAAGGGCCTGAAAAATTAACAAGTAAAAGCGATGAAATCATAAGAAGATCACAATAAGCTGCAAACAGAACAAAGGATCTGTTGGAAAGGTAGAAAACTACCGCCAGGCAGATCCTTTGTCAGTTACCCTCATTAGCGTGATATGAACTTAATAAAAGGGTACTTTTTTTAGACTTAATGGAACCGGGAGTTACCATGATTGCAAAAAAATCGAATGAAAACAATGTTGCTAGAGAGCCATAGTGACAGAATCTTCGGTTTAAAAAAACCATCCGTAAATAATTATATTTGCAGATTCCAGAACTATTTTGAGCACTCATGCCTCGTTGCCGAGGAGGAACTATGGTTCAGAAGATGATGATTGACCGTGCGCAGCGGGGCGATAAGAGCAGCTTCGCGTTTGTAATACAACAAATTCAAGACGAATCGTACCGAATTGCTAATAGCTGTCTACTCGATGAAGCCGCCAGCATGGACGCGGTATGTGATGCTGTGGAAGAAGCCGTTATTCATATCCAAAAACTCGATAATCCGGAAAGATTCAATATTTGGTTCAATCGGATTGTGATTCAAAAATGCAAATCCCATTTGCTCAATAGTAAATTAAGCGTCTACATCGATGATAAAGAAGTTAAGGGACTTGTGAAACGCCAAACGACGGAAGAGAATTTGGAGTTGCAAGCCTTTATGAAACAACAGTCGCCAATGACGCGATTGCTTATTCAACTGAAGTATGCAGAAGGATATACGATAGAAGAAATTACGGAGATGACGGAAATGCCGCTCAACACGATCAAAACGAAAATTGATAACACGACGATCAAGCTGTTTAAACAGAGCCGTAGAGGGAGGATGTAATATACCCAGTGACTGTCCGGTAATTTCCTTCGCATATGCAGCAAATGAGAGCATGTAATAATGGAGCCGAAAAAGAACAGGAAGCATCGCAGTCGGTACATATAAAATTAAGCTGACTCGGCGAATGCCGAGAGGCTATTCAAATACAAGGAGGAGAGAAAGGCTTGAGTAAAAGATGGAGGTTGGGCATATTGCTGCTGAGCATGTTGTCTGTATTAACGGGATGTTTTTTGGAAAAGCCGGTATTACATCCATTGGATGAGGACAAGGCGAAAATAAAAGTGACTTATTACAGTGAGGGATCGTTCTACCGCGATTACGGAGGATATTTCCATGTCAAATTCCCGAATATTGAGGTTGAAATCATTAGCACTGCTGAGGCGGATACGGCAGCAGATATGGAAAAACTGCTGGACAAGCACAAGCCGGACGTCGTGCTGCTGAGTGAGCATATGTTCGAATCGTATGCGCAGCAAGGAAAGCTCTATGCGTTGGATGACATTATTGCACAAGAAAAATTCGACCTGGAAGGCTACATGCCGGGCCTAATCGAAATGATTCGTACGAAAGGAAGAGGGAAGCTGTACGGGTTGTCCCCTTATTTTTATAATCAAGTGATTTATTACAATCGCGACTTGTTCCAAGCGTACAACATCGAACTGCCACGCAACAAGATGAGCTGGCAGGAAGTGCTGTCTTTATCCAAGCGCTTTGACGATATGAGAACTGGCAATAACGAAATTTACGGTTTGTATCAAAGGCCTTCCGAATTATTGATAAATATTGCATCGACTTCTTCCCTTCAAGTCGTTGATGCGAAGGGAGCGAAGATGCGCATCCGATCCGACGGGTGGAAGCAAGCCATTCGGATGGCAACGGATGCGGTGCGGAATTATCCGCCCGGACAAGTAGAAGGAATGAACAATCTGTTCCTTCAGGGGAAGGCGGCCATGGTCATGGATGGCCCTTGGTTCGCCAAAGAGCTGCGGCGTGCCCCTCTGCGCGATAAAAAATTGAGCTCTATCAATTGGGATATCGTTACGGTACCGATCGACTTAGCAAGACCTGACGAGTCCTCCAAGGTGCGCTTGTCGGAAATTTTTGCGGTAATGGCGGACTCCGCGAACAAGCGGGCTGCCTGGGAGTTCGTCCAATTCGTCAATGGAACGAGCATGGAGAAGGTTGCTTCCCGCAATCCGATATCTACTTTGCCGACGAGAAACCAATTTTTCAAGGAATTGGAAGGCAGGAGCACAGAACCGTTCTATATGTTGAAACCCAAGTCATCTACGGAATCTTCCCCTGTTGAAGGGAGCTTGGGATTCTGGGTAGGGTACGGCAACAAACATGTGCCGGAAGACTTCTACTCACCGTTCAGTGAATTGTTGGACAAAACTTTGCAAGCGGTCATGCAGCGCGAGATGACGCCGGATGAGGCGGTCAATGAACTGGAAGCGAAGGGGCAGCAAATGCTGAACAAGGCGCATACAGAGGAGAGGGAGAAAAAAGAGCAGACCTCTCCCTGAAAAGTTGATTACAGGGGAACCTTCTGTATTCTGACGTTCTCTTTCAAGTGAATAATAAAGGATTGCCCTTTTGTCTTATAACGATCCAATCGTTCGATTATGAAGTATACATTATAATATTTCAACTTTAGGAGGGAATCGAAATGAATGTGAAGAAAACAGTTGTCGCTGTAATGCTTGTAAGTTCACTCTCTATAGGGGTCTTATCCGAAGCGGCTTATTTGCCAAGGGCTTTTGCCCAACAATCGAAGGACAAAATCGAAGTTAGCGAAGACATCATTGCGAAGGTGAAAAAGGCAATAAAGGATGCCATGCCAAATTCGGTTTATGAAATTGTCGATTATTCGCGGGTAGGAATGCCGAATCTGCCTGATGGGGAGTACATTATGTTCAAGCTTAAGGATAAACGCGGAGACATTATCGTCAATTCGCAATCTGGAGAAATCGTATCTTTCAGCTTAGTTGCAGATCTTAAGGATGTACCTATGTCCATTTTGACAACGGGCAAGAATAAATTGAAAGAATTGGATCCGAAGATGGCACAGGTGAAAGGCGCATATAGAGGACAGGATACATGGATCCTGCAAGGTCAGAATTTCGCTTCTGTCACGATTGATGGCAAAAGCGGCAAAGTAACAAAGGCAACAGTTAGCTATGCGAAGGCGCCAGACAACTCCAAGGTTGATATTGCGCGCAAAACGATGAAACTATTAAACGGCGGGCAGGACGTAAAGGTACTTAATGGGGTGAACTTGAATCATAACCCTCAGAACAAGGAGGGCAAGGTACTAGAGTTCATTGATGCAGAATTGAAGATATGTATCCTCCACATCGGAGCCATTACCGGGAAGATATGGGGGGCCGTATTGCTTCGAGAAGAAGAATCCTTTAAATCCGATGATGAATATAAGCAAGCGTTTGCCCAGCCGATACTCACGTCCGAACAGGCGATAGCCAAGGCCGCGCCGAAGGTAAAGCAGCTATTTGGCGTTGATTTGAAGGGAACGAAGGTAGCGATACAGCTCGACCGCTATACGTTCACAAAGCAAGGACAGCCGACCGTTATCGCGCTTGTCAATCCAAAAGGGACATTCCATACATTCGAGCAGCAGCCGATGAAGGGCCTGAAAAATTAACCCGAATAGCGATTGAAATCATAAGAAGATCACAATAAGCTGCTTACAAGACAAAGGATCTGTTGGAAAGGTAGAAAACTACCGCCAGGCAGATCCTTTGTCAGTTACCCTCATTAGCGTGATATTAACCGCTTTTACGAACAATACCTCTATAATCAAAGACATTTTTAGACTTAATGGAACCGGGGGTTACTATGAGTGCAACAAAAATCGAATGATAACAATGCTGCTAGAGAGCCACAGTGACAGAATCTTCGTTTTAAAAAACATCCGAATATAATTATATGGTGAAGATTCCAGAACTATTTTGAGCACTCATGCCTCGTTGCCAAGGAGAAACTATGGTTCAAAAGATGATGATTGACCGTGCGCAGCGGGGCGATAAGAACAGCTTCGCGTTTGTAATACAACAAATTCAAGACGAATCGTACCGAATTGCGAAAATGCAAATCCCATTTGCTCAATAGTAAATTAATTGTCTTCATCGATGATGAAGAAGTTAAGGGACTTGTGAAACGCCAAACGACGGAAGAGAATTTGGAGTTGCAAGCCTTTATGAAACAACAGTCGCCAATGACGCGATTGCTTATTCAACTGAAGTATGTAGAAGGATATACGATAGAAGAAATTACGGAGATGACGGAAATGCCGCTCAACACGATCAAAGCGAAAATTGATAACACGATCAAGCTGTTTAAACAGAACCGTAGAGGGATCATGTAATATAACCCAGTGACCGTCCGGTAATGACGGTCTTGGATGGAGTTCGGAGATAGCGGAAGAGCAGGTTAGGAGCGCACTCAGAAAAGCGCAAGGAGATCATCTGTACCAGTCCCGTTGCGAAGCAACTGCACATGACGAATCCTTTTCGATGGCCTGAAACGTCAATCGAATCCGCTGTCTGTCTTTCTCGTCGGTAACCTGCTCCAACGGATGTGGTTCTCCCTTTTTAAGATATCGTTTCAGCTTCGGCATCGGCTTGCTCCAGAAGCGGTAGCCGAAGGCGCCGAGTTGAGTAGCTGTCGTGTAGCATTATCTATTTCTGACTTGATTTGAAATTAAAAATATAAACCTTTGCCCACTGGCTGAACAGTTTCTAGCACAGTGTCAACCATTTCTTCATTAATTAGGGTTCTTATAATCCAAGCTGAGAGATCTTGAGCAGCAAAACAACCTGCGGCAGTCGAGATATTTCCTTCGTTTACGAAACTTTGCTCAATAACGTCTACATCAAATTCTTTAAGTTGTTCTACTACGGATGGATATGTAGTTGCTTTTTTGCCAGTTAACAATTTTTTAGCTCCTAGTAGTAGTGAACCAGAACACATAGAGCCTATTAATTGTCTTTGAGGATCTACATGAATGCTATTAAGATATTCTTGATTTAGATATAAATCTTGTACACCCTTACCACTTGCAAATATTACAGCGTCAGCGGAAGGAATATCAGATATGCTTCCTGTCATGGGGATACGTAAGCCAGACATGGATATATGAGTTTTTTCCGTTCCTAATAGTTGGACATTCCAATCAGAAATACCGCCAACTAGACGTACACGATTTAATAAATCCCATGGTAAAAAAACATCTATATCAGTAAAGTTATCGAAACAGACTATTGCAATTTTCATTCTCTAGCCCTCCATTATAAAAATATTAAAAACATTATAACAATTTCAAGTGGAGGTAACGAGGTTTAAATTGTTTAATAACTGGATATAGCCCCAGCGTTACCAAGCTGAATTCGATTCGTTATTGTCGGCTGCGCTGAAATCCATTATTAACAAAGAGGAAACGCTGGACGATGCGGTTGCCGAGCTTCAGATCAAGCGGCAAGAAATGTTAGATCGATTGCGGTAAACCAAGTAGGGGTAATAAGCGAATTAAAAAAGGCTCTTTGCTATACTGGATGGGAGAAGCCTCCATATGCAAAAAGCAATCAAAGTATATGCAGGAAAGAGATTAAGCTGAAGAGTGTCGGCGAGAAGATAGAATCCTCTCCTGATGGTGCAAAGGTTGAATCCATAGACGGAAAATATGCTAAATTAACAAACGGCTTTAGATGGATGCTTGAGGATACGGATGTATCGGTTGAAAGGAGCTGGGAAAGGTAACTAACGTATTTCATAAAGCGCGTAAAGCGGTAACGACTAACAAAAAAATACGGAAAAAGAGGCTAAAGACGTGGTCGCTCCGCTTGCCAAGGAATTATTCAGTATCGATATTACGGGATACGAAGTAAAGTGGAATAGCTTATATCAAGACTACTGCTTCGTTAAAGATCAAGAAACCAGAGTAAGAGTGGCATTAGATGCCAATAAAAAGGTAGTGTACCTTAAATCCGGGGATAATGCACTTACTGGAGGAGAAAGCCCTGTTAGAAGTAGACTAGAGGAATAATGCAAAAAAGTAGAAGTAGAGATTATCCATTTGAAGCATCCGAAAGGGTGCTTTTTTTATGTGCTCCGATACTTCTATCCAAACATTAATGTTCTCTTAATTTTTATTCATATAAAGTTTCGTGGTAAAGTTCTATTCCATTCATTAGCATTATAGCTATCAGTTGTTCCATTATAGGAGGAAATAAAATGAACATTAAAAAAGCAATTCTAGCGTCTTTGATCGTATCCAGTATGTTAGTGGCCGTGGCAGGACCGATTCCTGCAGGAGCCGAGGCTGCGCAAGGGCAGAAGCAAATAGTTAACAAGAAGGTTTAAATTGACCAGAAACTGGCCGCCAAGCTGCAAAAAGCGGTAAAGCAATTTGCGGGGAAAGAGGTAAAGTTGCAGGATACTGCCGAGTCTACATTTAATACAGAGGCGTAAGTTAAATCGGTAGATGGAAAGTATGTCGTTGTCTTCGATTATAAAAAAGGTAAAGTATCGGCGGTAGAAGGAACGATTCCACTCGATAAAATCAGTAAAGAGGCTCAGGCGAAGATCCTGAAAGCACTGAAAAGTGTATACACGAAGAAAACATACGTCCTTGATAAAGAAGTGGTGCAGCAAAAGCAATGAAAACGGCATTTGTTCATGATTTTGAATTAACATCCGCTCAACTTCATTCTGATGGGGACAAGGTTCAAATGTCTTGAACGTGTATCATAAAACAAGAAAAAAGGTAACGACCAACCAAGAGGTTACGGAAAAAGATGCAAAGGAAGTGGTCGCTCCGCTTGCCAAGGAATTATTCAATATCGATATTTCGGGATTGGAATCGAAGTGGGACAACCTATTTAAAGATTATTATTTTGTTAAAGGCAAAGAGACGGTATTGAAAGCAGCATTGGATGCTGATAAGAAACTCGTGTACATCATATCGAGTGGCTCAGGGTTAATGGTGGGGAATTAGATGTTAGGGTTCATTGCAAACTGCGCTTGAACAAAGAGGGAGATAGAAAATATGCATAATAGATGGAAGATTGTGATCTTGCTGCTTATGATCGTTTCCTTAATGAGCGGCTGCTTCGGCAAGAAGGAAGTGCTGGAGCCTTTACAGCCAAGCAAAATCAAGGTGATCTATCAGACTGAGGAAGCATTTGACCTAGATTATGGAAAATATTTTAAGATGAACTACCCGCAATTTGAAGTTGAAGTCATCCCTAAAATTCAGGTACTGAAAAATCTCGGGAAAATGATTATTCCAGATGAATATGATTCAGAGGTAAGGAAGTTGTTGGAGCGCTCTGGAGCAGATGTGCTATTGCTGGATCAGCAAAATTTTGAGCAATTCGCCGCCAATGGGAAGCTGTACGGCATAGATGAAGCGATTCGGCAGGACAACTATGATATCAAAGGGTTCATGCCGGGACTGATCGATGTGATCAAAAATTTAGGCGACGGCAAGCTATATGGGCTGACTCCTGCAGTCTACAATAAGGCTTTGCGCTATAACACCGCATTGTTCCGGGAGAATCAGATCGATCCGCCAACGAACAAGATGACCTGGCGGGAGGTTTTCGAGCTAGGTGCAAGATTTTCCAATATCAAACACGGCGATCGTCCGGTGCGCGGCGTTTTTTTTGATGACTTGAGTGGTGTTGGCGATTTGATGTACGATATCGCCAAGACCTACGGATTGCAGCTGTTCGATCCGAAGGGAGAGAAGGTGCTCATTAATTCCAAAGGCTGGAAAGAGGCGATGAGTCTGGCTACGGATGCAGTACGCAACAATGTGGTATATTTCGACCCCGTAGCTCAACTCGATTCGTCGCAAAACCTCTTCGACGACGGCGTGGCCGCGATGACGTTCAAAGGTGTCCCCCATGCGGGAGAAGTCGGATTTAACACGGATAAGGCGCCGGTAGAGTGGGAAGCTGTCACGGTACCGATTGATCCTGCGGATGAATCTACAGGCGTGTACCTTGACTCTCTCTTTGCGATTGCCGCCGACTCGTCTAATAAGCGAGCTGCCTGGGAATTCGTCAAGTTCGTGTGCGGCCCGGAAATGGCTCATGCCCGTTCGAAAACGATGGACGGCACTTTGCCTTCGCGTACCGGATATGTGAAGGAATTCAAGGGCAAGAGCATGGAAGCGTTCTATATGCTGAAGGTCAAGCAGGCTGACTCCATACGGCAGAGCGGTCGTGTTCCATTCAAGTTCTTCACGCTGTTCGATGAGCCGCTGCGGGAAGAGCTGCAAGCCGTTGTCGATAACAAGAAGTCAGTGGATGAAGCGGCTGCCGTATTGGAGGCCAAGGCGCAAGAGTTGCTTATACAAGCGCGAGCAGCGTCAGGTAAGAAGCCTTAAGGAATAGTAACGTGTTCTTAATTGATGTTAATGGAATGTTATGTGGTTATTTACCAATTCCTACGCTAAAATATCTAATCGATTTTATATTCAAGTAATTACATAGGAGGATTTATCATGAATTTGAAGAAAGCAATCGTCGCAACACTGGTCGTATCCAGCATGCTGACTACATTGGCAGGCCCGATTCCTGCGGGGGCCAAGGCGCAAGAACAGAAACAATCGGATCACCGGACGATTCAAATAGATCCGAAGCTTGCTGAAAAGCTGAATCAAGCGATAAAATTATTTGCCGGGAAAGATGTTGAATTGCAGAAGGTGGGCAAGCGTGAATTAATTTATAATAAGGGTACTGCAGGTCTGGCAGAAGTTCGATCGGTAGATGGAAAATATTGTGTACAATTTGACAGTCTTAAGGATAAGGAAATTATCTTGTGGGTAGGCGGCCAAACCACGATCGACCAAATCAGCAAGCAGCATCAAGAAGAAGTCTTAAAGTGGTTGAAAGTAATAGATGCGAAGTATGCCAAGTATGCAAAGAAGAAGTACGCCTTTGAACAAGAAGTTTGGGTGCGTAAACGAAACGTTAGAGCATTTAATCCTCTTGACAGAGTAAAGCTATCTAAGGAGAAACGGTACGAATTGAAAGGAAAAGATTTCTCCACTTTCTCAATCGATTTTGATGATGATGGTCAACTGAAAACTGATTATCTCCGTATTGATTTTGATAAGAAAGAGCTTGATCCGAAATTGCTGTCAACAGTTATAGCTGCTGCGAAGACGGCGTTTCAACATAAATTTGAAATGACAAGTGCTCAGCTTGCAGTTAATGTATTCCCAATAACGGCTCATGGGAAAAATAAAGCAGAGGCAGCGTGGGTATTTCATGATGGCAAAGTTACGGTTTATGCGGATCCCAATACAGGAGAAATAAAAGGCATGTACAATGAGTTTGGAATAAGAGTACGAGATCATAAGGGAATTTCAGATAAAGAGGCGAAAGAAGCGGTTACCCCGTTAGCGAAGAAATTATTTAATATCGACATGAATGGACATAGCGTGAAATGGGATGAACACAGTAAGGATTATTATTTCACCAGCAAAAATGGCATGAATGTGAGAGCAGCGCTCGATGCGAATAAAAAGATTGTATACATATGCGCCGGGAAAGCTGCTGATGCGCAGTTCGACGGTTATGTAGCAGATATGGAAGTGAAATCAAAATAAACGTTGCAAATGAACCATTTAATTATATTTTGACTCAGTATCAGCGATATACCAGTGGTACGCAATGAGAATATGTAGGAGGATTTAGTATGAATTTAAAAAAAGCAATTCTAGCGTCTATGATCGTATCCAGTATGTTAGTTGCCGTGGCAGGCCCGATTGCTGCAGGAGCCGAGGCTGCGCAAACGCAGAAGCAAACGGATAATAAGAAGGTTCAAATCGACCAGAAGCTGGCCGCCAAGCTGCAAAAAGCAGTAAAGCAATTTGCGGGGAAAGAGGTAAAGTTGCAGGATGCTGCCGAGTCTATAGTTAATACAGATGCACGGGTTAAATCGGTAGATGGAAAGTATGTCGTTTGCTTCGATTATAAAAAAGGGGAAGTATGGCAGGTATACGGAACGATTCCACTCGATAAAATCAGTAAAGGGGCTCAGGAGAAGATCCTGAAAGCACTGAAAAGTGCATACGCGAAGAAAACATACGTCCTTGATAAAGAAGTGGTTCTAAGTCGCCTTTATGATGGTAAAAATGAAAAATTAAAAGATGATTATTTTTCGTATTGGTTGACAGGGAAGGATTTTGAGGCACATTGGGAAGCATCGGGTAAGGCGGAATTTGAGAGTAGAGTTTTAATAAAGCTTGCCAAGGAAGAGCTCGATTCAAAGTCGCTGGAAACGGCAGCAAAAGCGATGAAAACGGCATTTGATCATGATTTTGAAATCACAGAAGCTCAACTTTATTCTAAAGGTGACAAAGTTCAAACGTTATCACTTAAGGATAACGATGTTTCACTTCAGATGGAAGCAAAAAAGGGAAAGGTCTTGAACGTATTTGATAATACAAGAAAAAAGGTAACGACCAACCAAGAGGTTACGGAAAAAGATGCAAAGGAAGTGGTCGCTCCGCTTGCCAAGGAATTATTCAATATCGATATTTCGGGATGTGAAGTGAAGTGGGACAACCTATTTAAAGATTATTATTTTGTTAAAGGTAAAGAGACGGTATTGCAAGCAGCGTTGGATGCTGAAAAGAAACCCGTGTACATCAAATCGAGCAAATAGACGTTAACTGTATTCGTTTTGCAGTAGTCTCATAAGAGAAAAAAAGCAGTCTATCCTCACTTGAGGAATAGGCTGCTATTGCTCTATTAGCTTTACCATCCGCTTTGCGTTTACAACAGCTGGACAGACGACGAAATCGGCGTCCTTGTTATATTCGAAGCCTTCGCTTACGTTTATGCCATTTGCTGTTGTCTGTTCGAGCAACGCCAACAATTGCTTCCCTTCGTCGGTGCTTCCCGGTGTCACCTCTAGGGCGGTAATAATTTCTTCTTCCGTCATTGCAAAATGTTCTTTGTACCCAAAAAACGATTTGGAACTGCTCTTCCAGCCGAAGCGCGCATCTGGAAGCGAGTCTTCTGGATTGATCCCAATAAACCATTTGTATGCCGGATTTACTTGAGCTTCCTGTATGATTCGCTCATCCGAGAGATTGTACAGGATCTGTAAGAACAACAAACGAAACAGTAATTCCGGTTCGTTTGCCGGTCTGCCATAATACTTACAGTATGAAACGATGCGGTTAATTAAGAAGGTCACAATAAACTGCTTACAGAACAAAGGATCTGTTGGAAAGGTAGAAAACTGCCGCCAGGCAGATCCTTTGTCAGTTACTATATTGGTAGTCGTGATCCGGTAACGATTTTCCTCCGCCTCGCAGTTGCACTTGCTGTCGCAATCTATTCTCCTTATTATGGAACATAAGAACTGCTTGCAAGGAGTGCTGAGGTCATGACACAAAAAATATTGATTGTCGAAGACGATATTCATATCTCGAAAATTATTAAAATGAACCTCAATCTAGTAAACTATGAGACCGCCGAGGCTTACGACGGCTTGGAAGCGCTAGAGGCGCTGAAGCGGGGGCCGTTCGACCTCATCCTGTTGGATGTAATGATTCCGCATCTGGACGGATTCGAATTGATGGAGAAAATTCGGCCCTACCGCATTCCGGTCATTTTTCTGACAGCGAAAAACTCAGTATACGACAAGGTCGACGGATTGAAGCTCGGAGCGGACGACTACATCGTCAAGCCCTTCGAAGCGATTGAGCTGCTGGCCCGGATCGAAGCTGTGTTGCGAAGATATGGAAAAGAAGAGCGGCTGATGGCATTTCAAACGATTCAAGTGGATTTGGACAAAAGAGAAGTCATCAAACAAGGGATACCCGTCGAGCTAACGCCGAAGGAATACGACTTGCTTATCGTTCTGCTGAAAAACAAAAATATTGCCCTCTCCAGAGAACAGTTCATCGAAAAAGTATGGGGATACGACTATTATGGGGAGACGAGAACGGTTGATATGCATATCAAATCGCTTCGCAAGAAATTGGATCTCCATGATCATATCAAGACGATATACAAAATGGGCTACCGGCTGGAGGACTAGGGGATGAAGTTTTGGCAGAAAATTTATGTCTTCACGATCCTCGTATTTCTCCTCATCTTTCATGCAGCTTCCATCATGGTCATTGAGCGGAGCCATAACAAAATGCTAGAGCAAGAAATCAACAACGCGATGAGTCAACATATGAGTATCCATACGAGCGTTGAGGCGATTGTACCGATTTTGCGCATCTATGACTCTATTGATTACGAGAAAACGGTATTAACGAGAATTGCCAATGAATTTATACATAAAAACAGTGATCAACGGGTGTACCTGGATATCAGGGACAAAACGAACCGGCCGGTGTTCAGCAATATAAATTTTCCGCTGCCTGCTCAGCGCAACGAGCTGGACAAGCTGAAGGAGAATGAAATCCGCTATATTTTGCGGGACATCGACCAGCGCACGATTCTCTTCACTTCGAACCTGGCGAATATCAATCATAAACCTTATATGTTTACTTACATGGTAGATGTGACTCCCGTATATCAGGATCGGGTGGATCAATATCATTTTTTCTTTAAGGTGGATTTGGCTGCCTGCTTCCTGTTTATGTTGATTATGTTCTTCGTGAGCAGAGGATTGACACGATCCATAGACCGGCTAAACAAGACAGCGAAGGTTATCGCTCAAGGTGGCTTTTCGGAAAGGGTTCGATTGAAGTCCAAGGACGAAATCGGAGTGCTCGCCAACAACTTTAATGAAATGGCGGCAGTCGTAGAGGATAAAATTTCGGATCTTGAACGGCTCAATGAACAAAAGCAACGGTTTATCGATAATTTTACTCATGAGTTAAAAACGCCTTTAACTTCCATTATCGGCTATGCCAATTTTATGAGGACGACCAAGTACAACGAGGAGGTGTTCCTCGACGGCTTGAATGTGATTTATTCCGAAGGAAAACGATTGGAATCGTTATCCCTGAAGCTGATGGATTTGATTCTGCTTCAAGAGGATCGCTTCGAAATGGTGCCGCATGAGCGCTTTCTCAATAAATAAAGCTTCCTATGAGAAGAGAGCGAAGGAACTGCTGAAAACGGGGAAGGTGGAATCCGATCAAGAAGTCGGCCCTATGAAAGGCCAAGTATTTGAGATTATCCAAAAGGATATTGACGATTTAGAGAAGTTTGTGAACGGAGCCAACTATCATGTTTTGGAGAAGCTCGTGAGCGGAACCATTTCTATTGCTTCTTCGCCTCAGAAAAATACTAACAAAATCGATCAAATTGTGCAGGAAGAGTCGATTGCCTATTTCAGCGGGCAGCAAACTCCGGAAGCTGTGGCCGAGCTGATTCAAAATCGGGTAACCACGTTACTGAATGAATAAGCTGCTGCGCAATGAAATGGCCGTGGCTGCGCTCTTCCTGTCGCCAAGCTTTCGGCTTTGCCATCTTTTATTTGATTCCCTTTATCATGGGGGTTCTGTATTCATTTCAAGATAGCCCGGGGAACGGCTCTTTTGTCGGATTTCACAATTATGAGTCACTGTTGGAGAGCGCTTCCTTCCGCAAAGCGGCAGCTAACACTTTTTTATTTACCGGTGTATGCATACCGCTAATCGTTGCTCTGTCACTATTTTTGCCCATCTTCTGAACCAAAGGCTGTTTATCCGCAATTGGCTGCAAACTGCCTTTGTAATGCCGCTCGTAGTGCCCGCCGCTTCCATTGTGATGATGTGGCAAATTGTATTCGACTGGAACGGAACGTTGAACGATTGGCTGCCGGTGACAATTTTATCCTCTTCGAACAATCCTTCGGTTACGGCCGATACGGATTCATTGGAATCGATAACAGTAACAAAAAATACGAGAAATCTTCCTGTATCATCATTACCCATGGAGTGAACAGGATCCGTATAAAGATGAATTCAATCTTTGGAACCTGGATGATCATGCATGTGGAGAAAATGCGAATTCTATCTTGTATGAACGTCGAAATGCAATTAGGGAAGGGGATAAGAAAAAGGCCACAAATTTAAAAATGGACTTACGTGAACTAGGAATCGTTGTGAAAAATCAGGGCGAGGATCAATATGTACGAAAGATCAAATACTAATTTCCTATTGATTTCCACAAAGGTTTATGTAAAACTATAGAAGTGAAATTGTAATTCCACTTTTTCCCTCGAAAGGAGATGTTTTAAATGGCTGCTTATATGGTATTGGTGATTTTAACTTAGCCGAATATCGGGCATAGTAAATTCCAATCTTTAATTATAGCTTGGAATGAGAGCAATCGGGAGAACTACCCGTGTTTTTTTGCTATGCCGTAAACAGTAACCTTTCGTGAATACTGCTGTTAGCGGGATACGATGTAGGTCGTATCCCTTTTTGATTATAAGCCGACTTTTGGCTTTTCGCCGCGAAACAGCAGCTTCTTAGGAGGCTGCTTGTTCGCGGTATTTTTATGCCCAAAAACAACTTTAATTTTAGGAGAGGATCGGCTCAATGATTGATTTAAAACAATACGGCTATATCGAAGCCGAAACGCCGCCGATAGGATTAATACCCGGAAGGGTTACGGAACTTCAGCGGGACCAATATACCGTCATCACCGAACAAGGAGAAGTGACGGCTGTATTGAAGGGTGCATTCTACCACTCTGTGGGGACTCGAGAGGAGTTTCCGTGCGTTGGCGATTTTGTATTTCTACAATACAACGAAAGCGGCGCTTCGCGCATTGCCAAATTGCTGCCTCGCCGCTCGAAATTTTCCCGCGCTGATTATTCGGGACACGCAGCAGAGTATGTCAAAACCATTCTTGAGCAAGTCGTAGCAACGAATTTTGATTACGTATTTATCGTGTCGTCTCTAAACTGGGATTTCAAGGTCAGCCGCATTATGCGTTACCTGACACAGACACGGCAAAGTGGTGGCCAGCCTGTCGTAATCTTAACAAAAGCTGACTTGGTCCCGGATTTCAGCGCACCGTTAGCTGAGGTTCAGAAAACCGCCCCTGGTGTGCCGGTACACGCAGTTTCCAGTCATACCGGGAGTGGCTTAGACGAGTTGAGTGAATATCTGCAACCAGGAAAAACCGTGGTATTCCTCGGCATGTCCGGCGTGGGGAAATCCTCGCTGCTAAACGCATTGATGAATCAGGATGTAATGACTGTCAAGGGTATCCGCGAGGCCGACAGCCGGGGTCGGCACACAACAACGCATCGCCAGCTTTTCATGCTCCCTTCAGGCGCGATGGTTATTGATACGCCGGGAATGCGTGAACTTGGGTTGTTCGGTGCGGACGACGGGATCAGCGCGGGATTTCACGATGTGGAGGATTTAATCACACAGTGTCGCTTCAGTGACTGCCGCCATCAGACGGAGCCGGGCTGCGCAGTTCTTGTCGCTCTTGCCGATGGATCATTGGCGCCAGAGCATTGGGAGCGTTACCTTGTACAGAAGCGTGAAAACAAGTTTGTGGATGATAAAACGGGGTATCTCATAAATAAACGGGCGTGGCAAAAGTCGATTGCCATGCAACATAAGGGTAAAAAGGGAGGACACAAGAAATGAACAACCATGATGAAATGTTTGTAAAGCCCGAAATACTGGTGCTTGTTGTGAGTAAAATGCTCGGCAAGACGATAATCCGCGCAGATTATCAACTTAAAGAGTTGCAAGGCGGGACAGTAGGAGATGTTCGGCTTGTAACGGGCATGGCTGAAACTTCCGACGGTGAAAATCTGCCGTATAAGGTAGTTTGGAAAACACAGAAAAAATGGGAGCGTTATGGTGATCCGGATTCATGGCGAAGGGAATACGATCTCTATGCATCGGATTTCAACAAGGTTTTCTTCGATTCGTTCCGTTGTCCGGAGTGTTATCACGCCGAAATAAATGGCGATGAGATACAGCTATGGATAGAATATATTGATGGTGTGTCAGGCTTAAATCTAACCTCAGAAATGTATGAACGTGCAGCCGAGGAATTGGGGCGGTTTCAAGGCAAGCTGTACGCTGAACGACCAAACGTCTTGCAGAATTTGACCAATTTAAGCAAGGTTGAGTTTACAAAAAACTACTATCTGCGGTATCGGTCATGGAATGTTTTGTATGATTACATACGCTCCGACGACTGCGAAATTCCGAAGCACCTATGTAAAATGCTTATAGACTTAGATAACAATGCGGACGAAATATTCAGTCGCATTGAAAAGCTGCCAATCGTACTTTGCCACAGAGATTTTTGGGTGGCAAACATATTCGATTCGGACAGTAAAATCGTACTTATCGATTGGGATACCGCCGGATGGGGGTATCTGGGCGAGGATATCGCGAGTTTATTAGCGGACGAAGCGGATGTCTGTCATATGGTTGAATACTACCAAAGATGCATTCCGGCGTATTACAGGGGTTTTTCGGAATATGCGGATGTGTCTCACAACTCCGATCATTGTATTTATGAACTAATCCTTGTTATGTTCGGATACAGGCTTGTGGAGTGGTATAAATTCGCTGAGTCGCCCGAAGATAAATCAATGCACCTTAATACCTTGCAAAAAATCTATGAGATGAGAAATTTGTAGATCCTGTCTAATAAATCCTTCTGCTATGGAAATGGCATACGCCTGCTTCGTAGCATTAGGATTTTTTTGTTCAGGCAAGAACATTGCCGACATTCATGATGAGATGCATCAATCGATTTGTCAATAGAAACTTACAGCTTATGTTGTGAGTTTGTTTTTTTTATTAAAAGCAGAATAAAGATGGAATTGAAGCAATAGAGATAAACGGTGTTATTTAACAAATGTAAAAAAGTGGAATGTAGTAGTATCATTATAGTCTGAAATCCATTTATTACTTACCAAGATGGATACGCCAGCATTTAAATGCTAGCTATGCATATATTTCATTTGTTCTAGGAGGATTTGATGAGAAAACTTAAGAAGTCACTTCAGGTTTTATCTCTTACGGTGGTAACAGCGGTTGTAGTAGCTGGCTCGCCATCTTGGGCACTAGCCCAAACTTCAGAGCCAGTCACCACACCAACAGAGCCAGTCACCACACCAACAGAGCCAGTCACCACACCAACAGAGCCAGTCACCACACCAACAGAGCCAGTCAGTACACCATCGGAGCCAGTCATCACACCATCGGAGCCAGTCATCACGCCAACGGATCCAGTCATCACGCCAACGGAGCCAGCCATCAAACCATCAGAGCCAGTCATCAAACCATCAGAGGAAGCCATTACAGAGCTAAATAATCTTGTTGTTCAGCGAAATTTTGAAGTAAAAGCGCTTGGAGATATATGGGCGGAAGGCGACCGAGAACGTAGATTGATAAATGCTAGAAAAATATATCAGCCGACAGGTTTATATGCAAAACCCAATGAACAAATTAAGATTGAAGTTTCAGGTAACAAACCAATTACAGCGGTTATTGGGATCCATCGTCATGATAAAGAATGGGCGCTTTTTTATCCATTACAACCAGGCATAAACACAATTACCTCACCAAATGGCGGTTTGTTATCATTTGATAACAGCAACAATGAAGGTAGTATTAATGTAAATATAGTGAGCGGGGGGAGTCCTGTTCCATTCTTTGTATTAGGCAAGAATACAAATGCGGATTGGCAGGCAATGATGAATGCATATCCTAATGCACCTTCTGTTGTTCTTCAATCAGAAAGAGCTCTCTTTGTCTTCTATTATGCTACTGCTAGAGATCATATCTTGAATCAAGACCCAACTACTCTTTTACAGACTTATGATACGTTTATTACAGCGCAGGATCAAATATCTGGACTATCTAGTTCTGATTCTGATCCTAGGCATCGGTTAGATAGGCATTTGATTGGCTTTATTGAATCAGAAAATACCATACCAGGAGCGTATGCATATGCAAATTGGGATGGGGCAATTATGCCTAAAGATACTGGAGCAAGTGCCGATGCTTTAGACCTTACAAGAACGGGTTGGGGGCAGTATCATGAGGCAGGTCATCTGAGACAACAAGCACCTTGGAATTGGGATGGGATGACTGAGGTGAATGTAAATATATATTCTATAGCCGCTAAGAAGGCTCTTAAGCCTACTGAACCTGCAAGATCCCCAGGCGAGTACTTAGCTGCTTTCACGTTTGTAGATCAGCCAACCAAGAATTTTGCAGACTCTAATTCAAAATTAGAAATGCTGTGGCAGCTTAATCTTGCTTTTGGGGATAACTTCTACCCACAGTTACATCGATTATATCGTGAGATGGCACAAGCAGATCTGCCAACTACAGATGATCAGAAAAAGCAGGCATTTATTCTAAACACTTCAAAAGTAGCTCACTATGACTTGACGCCTTTCTTTGATAAATGGGGTTTACCTGCAACAAATGACACAAAAAACAAGATTAATGCATTGGGTTTACCTCTTCTAACCGCACCAATTTGGTTTGGGTCAGATTATAACATCATTAAACCGACTGATGGAATGGATAAGGTAAAAGGTATTGGGGGTATCATTGCCGCAACAGCAAATAGCGAAGAGACTTCACAGGGTAATGCCGCAGTATATGCATTTGATGGAGATACAAAAACTATCTGGCACAGTGCATGGAATAACCCAAATCAGTTTCCTTACCATATTACAGCAAAATATTTAAATCCTACAACATTCACCAAGCTAACCTATCTACCACGACAAAGTGAAGAAAATGGAATTATTACAAAATATAGAATCCTAACTAGTCTTGATGGAGTATCCTTCAATGAGGTTGCCACAGGCACTTGGGCAAAGGACAAAACAGAAAAGACAGCCACTTTCACACCTACTCTTGCCAAATATGTTCGACTTGAAGTACCTCAAGGTGGTGGCACAAATGGTTTTGCATCTGCAAGTGAGATTAAACTCTTTGAAGCACCACAACCTGTGACAACGTATCTAAGCGATATTAATTGGTTTTCTGCCACAGCAGGTTGGGGAACAGTCCAAAAAGATCGTAGTGTTGATGGAAATACACTCAAGTTAAATAACATTACCTATGCAAAAGGTTTGGGCACACATGCTAACAGTGAAATTGTCTACAAACTGAATGGGCAGTACACATCCTTTGCTGCGCTAGTTGGGGTAGATAATGAGGTAGGTACTGTAGGTTCTGTGGAGTTCCAAGTTGTTGTAGACAATCAAGTTGTATTCACTAGTGGTAAAATGCATAATAATATAGCGCCAAAAGAGGTAAACGTTAATCTTACTGGAAAGAATGAGCTAAAACTTATTGTCACGGATGGTGGAGATGGTATTAACAGTGACCACGCTGATTGGGTAAATGCTCGTCTTATCAAATAGTATTGTTAGGTAACTTTACTAGTAAGCGTCATATAGCTCACACCTTGTTATCAAGGTGTGGGCTATTTTGCTTTTCTTTATTTTCTTTGAACAACTAATATAGTGTTTTTTTGTTCATGCTCTGTTCATATTGCATTCATTGAGGGGACATCTTGGTCGGCTAGACTTGCAATTAGTGGATCACAAGGACAATGTACAGATAACAAGAGGAGCTGAAGAGTTTGACACAACAAGCAGGAAAGGAAATAAGGAAGATCGGGGATCTACAGTCTGGATTATGTGAACCAATATCCTAACGAAGTGAGAGCGTTTATCGGGCTGGATAGCAGTGTTCCCTCGCTGAGTGAACAGAAGATTGATTCGTCAGTGACAGAGCCGATTAAATGGTTCCGCGACTTGGGCTTTGCCCGTATACAATTGAAACTGGGTGCTGACCCTTATGATGGACTGCCTTATGATGAACAAACGAAAGAACAATTGAACATTTTGATACACAAAAACATGTATAATACAACTCAATTAAATGAGGCAGTGAGCATGTATTCCAACTTTAAAGCAGCAGAACTGCAATCTTTCCCTCCCAATTTACCTGTTCTTTTCTTTGTCCAAGCGAATCATCCTGTGACGGATCGATGGATCCCTGAACATGAGAAGCAAATAAAGGATTGAGATTAATCGTAGATAAAGCATATAGCCTCTTATATAATGAAACTATCTTCAAAAATGAAGGGACTGAACTATGCGCAGATGTCAATATTTTAAACCTAACTATTAACATATAATGGAGGTAAAAGTATTGATTACAGAGTTACACACAGAACGTTTGCATTTGAGAAAAATGAAGATATCGGATTCGTCTAGTTTGTTTAAAATTTGGTCTGATCCAGACGTTACTAAATTTATGAATGTTTGTTGTTTTACTAATGAAAATCAAGCAAAGGAAATGATTAATCTTTTTGATGATCTTTCCCGAGATCGTAAGGCTATTCGTTTCTCCATCATTAAAAAAGAGTCCAATGAGATTATAGGTTCTTGTGGTTATAATGCCTTAGATTTTGAAAATGGCAAAGCAGAGATTGGATACGACATTGCTAAATCATTTTGGGGAAGAGGATACGCTACAGAATCTATCTCTTCTTTGTTAGAACATGGATTTTCGTCTTTAAAGCTGAATCGAATCGAAGCAAAGGTTGATCCTAGAAACGTGATTTCTATGAAGCTATTACAAAAGCTCAACTTTACATTTGAAGGAACACTCAGACAATATGAAAGAGTAGATGGAAAGTTTAACGATCTCAATATTTATTCAAAATTAATATCAGATTGATTTGATTCTCAGCCTATATTGGATTGTAAGTAGTATCTGAAGTAGGGGTTATCGAAGATAATAACAGAGAGATAGGGAATGGATATGCCCCTACCTCTCTTTTATTTAATCAAGTTTTATTCTTTTAGCATGGACCGAGCACAGTCCAAACATCGTTGGGGCCACTTTTCAGATCTGGATATTCATTTTGCGTCCACCATTTGGCTTGATACTTCACTCCATGATAAGAAACAATGTCACCTTGAACATAAGTGGAGGAAGCGCTCCATGGAGCAGGGCAGGGGTCAACTTGAACTTGAACTGTCACCGAGTTACTTGCCGCAGACAAATTACTAAAGCCATCTCGAGCCTTGACAGTAAACGTATATGAACCACTAGTTAATCCACTGATCGTAGCAGAGTTGCTAGTCGATCTTGTTTTAGCAAAAGGATCGTTATTTACGTAAATGTCATAGCCGATTAATCCAACATTGTCCGTAGAAGCTGTCCAATTCAGGTTAACTGTGCCAGAGGTAGTATTAACAACTAGATTGGTTGGTGCTAGTGGTGCTTCTGTATCGGTAGGTACAGCACCTGGCGTAGGTAAATTCGTTATAATTTGTTGCAAATTAGGTAGGGTACCGATTCTATCATTTGCTAAATCGGAAGTCGGGGTATTAAACGGTAACCATCTCAGTATTCTACGAACTTCATCTGGCGAATACGGCACGCCGAATTTGGCTTTAGCAATCCCTTGCAGTTGTAGAATCGCACCTACGATGACAGGTGAAGCGGAAGATGTTCCATTGAAGTAGTCGGTATAACCAGTTGTCGAAGCAGTGCTTGTTGAACTTAAAGTTGCAACGTTCTCACCAATACCGTAAGCATCGATTCGGTTGCCATGGCTGCTGAAGCCAAGTCTGTGGTGAGGTGCAGTTGATGAGCCCGCTCCAACAAATATTGCTCCAGAATCTTTGAAATCTGGGAGATCCCGATTGAAGATGTATTTATTATCCCAATGCTTGTACTGATCGAGATCAACACCACCATTGGCTCCCGCTTCTACAACGACAATCCCTAGGCTTGTTGCATATTGGATTGCATCAAACTCTGCCGACTGTGTTTCGATAGGTAACCAAGGGCCGCCGTTATAACCGATCTGTATTTCGAGCAGAATAACGTCACCCGGAGATAATACTTGTGTGGCCGCTAAAATTGCTTCTGCTGTACCACCTGTACGAACTAAAGAGGATACAATCGGCGTAGCTTTGTTAGCTAGCCCGATATTGCCAATAGCATTGTCAACTGCGGATACAACCCCGAGTACAGCCGTACCGTGACTAGCATCTCCATCATTAGTGCCGCCGGGCAAAAGCTGAATGTTGTGAGCGGCTAAATCTTCATGATTTAGTGCCCAATTCCACTCGATATCGGCCCACTTGGTGCCTTTGCCATCGCCACCTTCAAATTGCCAAGCATAGGGAGCGTTAGTACCTAGAGGATCTGCTTGCGCATAACTTTGCAAGGAGAAGCGCGGATCATCACTTGGAAGGACTGGTGTTGTGTTCGGAAGAGGCGCATTGGCCAATTCTGGTTTTTTACTTACGTATGCTTCCTCAACGAGCGGGAAGCCTCGCAACGTTTGCAATAACTGTTCGACGTCAGCACCAGCGGGAATTTTGGAATAATAATAGCGATCAAACACGGATGCAAAAGGATTAGCAGCTAAGCTCTTGTTAGCTGACGGTAAGAATTCCTCTGAGATTAGCGGATCAAACGATAATTCTGGTACAGCTGAGAGCGGCGATATTTCTTGTTGCAGTTGAAGTTTTCCTTCATTACTTGGCAGGAAGGCTTGTTCTTTAAGTTTGACGACAATTTTTTCTTCAAATACTGAAGTTGCAGTGTTGGAGAATGATGTACTCGTTGGAAAGGACTGTCCACTCTCTGAAGCGTAAGCTCCATTTGACCAAGTACCTAATGAAAAAAGCAAGGTTGAGGCTAGAGCGACGGACAACGTTTTTTTAAATCGGGAAAAAGTGTGTTTAATCGTAATCTCTCCTTTCCATTCTCTTGGATTCTTTTGTTGCTAGCTAAATAAATAGGCTAACAATTGTCAGTATAAGGTAAGGTAAAAACTGGTTCAATCCCGAGGTAAGCGTAATCAACGACAGCAATATACAGATATCACTTTATAACTTCTATTTACTCTATTTCACATAGGTTCAGTAGGAAATAATGTCGAATCCCCTTTTAGGGCAACAAAAATATCGGTTGGATACAATGTTATATCAAATGTTGAGCACGATTGGAGGAATAGATGATGGCAAAGGATTCAACGTTGAAGAATGTTCACAAAAATGTTTAGGTTTATCTATTGTAAATAGCTATGTAGAGGATAAACTAAAAGGGAGCATGCAATTTGAATCTACAGCGTGTGGAACAATAGTTTCATTCACGTTTAATATGTAATAGAGGACTACAAAGGCGTAGTCTTACTTAAAGCAAAGAGGCTTAAGGTTATAACATTCCTATGGAATCGGTATAACTTTAGGCCTCTTTGTGTTTATTATCTGTTTGGAAGATCAGGAAAGTGTACCACAGCTCTATTGGTTGCTATGCTCATTCCAAGTAAAAAGGGTCCCAAAGAACTGCACCTAGAAATTAGAGGAGGGTACTTATGAGTATCGATAAAAAGATGATTGAAGAGATGGTTCGTAAAATCATCATGGAAAAAGTAGGGTCTGATGCGATTGAACAGAACGTTCATAGAGGTCCTGGAGGGATTACTTCTGTTAAAGTGCCAAACATGAAAGTAACAGAAGAGGATCGTCTCGATACAGGCAACCCGAATGATATCGTCTATTGTAAGGATCTTTTCTCTCTACAGGAAAGTCCAAGACTTGGCTGCGGTATCATGGAGATGAAAGAAACAACCTTTGACTGGACACTTAACTATGATGAAGTTGATTATGTGATTGAGGGACATCTGGATGTTATCATTGATGGTACAAAGGTGTCAGCTGGTCCAGGAGAAGTGATCCTGATTCCAAATGGAAGTAAGATTCAATTTTCTGTGCCAGAATATGCACGATTTATCTATGTAACATATCCGGCTAACTGGGCAGAACAAGCGTAACATTCCAAGATCGTTGACGAGGAACTTCGGCTGTTGGTGGCATCACATTAGGGCTCGTAGAATATATGAAAAAAGACGCTCTCACATAAGAGCGTCTTTTTATGATTTCATTTTCGAACAAATGTTCGGTTTCTGGAGCAGTTAAATTAAAAATGGGTTCCATCGATTTCCATATTATGAGTATAACTTATTAAAAATTATAAGTCTATATTTAATTTCCCAAGTACTTTATCATTGGTTTACCTGGCCGGGGAAAACGGTGAATATTCGTAGACCTATACGGATGTTTGCGTTAGAGAAGAGGGAGAACATTTGAAATTACATGTTTGGGATGTGAATTTGAAAATTCGCCTAATCGGCGAGGGACTGTTCAATTTATTGTTTTGGATGTACTTCCCTTTTATTACGGTCTACTTTAGTGAAGCGTTAGGTAAACAGACAGCAGGGATGTTAATGTCGATCCCGCCCCTCATTAGCATACTTGGCAGCATGGTTGGAGGGAGTTTAGCGGATAGGGTGGGACGTCGTCCTATGATGTTGGCAGGCGCTTCCCTTAAAGCGTGTATGTTCGCATTGTTTGCTTTGTCCAGTTCACATTGGGTTAATTATTTCGCCTTTATTGGCATTGGATTAGGAGGTGCCCTCTATGGACCTGCCAGCGATGCGATGGTAGCGGATCTTATTTCCGATAAGGATCGCCGGCAGGTGTTCGCCACATTTACGACAGCTCATAATATTGGTGCTGTATTAGGACCCGCATTGGGGGCATTTTTTTTCTTTCAATACCGAAGTGAACTGCTATGGACTTGTACAATCGTCATGCTGTTCTATACGGTTGCAATCTTTCTGAGAATTCGTGAAAGTATGCCGGGTACCAGCCAAAAGGTTTCATTACATGCAGTTTCAACTTCGATAAAAGAACAATGGAAAGGCTATGGAGTCATCTTTCAGGATAAAATATTTGTTCTATATATTCTGGCAGGCGTTTTCTCTATTATAACAATCATGCAATTGGATCTGTATTTAGCGATATATATCACCCAATATGTCCCGTCACAATCCCTTCTCACTTGGAATGATTGGTCGCTCCGGCTTACGAGTACAGAAGTATTTGGATGGATTCTTGGGTTAAATGGTCTGCTGTTCGTTCTATTTGTCTTACCCGCTACAAAATGGTTAAATCGCTTAAGAGATCGCGACGTGTTCATTCTGTCATCGGCATTGGCTGGGTTAGGCATGTTCGCTATTGGATTAACGACGCATATTTGGTTACTATTCCTCATCACGATCGTATTTACGTTTGGAGAAATCATACGTTCTCCGGTGACCAATAACTTTGTAAGTCAGTATGCACCTGTGAATGCGAGAGGGCAATATATGGGGGCATCGAGGTTGCAATTCACGATTGGGAGATTCGCAGCACCCTTGACCGTTATTTTATCGGCACGGGTACCTCCAATGGGGGTTTTTACTTTCATCCTTGTCTGTGCACTCATTAGTATCATTCTTTATATAAAACTTTTTAAGATCTATGCATATGATGAGTCTGTATCCAGATAGGGAAGGAGGAACGTTAAACGCGCGATCTCGGATCTCATTCCTTCTGGGCACCTTCAAGTTCATAAAAGCCCTATATCAGGGAAGTCTTCATACTTGTCTTTGATTTAGGGACAACATAGTGTTATGTTGGTACAAATGCCCTTATGAAATGGCTTAGCCTTTGGATGAGCTATTTCAAGGAGGAACTCATCTGTAAGCCTTGATGGACTAATGTTTTTTTCCTTTACTGTCTACAATAAGTTTGAAGGTACGCGGCTAGCCCCAACTCATAAACCTCTTAAAGGCCGAGGGGCTTCTAAGTTCGCTCAGCTAGACATCACCGTTTCCCTGAAGGAGGACAACTGTATTGGATGCGCAGTTTCTAGATTTATTGGCCCAGAAATATGATACGGAAGAAAAAGTCGTAACAGAAATCATCAATCTTAAAGCGATCTCCAATCTACCCAAGGGAACTGAACATTTTGTCAGTGACTTGCATGGGGAGTTCCAGGCTTTTCAGCATGTACTCAGAAACGGTTCTGGTACCGTAAAAGAGAAAATCAAAGAATTGTTCCAAGAGGTTTGGACGGATAAAGAAATCAATGATTTTGCGGCGTTAGTTTATTATCCGGAAGAAAAAATACAGCTGGTTAAAGGAGACCTGTGCAATCAACAAGCCTTGAACCGGTGGTATAGACAAACGATTGAACAAATGCTTAAGCTCATTTCTTATGCCTCCTCCAAATATACGCGCTCGAAATTGCGTAAAGCTCTACCGGAGCAGTTCGTATATATTATAGAAGAGCTTCTGTACAAGACGGATTCTACCAACAATAAGGATCCTTATTATGAGGAAATATACCGGCAGATTATCTCCTTGGGTCAGGCGGATAAGCTGATTATCGGCCTTGCTTATACGACCCAGCGCCTAGTGGTTGACCATCTTCATGTGGTCGGAGATATCTATGACCGCGGGCCGGACCCCGATAAAATTATGGATACGCTTATCAACCACCATTCTGTAGACATTCAATGGGGGAACCATGATGTCCTGTGGATAGGCGCCTATGCGGGTTCTCTGGTCTGCCTTGCGAATATTATCCGGATCTGCGCCAGATACGACAATTTGGACATTATCGAAGACGTATACGGAATCAATCTTCGCCCGCTGCTGAACTTGGCGGAGAAATACTATAATGACAATCCAGCCTTCAGACCGAAGCTGCAGGCCGATCATAACGTATCGGAGCAGGAAATCCTGCAGATTACCAAAATCCATCAAGCCATTGCCATAATCCAGTTTAAGCTTGAAATCCCGATTATCAAAAGACGTCCTTACTTTCATATGTCTGAAAGGCTTTTGCTTGAGCAGATCGATTACGACAAAAATGAAATCAAGATCGGCAGAAAAACGTACCCGCTGGAAAACACCTGTTTCGCTACCGTAAATCCGCAACAGCCTGAACAATTGCTGGAGGAAGAACAACAGGTGATGGAGAAGCTGCTGTTCTCCGTTCAGCATTCCGAAAAGCTGGCCAGACATATGAATTTCCTTATGAAGAAGGGTAGCCTTTATTTAAAATACAACGGGAATTTGTTGATCCACGGCTGCATTCCTTTGAATGAAGAAGGAAACATGGAAGAAATGCAGATTGAAGACAAGAGCTATTCGGGTCGTCAGCTGATCGATGTTTTTGAATATTATTTGCGTTACGCCTTTGCAAATCCGGAAGAGACGGATGATCTGGCTACGGATATGGTATGGTACATCTGGACAGGGAAATGTTCCTCGCTCTTTGGAAAGAGAGAAATGACCACCTTTGAGCGGTACTTTATCCAAGATAAAGAAACCCACAAGGAGAGAAAGAACCCTTACTACCATTTGCGGGAAAATGAGGAGATCTGCCGGAAAATCCTGCAAGAGTTTGATTTGAATCCGGATCATGGACATATCATTAACGGGCATACTCCGGTTAAAGAAATTAGTGGAGAGAACCCTGTTAAAGCAAATGGGAAAATGGTCGTCATTGACGGCGGTTTTTCCAAAGCCTATCAATCCACAACGGGTATCGCCGGATATACCTTGTTGTATAATTCCTTTGGCATGCAGCTCGTCGCGCATAAGAAATTTAATTCAAAAGAAGATGTGTTATGTAACGGAACGGACGTATTGTCTGTAAAAAGACTGGTGGACAAAGAACTGGAACGGAAACTGGTGAGGGAAACCAATGTCGGGGAGAAGCTGCTGCAGAAAATCTCGAATTTGAAGAATCTCCTGGAATATCGCTACATGAAATGAAACAGCTGCTAAATGAAGCAACTGTTAAAGGTAAAAGAGCCGCCCGAGGGTGGTCAAGACCCCATTTAATGGACATAGAAAAAGAAGCAAGCTGTCGTCGGTACTCTACTGGCGGCAGCTTCTTTAGCTTTCTTTGTGATTGAGGCATTGTCGTAACAAATGCCTTTCCTCATTACGTTTCTTCTTGCATCTCTCTTTCTATTTTGCTATATTTGATATTAACAAAATGATATTATTAAAATGTTACTAACTATAAATTGATGTTGAGGAACTCATTTCGAAGAGCTGCACGGCTAGAATAAATAACAATGGAGGTAAAGACGCTTGAATTTGTTGGATCGCGATGGACTTTCGGAAAGTGAATTTTTCGAGCAGTACCGTGCCGGGGATTACGAACGGCCTTCGGTGGCGGCGGACGTGGTTATTTTCACAGTAACGAAAACGGAGGTGGACAGCTACCGCAAACTTCCGGAAAAAGAGCTGCGTATATTGCTCATTCGCCGTGGAGGCCATCCATTCTTGGACAGTTGGGCGCTTCCGGGCGGATTCGTCCGGCCGAATGAGACGACGGAGCAGGCGGCGGTGAGGGAGCTGCGTGAGGAAACGGGTGTGGATGACGTATATTTGGAGCAGTTGTACACCTTCAGCGATGTTGGTAGGGATCCCCGCACATGGGTGATGAGCTGCAGCTACATGGCCTTAATTAACAGCGATCAGGTGCGGCTGAAAGCAGGGGATGACGCTGTCAGCGCAGCCTGGTTCAAGGCAACCTATCGGCTCCTGCGTGAGCGTAAAGAGTTTATTGAGGATGGGTTTGTGAAAACGATGGAATACGAGCTCAAGCTAAGCAGCGAAGAGGAAGAGCTTACGGCAGTTGTGGAATGGACGATGACGTCAAAGCCGGCCTCGACGTCGACCTCCTACTCCATCGTATCAAATCACGGATTGGCTTTTGATCATGCGAAGATTATCGCCTGCGCTATTGAACGACTGCGGGGAAAAGTGAATTATACCGGCATTGCGCTGCACTTGATGCCGCACCTCTTTACTTTGACGGAGCTGCAGCAGGTTTACGAGGTGATCTTGGACAAAGAATTATTGAAAGCCGCCTTCCGGCGTAAAGTGGCGCATCTTGTAGCGGAGACCGATCATTATACTGAAAATGCGGGACACCGTCCTTCCCGCTTGTTTCGAAGAAATTTGGAGGAATATCGATGATGATATACAATATCGAGCAGTTAAGAAAAGCATATATTGCAGGTAAAACGTTCAAGTTTGTCTTTTTCTGGGGCCATACACCGCCAAAAGACGGCGGGGTTGACAAAAGCTGTTTTAGCCAATGGTGGATGAGCCCTTTCGTGGTAGAGGGACACGAGTATTCCTGTGTCGAGCAGTTTATGATGTCCGAGAAAGCAAGACTTTTTGGAGATGGCGAAATGTTGGACGCGATTCTTAAAGCTAAGCATCCTAAGGAAATGAAAGCCTACGGGCGTGCAGTTAGAAACTTCGACAAGGACATTTGGGACAACGAATGCTATGGCATCGTTAAAAGAGGCAATTTGGCCAAATTTTCGCAGAATCCGAAGCTTGGCGAATATCTCAAGTCAACGAAAAATCGTATTCTCGTCGAAGCCAGCCCACGGGATCGCATTTGGGGAATCGGCATGGGACAGTCCAATCCAGATGTGGAGAATCCACTAAAATGGCATGGTAGGAACCTACTCGGATTTGTGCTGACCGAAGTGAGAGACGAATTACTGCAAGATTAACATCTACCGGATTTGTTATTGATGAAAGAAGAGGGAATGAAATGAAACGAAAAGAAATTGCTGAGGAAACATTACGAATACAGCGGCAAGGCTTCTATGAATATAAGGGGCGGCGGGTAGAATTCGTCACTGCACAAAAGCAATCCGAGGCAAATAGCGAGCTGATTACACCGGATCAGGGAGAGACACTGGTACGAGGAATTGACGAGCTGCCTAAGTTGCCGCCAGAACCCGTATATTCTGTCGCCAACGAGACCACAGTAAAGTCGATCTTGGATTTTACGGAGCTAGGGAAAGGGCGCGTCGGCGTGTTAAACTTTGCCAGCGCGAAAAATCCCGGAGGTGGATTTCTAAACGGGGCGATGGCTCAGGAAGAAAGCCTGGCGGCCTCCAGCGGATTATATGAAACACAGCTGCGCAATGAACGTTATTATAAGGCTAATCGGGCCTGTAAATCGATGATGTATACGAATCACGCCATCTATTCCCCGGACGTAGTGTTTTTCCGTAACCAGCGGTTCGATCTTATAGAGCGGCCGGTGACAGCTTCAGTATTGACTCTGCCCGCCGTGAATTATGGGCAGGTTCTGCTTAAGGGAGAGGATCCCCGGAAAGCGAAATGTATGATGAAAGACAGGATGCGACTGGCCTTAGCCATATTCGCCCAAAAAGGCGATAAAAACCTCATTTTGGGTGCCTACGGCTGCGGTGTTTTCCGGAATGACCCGGTGAAGGTAGCAGGATGGTGGCGGGAGCTGCTGAAGGATGAAGGCTTAGGATACCTATTTTCGGAAATTCGTTTTGCGGTCTTAGACACTTCTAAAGAAGGCAAGTGCATTCATGCTTTTGAAAAGGAGTTCAATGGGAACAGAGGGTGAATCAAAATGAGCTATATGGATGCTTTGGAGCAAATAATAGCTGAGCAGGAGCAAGAACGCGACCGTCTTCGAGTTAATCAAATCACCGTACGGGCCGACTATAAGAAAAAGAGTAAAAGCAATGTTTATCAAAAGGAAAAAGTTATTGAATATGGCTTTGTAGAACGTGATTTGGATGATGAGAATTTATATGGCAGGTTTGAGCTCTATTTCGCCGATCGCGACACTCTTCTCCAGGATAATCGGTTTGGAGATGAAACTGCTTTTGGTGAGCTTACAGATGTACATGCAGTTGCAACGGCAATCTTCCCCTATTTAGCAGAGCATTATCCCCGTTTTTTGGAGGAAACACCCTTTGCTATCAGCTATAACCCGATTGCAGAAGCTTGGATTATCGAGGGAACTCTTCCTCCGGGATCTTTTGGCGGTGTCATTTATATTGCTCTTGCAAAAGAAACTGGGAGGATGCTCATGATGTATGCAACAAGATAAATTACAAATGAAATGAGCAGATTTCAGCGAGGTAATAACACTCGTTGTCATTTTCATTTGACAAGAACATAAGGAATTAGTTATATGCAATTTTGGCTTTCACAGAAAGAGATACGGCTGTCGGATCCCTTCCGCAAGGCAATTATTTTAGGGGATATTTATGGATTGGAAACATTTGATACTTACAAGTGTGGCTATTATAATGAACAAGTTAGTATTCATTTTCAGGAGGTAATGTTATGTCCGAATGTAAACTATCTGTCGATTATGATCAATACGAGGATGGTGTCAAAATCGTAGATTTAATAGAGGAGCTTGCAGGCAAGGATGAGAGCTTGCAGCTTGAATGTCTCATAATCGGTGACTGGGGCGCCGCCTATGAGAGTGATTCTAGTGTAGTTGTTGAAGCCCTTGTTCGGTTGAAAGACCGCTTTCCGCAGCTGCGGAGCTTATTTATTGGCGATATGTCCTCTGAAGAATGTGAGGTCTCTTGGATCAATCAATCTAATTTAGGGCCGATTTTATCTGCTTATCCTGAGCTTCGTTCACTCACCATTAAAGGGAGCACAGATCTTAGTCTTGTTCCGGCTCACCATGACAAACTAGAGGAGCTTACTATTATTTGCGGCGGACTTGGAACAGACGTCATTACTAGCATAAGTGAAGGCAGTTTCAAAAATTTGAAGAAGCTGGAGCTTTATTTAGGGGTAGAGGAGTATGGATTTGACGGAAGTCTCGCAGATGTGCTCCAGTTGATTGAACCTGGGAAATTCCCTCTGCTTTCCTATCTTGGACTCAAAGACAGTGAAATTCAAGACGAAATCGCTATTGCAGTAGCCGATGCACCGATTCTTGATCAGTTACATACGTTGGATCTTTCTATGGGGACGTTGACAGATAAGGGAGCGGAAGCTCTTATCCATAGTGAAAAGATAATGAAACTAAAGTCGCTTGATTTAAGCTATCATTACATGTCGGATGAAATGATGAATCGTTGGAAGCAGTCAGGCCTCAATGTAGATATCAGCGATCAACAGGATGCTGATGAAGACGAGGATTATCGCTATCCTTCATTGACGGAATAACGATGAAATCGATGATTATCATTGGCAATTCCGGCAATAGAAGAACAACCGGACTACAAGCAGCAAGAACTCGGCTGGGGTTGCCCCCAGCTCTTGTTTTGAATTATATAGATGTGTTGCAGGGAAATGCATCCTTGAGTTCGGTTGCACAGAGCTTGGGGCAAACGTTGGATGAACCTCCATTGCTGCGGCTTGACGCGCCCGGGGAACATTTTGAAGTGGAACGTGAGCTTATTGCACTTGGCGCCCCTGATTCGGCCAACACCCATATAGACGAGCGATGGCTTAGATATAACAAGAGCGTTGTTCAGCCTATCTCGGTAAGGATGGCCAAAGGGTTGGAGGAAAATAAGGGAGAGCTGTATCATCCTTCCCAATGGTTTCGTGGGTATTGCAAGCTGTTATCTCAACTGGACAGGGAGGCAGCACAGCTGTGGAATACGCCACGATGGATGAATGCTCCCGAGGATATAGCCGCAATGTTCGATAAAAGGCATACTCACCAGATCTTATCATCAGCTGGATTACCGGTACCTAGAAGATTAGCTGCACCGGAAGACATACCGGATTACAATACACTTCGGGATGTTATGGCAAAAGAGCGGATATATCGTTTATTTATTAAGCTAGCAAGTGGTTCCGGCGCATGTGGTGTGATCGCATATCAGGTAAACCCCATTACAGGTGCAGAATCGGCCGTGACTACGATAGGTGTGGAGAACTATCTACGTAGACCCCCTATATTTTATAACGTAAAAAAGCTGGTGAACTATAAAGAACGCCAAGTCATTCGCCAAATCATCAACTGGTTATTGGAACAAGGCGCTCATGTAGAGCAATGGATTCCGAAAGCGTCTTATCGGGATCGCACCTTTGATATCCGGCAACTTGTCGTAGCAGGTAAAGCGTGTCATAGTATTGCAAGGGTAAGCAGAACACCTATAACGAATCTGCATCTTGATAGTGATCGAATGAGCTTGGATGAAATCGGCTTGTCTGACAATCTTCAAGCTGCCGTGCGACTATGCGCTGAACAAACGCTAGCGGTATTTCCACGATCAACCGTCGCAGGCATAGATGTGTTATTGAGCAGCGGTTCCTATAGACCTTATGTATTGGATGTTAATCCGTTCGGAGATTTACTGTACCATAGTCATTATGAAGGACATGATCCCTATGAATGGGAAATGAGAATGGCTACACTCTCTACGACTATCTAAAATGGAAGAGGATCACCACGATGTTTAACATGAATGAAATTGTAGGCAGTCACGATATTCTGATGATTACGCTGGATACACTGCGATATGACGCTGCTGTGCTGGAGGAAGAAAACTGTCCGAATTTATGCGGGAGCGGACATTGGGAAAAGCGACATACACCAGGCAGCTTCACTTATGCTGCTCATCATGCTTTCTTTGGCGGATTTCTGCCAACTCCGGCTACGACAAATAAGGCAGAGCATGTTCGGTTGTTTCATTCGAAAAATACGGGATTAAAGACACATCCGTATACATGGCAATTTGATACAACGGATATCGTATCTGGATTGCAAGCTGTGGGCTACCGTACGATTTGTATAGGCGGAGTCATCTTCTTTACCAAAAAAGTTCCGCTAGCCAAAGTTCTTCCAAGCTATTTCCAAGAAAGCTATTGGCGGATGACCTTTGGGGTTACAAATCAACGCTCGACAGAGCATCAGGTGAACCATGCCATCAAGCTCCTGCATAATTCGAATCAGACAGAACGACTGTTTCTATTTATGAACGTATCAGCGATTCATGGGCCCAATCATTATTTTGTACCAGGAGCAAAGAAAGACTCATTAGAGACACAGCGCGCAGCACTTCGATATGTTGACGGTGAGCTTGGTCGATTATTTCAGGCATTCAGAGAACGAGAACGGCCTGTATTTTGCATGGCGTTCTCTGATCATGGAACCGCCTTCGGTGAAGATGGCTACAACGGCCATAGGCTAGCGCATGAGGTCGTGTGGAACGTGCCTTATCGCGAATTTATTTTGTAATAGGATGTTCAAAAAGTCCGATTTTGATCACGAAGAAGTACAAGGAGTAAACTCGACATCGAATCTTGCAATCACACTCGAAGTCCGTTGCTCATGTAGTTTTGCCTACACTCCGCTACTCCTTCTTCGTGTTCTTGCAACCTTCTCGGTGCTGAAAACCGTTCTTTTTGAACACGAACTTTAAAGTGAGAGGAGGAAACATGATGAGCCATACGGTCTACCCTAATTACACGGATATCATCCAGAATTCGGAGGCTCTGCGCAGTTGGAAGGAAAACCTCACATCAGAGCCTTACCGGTCTTATTTATACGCTTATCCACACAAAACCTCCTATCGAGAATTGGAGAGGAAGCTGCCGCTTTCCGAACTGTGGAGCCAGGAAAAGGCGGATTCACTCTTTTTATATATGCATATCCCGTTTTGTGGAGCACGATGCGGATTTTGCAATTTATTCACGTTGCCTGACAAGAGAGCCGACGTACATACCAATTATGTGGATGCTTTGGAGAGACAAGCTGCACAATGGGCTCCACTTATTCCGAATAAGCCGATTGCTAGATTTGCTATTGGAGGCGGTACGCCGACTTTACTCGAGCCTGACCAGCTGGATCGGTTGTTTCATATTGCTCAACATGTGATGGGCATGAATCCAGCCCAAGTTTCCATCTCGGTAGAAACATCTCCCGAGACGATAACAACCGAACGCTTGAATATTTTAAAAAGCAGGCAGGTGGATCGGGTCAGTATGGGGATTCAAAGCTTCGTAGAATTTGAAGCGGACGCGATCTATCGTCCCCAAAAGCCGCAGGAAGTCGAAAGAGCTCTGAGGCAGCTCAAGTTGTACCAATTTCCGATCCTTAATCTGGATTTGATTTATGGCCTTCCCGGTCAAACCCATGAATCATGGATATATTCGCTGGATAAGGCGTTGTCTTATGACCCAGAGGAGTTATTTATTTATCCGCTATATACGCGCGAGCACACGATTGTAAAGCCAGAGCAGATAAGGCAGAGTGGCGAGGATCAGAGGGTAAGCTTCTATCGTGCAGCGCGGGATCGTTTGCTTGCACATGGATATACCCAGTACTCGATGCGCAGATTTGCCAAAGCAGATGCGATTTCGAAAAAATCATTGCTTCCGTATGGTTGTCAGGAGGAGGGCATGATTGGACTTGGCTGTGGCGCACGCTCTTACACAAGAGAGGTTCATTACTCCTCGCGATACAGTGTAGGTCGTTCAGCTACAGCAAACATCATTGCCGACTACGTGGCTTCAGCCGACTACACCCATGCAGATTATGGCATTGTATTAAGCAAGGATGACCAGCAGCGACGCTTTATACTAAAAGCGCTGCTTCATACGGAAGGCTTGGTATTGAGCAGCTACGTGGAGCGGTTCGGAACGTCATCTCTCGTCGATTATCCCGAGTTGAATCTGCTTGTGCATACGGATCTTGCTGTTATCGAGCATGGGGTGCTTCGGCTGACGGATGAAGGGCTTATGTACTCCGATTCCATAGGAGATTGGTTCATTTCTCCGGATATTCGGGCACGTATGGAAAGCTGTGTACTATCATGAAGGCGACGATTTATTTTCGCGGGAGCTTGAGCTCATGCAATTATGACTGCCCTTACTGTCCTTTTAGCAAGAACACGGATAGTCCAGAGACATTGGCGAAGGATCGGCTGCAAGTGCAGACATTTGTCGATTGGGTAAGGAAGCAAGAAGGAAGCGGGCAACAGCTGTCCGTTTTTTTCAACCCATATGGTGAAGGGCTTACGCATAGTTGGTACAGGGAAGCGATGGTTAAGCTGTCCCACATGCAGCACGTTCAAAAGGTCGCTATACAAACCAACTTATCCGCTAAGCTCGATTGGACGCGCGAGTTGAATCCGGTTACGGCTGCATTCTGGGTAACGTACCATCCTGGGCAGACGAAGGAAGAACGTTTTTTACAGCAATGCGGCAAACTTTATGAACAAAAAATACCGTTCAGTGTAGGCTGTGTCGGTGTGAAGAGCGCGTTCAACTCCATTTTTTCATTCAGGAAGGCACTGCCTGATGATGTTTATATGTGGGTGAACGCCTACAAAGATAAACCAGCATACTATTCTGCTGAGGATACAGCATTTTTGACCGATATGGACCCCTATTTTGTCCATAATGCCAGGGATTACGACAGTATGGACAAGCCGTGCCGTGCCGGAAAAAATGTGTTTTATGTTCAAGGAGACGGGCGTGTAAAGCGTTGCTATAAGGATCGTCAAGTAATTGGGAATTTGTATAAAGATGGGCTTGATGGAATCTCTAAAGAACGCCCATGTCGTATGAGGCAATGTGATTGTTATATAGGCTATATCCATATGGAAGAGCAGTCGTTCGATTCTATTTACGGAGAACGTGCACTCGAACGGATCGCAATATTATCATAAAGGGGAACTATGCATTGGTAGGAACGGCAATATGGTTAACAGGGATTCCAAGCTCTGGTAAAACGACAACGGCGTTAGCTCTGTCAGCGGCTCTTCAGGAAAGAGGCGTTAGGGTCGAATGCTTGGACGGCGATGAGCTTAGACAAATGGTAGGACGAGAGCTTGGATTCAGTAGAGAAGATCGAATGGAGAATATTCGTCGTGCCGTCTATATTAGCAAGCTGCTGAACCGCAATGGTGTTACGACGATCATCTCCATGATTGCACCCTATTTGGAAATGCGAGACTATGCGCGAGCAGAGCTGGAGCCATACGTTGAAGTGTATGTGCATTGTCCCTTAGAGGATTGTGTGCGCAGAGATGTAAAGGGCTTATATGCAAAAGCAATAAAAGGTGAGATAACAGCATTTACGGGTATTTCTGATGTCTATGAAGCGCCGGTGCACCCAGAAATCACGATACATACGCACATAAACAGTGTGGAGTCTAATGTGAGTCAAATTTTAGAGTACTTGATGAAATAATGAGAGGAGGGAATGGCGTTGATTGAGCATAGCAATCTTGAAGAATATCAAGATCCGGTAAATTACGATCTTGAATTTGGCGGTGAAATGGACAAATATCAATTCTATCTTGAGCTTGCTAGATCGAGTGCTGGAGAAGTGTTAGAACTTGCTTGTGGTACAGGCTTAACAACGATCCCCCTGGCGAAAGCCGGCATAACGATGACTGGTGTAGATATCTCATCAGAGATGCTCGCATATGCGCGGTTGAAGGCGGAGGGGTTGCCTGTTACTTTTATAGAAGGCGATGCCCGTACTTTCGAATCGGACAAGCGATTTTCGATGATTTATTTGACTGGCAATGCATTTCAGGCATTCTTACGTGATCAAGATCAGATCGATTTGCTCACGACCGTTCACAAACATCTACAACCCCACGGAATCTTTGCATTTGAGACTCGTAATCCGGAGGGAACGGATTTATCCGATGAAGAGGAGACAGAATGGGGATCATTTATTGATAAGGATGGGAATACCGTCAAGGTATCAGGCACACAATGTTACGATGCCAGCCAGCAAATCATGCATTGGGTCACGATGCGTAATTGGGGGGATAAGCGAACGACTTCCCGAATTGCTTGTCGGTTCACGGATCAGAGTACGCTTCATTCTTTATTAACCCGTCACGGCTTTCACGTCGAACATCAATATGCTGACTGGGATAAAACGCCGTTCTCTCCGTTATCTTCATCGATCATTAGCGTTTGTAGGAAAGATTAGGAGAGACATACTGCATCGCAATAGAAAAAATCCCCTCAGGTTGAGGGGATTTTTGGTGATCCCTAGTTTACAATGTGAGCAGGTCCGTCCCTTATGGGATAGAGCTTTAACGGTCTGTTCAACGAGGGCGGGCGCTCCCGTACGGGACATGCTCATCGTAATGCCGTTTCCTTTTCCAGCATTTTGATAAGCCTGAACGTGTACACGCATCTTCTAAATACCACTTCATCCAGACCTTCAGCTGATCCTCACTCTTGATATTTAGCTCCTTCATTACTTCTTTCACAGAAATACTTACAAATCTCATCTCGATTGATTTCAATTTCAACCCCTGATTATTTCATGAAAATACGACATTCCACATCAAAAAGAGGTTATCCTCATTTTTATTGATGGAAATTTTACGGTAGACAATCTCTATAATAAAGAAACAGATGGGGCCATAAGTCTTATGGTCACCGGTAATTTGCGTGCGAAAAATATAGCTGTTGGCGGTCAGGAAATTTATGTATCAGGTAATCTGATGATTGAGTTGTGCGGCTCCTACAATCATGGAGAATCGATTGTTCAAGGTGATCTCACCGTCAAGCGCGTACAGACGAAGATGGAGACTACCTGAATGCCCGGATTGAAATCAGAACTCCTGATGGAGGGTGTTATTTTTATTCACTGGATCATGGAAATTATGTTTCACGGCATTATCAGCCACCTGATCAATATGGCATGCAGGACATGTCCTTATTGGATCTGAGGCGCTGGGAGGCATCTGAGCGGTATTTTGCTGGATTCAAAAAATTCATTGCTCAGAAAATATGAAAACGCGTACTGATTGTAGCATCAATAATTATAGGTAGTGGGTAAAAATACTGGGCTGATTTGCAAATCCATTTATAAACACTTACATGATCGAATAATGATGCAGAAACAAAGAAATCGTGACAGATAGACTAGGCTTATTGAAGGATTTGACGCTAGAAAATAGGTATGCAATTATCGTTGCAAATGATAATCAATATCATATATTATGGGGGTATAAATCTTTCAACACAGAGTGAAAGTGAAGGGGAGAGCAAGACGGTGAAATTGAATGAGCAAGCTTTACTATGGAACCAAGCATTCATCAAGATTATAGATGTACGGCATACAATAATGAAGCAAGGTGAGGAGTTGCATGCGTACAGAATGCCCTCAAGCGCCTTCTTATATGTAATTAGAGGCAGCGCACAGCTCCAGCTGGACGGCATTGCACACCACGTCAGCCGGTTTTCCTTGATCCATGGAGGCAAGGGAGTCTATCTTGATATTACTGCGGATGAGCTCCTGGACTATTATATGATTTTATATAAAGCGGTGCTGGCGCTGCCAGCCCGTCAAGAAACGATCAAGTTGATAGAGGATCACAATCCGTTTCAAATGCAATATGTGTTCAAGCCTCATTACCCGATCTCCGTCTTCCATCATGTCACCGCCATGAGCAAGGAGTGGCATCATTCGGATTTCATAGAGAAACTTCAAGTTAAAGCGATATTTTATCAAATGGTCTATGAAATACTAGAGCAAATGGAACGACAGAATGTCATAGCCGTCAAGCCTGACCTCGTGGCCCAAGCGGTACGCTATATTCATGAGCGCTATCAGGAGCCGATTACGCTTGAGACGCTGCTTGAACACCTTGATTGCAGCTCCAGACAGCTGCTGCGCGTCTTCAAGAAGCAAGTTAGAACGAGCCCGATCGATTATTTGATTCAATTACGGATGAGCAAGGCGAAGCAGTTACTTCTTTCCACTGATTTCACCTTGAAGGAAATTGCGGAGAGCGTAGGTTATACCGACAGCTATTATTTTAGCCGTATCTTCAAGAAATACGAAGGTGCTTCTCCTACTAGCTTTAAAGAAGCTGCATTGCAGCAGGAGCAGCGTCGAAATAATCCATCCGTCGTGTCCAGATATCCCATTGCTGCTAAAAGACAGCAACGTTATATTGATAATGAGTATGAGAATCATTATCATCAAAAGAGAGAAGGGGTATTACCGATGTATCGAAAGTCGAGAACAGCAATGGCAGCAACCTTATTATTTTGTTTCACCCTCTTGTTGAGCGCATGCACAACAGGAGGAACGAACGCCACATCGGCAAACAGTGGCTCGCCCAGTAATAACGTAGCAGCTTCCACAAGTCCGGCTGCAAGCAATGAGACAAGAGTAATTAAGCATGCGATGGGGGAAGAAACACTCACCGGTACCCCTGAACGTATTGTTATATTGACCAATGAAGGAACGGAGGCGCTGTTGGCAGTTGGCATTAAACCAGTCGGAGCCGTTCAGTCTTGGATTGGCGATCCTTGGTACGACCATATCAAGCAAGAGATGGAAGGGGTCACCGTTGTCGGAGACGAGCTGCAGCCGAATCTTGAATTGATCGCGAGTCTCAAGCCAGATCTGATTATCGGCAATAAGGTCAGACAAGAGAAAATTTACGACCAATTAAAGCAAATTGCTCCAACGATATTCTCCGAAGATCTGGCGGGAGATTGGAAAATCAATTTCAAGCTCTACTCCGAAGCTTTAAACAAGCAGGCAGAAGGAGAGCAAAAGATGGCGGCCTTCGACAAACGTGTCGCGGAAGTCAAGGCAAAACTGGGCAACAAAGCGGAAACGAAAGTATCAGTGGCCCGCTTCTCTGCCAAACAAGTTCGTATCTATCAGAAGCAAACGTTCTCCGGTGTGCTATTGAGCCAATTAGGCATTGCCCGCCCAGAATCGCAGGATAAAGACTCCTTTATGGAAGTCATGTCCAAAGAGACGATACCTAGCATGGACGGCGATGTGCTCTTCTACTTCGTATCGGAGGTTCCGGGCAAGAACGATGCGGCGAAGGTCGTAGAGGAATGGAAAAAAGATCCGCTGTTCCAGAACTTGAGTGTTACCAAGAACAACAAAATTATTCAAGTCGATGAAGCCATATGGAACTCAGCAGGCGGATATGAAGCGGCCAATCTGCTGCTGGACGAACTTGTTAAGTACTTTGATGTAAAGTAATTAAGGCGTATCGAATTAACAAGCTGACGCTGTATTCGCGTCAGCTTGTTGGCGATTTTGGCAGTTTCGTTGTTAAGGCTGCCAATGAAAAGGAGGCACGGTGCAGACATGAATGGTTCTCTCCTCACGCGAAGCAGCAAGCGGAAGCTCGCCGGCCTAGCTGTCAGCGCGATCCTGCTGCTGATTAGTATGTTGTGCAGTGTATTGTACGGTCTTCATCACTTCGGGTTGAAAGACTTGTGGCAGGCCTACAGTCAATTCGACGGATCCAATGAGCATCTTATTCTGATGACGGCTCGCGTACCCCGAACCTTAGTTGCGGCTCTGGTAGGAGCAAGCTTAGCCGTAGCAGGGGCGATTATGCAGGTTCTAACAAGAAATCCACTGGCTTCGCCCTCTGTCTTTGGCGTAAATGCAGGGGCAGTGCTATTTATTGTAATCGGGCTGCTCGCATACGGTTCCTCGTTAACGATGATCGGTATGGTCTGGCTAGCTTTCGCAGGCGCGATCGCAACATCGGTGGCCGTCTATACGCTAGGCCTGCAAGGAGGCGGGTTCGAGCCAGTGAAGCTGACCTTGGCTGGCGCTTGTATGGCTGCTTTCACTTCTTCTATTACATCCGGCATTATGCTTATAGATAAGCAGTCGCTTGAATCTGCCCTGTTCTGGATGATCGGCTCCGTGGAAGGAAGAAATGTAGAACATTTGCTGATGGTACTGCCCTATATGGTAATAGGGATAGCTATCTCATTCCTATTGGCGGGCTCTTTAAATATTATGGCGCTTGGAGACGATAGCGCAAGAAGCTTAGGACAGCGGTTGACTCTGGTGCGTGTCCTATCGGCTGCGGCAATCGTACTGCTCGCTGGGAGCTCAGTAGCAGCAGCTGGTCCGATCGCTTTTGTGGGGCTTATTGTTCCTCACTTGTGCAGATACATTATTGGACATGATTTCAAGTGGCTGCTTCCTTATACCGCACTAGTTGGTGCAATCCTTCTAGTGACTGCAGATTTAGCATCACGCTTTATTCTAGAAACCAAAGAAGTTCCGGTAGGCGTCGCAACGGCGATTGTCGGGGTTCCCTTTCTGATTCATGTGGCCAGGAGGAATTTGCATGCTTAACCCGCGTACAGCCAAATATACGATCATGTTTATCGCTTTAACCTTTATTGTTGCTGCCTTGTCACTTATTAGTTTATCGGTCGGGGGAGTTGGTGTTCCTCTAGAAGAGGTGCTTGCTTCTCTTGTCGGGCGAAATGCGGAAGCCAGCAACCTGATCATCATGCAGTTCCGTCTGCCTCGAATAACAGCCGCTATTCTCATTGGTGCAGCATTGGCAGCAGCCGGAGCGCTATTGCAGGGCGTCATTCGCAATCCGCTAGCTTCTCCGGATTTGCTTGGTGTAACGGGTGGTGCGTCGGTAGCAGTGGTTGCTTTCATGACTTTCGTGACGGGCTACAGCATTCACTGGGTACCGTTCATTGCGATCGGCGGCGCGTTGGTTACGGCTACCCTCAATTATGTATTGGCTTGGAAAAAAGGGGTGTCGCCGTTCCGGCTGGTGCTGATCGGCATCGGCATTTCAACCGCAATGGGGGCGCTCACTACATTTCTGCTCATTAGCGGTCCGACGTATTTGGCCGCGCAAGTGCTGAATTGGATGACAGGAAGCATCTATGGTACCAATTGGGCCTATATCGAAGTGCTCTGGCCGTGGGTAGCGATATTCATTCCTTTGTCACTGCTAATGGCGAAGGAATTAAATGTGCAATCTTTAGGCGAGGATGTCGCTCGAGGGCTTGGAAATAGGCTTCAACTCAGCCGGATGATTCTCTTATTTTATAGTGTTGCGCTTGCCGGCGCAGCGGTTGGTGCAGCCGGTACGATCTCTTTCATCGGATTAATGGCACCGCATATTGCCAGAAGACTGGTCGGAAATTGTTACAAGCTGATCATCCCGGTATCCGCGTTTATAGGTGCGATTATTCTATTGCTGGCGGATTTGGCAGGAAGAATGCTTTTTCAGCCGCTGGATATTCCGGCTGGCGTATTCACAGCAGGCATTGGCGCTCCATTCTTCATGTACTTGCTATTTAAACGCAAGAGGACTTAACTCATTTTTCATCTCAGATAGAGATAGAGATAGAGGAGGTGAATAATGGAACGCTCATTGAGTATGCTCCTGGTTAGATCATAGACTCGCTACTGTGACGAATAGAGTCCTTATAGCAAAGAGGCTTAAGGTTTTAGCATTTCTACTTACTAGGAAGCTGTATACTTTAGGCCTCTTTGTGTTTATTCTCTGGTTTGAGTGACTCCTTTCAGCCGAGAACAGAATCGATGTTTAGAACATTCAAAACTATCTCTTTAAGGTCGGTCCACTTGAGCTAACCGAGGGGACGGATTTGCTTTCGGGGATTATCGATCTCTTTGAAGAGGGAGCAGTCTTGGGGAAAGGCGTGCTCGAAGTGACGGGCAGTGACGTAGCAGTTTTCTGCGACGGTCTAATCAAAGATACAAAAACTTACGCTGACATCTATCAAGAATCTGTTGGCCAAGAAGGTAACAACAGGAATTTTCTATAATGCCCCCAAACACAAAACTACAATTCTATAGGGTGTAGTTTGGGCGGGGATACTTACTGTGGTAGGTCCATAAATAACAATTAGATCTCGGTTCGCAGGGGTTCCTGAAAAGTGTTGCCCATTTGTTAGTATGATTTGAGTATATGGAGAAATGGTTAATCGTAATCGTCCATCACTACTCTCCAACTCAGTATTAAAATAATCTACTTTTACATTCTGATAGGGGCTATTTTTTACCATGACAATTGCTTGATATTGTGGAGGGTAAATTAGAGGTGCAGGTGCATTTCCGTCATAATATCCAGTCACTTGATCTCCTACTGACACCATTACATGGTCTACAAAATAAGTTTTGGGCGACACCACGAAATTTACGATTTCCCCCAACCCGTTGTCTACAGCTATTAATTTATAACATCCTTCGCCATTTTGCCCTGTAAAAAAATCATTAATCATAGTGATAGTACCGTGAAAAGAATAAAAATTTGTCATTACAATACCTCCTTTTGCTGTGTAAAGATACGCACTATTCGTAAAGTCAAATATCCTGTATGTATAGTATGTAGGTTAATAACTATATGATTGTGCAGATGCCTATATAGGAGATTCCTCGTGTTGTGCTAACATCTATTAGCCTTGTAACATACCTTGATGATTCCAACCACTCCACACTTATTAGAGGAACTAATCTTTAACTTTACAGGAGCGGATTTTTGTTTTAATGGTATAAGTTCATGTCCCGAGCTAAGGATAAGAACTTGTATTCATAGCCGATTAGATACCTGCATAAAAAATAAAAGCGGTATTATTTAAGTCTTATTGTTCAGAGGGAAAATCCCTTAAAGAAAAGTGCTAATCATGACACTCCGATAACACGACTCCAATTGAGACGAAATTCTATTATGCTTATCTGTATAAATTCCTCCATATTGAGACATGATTCCAATCCCCTCCATGCTTTACCCATAGGCGTACTTACTTGGTTTTTGATCCCCAATTAATTGCGCGTTATGAATGTCAGCGTTCATCAGCAGTTTACTAGCTGATTCCATATTGTAGAGCAGAGTTGCTCACGCTTAATTTCCCCTTCCTACGTAGATTTCCAACCCGCTTGTCTATGCTTCTCACGATGTGATTAGGTATTGTTTTTCATGACTTTGTACGAGTATATAAGCTCTAAGGAGTTTGTATAAATCGGTTTAAGAAGGAGTGGATGCCCGCACGTTAACGGTTGTGCACAGCTTAGGCAAGATCCTATTCAAGAGAGGAGGCAGCTCACAAGATCGAGGTAAAGAAGGTGTCGAAAAACGAAGGCACATTATGACCAAACCAAATCATGGGAGGTAATGTGATGATGTTTCAAACCCGTTTGGATTCCCGTTTCATCCAGCGATTAACGCTGATTGGAGGCGGATTGCTGCTCGTGTTCGCTTGTATGTTCGCGTTCTCGAAGACCTTGTCAGCCCACGGATATATTAATGATCCGGCCAGCCGGGCGATCCAGTGTAAAAACGGATTAAATACCAACTGCGGCCCGATCGTCTATGAGCCTCAGAGCCTAGAGGGGCCGAAAGGTTTTCCTGCTGCCGGACCCCCTGACGGCAAAATCGCCAGCGCCGGCCTTGCCGGCTTCGCTCCGCTTGACCAGCAATCAGCTACTCGCTGGAACAAGGTGAGCATGAAGAGCGGCACCAACAACTTTACTTGGATTTTTACCGCTCGTCATGCCACGACAAGCTACCGGTATTTCATCACCAAGCCGGATTGGAATCCCAATGCACCGTTGACCCGCGCCCAGTTTGATCTGACTCCGTTCTGCACGATTAACGGGAATGGCCAGCAGCCGCCGGCCACGTTAACCCAAACCTGCAATGTGCCGCAAAGAGACGGCTACCATGTTATCCTCGGCGTGTGGGATATCGCGGATACCCAAAATGCCTGGTACATCGTCATCGATGCCCAATTCGGTCCTGGCGACAGCGTTGCACCTACGGCGCCGACTAATTTGGCCGTCAGCAACGTTGGCACAACGACCGCTACACTGACTTGGGGGGCCTCGACAGACAACATTGCCGTCACGGGTTATGAGGTGTACAACGGCGTCAATGTCATCGCCACGGTTCCTGGCAATCAGACGAGCGCCAATCTCACCAATCTATTGGCAGGCACGACTTATAATCTAGCTGTGAAGGCGTTCGACGCTTCCGGTAATCGGTCACCGCTCAGCAATAGTGTCCAGTTTACAACCACGAAATTACCGGTTGACGTGACGCCGCCGACCAATCCGACCGGCCTGCATGTGATGGGCACCCCGACATCGACGTCAGTTACGTTGATGTGGAATGCATCCACAGATGATTCCGGCATCGCTGGTTACCGGATTTACAACGGCAGCACGGTGATCGCTACTGTCACTGGTACGGCAACCGAGAAGGTCGTTACCGGTTTGTCGCCGAACACGCAATATACGTTTACGGTTCGCGCTTACGACCCATCGAACAACGAATCTGGTGACAGCAATGCCGTGACGGTGTCAACGCCTGACGGTCCGAGTGCAACGCCATGGGCTCCAAATACCGCTTATGCGGTCAATGCGCTCGTATCTTATAATGGCAAGGTGTACAAATGCCTCCAGAACCATACCTCCTTGCCGGGTTGGGAGCCGGGCAACGTGCCCGCGCTCTGGCAGCTGCAACCGTAAACCCAGGCTTTAAAAGAGCTGGAATCCCGCCGTTTGCAAAGAGCGGCGGGATTATTTTTCATGATAGATTCGATCGAGTGGATTCCATGCAATGACTCTACCATCTGGTACAAAGAAGTGCTTGTCGAGTTCACTCTATGAAAAAAGGAGCTTGAGATGGTATGAAAAGGAAAATCGCGTCTATCGCTTTCGTGTTTGTCCTGTTGTTCAGTTTTGTTTCCACTGGTTTGGCCGCCTCAAGCGGACCGGGTACAGGCAACAATACTTGGGCGCCGGTTCAAGCCCATGGCAATATTTATATCGAAGGCAACTTTATAAACAACGGGCAGATCAGCCTCGGGGTTAATTTTAATCTGTACCGGGTTACCCCGACGGGAGATGTGCTGGTAGGGAGTAATTCGACGAATACTATTGCGGCCGGTCAATATGCACGTCTCAAGGTTCCTTTGGCTTCGAATCAACCCGACGGACAGTATAGACTTGTCTTAAGCTCACCAGGTGACTTCACCGTCGTTGCCTATCTGGGCTACAATTAACGTTAAAAACCTCCTCGGCCACATTTCTCCTTACGTTGGCGATGGAGGTTTTCCTTATTTTTAACATATTAACGAACTCATATGTCTTTTAACAAAGTTAGCTGCTTTCGGAATCAATTTAGCTATTGACCTGAAATGGATTTCATACTTTAGCATACAAATAGGAGTTCTTTTTAAATATGCCAAAGGAGGATGATAACCATGTATACAACAATTATTTTTGATATTGATGGAACATTAATAAATACAGAACAAGCGGTGTTGAGATCCTTGCAGAAGCTGCTAAAAATTACCTATGATCGGGAAGTTGACTTCTCAGAACTTGCTTTTGTGCTAGGGATTCCAGGTTCTGTCTCCTTGAAACGACTGGGCATTAAGGATAATGACATCGAATATGCAAATCATTGTTGGAATGAGTTTATGGGGGATTATAAACATACAATCCATGTTTACGAAGGTATTCAACAGTTGCTTGCGAGTCTGAAAGAACATTCTATTTCTACCGGGGTAGTCACATCCAAGACGAAACAAGAATTTGTCGACGATTTTGTTCCGTTTGGTCTTGATCAATATATGCAATATGTAATATGTGCAGATGATACAACCTTGCACAAACCTAATCCCGAACCATTACTAAAGTTTCTGGATATCTCGGGGGCGAAATCTGGGGCATCCATATACATCGGCGACACCATTTATGATTCTGAATGTGCCAGAGACGCTGGTGTTGACTTTGGACTAGCTTTGTGGGGATGTAAGCATGGGGATTCTATTCCAGCAAAGTATAAGTTCAAACATCCACTGGACATGCTTACACTTTTAAATCTCCAGTAAAGGTATGCATTACAGCTAAAACTTCTCATCTAAAGATTGAATAGATGAGAAGTTTTTTAATATATGTAAATGATATTTATAGGTAAAGAGCATAGATTAGTTCAATCAGACTTATTGGGAATGATAAAAATTCATCTCAACTATCTGATGATGCCACTTTGACACCTGCTTGTCGGGGGACAAGAACACGGTCCTATTTAAAGTCGCTATTAGCGGATTTTTTAAGATTGATTTTTCAGATAGTCGTTATCTAGATTACATTTTTATACATTGAACTGTATTAAAAGTTCTAATACTCTTATAAAAAGGATATGACATTGTAAATTCATTTTAAAGTAAGAAAAGAAAGGATAAACAAATGAAAAAAAGAAAAAAGAAAAAGACTAATATCATTTTGGGGGTAACCCTTTTGGCTGTTATGGTTTGGATGAATAATACGAGTCTATTTTACTCGAAAGATACAAATTATAAGATTCTAGCTCATAGAGGGTTGGCTCAAACCTTTGATATTTCACAGGTAGCGTATGATACGAATACAGCTGAAATCATTTATCCACCTGAGCACCCTTATTTAGAAAATACAATTCCTTCCATGAAGGCGGCATTTGATCATGGTGCTGACGTAGTGGAATTAGATATTCAGTTAACGAAGGATCATCAATTAGCTGTTTTTCATGATTTTACTTTAGAGTATAGAACAAATGGTAAAGGTGAAGTCAAAGATTATAAAATGAACGAATTGAAGAAACTAGATGTCGGCTATAGATATACGGCTGATAATGGTGAGAGCTATCCGTTTCGTGGCAAAGGCATTGGCATGATGCCAAGCTTAGATGAGGTGTTTGCAGCTTTTCCTAATAAAGAGTTTTTAATTCATGACAAAGATGGGGATATGGAAACAACAAAAGTATTGTGGCATTCTTATTTAAGCAAATTGTCTAAGAATCAATTAGATAAAATAACAGTTTATGGTGATGGAGATAGCGAAGGGTTTGATTATTTACGTTCAAAACATGCAGAGTTGAAATTGTTAACGAAAACAATGATGAAAAACGCACTTTTAAAATACGAATTATTAGGTTGGACGGGATATATTCCGAAAGAATTGCATAATATGGAGCTTCATTTGCCTTTAAATTATGCGAAGTTCTTATGGGGTTGGCCAAATAAATTTATTGATAGAATGGAATCTGTCAATACGCGAGTCGTAATCGTAGAGGGAAATGGTAAATGGTCAGAAGGATTTGATACAAAAGAAAGCCTTGAAAAAATTCCAGCAGGATATCAGGGCTATATATGGACAAATAGGGTTGATAAAGTTACTAAATGATTTCATTCATCAAAAACAGTTGCTTCTTCATTGACCTTGAGGGAATGCGGCACGGGGTAAGGAATAGCGATTAGGGAATTAGAAAGCAATTAGAATCAGACATAGGAGGCACGGCCATCAAAATGTAACGCTGGCATGCCTCTTTTTTGTTTTCAGGATTACATTCCAACGTATAGTATAGGAAGAAAGGCCCGACAAGGGTTTGAATATACTTTTATACATATGAACAAAATACAATGTATTCTACACTCTGAAGCATATATCGCCGAAGTGGTTGATACGGAGGAAGCCTTTGTTAAGACCAAATAGGTTTGTTGAAGAGGTTGTATCAAAAAATCAACTAGCTTGCGTGGGTGAAACGACAGATGACCAATTATGAACAAGAAAAAAAGCTAGCTGCATTAACGGCGCTGGCTTATGTAGAAGACAAAATGATAATCGGGATCGGAAGCGGAAGCACGGCAAGCCACTTTATCCAACTTCTCGGAAAGAAAGTACGAGAAGGGCTTCAAGTAATCGGCGTGCCTACGTCCAAAGAGACGGAGCGCCTCTGTACATTACTTGGCATTCCACTGATCACAACTCAAATTCCGGAAAAAATTGATCTTACCGTTGACGGAGCAGATGAATTCGATCCGTATCTGCGGTTAATAAAAGGGGGAGGCGGCTACTTGCTAAAGGAAAAACTGGTTGCCTCTTGTTCCGCTAGAACGGTTATTATTACGGATTCCAGAAAACAAGTCAGCGTACTCGGACGCACATACGCGCTACCGATCGAAGTGATTCCGCTAATGTGGGGCCAGATCGCGAAGAAGCTTAGGTACTTGGGAGGCGAAGCGAAATTACGCTCATTTGGGACACCGCCTGTACCTTATTTGAGCGAAAATGGAAACTATATTCTAGACTGCAAGTTCGCATCTATCGATCAGCCAGAACGCCTAGCCGATGAGCTTTCCCGAATGAACGGCATCGTCGAACACGGACTGTTCATCGGAATTGCTGATGAGGTCATCATGGGGGAGAATGAGGGGACGAGATGTTTTCGCATTGGCTCAAAATGACAGAGTTTCAATGTTGTTTTTCCGGAGCAGCAATCGACATCAATATCTTGAGACGTTTCTCGCTGCCAGAGAAATATCCGCAACTTCGTTGGGATGAGTCATAAGGATGGCGTAGAGTCGATAGCAAGCGTTTATTCCACCTTATTACAAACCGTAAATTGTAGGAATAAACTCTACGGACGAGCTTTTGACTTACAAATTATATTAAATATTAGGGACATTAAAAACTGCCTAAAATGCGGTTTTTTTGTTTTATGTCATCAACTTCTTAACAAAATCTATACGTTTCCTTGAAAGAGTTGGTCTTGACATACACATTAAGCACATTGAGCAATTTGAATTGGAGAAAGATTAGTCATGACGAAGATGACATTTGCACTTAAGAAGCGGGTTCCATTTGCACGTGCTCAATGATTCCAAGAACCAGATGATCTCCGCCGACGGGTATAATTCGAGAAACTCATTCTTTAACAGCCCGACATTAACTGACGAACGCTGCATCGCTTCGCCTAGAGGCACGGAAACCATATTAATAACATACTCTCTGAGCTCTACGGTGAGCTCAAGCGGCGCATTCCAAACATTAATTAGCGTTGAGTTTGTTTCTTAAGCCAGTATTGGCGATTGTAGGTCTGAATGAAAGGTTGTTCGGATTGCACTTGAAAGGTGAAACTGTGCTTTCATTGAGTCCATGTGAAACAAAGTGGAACATAATGTAATCATTTTACGTCTACGTTATTAAAGGGAGGGGTTCGATGCTTCGAAAAATACTGCCGATTATATAAGACCAGAAGAAATGCTTAGAGATAAGGAAAAAGAAACAGTAATTGCGAATGCAACTATTAAGTTTAGGTTTGAAGGAAAACAGCCGACTGAGATGAACCTTTCCAAATTTCATGATGGCGAACAGACCCAAGTAACAATAAGTGAAAACTCCTTTCAAGCTCCTAAAGAAAAAGGTGCTTATTACTATTCTCTTTTTGCAACTTGGCTAAAAGATAAGGAAAAGAGAATTTCTGAAGGTAGTTCAAGCTACGTATTTGTTATCGAAGTGATAGATTAACTTGTTTGTTCAATGAAACCAGGGAGCAAACCTTAGGGGGGATTCAATGAGTGTACCTGCTCATTTGGACGGTGCGAAGGTGATAATGTATGTGGATAATGATGTGAACCGTCCAATCGCAAGAATGCTATATGAAGAAGATAATGGCTCTTCTAAGGAAATAATCATTACAGGGTTAGCACTTGCGAAATACGACGATTCCAATGATTATTATCTGTTCTTATGTGATAAGAACTGGGAAGTCTATCAAGATTTTGATATGGGATCAATCGAAGAGGCACTCCATAGTTCTATCGCAAGTTTTGAGCTAAACAAGAGTGATTGGAAGTATGTATAGATTACGCTAATAAGACACGATAGTTTAAACATATTTTGTTGAGCAGCTTCCGAAGCCAGCATACTTAATCAGTATGTAAACCTTTTAAAAAACAAAAAAAGGGACGGAGTCCCTCTTTTCAAAGAGTATATTAGATTTTAACTGTACCCGTTTGTCTGTCTGATGCAATAAATAATGGATTTCCAGTTTCAGTATGCTTCACACCTGCATCTGAAGTTAAGATGATGCCAATAGAAATCATCAAAAATAACAATGCATCAGGTGTACTATATACTTTTATTTTGATGAGAGACACAGCAGTAGGGTTTGAAATAGACACACTGATAAAAACATTAGTAGGAGCAACAGGCTATCTAACATTAACCACACTTCTCAGTGCAGCTGTAGGTGCATTACTAAGACGAACCACTCTTGCCTTAGTAATATTGCTTGGTTATTATTTCATTGTTAGTCCATTGTCGGGAGATTTTCTGCCTAATTATTTTCCGGATACGGCAGGATATTATATGTATATGCCGGCTTCCACTGATGAAATAAATATCTTTACACCAATGCAAGGGACAGGTATTTTAATGTTATGGACACTGGTTTTTATTACAGTAGCTATTATATTTTACCGTAAACGAGATGCCTAGATGCTCAATCCAAATTTAGGGGGAGAAGACTTGAAAAAAATTGCAGTATTATTATTGTCCTCATCATTGTTCCTGACCGCGTTGCCTACATACGTGCTGGCACAAGAAGCCAAACCGAACGTAACACGGGGAGAAGTTGTAGAATTTTTGCTGAATGCCGCAGACGATTACAATCCGGGCATCAAAAGAGAAGATATTTTGAAAGGTTACGGCAAAGGAGAGGCAAGAGAAGATCAGGAAGTGACCAGAATTGAAGCTTTGATCATGCTGGGCCGCGCGTTTTCGAACCTGCCTGCGCCAAAAGGCAATGATTTGCGCGTAGCCAACACCTCTGCATCCTATACTGACGTACCGAAATGGGGACAAGACGAAATCACCAAGCTGATTGCTTCTGGCGTGCTTACCGATTATCCGGACGGCAAACTCGGCGTTTCCGATCATATCACGAAAGAACAACTGCTTACGCTGACGAATCGGGTCATGGCCCTTAAAGGCTCGAATCCACGCGATGATTATTATGAATACGTTAATAAAAAATGGCTGAACGATTCCAAGATCCCAGCAGGCGAAATGTCCAACGGCGTATTTAACGAGCTGGCAAAAGCCAACGAGGACCGGACTAAAGCAATCATCGATGAACTTGTAAAAAAACAAAACCCAGCAGGCTCCAAAGAGCAAAAAATCGCCGATTTCTACAAATCGGTACTCGATATGGAAAGCCGCAACAAGCTAGGGATCAAACCGATTGCAACTTATATTACAGATCTGGACAAGGCTTCCTCCGTCAAAGAATTATTTGATATTAACATGAAGATGGAGAACGAAATCTCGAAAGGCGGTTTGTTGTCTTTTGCCGTGATGGGCGACGCGAAGGACAGTAACGTCAATGCGCTGTATTTCTCGGGCCTTGGCACGAGGCTTGACAAAAACAGCTATGTCTCCGGCGACGAAAAGACCAAAAAAGTGTACACGAACTACCTGACCAAATTGTTTGTACTGTCCGGTACCGACGAGATAGCGGCTAAAGCGCAAGCCGAAGATGTGTACGCATTCGAAAAAGAACTGGCTGCATCCTCAATGGATCTTCAGGATCAGGGGAAAGTTGAAAATTACTATAATCCTTACACCAAAGATAAATTCATCGCGCTCTTTAAATCGATCGATATGGGCAAATATATGAAAGAACTCCGGGTAGATCAAGCGGACAAAGTGATTGTAACCGACATTGGATTATTGAATAAAAGCGCGGAAGTTTTGAACGAGAAAAATCTGGACAAGATCAAAGCCTACGCCAAAGCCACTTTGTTGATGAATGCCGGTGGCACTTTATCGGGAGATTTTGTGAAATTGGCAACTGAATTTGAAGCCCAACTGTTTGGAATTGAAGGAGAAAAGACAAATGAAGAAATGGCGGTCATGACCACCCAAACCGTCATGAGTCAGTATCTCAGCCAGGAATTCGCAGAAAAATATTTCACGAAAGAAGCCAAACAAGACGTTGAACAGATGGTTAAGCAGTTCATCGAGGTTTACAAAGAACGGATCAAAGCGCTGGACTGGATGTCTGAAGCAACCAAAGCCAAAGCCATCAAAAAGCTGGATAAAATGACAATCAAAATCGGATATCCAGATCAGTGGAATGATTACTTGAAGGATGCTTCGATTAAAACTTTTGCGGACGGCGGATCGCTGTTTGACAACATAGTGGCAATTAATAAAGCACTCAAAAAACAAGCGTTCTCTTCGCTTGGAAAACCTGTCGATAAGAGCAGTTGGATGATGAGCACCTATGAGGTAAATGCTTATTATAATCCGCTGAATAACGAAATTGTGTTCCCGGCGGGCATTCTGCAAGCTCCGTTTTATGATATCAAAGCCAAACGCGAAACGAATTTGGGAGCGATCGGCATGGTCATTGCACATGAAATCAGCCATGCTTTTGATAATTTAGGTTCTGCATACGATGAAAACGGAAATGCGGTCAACTGGTGGACTCCGGAGGACTTTAAAAAATTCCAGGAAAAATGTGATCAGGTTATTTCCTATTATGACCATGTTGAGGTGCTTCCTGGCGTGTACAATAATGGCAAGCTGACGGTAAGCGAAAATATCGCCGACCTTGGCGGTATGGCGGCATCGCTTCAAGTACTGTCCAAAATGGAAAACCCAGATTTCAAAGCCTACTTTGAAGGTTATGCAACGATCTGGCGTATGACCATGAGTAAAGAAACGGCTGCGTACCTATCGACAGTAGACACGCATTCAGCAAACAAAGTACGCGTAAACCGTACCGTCTCGAACTTCCCAGAGTTCTATAAAGTATACGAAGTAAGCGAAAAGGATGCCATGTACGTCGCTCCTAAAGACCGCGTGAGCATTTGGTAAACCTGCAATAAATAAGCCTTTTATTTTGCCACGAGCAAGTGACATGAAATAAACGAAGCTGAAAAAGCTGGCTCCGGAAACCTACCGGCGTCAGCTTTTTTTTAGGCTCAACAATTAAAAGAAAGGTTTAGAGTAAGCTCTACGGATTTGTATGAAGCAGATTCATTTCTCCAAAAAGTCCAAACTCCCGAAGATCTATTTCAGAAGTTGGTGAATCCGGACAGAATGCTTTTCGATACAGACTGGGGACATCTGTAAACGAGCTGAAAACGATGCTAACGCAAAGTGGATTTCAAGATGTGGTGGTCGAGCCAAAAGAGGAATCCAGGGCGTTATTAAAGTTTGGGTTCCTGGGTCGAAGGTGGAGGGTTATATCGTTTAGCTGTAAAAAAGGGATCGAGCCGTAATTAAGTAGTCATCATGGTAATTAATGAATAAGAGACACCCGAATTATTTGGGTGTCTCTTATTGTATTCAGCTTAACCTATAGGTAAAGACGCATCAAAGTTGCACGTTGAGCCTCATTCATCTTCAGAATGGAACGTGATTCTTTGGCTTTAGATAAAGCACTATCGATGTCGGAGGCTAATCCTAATTCCATCAATGTTCCAACGGCAACAGCTCCCGTGCGTCCTCGTCCAGCCCCGCAGTGGAAAGCAACCTTTTTGCCTGCTTGGTGATGGGTAACAACAGCCTGAATTGCTTCTTTCATTTGCGATTCTTCTGTACCCTCCGCATGATCCTCTAGAGGGGCATGAATTCTTGTAATGTTGAGTGGTGTAAGCTCAGCAGGGTCTACCTCTGCTCGTAGATCAACAACCACATCAATGCCTTGCTCTTGGATCAGTTGATTAACATCATTTGCTCCACACATATAGAGATTTGGTATCAACGCGTGGTAAGGTTTTTCGTTCATTTCAGGCTCCTTTAATGTTGAGTAAGAATTTCTAGCAGTCTCCATTGGTTCGGTTGTTTTCCAAAGAAAGAGAGCGGTGTGTTTGGATAACACCTTGACTTTTTGAATCCATTTACTGACGATTACAACGTGGGTCTCCTCAGGATTGCAAAGGTATGGGTACTTCTCCTCTATATCATCTCCAAGGGCGAGGGAGAGGTGAACTGCGGGATCTGTTGTCGTCTCCTTGAGTGTGATATTCTCGAATACGTGAGTAATTATATAATTATGTACTTATATTTTCAACAGTTTCCGTCGCATTAAATAATCAGTTGCTTATATAAGTGGATGATTATATAATAAGCTTGAAATCAGGGAGGTGCACCGAAACATGATGATCTCAATAGAGGAAATGGCGGAGCAATTTAAGTTGTTAGGTGATAAAACTCGACTAAAAATTGTCTCACTTTTATCCCAACAACAAATGTGCGTTTGTCATTTAGTTGAGCTATTGCAATCGACTCAACCGAATATTAGCCAGCATCTTCGCAAACTAAAAGACGCCGGTTTAGTGGTAGAAGAACGAAGAGGACAGTGGATTTATTACTCTCTTTCGATTGAGGATAAACCTCATTTAAAAGAAGCAATTGAATATTTGCCGAAGGTAGGGGAAGAAGAGCAAGAAAAAATCAACGCGATGATGTGTGAATAAGGAGTGTGGATGTCATGAGTCAAGACAACACCAAGAGACTCTCTTTTCTGGATCGCTATCTCACTTTTTGGATCTTTGGGGCAATGGCCATTGGATTAGGTTTAGGGTATCTGGTGCCTAATTTCTCTGATGTGCTTTCTAGTATGCAAATTGGAACGACTTCGGTACCGCTTGCTATAGGTCTGATTGTGATGATGTATCCGCCGCTTGCAAAAGTGAAGTATGAAAAGCTTGGACGGGTGTTTAAAGATTGGAAGGTGCTCCTTCTGTCCTTAGTACAGAACTGGATTATCGGTCCGATTCTGATGTTCTTCTTAGCCATTTTGTTTCTAAGTGATATGCCTGAATACATGATCGGGCTAATCATGATTGGGCTTGCAAGATGTATTGCGATGGTCTTGGTATGGAGTGATCTAGCTAAGGGAGATCCTGAATACACAGCGGGCCTTGTTGCATTTAACTCGATCTTTCAGATCCTGTTTTATTCCGTTTTTACGTATGTGTTTATTACGGTGCTACCAGGCTGGTTTGGGGTTGAGGGCGCTGTTGTTGATGTCTCCATGGGACAGATTGCAGAGAGCGTGCTGATTTATTTGGGAATTCCGTTTGCAGCAGGGTTACTGACACGCGTGATTGGGATCAAGCTGAAGGGTCAACAGTGGTATGAACAAGTGTTGATTCCGAAGATTAGTCCTCTTGCCCTAATTGCATTATTATTTACGATTGTCTTGATGTTCACGCTTAAAGCAGAATTGATTGTCAAGCTCCCGCTTGATGTAGTGCGTATTGCGATTCCAATGATCATATACTTTGTCGTGATGTTCTTAGTATCCTTCTTCTTATCGAAAAAGTCAGGAACCTCCTATCCGGTGGCTTCATCTTTATCTTTCACGGCTGCAAGCAATAACTTTGAACTAGCGATAGCCGTAGCAATTGGTGTGTTCGGTCTGGATTCAGGAGTTGCATTCGCCGCGGTAATTGGACCACTCGTTGAGGTACCCGTATTGATCGGGCTTGTAAATGTATCGCTATGGATTAAGCGGAAGTATTTCGAGCCTGCACTAAATAAGTAAGAACTCATAGCTCAATTCCGTGAGGTACGCGATACAATCAAAGCCAGAATCGAATGTTTCCTACAGAGGGGAAATAACAAGCGCTTTGAACCGACCCTTGTGGTCGGTTTTTACTTAGGGCATAAAGGAGTACAGCATGAAAGGCACAACTGATTTAACCCAAGGGAAGATTATGCCGACTTTGATGAAACTATCCCTTCCGATTATAGCAACCAACTTCATCTCTATGACTTATGGACTTGTCGATATGATATGGGTTGGCCGGCTTGGAAGTGGTCCTGTTGCAGCAATCGGGACGGCGAGCTTCTTTATTAATCTAGCGATCGCTTTGGCTACGATGATTACGATCGGAACGGGGATCAAGGTATCCCATTGCATGGGAGCAGGCGAGGGTGAAAAAGCTAAGACCTATATCAAAAATGGATTTATCATGTCTGTCTTGCTAGGCCTTCTTTATATGGCATTCGTCTTTTTGACAAAGGATCAGCTTATTGGGTTCTTCGATTTAGGTAGTGGTGAAGTTGAGTTGATGGCGAAGCAGTTCTTATTGATCTCCATCTTGGGTACTGTCTTTTCCGTCGTAAATATGTTGTTCGCGACCATATTGAACGCGATGGGGAACAGCAAGCAGCCGTTTCATATCTTCACGGTTGGTCTTATTCTTAATATCATTCTCGATCCTTTTCTGATTTTTGGCATAGGACGTTTTGAAGGGTTGGGCGTTGTAGGGGCAGCTATTGCGACTTTGTTGGCAAACCTTCTTGTGACGGTATTATTTATCATTCAAACAAGACATTCTGGAATGATTACCAAGTCATCAGCATGGAATAGCCATCTCATGAAAGAAGTCATCCGCATGGGGCTTCCGATCACGATTCAAAGGGTGACCTTCACGTTGATTTCCATCATCATCGCGAAGATCATAGTACGCTTTGGTGCGGATGCCATTGCGGTTCAAAAAGTCGGTATTCAGATTGAATCAATCTCCTACATGACCATAGGTGGGCTGCAAGGCGCTATTGCTGCTTTCTTTGGACAAAATTATGGAGCGGGTCGAATAGATCGTATCCGGCAAGGATACCAACAAGCTTTGCTGTTGACGTCGGGATTCGGCATCTTTATATCGATCATCTTTATTCTCTTTCCTGGGCAGCTCTTCTCTGTTTTTTTATCTGATGAGGCGAGTTTAGCGCTAGGGACGGATTATATGCGAATCCTTGGTTATTCCCAACTGTTTATGTGTATGGAGCTTATGACGGTAGGTGCCTTTAATGGAATCGGGAAAACCCATATCCCACCGATTTTCAGCATTACCTTTACAGCATTACGAATACCACTAGCTCTGTTACTATCCGAACCATTCGACTTGAACGGGGTGTGGATGTCTATTGCATTAAGCAGTGTGTTCAAGGGAATCGTTTTAGTCTTCTGGTTTAGGAGAACACTGCGTAAAATGAAAGTTCCACAAATTTCGGCTTAACATAAGTAAGAAGGAAGGTCCAACATGTGAAATTGCTACAACGTGAAATCATACAACAAATCATCGACAATTCGTTAAATAAGAATTTGTTTCGAGGTCATTTTGGCTTAGAGAAAGAGAATGTTAGGGTAGATCATGAAGGTAAATTGGCGCTGACTCCACATCCTAAGTCGTTTGGGAATAAGACGGAGAATCCCTATATCCAAACCGACTTTTCGGAGAGTCAGATCGAGATGATAACCCCATCTTTTGACTCGATTGAAGAGACATATGGGTTCATGGAAGCCCTCCAGGATATTGTGTCTTTAGAGCTTGATGGAGAGTACTTGTGGCCAAGCAGTAATCCTCCAATCTTACCCGATGAAAAAGAGATTCCTATTGCCAAGATGAATGATCCAATCGCGGATGAGTACCGTCATGAATTAGCAGATAAATATGGCCGTAAAAGACAACTGCTGAGTGGAATCCATTATAATTTCTCGTTTGATGAACGATTTTTACAAAAGTTACATGAAACAATAGGGCAAGGTGAAACCTACAAGGACTTTAAGGATGCAATTTACTTTAAGATCACACGCAACCTGCTTCGGTACCGTTGGTTGCTCATTTATTTAACAGGGGCAAGTCCAGTCTTTGATAAAACTTACATGCAAAAGTGTGTGTCATTAAGCCATTCAGATGATAACAAGAGCCACTACTTCGCGAATATGAATTCGCTGCGAAATAGTGTATGTGGCTATCGGAATGAAAAACCGCTCTATGTATCCTTTGATTCGGCACATGACTACGTACGGGATTTGAACACATTAATTCAGCAGGACGAATTAATGAATGCGAAGGAATTTTACAGCCCCGTTCGCTTGAAAACAGCCAAAGGATTGAATCCATTGCAAGAACTTTTAGAAGATGGTGTGGCTTACTTAGAGCTGCGCTTGATTGATCTCAACCCGCTTCATAAGATTGGGATCAGTAAAAATACGATGCATTTTGTCCATCTATTTATTCTCTTTATGCTGCTCAAAGGAGATGAGCCTTTTGGTGCGGAAGACCAGAAGATGGCGGAACTCAATCATGATCAGGTGATCATGGAAGGCCTGGAAGGGGTCCTACATGATTCAAAGAGCTCCCTTGGTACGATGAAGGAGATGGCCATTACTTGTATCCATGAGATGCAAGACATGGTGCAACTTTTGAATCCTCACAGGGAAGAGTTGATCCAAATCCTTGATGGAGAGGTGCAAAAAATTCTTCATCCCGAATTGAACTTTGCCTACAAGATTAAGTCGGATATTCAGAAATCCACTTACATGAAATATCATCTGGCAAAAGCCAAAGCGTATGCCGAAGAGAGTGAGAAAAGTGGGTATCGCTTTGCTGGATATGAAGATTTGGAATTATCAACACAGTTGCTTTTAAAGGCAGCCGTGAAACGTGGGATCAAGTTCAAATTAATCGATCGTGACGAGAACTTCGTACTGTTTACGAAAGGAGATCACAAGGAATATGTAAAGCAGGCTACCAAGACATCGCTTGATTCCTACAGTACGGTGTTGATCATGGAGAATAAGATTGTAACGAAAGAAGCCCTTAATGAGCGTGGTATTCGGGTACCAAATGGGGATGTGTTCCGTAGCCAGGAAGAGGCATTAGCTGCCTATGAGTCGTACCGTGACAAAGCTATCGTCATTAAACCGAAGTCCACCAACTTTGGGTTGGGTATCACAATTTTTAATTGTACGTTCTCGAAAGAGGACTATCAAAAAGCATTTGAGATTGCGTTTAAACACGATCAGACCGTTCTGCTTGAAGAATTCATGACAGGTAAGGAGTATCGATTCCTGGTCATGGGGGATGAAGTTGTAGGGGTATTGCATCGCGTACCAGCCAATGTCGTGGGCGATGGAGTTCAAACGATTGAGCAGCTCGTACATGAAAAGAATAAAGATCCGCTTCGGGGTCGCGGTTATAAGACGCCTTTAGAGAAGATCCAGCTAGGTGAAGCAGAAACCATGTTCTTAAACAATCATAATCATCAATGGAGCGGGATCCCTTCTTTAGGACAAGTTGTCTATTTACGGGAAAACTCCAATATCAGTACTGGGGGAGACAGTCTTGACTTTACCGATGAAATCCCGGAGAGCTATATGACATTAGCCATTGAATCAGCGAAGGCTGCAGGTGCAACGTTCTGTGGGGTGGACATGATGATTGATGATATTACATCTGAAGCATCTGATTCCAACTACAGTATTATTGAGATCAACTTTAATCCCGCCATTCATATCCACTGCTATCCATACAAGGGAAAGAACCGTAAAGCGGATGAGAAAATTCTCGACTTGCTGTTTGGGAAAGTAGGGAGTTAATTGTTGTCCAAAAAGAGCTTCAGCGAAAGCAGCAGCAAGAACAGCATGACAAATATATCAAAGAAAAGTCCCGGCTCACAAAAGCTGAGGAAGAAAAAATGAAAAAGGCGGATAAAATAACTCAAGCGAATGGACACTTTATACTGAATTTAGATGAGCCCACCATTTTTTTAGATGTGTTCTGTATTGAGAAGCATTGGAAGATTTTATATTACTCCATATAGAATGAGGGAAATCTCGGAATAATATATTTCTTTAGTCACATTTATCCATGATATCTTTTACATCTGAAAGTATTTAGCCCAAGGAAATTCACATGAAATCGTTCATACCAATTCAGCTGCCATGAATGTCTTTGACAACCCATGCGAAGATTACAGCAGCTTTTGTATTTGTATTTTACCGTCAACGAGATGCCTAAGTTTAGGTTATTACGTAGGGGATAAATCGCATATGTTACCTTGCCTGATTGCATAATAAGGAGGGTGCGTGATGAAAGGCCCGCAAAAACGGAAGAAGATGTTTCTTTCGTGATATGCAAAAGGAGGTGAAATCTGTGGGAAATAATAAAAATAAAACAGCAGCTTCTTCAGGTTATAAAACTCCGAATGAGAAGTTCAATACCGAATTCGCTGAAGAGAACACGATGACCACTGCTAAAAGGGTTTCTCGTAATGTGGAAACCAAACAAGGCAAACTCGTGCAATAACCCCAGAGATACGACGAGAATTTAGGGCACCCGTTAGGGAGCCCTTTTAAAGATAAATGATACATAGCTTTGAAGTCATTTCATATCCTCGCTCGACTACATGTACTTTATGAGTAATATTCTTACTACATGAACGCAACAGAATTGGTACTTGCATGAGGAGTAGCAATACAATAAATCAACAATTATGACCAATCATTTAAGCAACAATTTTTTGTACATTTAAAGGTGGATATATACCCAACATTCAAATTCAATAGCCTTTATTATGTATGCATAATTGATGAACAGGTTTGCTGAGAAAAATGGATTCATTGGTAAAACATAAATAATAGATTAGGAGTTAAAATTGCATTCATTCAATAAATAATCATGTATTTCAGTTTACTAATAAAATTTCTGAGTGGTAGCTCTTCTGGGTCATCATGTTTTTTACCAAATAACATGACTTCGGTCTCTAGATTTTCCTTGTTCATTTCATAAATTGATTTTATTAAGTTCATACTAGGAGAGTCAACAGTACCGTTCTTCCACATTGTGACCATTTGGAGAACTCTAGACTCTCCTTTGTTTTTAAGCGTATTTATTAAGTTTACATAACCACAGTCGGAACCGAACACGTCACGACAGATAGCTACATGTACATTGCCATGGTCAGTAAGTAGTACTGTCGCCTGTGGTGGCATTTCTGAGTTTTGCAAAGGCAATTCTTCAGCAAGAACTGATTTTGCAGTTTCTATCATAGTTTCAAAGTTTATCATTCTCTTATTCCCTTCTAAACAGGTTTTTATGCACTTTTCACTACATTTAAATTCCAAAATGTTTGTTTCTTTTAATTACAAATACAATGCTACTCAAAGAAGTTGAACCTTTCGGTATGGACGACCAGAAGATGGCGGGCCTCAATCATGATCAGATGATCGCAGAAGGCATAGAAGCGATTTTACATGATTCTTGGGGCTCCCGTGGCACGATGAAGGAGATGGCACTTACCTGTATCCGTGAAATGCAAGAAATGGTGCAACTCTTGAATCCTTATGGGAATGAGTTGACTATCCATACAAGGGAAAGAACCGTAAAGCGGTTGAGAAAATTCTCGACTTGTTATTTATACTCCATGATTTCAACATGGTTTCTACACAAACAGGATCTATAATCCAGATATAAAGTTCATGCACACAGACATTGCAATCATAAGGGAACTAACACCATAATCGCGGATGAATAACACTCATGTGTCCGTTGATGCCGCTGCCTATGTTTCTCTTATTTATGAATGGAAATCAGTCGGGGCAGTCTTCAAATGATGACCAATGGACAAAATGTAGATGGAAATTGATTTTTTGAAAGATCATAAAAAAGTTAACTTTCGAAATAGGATTGAAGAAGCGGGTGAGCGACATGTCAAAAATTCGGGTGCTTGTAGTCGATGACGAATGGAATATGCGTAATTTGCTGCGCATTTTTCTCTTAAAGGAAGGCTTTGAGGTTAAGGAAGCCTCATCTGGTTACGAGGCGTTGTCCATCATGAAGCAGAGTGCATTTGATCTTGTCATTTTGGATGTCATGATGCCAGGAATGGAGGGTTGGGAGGTTTGTAAAGCAATACGTGAAACCGAAACAATACCTATCCTCATGCTCACGGCTCGCTCTGATACAAAGGATAAAGTACATGGACTAGGCATTGGAGCTGATGATTACTTAACAAAGCCTTTTGAACCCGAAGAGTTAGTGGCGCGTGTATATTCCTTGTTAAGGCGTTCTATGATCAACCAATCGCAGAAGTTTCAGCATACGATCATTGAATTTCACAATCTGAAAATAAACGCAGAAGCTCGCGAAGTTCATATTCATGAAAAAAGTATTGATTTTACGCCCAAAGAGTTTGATTTGTTCCTTTATCTAGCGAAAAATACGCAGCGGTCTTTTTCACGAGAAGAGTTAGTTGAACGATTATGGGGTTATGAATATACCGGTGACACTCGTGCTGTTGATACCCATATAAAAAATATCCGAGAAAAACTACAACGCGCAGGTCTTGGCTATAACCCCATTGAAACCGTGTGGGGGGTAGGATATAAATTTACAGCCCAAGGAGTAACGAGATGAGGAACAATAGAATTGGGGTGAAACTTGGTTTAATCATCATTTCGGTATTCTTTATCGTCATCTCCTTTCTGGGCGTAAGTATCTATCAGATGTTTTCTAACTTTTATCATTTGGAAATGAGAACGGAGGTCGCAGAGATGACCTCTCATTTCATCTCGATGGCAGAAACAACGGAGTCTTCCTCAGAGAAAATGATTATGACCTTCGCAGATTTTTCAAATGTAAGTATGTTTTATATCAACTCTAAAGGCGAGATAACGCTTCATACAGGTGAACACAGTGCTTCAGACCGATCGTTTATCCATCCAGAAGATATTAAGAAGATCTTCTCTGGAGATTCCATTAACTTAGAACACCAGGATCCATTAGGCAATCGTTATGTGGTGATTGGACAACCGATCTATCGCGATAATCAGGTATCTTCAGCAATTTATGTAATGGCCTCCACCCTAAGTATGGATAAGTCTCTTGCTGCTGTGCAAAATCTACTGCTCCTTTCAGGAGTAGGAGCCTTTTTACTTGCAATCGGAATAACGTGGATTATGGCGCACCTCTTTTCTCGGCCCCTAATTCTTATGCAGCAAGCGACAAAGAAAATTGCCGTTGGAGAGTTAGAAACCCGATTAGAGATTCAACGAAAAGATGAAATTGGTGATTTGGCGGAGGCGATCAATAATTTAGCAACCGACTTACAGCGATATCGAGATACACGGCAAGAGTTTTTCGCTAATATATCTCATGAACTCCGAACTCCGATCACGCACCTTAAAGGATATGCCAGTGTGTTGAAAAACCATTTGTATCAGACAGAAGAAGAGAAGGACAGTTATCTAGACATCATTTATCAGGAAGGCGTTCGCCTCCAGCATCTGGTTGACGATCTGTTTGAACTTTCGAAGATGGAAGAAGGTAAGGTCAGTCTTGTCATCGAATGGGTCGATATAAATGACATTATAAATCAGGCCGTTAATAGGGTGACTTTAAAAGCAAAGGAGAAAGGACTAGCACTTAGCGTTCATCTGACGGATTCAATTCCGCTAATCCGCGGGGATGGAATGCGAATGGAACAGATCATGATCAATCTATTGGAAAATGCGATACGTTATACGGAACAGGGTACGATTCGAATCCATACGAATCACACTCATGATACGGTTTCTGTTTCCATAGAGGATTCAGGCATTGGTATTCCAGAGGAGGAGCTTCCGTACATTTTTGAACGTTTCTATCGAGCAGAGAAGTCCAGATCACGACAAACTGGCGGTACGGGACTCGGACTATCCATTGTAAAGAAATTAGTGGAGCTGCAGGGAGGAAACATTCAGGTTACCAGTAAGAAGGGGATTGGTACTTGTTTTACGGTTCTGTTTGCCCTCCCGACGATACAGGAGGAGTCGATATGAAAAAAGTCGACTGGTTGATCGCCGCATTCTTTGTGTCGATTGGCCTGGTGTGTTTAACCGTTTCGGCTATGTATTATCAAGGAGATACTTTCATAAGTAGAATAGCTTATTTCAAACGGACGACATGCATAGGGATAGTTGTTTTAGGTTTTGTCATTTATCTCATATACCGAAAAACTCGATTAAAAAAGCATAAACGAAATAGAAAGTGACTTCAATGAGGAGTCGCTTTTTGGATCCATAACAATCTACACAGTTTCAACATATTTGAAGAGTATGATTTAAGTAATTCATCAGGAGGTGACAACATGAAAAACAAGTTCATAGCGATAGTTGGTGCAACTGTTCTGACTCTTGGAATCGGATCTGCTGTCTATGCGGCAGATGTGAATCCAGGTACCATTAAAGACATGCTTCCTTTCATGAAAGAAATGCATCCAAATTTAAATGATTCAGAATTAGAACAAATGTACAACAATTGTCATCAGAGAGGGGCAAATTCTAACTCTCAGGGAATGATGCAGAAAAACTCAATGATGCAAGGAAGAGGCACAGGATCGATTTAGCATATATACTTTGCTGAATACTGTACGTCCAAGAACTGAATACCACGTAGGGCTTCACAAATGGCTCTAGAAAGAGCAGAATCATACATTCAAGTAATTCGTCCAGATCGAGACGTTGATTGCGTTAGAAGGCGGTATATGAAGTATTCCAAACGCGAGCTCGTCGATCTTCTGATTAACTCGGAACAATATTTAGCTGTTCATAATCATCTTTGGACAAAGAATGAGTTTTACAATATAGCTAGAAGTTCCTTCTTTATTCTGAAGGAACTTCTTTTTCATAAACGGCCGACGGTTTGCTATTGTAATTTACATTTCATATAGTCAAGATAGATAATCTGTGACAAAGTGTTACAGGAGTGAGGATGATGCAATACATAAAATTGTGTCCTGTACTTTAAAATTCGTGAGTGGATCGATCGTGAATCAGATCTTAAACAATCATAATCATCAATGGAGCGGGATCCCTTTTTAGGGCAAGTTGTCTATTTACGGGGAAACTCCAATATCAGTACAGGTGGAGACAGTCTTGACTTTACTGAGGAAATTCCGGAGAGCTATCAGAAATTAGCAATTGAATCAGCGAAGGCTGCAGGTGCAACTTTCTGTGGGGTAGATATGATGATTGATGATATCGCATCTTTCATGGAGTCTGACGGTAAGATGAGTACGATGGCTCATAAAAAGCACGTAAGGCAGCCAGTTCCTTATGACTGGCTGCTTTTCTCAGGATAGCTTAAAACCCTAACTGTCATAAAAATAAAAATACACATGATCATTATCATCAGTGACAGAAACAATTCGTTTCCAATGCTTCAGCGTTGTATAAAACGAGTATAAATCACTATCAAAAGTTGTAAATTTAATATTTTAAAGTAAGAGCATTTCTTTGTAATGAGAAATGCTTTTTTAATCGTACAACAATAAAAATGCAATTGAAATCAATGTTTATTTATTGTAAAACGATATATTTAATGATAAAGTTTCTTTATCATTAAATCAAGTGAGGTGCTTTTTTTGAAAAAAATAACGACGTTCTTTTTAAAGATAGCTGTTATTCTTATCGGAATCCCCGTTCTTGCATTTTGTATATTTTTGGCTCCTAAAATCGGAGTTTTTGCTGGGGAATTGTATCCAGATATTGCTTATCTAGAATCTCTCGTCTTAATTTTGTTGTATGGAGCGGCTGTGCCTTTTTACTTTGCTCTCTATCAGGCGTTTAACCTTTTGCGATACATTGACGAGAACACAGCGTTTTCGGATTTATCTGTAAAGGCGTTAAAGAACATAAAGTGTTGTGCAATTACAATAAGTGGTTTGTACGTATTAGGTATGCCACTCTTTCATTTTATAGGGGAGAAAGTTGACCCTCCTATCGGGTTTGTAGGGCTCATCATCATTTTTGGTTCGTTGGTTATCGCCGTTTTTGCAGCTGTTCTCCAAAGACTTTTACAAGAAGTGATTAATATAAAATCAGAACATGATTTGACGGTCTGAGGTGGAGGATATGGCAAAGCATTCTTGAATAAACTGAATCGTACCGAGGGAGTTAAATGGAACAGCGACAGTCTAGGACTTTATTTTCTCATCCTTAGCTGTCGCTGTTTCGATTTCTAAGATCAGTCTAAAACTTATTTTATGGAGTCTGGTGGTATGACAATTCGAAAAGTCGAATGGAATAAAGATACTTAGTCTAATACTTTATTTTCCACTGACAGAAGGAATGTTTTTGACCTAAATAACGTAGGTGAAGTAATTGAATCCACAAATGTGACCTGAATAAAACGCGATTCTCGCACTGCAATTTGTCACACGTAGAGATTACTGACTGCGATATAACGGGACTAAAGATCAACGGAATCTTGATCGAAGATTTGCTTAAGAACATCAGTGTTCGTTAACAACTCAATTAGAGAATCCCCTTAGTAAACGCAACTTCCCAAACACTAGTAACGTTAAACTATCGATTGCTGTCTTTATCCGATATGGGAAGCGTATCGTAGGATTTGGCGCGACTAGCCGGGCGACCGCTGCGTTCGCTGCACGACGAGGCTCGCGACATGTTCGCAAAAGGCTTAGCTGGTTCGGTGAACTGGCCAAGGCCATCAATTAAAAAACCACGCTGAGCACCTCATGCGAGATGCCTCAGCGTGGTTACGAGCCCGGAAGCCGGTTCGTGATCGGTTAGTCTTGCGGCCGATTGCCTGGCTCCAGACCGGATGACGATACCGTCATCACCGGTTTTACAGTAAGATCGTTATGTACTTGAATCTGGCACGATAAGCGGATGTTTGATTCCGCAATGCCTTTGGCCTGCAGAAGAGCGGCTTCCGCTTCACCAACCGGACCGGCGTCTCCATCCACCACTTCGACCCGGCACGTCGTGCATTTGGCCTTGCCGCCGCAGCGGTGCAATATGTCAACCCCGTTATCCACCAGGGCAAGCACAAGTTTAGTACCTTCTGCAACTTCATAGGAGCCTCTTCCTTCAATTTGAATCGTCGGCATTTTGGACTTCTCCCCATTCCTAATTTGGTAGCTGCGCAATCAATGGCTTATCATGTGCAATATCATTATCATACTATCCAAAATCGCGATCTGTAAACAACCGAACGCGTTAACCTTTATGCATGAGGAGATCAAGCTTTGCTACTTCATCACAGTTGTATAATAGCGGCATCGGATAAAATCGAGGGATATCAATAGCAACAAGAAGGTGGCCAATTATCGATCGGTTGCTTTTTCGTTATACTAATGGGCAGGTTTCTCAACAAGATTTTTAAGATAGCCACCAATTAATGCTTGTTGGTTTTTTTTATTTGAAATTTATGGATGCTCAAGGCGGCGAGTCGGGAATGGGATAAAGTTCTGGTCAACCAGTAAATAAGGTGCGAATGGTGCAAGGTTGTTGCGGCAAAGCTACACTTTTGGGAGGGGGGTTCCTATATATGGTAAAATAGGATGTGCTGTAAAGTTCGGCGGATAGGAGTGTGCCAACCATGGACACGAGTAGACTTAAATCCTTGCGCGTGAAACAAATCATTCTCATCAATGTATGTATTTGCATCCTCATCCCATTATCCGGCGGTTTCTTACTTGTTCTAGAGCCGTCGCCTTCGAACGTTTATCTTGTAGGCGTTTTTTTGTATGGGGCCCTGTTGCTTTTTGAATTTTGGGGACTCTTTTTCCCGAAGCATCTTCTCTTCTTACACTGGCCCCGGTTTATGCGTGAAATTGCGGAATATGAACGGGAAAAGTTAGGCAAGAAGCAGGAGCGAAATATACGGATTGTGAAACTATTTGCCTTTACGTTTTTATTGGCAAATCAATTAGTGGCTTTTACTCGCATAAGGGATGACGATCCCATGCAAATTCGGGATGTGTCTGGGTTTTGGATGATTATGACTATTATAGTTATAATCATTACCTTATCGGGCAACGCGGCCATCCTGTACCGCATTAAAAAAATCGATAAAACAGAGCCGGGGCAATTCCGCTGGTTTACGCTTGAATCGTTAGCACTGGGAGTTATTTTAGGTCTGGTCTCCGTGGCCCTTTTGAGTGTGGGGTTCAGAATCGTGTTGAATTAGCGGAGAGTTATTATCCTAACGGGCGGGGGATTCCAATATGTGGTATGCATAAATAAGACGAGATCCTACTTATTGGAGGAATTAAGAATTGTCCAATCCATTATTGGGGTATGTAGAGGGAGCGTAATGTAGTGGAAAAGATGATAGCTGTAATTTTTGTGTTTTTTGTTTTTATGATTCCTATGTATGGAGTATTAATATGGACTTATTTTTGTCCTGAGGATAGTTTATTATGGGGGAAACGATGGATGTATAAAGAAGAACCTGAAATATCTAATTCGGCAATTCGCTTTGCGAAAGTATCCTCATTGACAGCTATTGTGGTGCTGACTATTATATTTGGAGTTCTAATATTTAGTTAGCATCATCATTAGAGAATGAAGGGTCTTTAAGTCCTTGTTATCCAACTGCTTGAAATCAGATAAAATGTGTAACATCTTATCTGATTTTTTATAACTAAAAATGGGTAACATTGTCGGATGTATCAATTCTGCCAGAACTATATGAACTCTACAAATCAGCTATTCTAACAGCAGAAGATACTAAAGAAAGTTTTAATCGTTTACATTTAATTGGATTCGTTCTAGATGAGTTTTCAGAATTCCCAAAAGAAATGGTTAACGACTTAGATAAATGATTAATCAAATTGAGAAAACAGGATTTAATGAAGATTATTTTATATATGATTTACTTAATCACATGATTAAAAATCAAATATAAAGTAAAGAAAGAGCCTGTAAACTAGGCTCTTTCTTGATTAAAACTATTGGTTAATCAAAGAGATGATTTGAACTAACTGTCTTCCATCTCCAGTGACATTAACAACTTTATTAGTGTTACTAATAGCTTTCATCTGTGATGAACCACTTCCATCTAAGAAAACTCCATTGACTGAACTCGAAGAAGAACCATCTGTGATGTTAAAATATTGTTGTACAGCATCACGAAATTGAGAATGAGTATGGTGGTTTTTCTTATTATCTGTTTTCTTATCTTCTTCAGGTACATTTGTAACAATTAAGTAGACACTACTCTTATGATAAACTAGAGCTGTTCTTCCCATAGCTGGACTAGTTGAACCTGTCAAACCTTCATCCTCAGCCAGTTTCCTCCAGTTTGAATTTCCTAAATGCATTCCAAATCCGCCTTGTGCCCAGTAATTTTTTCTATTTTTCACGGAAATAGAACCTGCATCCCAGACTTTCTGAATTGAGAACGATCTTTTGTCACCATCCCATACTACAGTACTCGTTCCCTTTTCACCTTTTGTTTCATAATGGTTATACCATCCATTTCCGCCTTTTCCGCCATCAGATCCTACACCCGTGATAGGTTTATCATTTTTTACAGCAATGTGTAGAGTTCTACCAGCTGGAGTGAAGTAACCTCCATTAATCCCATAAAAGTTGGAGTTAGTCAAACTTTTTCCTTTTGAGAGCGTTTCAAACTTGATATTCTCCGGCGTTGTTTGAATAATGTTTAACGTTAATCCATTTTTTGCGTTGTAAGTAGAGTAAGAGTACGATGTAGGGCCTCCTACTCCTGCAAATCCAACCGAAGGGATGCTTAGTACCAACATAAGAACAATTGACAAGAGAATTGACTTCTTCATAATTTCACTTCCTTTCTACTTGATACCTTAAAAATAACATTCACTTTAGGTTAAACCTAGGGGAGTATCGTTACTTTTTTTGGTGCTTTGATGATTTTTTTGTATTTTTGAAAAAGTATCCCTTTTGTTTATTGTTTTTACACTTGTTTTAAGTGTTTCAACTGCAACAACTTCTATTGTTGAGACAGCATCTTATAACATACAACTCCGAACTGTGTGCCGTTTGACAACTCAGTCATATCGGTACTTTTTTGATTTCAAGGTCGTACTTTCGAGTTCCATTGGAAGGTGAACTTGCATGATTGAAAAACGCGTATCTACAAAAAAAGAAAGCCCGAGAGCTGGCGTGTACATTCGCTCAGAACAACCGGACTATGCTTACAGCATTTAAGAAGCGAGCTCGAAATTGAGGAATAAAAAGCTGCCTTACATACCCACAGCGGAAGAATTAAAAAGATACTATGAAGTGGTTTGGAAAGCCAAGAATTTTCAGGACATGATAATCGTGAAGACCCTCATGTAAACAGGTGTCAGGGCCAGTGAGTTAATCAGCATTAAGCTGGCGGACAGCGATTTTCATTACTGTCAAATCCGGATTAACAAAGGAAAGGGCAGAAAAGACCGCATTGTTCCATTTCCTCAGACTTTTAAAGAGCTACTGTCCATGCACACTGATTCGAGATTCGGTGAAAAAGAAGCAAGCGGCCTATCTGTTTGAGTCCTCATGTCAAAAGAAAATAAAGTTCAAGACTGAAAAATAGCCATTTATCAACTTATTTTAAAAACAAAGGTACAAAGGTAAAAGCTCCTGACAACTACTCTTGGATGGGTGATATGGATAAACCCGGATCTTATTTTAAAAATGGACAATATGTTTTTTTTGGACGAAAAGGGAAAGAGCGTAAAACAATATGATATCTATAGTTTAGTTAATGCATTCCCAAGTGAATTGCTATCAGGATACCCTGAGGTATTGATTCATGACGTTTCCAAAGACCAATGGTATATGTTTAGCAATGCGGCAGCAGAATCCATTCGTCAGATGATGGATACGGCCGAAAAGAACGGATTTCTGAAAGTGATCAGTAATACAGTTGCTTAATTCTTATCATACTAACGTGTCCCGTTAGTTCAACACCCAAACTACATATTCAGTCCACCATGCCAAAGGGATAAAAAAACGAAGACATCTGCTCGAAATTTAAATGACAGATGTCTTTTTTTATTTTTAAAGGTTTCGCTAGGATGAGAAACGTTAGTTCATCAGTGGCCCCATTACCCAGCGCATTGTCACCGTTTTGTTAAAATTATAGCCCATTTGAGTCATGCTAAAAAAAGAATACAGACTAGGGTCCAGTGGCAGTTCCAACGTTAGGCTGGCTTCTCTACCGAACCACAGACAGATGCCTTGTTCATCTTGATTTGTTAAATTTTATGGGAAAGAACCTAACTTGAAGGAGCGAAGCAAGTGAAAATTGTATTACGCATTATTATTTATCTCATCGTTTTTGTCGTCGTCGTAGGGGGGATAGGCGCGGTCGGGTTCATCAATACGATGAATGCCGGAATGTCGGTTTACGATAAAGCCCCCACTGCATTGACGGATTTGCAGGTACCGAAATATGACTCTAACAAACCGACGGTGGCCGTGCTTCTGGCGAACGAAGTGACGGAAGTGTTCGATTTTCTCGTCCCGTACGAGATGTTTGCGATGACTGAAGCTTACAATGTATATGGCGTTGCCCCCGATCGCGAAATAAAATCGCTAACCGGTGGACTCGATGTCGTCCCACACTATTCGTATGACGAAATGGATGCGATGCTCGGCAAAAGCCCGGACATTATCGTCATTCCGTTTATGCCGATTTTGGACGAGAATAAATATGCGCCTGTCCGTGAATGGATTCGGAAGCACTCGGGTGCCAAGACGACATTGATCTCCATTTGCAACGGGGCTGAAAACCTGGCGGATACCGGCTTGCTGAACGGGAAATCGGCCGCGACGCACTGGGGAGACATTAACAGGCTCATTAAAAAATATCCGAAAGTCCAGTGGGTGAATGACTGGCGCTACGTCCCACAAGGCAATATCGTATCTTCTGCCGGCCTGACATCGGGGATCGACGCTACACTATACGTCATCTCCAAGCAACTGGGCGAGGCGGCGGCGAAGAAAGTGGCGAAAGAGATGAACTATCCCTCTTACGAGTACGTGACAAACCCGCAAATGAAACCGTTTGTTGCCGGGTTGAGCGATATAACGTACGTACTGAACAACGCTTATCAATGGAACAAAGTAAAGGCGGGCGTGCTGCTATATAACGGCGCCGATGAACTGGATTTGTCCGCCGCATTCGATACGTACGCCGCTTCCGGTACGACGACGACGTTGACAGTTTCTAGCGCGAACCAACCAATCGTAACGAAGCACGGCCTACACCTAGTCGCGCGTTATCAGATAAAAAACGTGCCGAAGTTAGAGAAAATGATTGTCGTCGGTGCCGATGCCGAATCTGCAGCCTCCGAAGACATCAACCAATGGAAGAACAGCGGCTACAGCGCGAAACTGCTGTTCCTACACCGCGACGCGGCGGATCGGTTTGCAATGGATCCTGCATTCGAGGATTTGGCTGAGCAAGAGGATATCCAGACGGCGAAATTTGCCGCCAAGCGGCTTGAGTATCGCGCTACCGACCACCTGAAGCTGAAAGGTAGCTCCTTCTCTTTTGAAGCGTTTGGCGTACCGGTTTTACTCGGCGTCTTGTCCTTGATCATCGCTTTTTTCATCAATCGTCGCTTCATCCGTAGGAAATAGAAATCGTCTGCAGATGATGAGCGCATCGAGGATGGGGACATAAACTAAATTTCAAAGTAGTAAGCTTTTCGATAATAAGATTTAAGATCAATGAAATAGAACATAAAAACAGCACCTCTTAATTTCGAGGTGCTGCCGCAAATATGTGTAACGTGGATAAGTAGATCAATAATGATCGCTTTTCACTGCAGGCTTAGAATGGTTTTCTTATTACTGGGATGATGCGTGCACCACCTCGGATAAGTCGATTTGCTTCGTTACGGTTTATTCTTACTAAAACAGAAACGTCTGTCGAGTTTTCAACGTCAAAGACCGAAAATATCCGACCACCAGCAAACAATACGCCTTTCAACTCAACTTTCTTTCCAGCACTCGGCTTTGGAGGCGTAGCTCGAAAGATAGTCCGCATCACGCCTGCACGAATGAGGCTTGCAGCTTGTTTGGCAGTCGTTCGGACAGCAAATACCGGGTCAATTTCAACCCCAGGTGCTTTAGCCTCCACTTCAACAATTAGGAAAAATCGCTCGCCGATCTTTGCTATACTATTCGCTCCAATAGTTATCGGCTGTACTGTTTTCGCCATTCACATCACCTCCCTAGGGGCATTATATGGAGGGTGAAAAGTAATTGACTGTGATAATCGCCCAGACTTCGATTTTTTGATTCATGACCATTCACACTTGCTTTAATTTGTTCATTTTAGTGAAATTATCTATGAATGGTTTTTTACTCATGAATTGCTTATTCAGAAGATCATTATAATACTTGTTTTCTGGGGCTGGTCAATTCAACATTTGAGTGGGGAAGAAGCCGGTTAGTCCGAAATCTGGCGGAGCAGGACACTCTGATTCTTCTCTGCTCTTTAAGACAATTAAACGAAGAAACGTGGGTATAATTCGCGAATGATGAATTTCCATTCCGCTATGATTCCAATGTATCGCGTCCCAGGCGATCCAGCTCGGAAGACCAATCAAAAATTGCGAAAATCAAAAATGGTGACACTGTCATAATATGGACGGGGATAATCCATCTGAGGAACGAGTTTCTTAACAAAACAAGATTATTCAATTCGAAGAGGTTGATGTTACTGATTATAGCCTCAACAAAGACGACAACAAAGAGCCAGTCACGTGTTTAAATACGTTACCCCAGAACTGACACAAAAGTTCAAAGTTTACTTAATGATTGGGTAATTATGTAAGAATTGCATGCTTATTACGAATACTAGTGGACTACCGTTTCTGAGGATTACTATGGTACACACATTTTGATACACAAATCCAATGAATTTAGAAAAGCTTCCTATGTTGTTGGAGAAGTAATGGGGGAAGTCGCCCAATTAATACTTACTTTGCTTAACGTATTCACCAACTTATCAAAAAAGGAAAACTACAAGACGAGTTCTGCTTAAGTAACAATTGTATCGTAGGTGTTCATTGCGATTGATCAGTTGGCGTGTGTGAAAAGCAAAGTCAACGAGATGGTAATTGGCTTGATGATGTGATTGTTGAGAAGTTGTTTCCAATCAATATTATGTAGATAATGAACATCAATTATGTAGCAATAAAGCCGCAATAAATATTGGACACGAACATGTTCTTGTCCAATATTTATTCAAATGAAAAAATGAAAAGAGAAAGGAATATATAGATTGTGACACAATCCATATGAATGGTGTAGTGATATAGCTTAATTACGTTTATTAGACATATGTACAAAATACGGGTTTTGTGAAACAGTAGTATAGGTATAAAAGGAGTCTCTCCAAATTGACTTAAATTTGCTGCATATTTCGTTCAATCTTATATATCATGTGTTGCTTATTAATAAGTACATTTTTTCATTTTTATTGGTCATTATTACTTTTTTTATCTTATTGCTGTGTGCTCACAGAATTGATTTTGATTTGTCCTATCTAATCATTAATCATTTGCCGTTAGTATCTTTGTATCGTTAAACCGTGTGCTTATATACATCAATTGAATTCATACGTCGTTATAATATTCAATTTGCAAATGACTGCTTAACTGGCTCGGTGTTTATGTTTTGAACTTGTTGGTTCGATTCGTATATACCACATTAGTTGAGTTCCGATCCAGATAATTACTATCACCAGCTTAATAACACTCTTTAATCATATTATGTGAAATAATTCTCAATTATATGCCTTACTAGTTCATTGAATTATTAGTTAGCGTATCAAGTTTCTCTTTCACAATCAAATGTCTATAACGATGGACATCCCCCATTTTCATAAGCCTCCCATGTCAACTCAAGCATCTTTCCAGGCTCTCCTCTGTCATCGCTGTAATAATGATGAATATCCCATCGATCCTTAGGCATTTCACAAATGCCGTTTATCCAAATTGATTAAAACTTCCCAATATTCCTCAGGGCTATTGGCGTCCTCCGGAAAGCAACATCTAATCCCTAAAATCGCAACATCTACTTCCGAATCCCATTCTAAATACTGGGTGGAATACTGGTTGGCAGTAGCTTCTTCATCTTCTTAGGTGGTTTAAGGCATATCGCCATAGCTGCGTTCACGTAAGATAGGTCTGAACTTAAGTAACAAGCTATGATTCCAAATCCAAATGCACTTGGGAAAATGGATATAAACACAGAAGGTATGGATAGAGGGTAGATAATGTCAGGTAACGAAGAGGATTTCGCACCTCTCGCTATTATCATGGGAATAAAGACGCTATGCGGCAAAGACATAACCCAGAATGGAGCCAACGATCCCTGCCAACACCGGGTATCCCATGTAATGTAGCATGATGTTTCTGTTTTTTACACCCACGCCTTCATGGTACCTACTTGCTTCCTTTGCGAATCAATGATCCGGGACATGGTAAGGAACAAAATAATCGCTTCGCTGATAAAGGGGCTGTTCCAAAGTCATCAGAAATGACCAGGAACGCCCCTTTTCCTCAATCTGCACCGAAAGGCAAAACAGACAGTGCTCATTTTCTTCGTGTTACTGGCAGTAGATAGAAAGAGGGCTCCGGCTTCAAATTGGCGCCAGAGCCCTCTTGTCGGTCTATTTGCCTATCCAATCCATCGCATGAATGGTAGCATGCATGCTTTCCTTAATAATCTCGAGGCCTTCACCCAACTGTGAAGCTTCGATCGTTAAAGCTGGCATAATTTTGACAAAAGCCCTCTATCAAAGCACTGCTTCGTAATTGCCTGGGATATTTCCCTGATCCGGTAGACGTGTTACGTCGATGCCCCATATCATGCCAGTGCCTCGAATATCAATGGACGGATGAATCGGTCTTATTTCGGTTTCGAGGAAGTCCCGAATGTTTTGCTCTTTTTGCAGAACCTGCTCCTCCAGATTGACGGCATCTCTCCATTCGAGTGCAGCGGGCTGCAATACATGCCAGTTGGTTACCGCGGAATGTTCCGTTGTGCTCACCCGGGGGCCAAATATCCAACTCCGGTTTTAGCAGCAGCAGCGAAATCGGCAAACCGTAACCGCTGATCGATTTGGAAAGTACAACGATATCTGGCTTGATGCTTGCTTTCTCGAAAGAGAAGAACGGACCGGTTCTGCCACAGCCAACCTGGATATCATCGCATATGAGCAGAATATCGTGCTGTGTGCACAGATTGGCCAGTGCCGCCAGCCATTCCGCCGATGCAAGGTTAATGCCGCCTTCGGCCTGGACCGTCTCGACAATGATGGCAGCCGGCTTCTCAATACCTGAATTCGTATCGCGAATGATATGATCGATATACCCGATCGTATCTAGATTCCCTAGACTGCCGTCGAAAGAATGGCACAAAGGTAACCTGATCCATAGGCATTACTGCACCTGACCGGCAGTCCTTATTGCTTGTGACGGACAGCTCCCCAGGGACATGCCATGAAAACCGCCCATGAAGGCGAAGACGCCAGTCCGCTTCGTCACCTTCCGTGCCAGCTTTAACGCCGCTTCAACAGCATTCGTCCCCGTAGATCCGCAGTATTGGAGCTTGTACTCCAGGCCTCTGGGCCTTAGCACCCGGGAAGAGAACGCCGCTATAAATTCCTCCTACGCCGTCGTATACATGTCCAGTCCGTGCGTAATTCGGTCGGAATGGACATAATTGAGAATGCTCTCCTTAATATAGTCGTTATTATGACCGTAATTTAATGCTCCCGCGCCTGCGAAGAAATCCAGAAAAGCTTTGCCCGCAGTGGAGTAAAGAACCGAGCCTTCTGCTCTGTCGAACACAACAGGGAAATTCCGGCAATAGCTTCTTACATTCGAGTCCATCTCTTCGAAGATTGTTATATATATCTCCCTCTCACATCAATTTTACATGCTCTTTTCGGTTACGACGACAGGCTGATCGGCCTCCGGCTCTGAATCCCTGTTGAAGAATTCCCGTAAATCCCGGCTCCGATGCGCGAAGGCGCCTACAACCACGAGTACGACACACGAGAAAATGACAACATACGTGAAGCTGATCTGGTCAAGCAGAATACCGTACAGCCATGTTCCAATCGGAATGGCGATCATCACGACAGTACCCATAACTCCGAAGAAACTCCCTCGGATTTTCTCAGGGATGTACATCTGGGCGTAAGAGGTCATCGGAATGTTGCCCATTGCAAGAAATACACCAGTAAAGAACAGAAGCCCCATATATCCGGCCATCAGTACACCCTTCATCGTTGTATCTATCATGTTCAATTCCGGGAACACCCACAGTAAGATAAGCAGACCCTGCATCTGAATCATGAGAAAGATCTTGTTAATGACAAACGCATTGACCTTCTTCATGGAGACCAATATGGCGCCAACAATAAAGCCAACTGCCAATGCTGCTTCAATCAATGACAGTTGTGTGGCTGACATGTCGAACTTCTGGTAAACAATAAAGGGCAGCAAAAGCGAAATCGAAGGCGATACGACAAAGTTGGTCATCAAAAAGATAAAGAGCAAATACTTGATGGCCGAACGGTTTTTGATATATGCTCCGATCTCCTTCAAACTCTCTATATACGGCTTGTCCTTATCCTCACTACGATCCCTAGTATTAGAAAATCGTAGGAATATGATCAAGATGCCGGAAACCAGGTAGGATATACCGTCCAAAATAAAGATGTTTTGAAAGCCAATTCCGGTATACGCGAGAGCACCTACTACTGGACCAAAGATGCTGAGCAGCGCAGAGATGCCCTGATTGCTGGAATTAATCGCATTCAGACGTTCCTTGGATACCAGATTCGGGAAAGATGCATTCATCGCCAATGAGAAGAACGCCTGCAGTGCGCTAATTAGGACGGAGTATAGCACAAGAACTATAACATTCTCCGGTTGATAGCTATATAGTATGAACAGCAGGAAGATTAGCACGCCGCTAAGTAACTCACTAATGACGAGTACTTTCTTCTTGTCGGCTCGATCCACATATACGCCAGCGAACGTATTGATGAGAATGTTGGGAAGGTAGCTGATCGCTAGTACAATTCCGAACAAGCTGGCTGATCCTGTAACATCGAGTACGTATAAGCTCAAGGCGAATTTGAATACAGCGGTTCCAAGCTCTGAGATCGTGCGGCTTATGGTGAAGAGGATTATATTAGATATCTCTTTCATCGTTCTTTTACCATGCCCTTTCCATAGAGTTTAAACGCCAGACTGGATCATGAATTCGAACCTGCATGCTGCTTCGTATGCCTGCTCCAATAGACACTGGCACTTTTCCTTGTTTTCTTCATAAGGGAGAACAATCGTCAGATGGAGTGTGCAGGCTTGATGCCATGCCATGCAGACGATTCGATTGTTTACCTCGCAATTGACACCTTCGATTTCGACTCGGCTCATTGTATCCGATTGCTCCTTCAGCTCACCTAAGTAGTTGATGTTCAGCAAGAACTTCTCGAAGGATCCCTTCAAGGCTGTTCTCGATAACGGATAGGACATCTCCATCTGATCGTTGTAAATCAGGTTGCTGAAATTAATATTATGCTCGGTGACCATCTGCAGCTTGTCGCGAATATCGTCAACTGCTGTCTGAATGTCTAGATCGGTATCCACCAGGATTGGAATGTAATCGATACACTCACCGATAGTTGCAAAATACTGATTGCCCGCGTAAGTCCGTCCGTAATTCGTAAGCCACACCGGCAACTTCGTTATACCGAAATACAATTTGAAGAACTGGGCGCATGTTCCAAGGATCATCGGCCACATCAGCTCCGCATCCACCCCAGAAGCCTCTTCCCTATCTAATGGTAGCTGGAAAGACACTGCAGTATATCCGGAGGGATTATACCGATGAGCTTCCTCATCCATCTTCTGGGTCATAGGAAGCCATTCACCTAACCGGAACATCCGATACAGCTGCTCGTCCGTTACTGCATTCGGGCCTTGCTTGATTTGACGAATATAATCGCGATAGGTCAGTGCTGGCATAAGTTCGGTATTGCACCTGCTGCTTAGGCTCTCATACAATCTTACCACCGTATTCTTCAAGATTTCACCACTCATGAAGTCGAAGATGGCATGGGAGAACGGAAGCAATAGCAGATGCTCTCTTAGATTAAGCTGGATCAACATGACGCGGTACAGGATAGAACCATTCGTCTTGTACGCCTTCATAAAGAAATTGTGCATGATGTCCTTAAGAATCTCATCCCTCGTTTCCATACGGTAACCTGTCAGATCCAGGAATGGAATCTCAATGCTTGCTGGCATCTCCAGCAGCCGCCACGACAATGTGCCGTTGTCGTCATGCAGGATACTTCGCATCATGTCCTGTGAGCTTATCGTTCTTAAAAGCGCCTCTTCCAGCGTCTTTCTATTCACATAATGGTCGAAAGTAATATGCGTGCCCGAAATATCTTTGTACATCAAGTGGTACTCCTGGGAAGGCGATGTTTCGAATTCGGCAATGATGGCGCCGCTTTGAATGCTATCCGCAAACCGGAGCTGCATCCGCTCAATGTCAGCTCGTACAAGTTCTAGATCAAGAGCAGCGGCAGAATGGCTCGCTTTCATTCTGGCATAGAACGCATCCTCATCGATAACCTCATCCCATTCCGTATCTGTGTACTCTACGATGTAATGAGGGTGGATAAAAGTGTCGGCATACTGGTCGAACCAATCGATAATTCTCCTCTTCAAAGCATCATCCAATCTCTCAGCCTGCAATACATACTGGATCGTACCGTAGGTGCTGAGCTGCGAGTATCGGATCACTCGCTTCAACAGTTCCTGTAATAGCGCCTCTGCCTTTCGGATATCTCCTACCATAGATGGCACCTGCCGTTCCATTTGGTCGCAAGCCTCGGCAAGCCCGGCAGGCGTTTGATGGACGAAGACCTGATTGATACTCAATTCCCATCCATGCTCGGCAAGCCTGTTGATCAGTTGGATCGCTTTCAATGAGTGGCCACCTATTTCAAAGAACCTGCTGTGCACGCCAATTTGTGAAGCCCCTAGGTCAAGCAACTCACTCCATATCTGGACGATTACCCGTTCTGTCTCATTTCGCGGAGCGACATAGATGTCATCTGTCCTTACTCTTACGGACGGTTCGGGAAGCTTTGCCTTGTCAACTTTGCCGTTCGACGTGAGCGGGAATGCATCCATAATGACAATGTCTGAAGGGATCATATATTCCGGCAAAGACTTAGCCGCATACTCCAGCAGCTGCTTCGAATCTGCCACGCTGTTTAAAACAACATAAGCACACAGTGACTTATGATGATCTATGTTATCCCTTGCAACGATGACGATGTCTGATACGGCCTGGTGCTTCGCAATACACCGCTCAATTTCACCAATTTCAATACGGAAACCCCTTATTTTTACTTGGTTATCGATTCGCCCCAAATATTCGATTGAGCCGTCCAGCCTCCAGCGTGCCATGTCCCCCGTGCGGTACAATCTCTCTCCTGTTACGAAAGGGCTCAGAAGAAACTTGTCTGCCGTCAACTCAGGATTGTCCATATAGCTTCGAGCTACGCCGTCACCGCCTACCCAAAGCTCGCCAGCGATACCGATCGGACACAATCCACCCAGCCGATCCACGATATAAGCAGTCGAGTTGCTGATCGGACGACCGATCGGGATCTGATCCTGATAATCCTCCCCGATCGTGAAGCAGCAGGAGAAGGTTGTATTCTCCGTAGGCCCGTAGCCGTTAACCACCTGCAAATCCGGACAACATGCCCTGACCTGATTGATGATTTTCGGAGTAAGTACATCGCCTCCGACAATCAAATAACGGAGCGGCCGGAACATGTCTGGCTTACGCAGCGCGAGCTGGTTAAATAACGGACAGGTCAACCACATGATCGTAATGTGGTAGTTGTGGATCGCCGCTTCAAGTTTGACCGGGTCAAGGATGATCAATTTAGGGACAATATACAGCTCCGATCCGTTCAGCAAAGCTCCCCAGATCTCAAAAGTGGTCGCATCGAATGCAGGTGATCCGGTTTGCAAAATTTTGTCCCCAGCCGAGAACGTAACATAGTTGGTATCTCGTACAAGCCTCACGACGCTGCGATGCTCGATCATTACGCCCTTGGGCCTGCCCGTCGAACCGGATGTATACATGACATAAGCAAGATCTGAGGCGCTTGTTACAGCGGATTCAGCAGCAGGTGTACCGTCGGTGTCCAGCAATATTGAATCCAGGATAATCAGATGCGTACCATCGACTGCGCGCTGTGCGTATTCCGGCTGGATGAGCGCGATGCTGGCCTTGCTGTCCGACAGCATGTAGGCGATACGATCTTCGGGATAATCTGGGTCGATTGGCAAGTAGGCGCCGCCGGCCTTCAGAACACCCAGCATGCCCGCGACCATCGCGATGGACCGATCTGCGACTATTCCGACCACCTCGCCGAGGTGTATGCCTTGCTGAATCAAACGCTGGGCGACACGGCTCGCAGCCTCGTTCAACTCCGAGTAGGTCAGTTTGCGGCTGAACTCAACGACAGCGATTCGGTCTGCATTCTTCGCCGCCTGTTCTTCGAAGAGCACATGAATCGGAAGATCCTTCGGATAGCTTGTGCTTGTATCGTTAAACACATGGATAATTTGATGTCTTTCCTCATTCGTCGTCATTTGGATGTCCTGAATATCCAACCCGGGGTCGTTAACTATCGCCCTTATGACGGTTTCGAAGCGACGTAAGAACCGTTCGATGCTTGCCGCCGTGTACAGATTGGCTGCATATTCAGCTTGTATCTCGAGCTCTTCCCCCTGCTCGATTGCTGTGACGGTAAGATCGAACTTGGAGATGTGGGATGCAAGTGAATATGGCATAATCACCCCGTCATCCAGCTCAATATCTCCTACATTAAGGTTCTGAACCTCAAACATCGTATCGAACAGCGGATTACGGCTCATATCCCGTTTGAGCTTAAGCTTGTCCAGCAGTTCCTCGTATTGATAGTCTTGATTATCAAAAGCCTCCAGTGTGCGATCTTTCACTTCATCTAGGAAGCTTCGGAATGGCTTATTTCCAGTCGGCTGGTTACGGATTGCGAGCGTGTTGACGAACATGCCGATCACGGCCTCCATATCCCCGGTAGGCCTGCCTGCAACCGGGGAGCCTACAATAATGTCCTCCTGTCCCGTATATTTGGAAAGCAAGACATAGTAGGCAGCAAGCAAAACCATGTAGAGTGTCGTCCCGGTTTCCGAAGCGAGCTTTTTGGTAGCGGATAGTACGTCCTTGTCCAGTACAACCGACAAGTGGCCACCCTCGAAGCTTTGGTTTGTTGGCCTTGGATAGTCGGTTGGCATATTCAGGAGAGGGATTTCACCTTGAAGCTGCTCTGTCCAATACCCCTCTTGCTTCCTAAGTGCACCGCTTGTGAGCAGATCATACTGCCATACGGCATAATCCTTGTACTGCAGCTTCAGCTTCGGTAGCTCCTGCCCGATATATAGCTTGTTGAACTCCTGGCTCAGAATTCCTATGGACATGCCGTCCGCAATAATATGGTGCATGTCGATCACGAGAAGCTGCTCGTTGTCAACAGTTTTCACTACGCTTACCCGTAGAAGCGGTGCTCTTCCTAGATCAAAAGGAGCAAGCAGCAGCTCAAGTCTATCGTGATCTAACTGTTGGTTCAGCTCCACCTGCTCAATTGCAAATTCTACCCTCTCATGAACCATCTGCATTGGTTCACCATCAATGAATGTAAAGGAGGTGCGGAATGACTCGTGGCGGTGAATGAGCCTGCGGAACACCTGCTCAATCCGCCTGACATCTACGCCTCCGGTCAATTTCAGAACAGCAGGTATATGGTAGGTATGTCCAACACCCTCCATACGGTCAATGATGAGCATTCGTTTCTGGGCTGACGACACTGGGTAATACGCGGCCGGTGCAGCGGCAGGAATGAGCCGGGTACGTCCCTTGTCCAAAGCTAGAATGCGACTGCCCATCTCCCCAAGAGTCGAATACCGGAATAAATCACGCAGCGGAAACTCGACGCCGAACGTATAATTAATTCTCGCAGATAACGATGCTGCTTTGAGCGAATGTCCTCCAATCTCGAAGAAGTTGTCATAAACCCCGATTGGTGTAACGCCCAATACCTCCTGCCACAGGGCGGAAAGCTTGCGTTCGTGCTCATTACGCGGAGCTGTATATTCTACGGTAGAACGATGCTCTTGACCAGGCTCTGGCAACGCCTGGCGATCCGGCTTGCCGTTGGCTGTAAGCGGCATCTCCTCCAATTGAATGAAGAAGGACGGGATCATATAATCCGGTAGAACGCTAGTTAATTGGGAGCGTAACTCAGATGCAGCGAGTGCCTTATCCGCTACGATATAAGCGCACAGGTACGTATCGACGTTTTGATCCTTCCTTGGTAGCACGAGCGCCTCCGCAATCCGTTCGTGTTCCAGTAGCTTCGACTCGATTTCGCCTGTCTCGATCCGATAGCCGCGAATCTTGACTTGATGATCGGCCCGTCCAATATACTCAATCATGCCGTCCGGGCGCCAGCGGGCTAGGTCGCCTGTCCGATACATCCGTCCTCCAGGCAGGAATGGATTGGATACGAATTTGTCTTGTGTCTGCTGCTCATTGTTCAAATATCCTCTAGCGAGACCATCACCTGCTATACAGAGCTCACCCGTAATACCGACAGGCACTAGCTGGTTGCTGCCGTCCACGATATAGACCTGCGTATTCTCAATCGGCTGGCCGATAGGGACATGGGTACCATCTAGCATTTCACCCACCGGCTTCCGCCAAATTGTGGCACAGATCGTAGACTCCGTAGGGCCATAGGCGTTGATATAAGTTCGGCCGTCCCCCCACGTTTGGGCAATCTCCTTGGTTGCTTCCGATCCTCCAGTTAAGATAAGACGCAAGGCGGGCATACGGTCGGCGTTTAAATGGATAATATATGTCGGAGGCAGTGTTGCAACCGAAATTTGGTGCTGCTCCATATAGCTCTCGAACAGCCTGTAGTCGCCGATCGTCGCCTGCGGGACAAGGTACATGCAAGCACCCGTTAGCAACGCCATAAACATCTCCCATACCGATGCATCGAAGGACATGCTGGCGAATTGAACGATCCGGTCGCTTGGCTCTATGCCTAGCGTGTCCCTATAGAACGTCTGCATGTTAAGTATACCTTGATGCTCGATCATGACTCCTTTGGGCAGGCCTGTCGAGCCCGAAGTATAGATGATATATGCCAGATCATACGGAGAATTGATCACCGATAGGTTCGCTACAGCCTGATCGTCATCGGGCAATTTATCGGAGGCGATCAGTTCAATGCTCGTTCCCGCAGCATTTGCCCATGCCTCCATCTGGCCAATGAGATTGCCCCGGCTCACGATAAACCTTGCCCGGCTGTTCGCCAGCATATAGGAAATTCGCTCTGCAGGGTAGGATAGGTCAAGCGGCAAATAAGCACCTCCTGCCTTCAATACGCCCAATATGTGAACGATCATCCAGATCGAGCGATCGCCCGGGATGCCGACAATCTCGTCCGGCCCAATTCCCTTCTTCCGTAACACGTATGCCAGCGTATTAGCCTTGTCGTTCAGCTCCTGGTAAGTCAGGCTTTCATCTTCGCTGACGATAGCCTGCTGATCCGGCGTACGTCCAACCTGCTCCTCGAACAGTTGCTGAATCGTGCTGTTCCGCTTGTAATCAGCTTGCGTATCATTAAATACCGTAATTAATTTATGGCGTTCCGCGGCGGTCAATAGGTTCAGCTCACCCAGCGTCTGATCCGGATTGTCCGTAATCGATAACAGAAGCTCGCGGAAGTGTTCGGCAAATCGCTCTACCGTTGATTTCTTGTACAAGCAAGTTGCGTATTCAAAATCAAGCGTAATCGTGTCCTGCTCCTCAATTGCAGTAATGGTCAGATCAAATTTTGCGGTCCGGGCTTCATAGCTGTAAGGTGTAATGCGAAGTCCGTCTATTGTAAGTTCCGCACGGTCTATATTTTGAACAACTAGGATCACATCAAATATCGGGTTACGTCCGAAATCCCGTGCGATATTCAATCGTTCAACCAAATCCTCAAACGGATACTGCTGATTGGCGAAGGCGCTGAGTGCATCGTGTTTCACTTCATCAAGGAAGGCCCGGAAGGAGCGGCGGGCTGACGGGTTACCCCTCATCGCCAGCGTGTTGACGAACATGCCGATCACCTGTTCCAAATCCGCATGCGGCCTACCGGCCACTGGGCTGCCGATCACATTGTCTTCCTGGCCGCTATACTTGTACAGCCACGTATGGCAGGTGGCTAGTAGAAGCATATACAAGGTTGATCCTGTCTCCGAGCAGAGTCGGCGGATACGGGCGGTTAGTGATGAATCCAGCTGCAGAATCACATTGCCGCCCACGTAGCTTCGGGTATTCGTCCTTGCATAATCGGTAGGCAGATCGAGCAGCGGAACTTCGCCCTGGAATCGCCGCAGCCAGTACTGCTCCTGATGCTGCATGCCAAGGGCTTCCTGCCGGATCTGCCACATCGTATAATCCTTATAATGAATCCGGCACTCCGGCAGCTCCTGCACGTTATAGAGCTGGTTAAATTCATCCACCAGCACGCCGACTGATGTGCCATCGGCAATCATATGGTGAATGTCGATGATCATGACATACTCATCATCCGCAATCCGCGCAATTCCCACGCGCATGAGAGGAGCGGCGGATAGTTGAAAGGGCATGACGAACCGATCAAGCGAATCATGTAGCTTTCCTGGTTCCGGTGTTCCTAGCATGCTGAGATGAAACTCAGCCTCTGCGTGAACAACCTGGACGAGCTCACCGTCTTTGAATTCAAAGGAGGTTCTTAGACTTTCATGCCTGCGTATTAATGCAGCGAACGCTGCCTCGAGGCGTGTCATATCTACTTTTCCCTGGAGCTGGAGGACAGTTGGCGTATTGTATACCGCCTCTTGCCCACCCAGCTGGCTCAGCACGTACAGCCGCTTCTGAGTTGATGAGGCAGGGTAGTAGGGCATAACCGGTGCAGGCTCAATCGAGTCGACGGATGTAGCCCCCACTCTGCTACTATCTCCCCCCTCAGGCGTAGTGCTGATCAACTTGGCCATATCGCATAGTACCGGCGTTCGGAACACCTCGGTAAGCGGGAGTGTATACTTGAATTGCTTCTTGACCGCGGAGACCAGCCTGATCGCATTCAAGGAGTGACCGCCCAGTTCGAAGAAATGGCTTAAAGCTCCGGCTTGGTTCACGCCCAATACCTGATTCCATATCAAAGCAAGCTGCTCCTCGGTCTCATTACGAGGCGCCACATATTCTGTTGCCTCGATCCCTGAGAAGTCCAGGCGGGGCAGCGCCTGCTTGTCAACTTTTCCATTCGTTGTCAGTGGGATCTCTTCCAGTAAAACGAAACGCTGCGGTACCATATAATCGGGCAACTCGGCGCGCAGCCTTCCCTTGACCGCTTCAACATCCCCTGTACTGTGAAGGACGACATATGCGCATAGAACCGGTTCCCCGAGCGGGTTGTCTGTTGCCGTTACAACTGTTTCCTTGACCGCCTCCTGTTGAAGCAAGCGGTATTCAATCTCGCCCAGCTCAATCCGGTATCCTCTAATCTTGACTTGCTGGTCAAGCCTGCCAAGGAACTCGACATTGCCATCTGGCAACCAGCAGGCAAGATCGCCCGTCCTGTACATTCGTTCACCAGGCATAAACGGATGTGGAACGAATTTGGCCGCCGTCAGCTCTGGTTGGTTCAAATAGCCTCGGGCAAGGCTTTTGCCTGATATGCACAGCTCTCCCGGTACTCCGATTGGAGCAAGCCTGTTCAATTCATCGACGATGTACAGGCTCACGTTGGATATCGGCTTTCCGATCGGAATGTTCGCATACTCCCCCTCGACCAAAAAAGATGTCGAGCAAACGGTATTCTCGGTTGGCCCGTAGTTGTTGTACAGCTTGTAACCAGTTTGCCGATAGGTCTTCAGCTTGTCTCCACCTGTAATCAATCTCGTTAACGAGTGGTTATCAAGTTGCAAGAACTGCTCTGTAATCGCCGTCGGGAATGAGCTGATCGTAATACCGTTGCGATTATAAAAGGCATTCAGCTCCTCGACATTCAATCGGATCTCCTGCGGCACGATATAAATCGTGCAGCCTGTGATCAAGCTCGGGAAGATTTCGCTAACAGAAGCATCGAAGCCAAACCCTAGATACTTGGCACTCCGATCATCCCGCGTCAAACCATAGTAGTTTTGATGCCATAACGACATATTCACGAGAGCTCGATGCTCAACGGCTACTCCCTTCGGCTGACCCGTTGAGCCAGATGTATAGATGACGTATGCAAGATCGTAGGATGTATTCATCGGCTCCAGATTAGAGACGTCATAGCTGTCGATCGACAGGCTTTCCAGTTCCAGAACTGGAACTGCCGGCTGCACTCGTTGTGATAGCTCGCCGCGGATCAGAAGCAGTACGGCATCGCTGTCCTGAAGCATATAGCGCACACGCTCAGCTGGATATTCGTGATCAATTGGCAGGTACGCACCTCCAGCCTTCAGAATGCCAAGCACGCCGACCATCATCTCGAGTGAATGCTCCACCATAATCGCTACGATGCTTCCGGGCCGTACTCCTTGTTCATGAAGATGCCGGGCGAGTTGATTGGCTCTCTCGTTCAGCTGCTTATAGGTGAGCTGCATGTCACGGAATACGACAGCCGGATGGTCAGGCATCATAGCGGCGGAACGCTCTATTATCTGATGAACCATTACAGACTCGTCGTACTCCACGCGCGTATCATTGAAGGTAAATATAAGCTTGTTCTTATCTCGCTCCAGCAAAAGCTCGAGCTCATCGACGGGCCGTTCTGCATTCTGTCCGATTTCCTCCAGAAGATGCAGGAAGTGGCCGCCCAATTGCTGAATAAACGCATCGTTATAGACCTGTTCATTGTACCTGAACAGTACATTAATCCCTCGGCCGGGCATTAGGATGACATTAAAGTCATAGTTCGACTGCTCGAAGTCCTCTTCTTCGGTAATAGCCAGCTCCTCACTGAGACCGGCATCCGTGGACTCTTCATTAGCCAGGAAGTATTGGAAGCCGAATAGGTGATCGATCAAATTATGTTTCGGGCTAGAGAGCGATTGAATTTCCGCCAACGGTAAGTAGTCGTGATGCTTCGCTTCAGCGGATTGCTGCTGCACCTTCTTTGCCAACTCCGCGAATGTCTCATGATCGTGGCAGGAAACTCGAACCGGGATGGTGTTAATGAATAGTCCGACCATGCTCTCGAAGCCTTCAATCTCGGTTGGCCTGCCTGAAGCGACCATGCCGAATACGACATCGCTTGTGTTATTGTATCGGGCAAGCAGAAGTCCCCATGTTGTCTGTAGCAAGGTGTTCAGCGTCACCTGACTATCTTTCGCCGCAAGTTCAAGCCGTTCTGTTAACACTTCTGATACCGGGAAATAACGGTCAACCTGCTTGTAGCCGCCCGCTGTTTTCGCCATTGGCAACTTGGCCTTGCTGTCATAGCCGCTTAAATACGAGGACCAGAATTCGCGTGCCAGCTCCCGATCCTGTGCATCCAACCACTTGATATACTCCGAATATGGAGGTGGAGCCGGACGCTCCGGCAGCGGCTCCTTGCTGCAGAGCGAACGGTACGTCTCGAACAGCTCTTGTATAATAGTTTTCAGACAGCCTCCATCCATCAGAATATGGTGGTAACTCCAGATCAACTTGTGACGATGTGCCGTTATTCGCAGGACGCAAAGCCGCAGCAGAGCATCGGTCATCAGATTGAACCCGGCCTGCTTGTCCTGCTCTCGGTATTGTTCAATGAACAGCATTTGTTCCGCTTCTTCAAGCTGCGACAGATCTTCAAGCCGTACACGAATTTTACGTTCACTGAACACGACTTGCTTGGGCCTTGCGGTCTGTTCATGTACGAAGTTCGACCTCAAGACGTCGTGTCGTGCGATTAACACATTGAAGCTTTTCTCCAGAATGTCTACATCCAGCATGCCTTCAACGGTACAGGAGAACTGTTCGAAATACGCATACGACTTGGGATTTAACAGTGAATGAAACAGCATCCCTTCCTGCATCGGGCTCAAATTATAGATGGACATAATATTGCTTCTGCGTTCCACAACGAACCCCCCTCTCTATTAGCCTTCATACAAGGATAGAATGGCATCCAATTCATCAATGGACAGATCCTTCGCACCTACGTCCGAAGGTGTCACCTCGCTCGTTTCTTTCTCTGCGCAGTGTGCGATCATGAGGTTCAGGCTTTCCTTATACATGGAGCCAAAGGAGACAATGGTCGCTTCTTCAAACTCTTGCGTATTGTAATCAATAAAGATTGTCAGTATGCCATCCTCCACAATACCGCCGATGTTGAGAGCAATTTCTCTTTCCGATTCCAGGCTGACCGTACGTCCTTGCGAGATCGAAGAGGCTTGGAACGCCTCGGTATTAATATCGTTATCGAACTGCCCCAGGTAGTTGAACTTGATTTCCGGTTCAAGCTTAAATGCAATCCCACTCCGGCTTGACTCGGGGGTCAAGTAGCGGAGGATTCCATAACCGATGCCCTTATTTGGTACCTGCCTCAGCGTTTCTTTGACGTTTTTCAACTGGTAGGCATAATCGTCGTTTCTTCGCATATCCAGAATGACCGGATACATTGTCGTAAACCAGCCAACTGTACGGCCAATATTCATATCCGATAAAATCTCTTCTCTGCCGTGCCCCTCCAGGCATACCAGCACCTGATCGTGCCCGGTCCATCTCCGTACGGCCATGCCCAATCCGATTAGCAAAATATCGTTAATCTCCGTGTTGTAGGCTTTATTGACAACGGTCAGTAATTGATGCGTCGCTTCTGGCGACAGTGACCATTTCACCTGGCGATTATACCTGACTATAAGGTCGGTACTGGTAAAATTCTTCGGCAGTGGTTGAACTGCCGAGGCTTCAATCCGCCTCCAATACGCCTCCTCCGCCAATAGCGCCTTACTCTGCGCATACACCTTGAGCGCATGTGACCAATTCAAGTACGAGTCTGTCTTATCCGGAAGCACGATCATCTCTCCGTTCAGAGCCCGCCGATAGCTCTCGTTCAGATCCTCGAATAAAATCCTCCAGGAGACGCCGTCAATAACCAAATGATGAATGATAATGGCCAGGTGATCGCCAAGATCCGTCTTGAACAGGCCAATTCGGATAAGCGGCCCTTGCGTAAGATCGATGCTCTGTTGAATCTGATTAATCTTCTCGTCAATCAGAAGAGCAGTTTTCGCCGCTCCTTGGAAGTCAAACACCGACAGTACGAACCCATCTCCTGCTATGCCTTCATTGTAAGACATGACCGTGTCCTGCTCGATCTGGAAGGTCATACGCAGCGCGTCATGATGAGTGACAATCGCCTGCCATGCCTTCCTTAATGCCTCTTCCTCAAACCCGTTCTGGCTGTACAGAACAACGGCTTGATTCCAGTGATGCATCGAGGTAAAACGGCTATCGAAGAACCAGCGCTGAATCGGCGTTAGCTCGGCTTTCCCCTCGACCATCCTCTGATCGATAACCCTTTTGCTCCGCTTGACATGTTTGGCCAGCTTGCTGATCTGCGGGTTCTGGAACAAGTCCTTCACCTTCATTGTATACCCCATGCTGCCAAGCTTTGAGGCGATTTGAATGGCCTTGATGGAATCACCGCCGTGCTCAAAGAAGTGATGCTCGATCCCAAACTCATCTGCGCCCAGTACGTCTCCGAAGACGCCGACGAGCAATTCCTCCACCTCATTGCGCGGAGCAGTATAGTCCGTGTCGCCTACAGCTTGGAAGTCTGGTTCCGGTAAACCTGACCGACTAATCTTCCCGTTCTCAAGCAACGGCATCTTATCAAGCTGGATATAATGGGCTGGTATCATATAATCCGGCAGCTCAGATTGAAGCCGTTCTTTGAGTGCCGGCAGGCTGAAGGGCTGCATGGTGACCAGGTAGGCACACAGCCGCTTATCTCCCGCTTGATCGCCTTTAGCCACAACGACAGTCTCCCGAACACCGACTTCGGACAAAATCACCGCTTCAATCTCTTGTAGCTCGATGCGGTAACCTCTTATTTTCACCTGGAAGTCGGTTCTTCCCGAGAACTCGATATTTCCGTCTGGAAGCCAGCGGCCTATATCTCCCGTCTTGTATAGCCGGGTACCCCTCATGAATGGATTGTCAATGAACGCTGCCATCGTCCGAATTGGATCATGAATGTACCCACGACCGACGCCTAAGCCAGATACGGCGATTTCACCGAACACACCGACCGGGCACAGCCGCATGTTGCGATCTACAATATACAGTTTCATATTAGCGATCGGTTTTCCAATCGGCACAGACAAGGTACCATCTGGTAGCCACTCTATTACCAATTGGCTTACGTCATCAGCCGCTTCAGCCGGACCATAGGCATTGACCATCGGGATGCCTGGACACAGCCTGAACCAGCGCTCCGCCGTTGCAGGTTTAACCGTTTCGCCTGTAATCATCAGATACTGCAAGCTTGGAAGAAGGAGGCCTTCATTCTCGAGATAGTCCATTAGATGCTCCAAATATGTCGGGACAACCTCAAGAAGACGAACCTTGTCACGAATCAGCCTTTTAGTGAAAGCAGCGATTTCCAACACAAGTTCATTCGGATAAATCGCCGTTTGTCCGCCCAAGGCAAGTGGCCCGAACAGCTGCCAGACAGAGATGTCGAAGCATTGGTTTGCATTCTGCGCAAACACTAACTCAGGGCCCAACTGCAGCGCTTCTGCTTCAGCAAGAATATGGTTGAGCATCCCGAGATGCTCGATCATGACCCCTTTTGGCTTGCCTGTGGAGCCAGAGGTGAATAGAATATAGGCGAGACCGTGAATATCACCCGGTAATTGCAGGTTATCCGTCTGTTCCTCCTTCAGCTCTGCCGCAAGGAGATCAAGGCACATAATATGTCCATTGAATTCACGCTCAACCTCTGGTGACAGGTAAGCGGACATTGTAATTAGCACCTTCGCACCGGAGTCCATCAGCACCCCGACCTTCCGCTTAACACCATGGCCGATATCCATCGGCACGTAGGCGCCTTGGCTCTTCCATATGCCGAGTACGCATTCAACGAAAGCAGGTGAACGGTCCAGCAACACGGCAGCCACGTCCTCCATGCCCAGTCCCCTCTTTCTTAAGCAACGGGCAATCCTGTTAGCGCGTTGATTGAGCTCCATGTACGAGATCGCTTCGTCCTTATACAGCAGCGCGGGGCGGTCAGGCGAACGTGCCGCATGCGCCTCGAACCGTTCGTGAACGGTCTTGCTGAGGTCATATATCGCATCAGTAGCATTAAATTCGTTTACAATTTGCGCGGTTTCTGTCGCCGACAGCATGTTGATTCCGGCAATCATCATATCCGGTTCTGCACAAACCTCCTGCAAAATACGCATATAATGCTCCGCCATCCGTTGTGCCGTTGCATCCTTGAACAACGCTGTGCAATATTGCAGCTCGAAGAAAAAACTATCCTCGCTAAAGAAGGCGTCCATCATCAAATCGAATTTGGCTGATCGCTGCTCGAACGGATAAGAGGTAACGACCGCATCACCCAAGCGGAACTGCTCTTCATCCTGCTCGAACATGCTGAACATAACGTCAAACACCGGATTGCGGCTTGCATCCCGCGGCACATTCAGCTGCTCGACCAGCCGCTCAAATGGATACTCCTCGTTCGCGACCGCTCCACGGATCGCTTCGGCCACTTCATCCAGAAATCCGACGAAAGTCTTTTTGCCGTCGGGATAAACGCGAATCGCCACCGTATTAGCAAACATGCCGAGCATCGATTGAAGTTCCTGCTTGCCTCGGCCCGATACCGGAGAGCCGACAATCGTGTCCTCTTGCCCCGAATATCTCGACAGCAGAATTGAGAAGACTCCAAAAAGAACAGAGAAGGGTGTCGTGTTCGCACGTGCGGCTATCTGGCGTATTCGCTCTGCCAAGCCTGCTTCAGCCTGAAACCGAATCGTTCTGCCTTCGAAGTTTTGCTCGGCAGGCCTTCTGTAATCGAGCGGCAAATCGAGAACCGGGAGCTCTCCATTCAACTGCTCCAGCCAGTATTGCTCCTGTGTCAATAAATCGCCGCTCATATGCCGTTTATTATGCCAAACTGCATAATCCTTGTATTGTATAGCTGGGAGGGGCAATTCATGGCCTTCATACAGCTGGATCAGCTCCTCTAGAAACACCTGTCCCGACAGTCCATCTGAGATAATATGGTGCATATCGAACAGCAACATATGGTCGCCGTCTGCAACCTTTACGATTTCGATCCGAAATAAGGGTGCCTCGGCCAGGTCGAACGGGCGAATGAAAGATGCCACCGCATCATCGAGATTACTATATTTTGAAGCTGTGAGTTCATTGCAGCGCATCACGAACTCGATTTGCTCATGAACCAACTGAACAGGCTCTCCGTCGAGCGCTACGAAGCTCGTTCGTAATATTTCATGTCGGTTCACCATAGCCAGAATAGCTTGTTCCAGACGCTCAATGCCCAGCATACCTTGAATCTGGTAGACTCCAGGCATATTGTATGCAACGCTGTCGCTTGTCTCCAGCTCGTGCAAGATATACATCCGTCTTTGCGCTGCACTCAGCGCATAATAGTCGCTCTTTGGGGCAGGCGGAATTAGTGCATGGTAACCCTTGGCGCACGCGTCGATGTATTGGGCGAGCTGTGCAATAGTCGGATTCGCGAACAACTCCTTGACACCCAACTCTACATTCAACTCGTTGTAAATCCGGGATACGATGACCATCGCTTTAAGTGAGTGGCCACCCAGCTGATAGAAATTGTGGCGGATGCTGATTTGCTGCTTCGCTCCCAGTACGTCTTGCCAGATGGAAACTAGTAGCCGCTCGGTATCGGTGGCCGGTATGGCAAAGTCCTCTTGCGAGCCATGCTCCGGCTTCTGGAGCCGCTTCCGATCGACCTTACCGTTCGAATTTAGCGGCATTTCATCCAGCTGGATGAAATGCGCCGGAATCATATAATCAGGAACATACTCGCCCATGAATTGATTCAGCTCTTGTGCCGTCAAGCTATCATCCGATGTAAAGTAAGCGCACAGAAATTTGGCTTCGTTATGCTCCTCCCAAGCCAAAACGGCCGTTTCTTTCACCTTATTATGGGAGGTCAAGCGGCTCTCGATTTCACTCAGCTCAATCCGGAAGCCGCGAATTTTGACCTGAAAGTCCTTTCTGCCACAAAATTCAATGCTTCCATCGGCATTCCACTTCCCCAAATCCCCCGTCTTATAAAGCCGCGTTCCTTCTCCCAGCATAAAGGGATCGTCCATGAACTGCTCCTCTGTCTTCGCCTGGTTGTTCAAATACCCTCGGCCGACTGCTAAGCCTGCAACGCATATTTCGCCCTGAACGCCTACCGGACAACTGTTCATATGCCGATCGACGATATAGATACGAATGTTGGCTAGTGGTTTGCCGATTGGCACCGTATCCATCGTCTCTGCTGTTGCAGGATCTATAAGCAGCTGGGCAATGTCGTCCGAAGCTTCGGCCGGCCCGTACGCGTTCACCATCGGGATGTCCGGGCAAAGTGTGTACCATCTTCGTACAAGCGAAGGGGTGGCCGGCTCTCCTGTAATAAACAGATGGCCAAGGCGTGGCAGGTGAATCGACCGTTGTTCGATCAGGTCCAAAAGGACTGTTAAATAAGACGGCACGACCTCCAGCAGCGTGACTCCGTCCGCCTTCAACTGGTCAAGAAATTCGGCCGGTCGCATCACTACCTCATCTGGGTAGATTGCTGTCGTACCGCCAAGAGCAAGTGCGCCGAACAACTGCCATACGGAGATGTCGAAGCATTGATTCGCATTTTGCGCAAATACGAAATCCTCTGTCAGCCCCAGAAAATCGGCTTCTGCCAAAATGTGATTGAGCATTCCCAAATGCTCAATCACAACGCCTTTCGGCTTGCCGGTTGAGCCGGAAGTAAACAGTGCGTAAGCGACGTCCTGGATATGGATATCAAGGTTCATATTATGCTGAGGCTCCCTGCCTATCGCATCTTCATGCTCGTCCACTTTCACAAGGCGCTCGTCGTAAGGGAGGTTTTCATACACCGATAGCGATAGAATGAGTCTCGGCTGCGCATCGGCGATAACATCCGCATTCCGATCGGTCGGATGCTTTACATCCATCGGAATATAGGCCGCACCAGCCTTCCAAATTGCCAGAATACATTCGACCATAAGCGGTGAGCGCTCCATTAGTACATGGACGTAATCCCCCTTCTGAACACCACGATTGACAAGAAACCGCGCCAGCTGATTCGCTCTTCCGTTGAGATGCTCGTAGGTGATCCTCTGTCCATTAAATAGAAGCGCGGTGCGCCCCGGATCTTGTTCCGCGAATGATTCGAACCGTTGGAATAGCGTCCGACTCCAATCGTATGGCTTACCCGTCTGATTGAAATCGTACAGAATGGTTTGCTTTTCCTCGTCGGTAAGAATACTAAGTGTGGTTAGATCTGACGCTGGCATGGCGATCAATCGCGATGCAATCATCGTAATGTGGCCTTGCATCTGGTGAATAAAGGAAGATTCATAGACGGCCTCGTTATATGTAATGAGGAACGTCAGCTCCGGGTGCGGGAAGACGGTCACGTCAAAATGATAATTCGAATGCTGGTTCATATCGGACGCCGTAATGCGAAGACCGTGCTTTGGGTCAATCGTATCCCCATCCATCGGGTAATTCTCGAACACGAGAATATGGTCGATCAGATGGTTCTTCAAAGCCGACATGCCCGCAATATCAGCCAACGAGAGATAGTTGAAGTTGTTCACTTCCAGCATCGACTCGTTCACTTCCCGGAGCAGATCGCCGACTGACTTGCCCGCTGCGCTCGTTACACGCAGCGGAACCGTATTAATGAATAGGCCGATCATCTGCTCAATACCTGTAATTTCAGGCGGCCTGCCGGACACGACGGAACCAAACACAACATCGTCGGTGTTGTTATACTTCTGGAGCAGGATTCCCCAGATTGTATGAACGACCGTACTCATCGTGACCGAGTGTGCTGCGGCCAGTGCCTCTAATTCTGCGGTGAATCCCCGGCTCAGCTTGAATTCAGTCTGGATGTAGCTAAACGACTGCGTCGTTTCCGAAAAGCTGCTGACAGGAACAGAGGCTTGCTGCTCATATCCGTCCAGATAGCTCGTCCAGTACGCGATCGCCTTCTCTTTATCCTGTTCCTCCAGCCACATCAGGTAGTCGCCATATGGGAATACAGGATCCAACGTGAGCGGTGTGCATCCGGCTAGCGATAAATAAATGCCGAACAGTTCCTTTCCGACCAGGCTGAGGCTCCAGCCATCCATAATGATATGGTGATAGCTGACGATCAATTGATGCTTGCTTTCCTCTAGCTTGATAATCGCAAGGCGGATGAGTACATCTTTCTCGAGGTCGAAGCCTCGTTTCCTATTGCTTCTAATATAAGTCTGCACAGATTGTGCTTTGCAGTTATCCGTCGCATCGGAGACGTCTATGTACTCGATGCTCGTCGTTCGCTTATGGACAACAACCTGCAAAGGCCGGTCCGCTTCCTTATATACGAACAAGGTTCTAAGCGCGTCATGCCGCTCAATCAGCAGGTTGAGACTTTCCTCGAACAGAGCAGGGTTCAATTCCCCCTCGATAGTTAGGCTGACCTGCTCGACATAAGCCTCCGGGTCCTCACCGAGTACATAGTGGTACAAGATCCCTTCCTGCATGGGAGTCAATTCATAAATATCTTTAATATCAACTACACTCACACCAGTCCAACCCCCATATTCAACTTACTTATTCAATTTCAGCAGCTTGGCGATATTATTCAGCTGCTTCTGTGACAAGTTTTTGTACTGGTAATCGGTAAGCGTCGATTCACGTTGCTCCTTCGTGCAGCAATGCTCAATAATGGCGACCAGACGGCTCCGGTAGGCATCGCCGAGCTTCTGCACATCGCCAAGCTCATACTGGTTTCGGTTAAATTGGAAGTCTATCTCGAGCGCTCCGTCTCGAATCATGCAGTTGAGCTGGAATGATGCATGCCGCATAAAATCAAGTCCTGCTTCGCTTCCTGTCGACAGATCGGATGCGGTGAAGACATCGGTGGTGAACGTACCGTTGAATTCCCCGAGATAATTGAATATGATCTCCGGCTTCGAGTTAAACTTCAAAGGCAACTCCATGTAAGGTACGGTCAAGTGCTTCAGCACCTCATACCCGATTCCTTTATGGGGCACTCGCCTCAGCTCGTCCTTAACCGTTTTGATCAGCTCAAAACTGTCTTCAGTCTGTAGCACAAACGGGAACAAGGAGGTGAACCAGCCGACGGTTCGGGACACATTCATATCCGGAATTACTTCCTCTCGGCCATGCCCTTCGATCATCACAAGCACCTGAGCAATGCCGGACCACTCCTTTACCGCCATCCCCAGCGCCGCCAGCAGGAGATCGTTAATCTCCGTGTTATAAGCTGCATGCGCCTGTTTTAGCAATTGCTCGGTATGCTCGGCATCGAGCGTCAACTTGACGGATGAAACCTCCTTCACTGGATAGCCGATCGTTGGAAGCCTCATATTCAGGAGAGAAACGGTAGATTCCTCGACCTTCTGCCAGTACGACACCTCCCTTAGCAGCTTCTCGCTGACTGCATAACACCCAAGCTGCTCCGACCATACCTTGAACGAATCGGTTTTGTCTGGCAGCTTGATTCCCTGACCGCTTGTCAACTGGGCATATAAGGTGCAGAAGTCCTCAAGTATAAAGCGCCAGGACACGCCATCTATGACTAGATGGTGGATCACAATGAGCAGATGATCGCCATCATCGACCCGGAATAATGCCAGCTTCACAAGCGGTCCACGGTTTATATCGAAGGAGGCTTGAAGTTTGTCCGACTGTTCCGCAACCGCTGCACGGTAATTCGCCTCACCGATCAAATCGATCAAGCTGAATTCTGCCAAGGATTGCTCCAAGCCCCTGTTGTATTGGACGACCTCATCACCCTGCATGCGGTATTGCATGCGCAGCGCATCATGGTGCCGTACGATCTGCTCGAACGCCTGCTTCACAACATCGGCATCGAATCGCTCCTTCCGGTACAGCATGACGGAATGATTGTAATGCTGTGCTGCTTCCCAGGTTTGTTCGAACAGCCGCTTCTGGATCGGCGTCAGCCGGACCTCGCCTTCCACCGTCTCCTGCGATATCGTTCTCACGGACGGCTTCACATACTTGGCAAGCTCCTGAATAACCGGGTGGCGGAATAATGACCTCACCTCCATCTTGAGGCCATAGCGCATAAGCCGAGAAGAGATTTGCAAAGCCTTGATTGAATCACCGCCTAGCTCGAAGAAGTTGTGTTCCGTGCCAACCCCTTGTACGCCGAGCGTTTCCTCCCACACCTGAACCAGCTTCTTTTCGGTCTCATTCTGAGGCAGAGTTCCTTTCAGCTCAATGACAGCGTTAGCGTCCGGCTCCGGCAGTGCCCTGCGGTCAATCTTGCCATTCTCGTTCAGCGGCATATGCGCCAAGCAGATGATATGGGCCGGCATCATGTAGTTTGGAAGCTTCTTCTTCAGAAAGTTACGAATGTCCATGACGCTGCCTTCCTCATGCGTGACCACGTAGGCGCACAGATACGTGTGTATGGCATCCTGCTGCTTCGAAATTACGATCGCCTGCAAGACAGCCTCATGCGCAAGCAGGCATTGCTCGATCTCGGCCAGTTCTATCCTATAACCTTTAATTTTCACCTGGTGATCGACCCTGCCGATATATTCAATCGTTCCGTCAGGCAACCACCGGGCCATATCGCCACTTCTGTACATCCGTTGACCAGCTGCGTAACGATTTGGTATAAATTTGTCCAAGGTTAGTTGCTTGTTGTTCAAGTAGCCTCTGGCTAGCCCCTCGCCTGCGATCGCGAGCTCGCCCGGAACGCCAATCGGAACGAGCTGCCCGTATCGATCCAGAATATAGATGCTCACATTGGAGATCGGCTTGCCGATAACCGACTGAAGTCTTAACGTTTCGAATTGCCCGGTCGGAATCGGGTACGCCACGCAGCCAACCGCGGCTTCGGTAGGTCCATAGTGGTTCGCAAAGACTGCCTTCGGATATTGGGTATAGAAGGCGGCCACGTCCTCCACGTTAACCTTTTCCCCGCCGCAGACGACAAGCCTTAATGAGTCGAGCTTATCGTGCGCAGCGAAAAGTTCATTGTTCACCAGCAGGTGGAAGAGCGACGGCGTCGTTTTGATAAAGGTGATGCCTTGCGCATGGATGTAGTTTAGTACATATTCAGGATCGACAACATCATTGCGACCAACCAGATGCAGCTCGCAGCCTTTCACTAGGCAAGAATAAAGCGCCGTGTAGCCAAGATCGAAGCTTGCAGAAGAAAGGAGGACAGTCCGGTCTCCCGGCACAATACTGAACTTGTCCGTAAACCATGAGATATAGTTGACGAGATTCCGATGCTCCAGCATAGCCCCCTTCGGCATGCCGGTCGTGCCCGATGTATAGATGACATAGATCAGATCCTCTGGTTTGGAGGAGCGGCTGACAGTTTCATCAGTGCCCTCATCATAGAGCACCTTATCCAGGCTAATAAATTGAACATCCAGACCAAGCTTTTCTGGCGTCTGTCCATAGCCGAGCAGCATCTGTGCCCCGCTGTTATCAAGCATGAACGCCATTTTATCCTCTGGAAAATCGGCATCGATCGGCATATATGCGCATCCAGCCTTGAGAACCGCAACGATACCAATGACGGTCTCCGGGCGATTGTCCGTTATAATCCCGATGATCTTGCCGACTTCCGGTTCATTCGGCTTCCCTTCAAGCAGAGCGGTTATGGACTTCGCAAGACGGTTCGCCTTCCTATTCAACTCAGCGAATATCAACTTGCCACCTTCGTACACAATAGCAGCCTTGTCTGGCATCAGGACTGCCAGCTCCTCAAATAGGTCAATTACTGTACGATCTCTCGGATATGGCGTTAACTTTCCGTTGAACTCAGTAAGCAGCATATGACGCTCTGACTCAGCCAACAGATCCAGTTCGCTGATCAGGCCGCCGATATGACCTGGCATGAGCTGTAGCGTATTGACATAATGGCCTGCCAGCCGTTCCATACTGTCCTTGCGGAACAGCTTCGTGCAGAAGATCAAGTCAAAGTAGAGGATTCCGTCCCTCTCTTCAGCCTGCAGGGACATATCGTATTTCGTCGTATCACGGTTTAGCTCTTGGAACGTAGCCGTAAGCTGTTCTAGCTGGAATGTGGCTGTACCAACATTATTCATCGTGAACATAACATCGAAGAGAGGATTACGGCTGAGGTTGCGGTTCAAACGCAAGCTCTCGACGAGCTCCTCGAACGGGTATTCCTGGTGCTCGTAGGCGTTCAGGCAGTTGTCCTTGACCTCGGCCAGAAACTCCGCCAGCGTCTTACTTCCTACAGGCTGGTTGCGGATGGCCAGCGTATTCACGAACATCCCCATCACTTGCTGAAGTTCGGCATGGGTACGTCCCGCGATCGGCGTGCCAACGACAATATCCTCTTGCCCTGAATATTTGGATAGAATAATGTTGAAGGCAGCGAGCAGTACCATATACAACGTCGTTCCCGTTGTCACGGCCAGGGCATTTAGTTCCCTCGTCTGCTCGGCACCGATGGCAAATGAATAGCGGTCTCCCTCGAAGCTCTGATTCTGAGGCCGAGGGAAGTCAGTTGGCAGCAACAATACCGGCGTTTCGCCGCTGAATTGCTTGAGCCAATATGGCTTGTGGCGTTCGTCAACCGCCTGCTGTACGAACTCACGATACCAGTTGGCGTAGTCTTTATACTGATATTTCAAAGGTGCGAGCGTATGCCCGGCATACAGTAGATTGAATTCCTCGATAAACGTTGCTACAGAAGCCCCGTCCGAAATGATATGGTGCATATCCAGCATGAGCACATGCTTCGTCTCGGACAGCCTGACAAGGCTTGCCCGAAAGAGCGGAGCATGGCCCAGTTCAAACGGCTCCACGAACCGCTTCATGATGTCCTGAAGCTCCGCCTCATCTGCCCATCCGGCTAGATCCAGTGTGAAAGAAACGTCATCGTCGACGATTTGCACAGGCTCTTCATCTACCAGCCGGAATGAAGTGCGCAGCGCATCATGCCGACTTATGAGTTGCTTCAGAGCACTCTCCAGTCGGTGTACATCAATCATGCCACATAGCTCCAATGCGCCCGGCATATTATAGGAGGTGTTCGCTTCCTCATGAATCTGATTAAGAATGTACAGCCGCTTCTGTGCAGGCGATACCGCATAGTATTCTAACGGCTCCACTTTCCGTATCTCATCGAACTCGCTAGTGCCTAGTGATGCAATCAGCTCCGCCAAGCCGCTGATGGTCGGATTCATGAACATATCCCGAATTGGAATACGCACATCCCACTCTTTATTGATCTTCGCAATAAGTATGGAAGCCTTGAGTGAGTGCCCGCCGCACTCAAAAAAGTTATCGAAGATGCCGATGCCGGTCTGGCCAAGTTCCTCTTCCCATAGGCGGACAAGCATCCGCTCGGTATCATTCCGGGGCGGAACATGATCGGCTCGATCCAGCATATAGCTGCTGGTTTTCGGAAGCGCTTTCCGGTCCAGCTTCCCGTTCGATGTCAATGGCATGTGGCCGAGACGAATAAAGTAGGTCGGCACCATATAGTCCGGAAGCGACTCTAGCAATCGGCTTCTCATATACGAGACGCCCAGTTCCGTATCTGCCACATAATAGGCATAGAGCAGTTTATCATTCGAGCTCCCATCCCTCGCTAGAACGACCGCTTCTTTAATTTCGGGAATGAGAGACAAGCGATGTTCGATTTCGCCTAACTCGATTCGGAAACCACGGATTTTCACCTGATGGTCGATTCGACCCAAGTACTCCATTTCGCCATTAGCCAGCATCCGTACAAGGTCACCCGACTTGTAGAGCCGTTCCCCCGGCTTGTACGGATGCTCGACAAACCGCTCTCTAGTGAGACTGTCCCGGTTCAGGTATCCTCTTGCGACTCCTTCCCCGCCGACATACAGCTCGCCGGGCACGCCAAGTGGAACGAGCCGTTTATGCGCATCCATCACATAGCAGCTTAAAGTCGGGATTGGCGAACCAATGTTGCTAACATCGCTCTCCATCTCTCGCTCCGTGATTTCCTTGAATGTGACATGTACCGTTGTCTCGGTAATACCGTACATGTTGATTAGACGGGTGTCCGGGTAAGCTTGCTTCCAGCTTTGAAGCATAGCCGGCTTGAGCGATTCACCGCCGAAGATGATGTACCGGATCGAGCCCAGCGTACCCGATTGAAGCTTCGTTTCATGATGCAACAGGTGATAGAAGGCTGTCGGCGTCTGGTTTAATACCGTCACCTTTTCCTTCGACATTAGATCGATGAAGTCAGACGGATTCTGCGCCACATGCTTCGGTACGATGACCAACTTGCCACCGTATAGCAGTGCACCGTACATTTCCCAGACCGAGAAATCAAAGCAGTACGAATGGAACATCGTCCACACATCATGCTCGTTGAAAATAAACTGCATCCGGTTATTCGCCATTAGACGAATGACTTGCCGATGCTCGATCATGACGCCCTTCGGCTTGCCTGTCGTCCCTGAGGTGTAGATGATGTAGGCCAAATGCTCAGGCACAACGGGCTCATCTGGGTTTGCAGCAGGATACGTTTGAAGTACGGCGCAATCCGTAATGTTAAGCAGATGGCCCGAGAATACAATGCATTCCTCGATGGGCGCTCCGGTCAGCAGCATAGACAACCCGCTGTCGTCCAGCATGAACTGGATTCGCTCCTGCGGATAAGACGGATCGATCGGCAAGTAGGCCGCTCCCGCTTTCAGAATGCCAAGCATCCCGATGATCATCTCGATGGAGCGGTCAATCATGATGCCGACAAGCGTATCCGCCTTAGCTCCCTGCGACCGAAGCCAATGTGCCACTTGATTGGCCCGGTTGTTCAACTCGCCATACGTCATCGCGGCCTCCTCACAAACGACCGCAACCCGGTCAGGGGTTCGCATAGCCTGTGCTTCGAATACGCGATGAATCGTTGCAGCTGTGTCATATTTGGCATCCAGGCTATCCTGCTCATGGAGCAACCGGTGTTTCTCGTCAGCTGTCAGCAAATCGATATGTTTGATCTCCAGCGCCTCATGCGCAGCAACTTGATGCAGAATACGGCTGTAATGCGTGCTTATCCGCTCGATTGTCGCCCTCTCAAATAGCTGCGTGCTGTAATCCACATGCAGGATCAGTCCATTGGCGCGTTCCTCGACCGTAAACATGATGTCGTATTGGGATACACCTGGATTAATCTCCGAAGGGGTAAACGTCAATCCACCCGATGTCCATTGGCCGATCCCCATATTTTGAACGACGAACATTGTGTCAAATAGCGGACGTCGGCTGAGGTCGCGCTTCATATTTAACCGATCTACCAACCGTTCGAACGGATATTCTTGATGCTCGAAGGCCGACAGCACGCACGCCTTCGTCTCCTCGAGCAGCTCAATGAAGCTCCGATCTCCCGGATAGCCACGAAGGGCTACCGTGTTGACAAACATCCCAATCATTCGATCCACATCGGGATGACTTCTGCCAGATACCGGCGTACCTACAACGATGTCTTCCTGTCCGGTGTACAAATGGAGCAGCACTTGATAAGCCGATAGCAATACCATGAACAAGCTTGCGTTCGCATTCTCCGCTACATTCCGCAACTGCTGCGCCAACTGGCCATCCAGAGTGCACGTGAATCGATCCCCCTCTAGTGTGAGCTGCAGCGGTCTTGCAAAGTCCGTTGGTAGGTTCAGCACCGGAATTTCATCGCTGAACTGGCTCAGCCAATACGTCTCCTCTCGCACCATGCCCGCTTCGTTATTCGATTCCTTCAGCCACATGGAGTAATCGATGAATTGAATCTCAGTCGGTGGTAGCCGCTCACCGTCATATAGGCGAATTAGCTCATTCTGTATGACGGATACTGACACGCCGTCTGCGATAATATGATGCATATCGATAAGCAGAACATGATAGCTGTCCGAGACGGTAATCAGGTCTGCTCTACAGAGAGGGCCTTGCGCGAGATCGAACGACTGAACGAAGTGCGCGATTCTCGCTTCCAGCTCCTCTGCAGACATGCAGGTTCGATGACTGATTACAGGCTGCATTCGGTTCAAGATACGTTGGACGATACCGTCATTTTCTTTGTTGAACACGATCCGGAACACCTCATGTCTGTCAATCAACTGCTCCCACGCCTGCAGCAGACGGCCGGTGTCTAGCTCACCCTCGATAATGAGCTGGATTGGAATATTGTAGGCAAGACCATCCTTGTCGAATTCGTTCATGAGATAGATTCTTCGCTGGGCAGGGGTAAGCTCGTAGTATCCTTCTCGCTCAGCCCGCGGGATCGGTATGAAAACAGCATCCTCCGCTTCGGTAAGGCAGACGGCGAGCTGCTTGATGGTTGGACTCTGAAACAGCTGCCGCACTGGCAGCTGCTTGCCGAACTGCTTGTGTACATGCTTTAGCATGATGGTCGCCTGCAGAGAGTTTCCGCCTAGTGCCCAGAAGCTATCGTTTATACAGATGCACTGAACGCCCAAAATTCTGCTCCAAATCTCCGTCAGCTGCCGTTCGGTACTATTCCCCGGGCGGACATGCGGCTCCACTCGCTGAAGGAGATGCAATGCTTCCACGTCAACCTTGCCTTCATCGGTCAGAGGAAAGGTATCCACCACCGTAACCTGGCTTGGAAGCATATAATCAGGTAAACCATCGGCCAGTTTCTGCCGCACGTAATCTGCATCGAGCGAGCCTTCTATATAAGCTGCCAACTGCCGATCATGCTCTTTCCCGAATGTATCAAAGACGCATCCAACCACACCAAGGAGCTGTGCCACCGTATGTTCCAGTTGAACAAGGTTGACAAGAAAGCCTCGAATACGAATCATTCTTTCCTTATCGCCCAATACCGTCACTTTACCGTCCGCTGTATAGGCCGCCACTTTGCCCGTTGCCCTGTATTCTGAATCATCCTGCCAGTACAGTTCGCCAATCGTACCAATCTGCGACGGCTGCAGGTACGGATCCATAATCATATGCCCAGAGACTTCACCCATCTGTTCCGCGAATCTGCGATGCTCGGGCGAGATCAAATCAAGTTGACCGATATGACAATGACCATCTATTACGACGGCCTGCAGAAGTCGAATAAACGACTGCGTCCAAGCTTCCATCGTCTCCGGCTGCACGAGATCGGCGTTGTAATCAAAATCAAGCCGCAACTTATCGTTCATTTCCATCGCATTTAAGAACAGATCATAATGGGTGTACGGCGCCGGAAGCGGCGTCACCTCCAACGTTAAATCAGCGAACTTCAGGCCCCGCAACGGCCTATCCATATTAAACAAAATGTTGACCACCGGAGCTTGTCTGCCGACTAATCGTTCTGACAGACCGGCCAGGGAGTAGCTCTGGTAGGTATCGATCTCCTTAATCGCCATCTTCACATTGGCTGCGAATTCGCTGAAGGATGCGTCTCCGTCTGCACAAGTAATCACCGGCAGCAGGTTGACGCAGTTGCCTGCCAGGCAGTTCTGACCCATCTGTGCTTGGCCGGACGTAGCAATGGCCACCACCAGCTCATTCTGCCCTGTCAATCTATGCAGCCACACCTTGTACGCAGCAAGCAGCGTAACAAACAAACTATTGTGCGCGGAAATGCTGAACGATCGCAGCTGCTTCGTCAGCGCGGCATCTACGTAAGCCGTATGGCGGCCACTCTTGAAGAATCTCATCCCTATCGTTTCGTTCGTCGATGGAATCGACAGGGTCGGAACAGGCATCGCGAACTTATCACACCAGAATGATGCGGCTTCCTCGCTTTCCTGCTTATGCAGCTGCTTCTCCTGCCAATCGAGGTATGCGCCGAACGGAGTGGGATCGGGTAATGACAGCGACGTCCCGTCTCGCAGTGCAGCATACGCTTTGCCTAGCTCGTCCAAGTACAGCACGATGGACCAGCCATCGGTCGTGATATGGTGGAACACGAGCACGAGCTCATGCTCAAGCTCCGACAGCTTGAGCAGTCGAGCGCGGAATAAAGGCTCCCCAGTGAGCATACTCATGGCCGCTCCGGAAATCTGATGTAAGCACTGCTCCTTGGCAGCTTGCTGTTCCGCATGCTCCAGTCTGGACAGATCCAGCACAGGAAGGTGGACATCTAACACCGGGAGTACATGCTGATTTTCCTCATCTGCATCGACTACAATCCGCAAGGCATCATGGCGGTCGACGATTGTCCGCAGCGCCTCCTCCATCAGATGGGCATCCAGCGAGCCCTCAAGATTCAGGACAACCGTTTGGTTCAAAGCGGCCGACTGCGCCTCTCCGCCTAGCGATGCAAGCAGCAGTTGCTTCTGCTCTTCGGACATCGGAATGTACTTCGTATCCTTTCGTTCCACGTGCATATCCGGCGAACGGCCGCCAAGCGTTGGGGGTGTCGTCTCCGGTAAAAATCCTCCCTTCCTTAGTTCCTCCACCGTTTCTTTGACCGCTTCAATGATCCGGTCAAGGTCTTCGCGGGTATGTGCTGTGGATAAGAAGCAATTGCGGCCCTCCCATATATAAATCCCTTTATGAATCAGATGATAAAAGAACAACTCGGTATCTCCGTACGATACGAATCGGAACAGTGACCCGTAATTTACCATATGGATGGGCACGCTGGATGCTTTGAAATAAGCATTAAGCTCCTGGATCAAATATTCGGTGTTCTGATTGAGCGAGCTGTACAGCATGTCCTTATGATCCTTCAAATATTGAAGCGTTGTTCGCGCTGCCCGCATCGTTAGCGGATGGGTACAGAATGTGCCACCGACGAATGTCTTCAATTCAGCTTGGGACGGATAGGACGAATCTCCGAAACGCCATGATCCACCGTCAACCGGGCTCATGAACGCTTTCGTTCCCGCTACAACGCCGATCGGCAGGCCGCCACCGACAACCTTGCCGTAGACAACTAGATCCGCTTTCACGCCGAACCATGCCTGTGCGCCTCCAATACCGATTCGGAAGCCTGTAATGATCTCATCGAAAATAAGTACACTACCTGCCTGCTCCGTAATGCTTCGAAGTTCATGTAGGAATTTTCTAGGTTGTAAATCCGGACGCCTGCTCTGGACAGGCTCGACAAGGACCGCTGCCAGCTCATGGGCGTACTGCCGGATGACCGCTAGTGAATCCTGGCTGTTATAATTCAGCATCAGGACATCGTGCAAATAATGGTCCGCTATGCCAGGCGCCATCGGCTGCGCGAACGGATTGTCCGGCTGTGGATTCGATACACCAAGCACACCGTCGAAGGTACCATGATAGGAGCCGGCAAAGATGACAATCTTAGATCTTCCGGTTACAGCCCGCGCCAACCTTAAAGCGACCATCACCGCTTCGGTACCGGAGTTGTAGAAGGCAACACGCTCCACCCCAGTCATCTCGCTAACCATCGTAGCCACCTCGCCAGCGAGATCGGACATCGGCCCAAGCGGCGGCAAATCGGAGGACAGACTTCTTTCATGCTCCTCGTTAATGAACGGTGGGTTATGGCCAAGCAGATTGACGCCAAAGCCCATCGTCAAGTCGATATACTCATTCCCGTCGACATCCCACATTTTCGAGCCGGAGGACGCGGATGCAGCGATTGGGTAAACCATTTCCTTCCAATATGAACGGAATCCGGCTACATTACGGTTATTGGCATGGGTGAGCCGTGACGCCTCTGTTAATCGTTTCGAGCCTTGCGTCCGGTCAATATACTTCGTCATAAAGGCACTTAAGTACTCCGCCTGCTTCGGCGTCAGTCCGCCGTCCCCGCTAATGACAATCGGCTGATACGGAATAAACGGCTTCGATTCAGAAGCAGCCGGTACAGCAGTAGTCTTCTGTACATTTGGGCCGAATGGCGAGGCAGGCTGATGCTGTGGCTCTATTTTCGTGGATGCGGTGCCGCCAAGCGCATTCAGCTGCATGCTAATAATGTCAGCCATATGCTGCTGCTGGGCGCTCATTAGTTCGAGCTGCTGGCTTATAATGCGCTCCAATGCAGAAGATGAGTTGACAAGTGCTCTTGCATTAGGGGCTTCGGCATTGCTGTCTCCTCCCTGATGAGATCCTCCAATCACCACCGGCTGAGCTGCGCGCTGTTCTTCCGGTGCGACAGCAGTCTGCATCTGTATAGCGGGCTCGTTACCCGCAGAGGCAGGATGTAGAGGAACAACAGTCGCATGTACCGCGATATGATCAGCCAGCAACTGCAAGCAGGTTAGCGTATCAAAAAATTGTTCCATTGGGATTTCGACGCCGAAGCACTTCTTAATGTCGTCCCGAACTTGAACCAACATAATCGAATCCAGTCCCATCTCAAGAAAATGGACGCCTGGGTCAATATGCTCTGATTCAAATCCGGATGCGCGGCTGATGATTCCCTTCAGCGTCTCTGCGACGTCATCGGATGAAACTGCTAAGCGAACTGAAGTTGCCTCCCGCTTCCTCTCGACCATCGCAATGCCTGCCGCTACCTCCGTCAACGAATGGACAGGGTTCGGCAGCAACTTCGCTTCATTTGTATACCAGCACCGGTTCCGCTCAAACGGGTAGATCGGTAAAGGAAGCTTCTGACGGGCAGTCATCAACACTTCATACAGTGCGTTCCAGTGAATCGAGGCGCCTCTGCTGTACAGTTCGGCAATCGCTTCAAGTTCTTCCCTGCCCGCATATCGGCTATTGCGCACTTGGCTGATGATCTTCTCCACCCGGCTCTCCAAGACCTGAAGATGGTCACCGGCCGGAAAAATATTCACTCGCTCTAGCGCATTCAACTGATCCTCTCCTGCAAAAATAGCCTTAAGCTTGCTCAGCAGCTCCTGCGAGCTGTCGGCGACGATCGCAAGCCGATAATCGAACAGGCTTCTGCCCGTATTCGCCGTATAGCAGACGTCCGCAATCGAGACCTCCGGATACTGGACGAGGTAATCCGAATATTCCTTCACAAGCTCCTGAAGCGCCCGCTTGCTCTTGGCTGACAGCGTCAACAACTGTGGTCCGCCATCCGCTTTCTTCACCCTCACCGAGGCATGTTGATATTCTTCCAGTACCAAATGAGCGTTCGTTCCGCTAAAGCCGAAGGAGCTGATTCCACCTCGTAGAGGCGTCCCATCCGATTTGATTAAATCGGATGTTTCCGTGTTCAAATAGAACGGCGAAGCCTCGAACCGAATATTAGAATTCGGCTTATTGAAATGCACCAGCGGCGGATTTTGTTTATTCTTTATCATAAGCACCGATTTAATCAAACCGGCGATTCCGGCAGCCTCGAAAAGATGCCCGATGTTCGCCTTGACCGAGCCAATCGCACAAAACTGCTTTCTGCTTGTATAGCGCTCAAAGGCCTTAATCAGGCCGTCGAACTCAATCGGATCGCCGATCTTGGTGCCGGTTCCATGCGCTTCGATAAAATCGAGCGTATCTGGATGGATCCCTGCATTCCGCCAGGCCTCTTCAATCACTTCCGTCTGGGAAGCCCGGTTCGGCGCTGTAATTCCGGCTGTTGTACCGTCTTGATTAATCGCGCTTCCCTTTATGACGGCATAGATGTGATCACCATCCTGCTCCGCTTTGGCAAGCGGCTTGAGCAATAACGCTCCGACCCCTTCTCCGAATCCGGTGCCGTCGGCATCGGCATCGAAGGTTCTTGCCCTGCCGTCGGATGACTCCATATCCAATCCAAGCTGCAAAGGCAGCAGAATCGTACGCACACCGCCGGCTATAGCCATGTCGCAATCACCGCTGACAATACCCTGACATGCTAAATGAACTGCGACAAGAGAGGAAGAGCATGCGGTGTCCACCGTAACGGCTGGCCCTTTCAAATCCAGGTAATAAGCGATTCGGCTTGCCAGGACAGAGGGCAGGTTACCGATAATGTAGTTCTGGAACTTGTCCTGGTTGCCGCTGAACAGAAGCCGTTCATAATCGTAACCTACCTTGGAAAAACCAACGTAGACGCCCACCTTTTTGTTCCGAAGCTGATCGCCAGCATATCCCGCATCTTCAATCGTATGCCAGGCCGTCTGCAGGAACATCCGTTGATTCGGGTCCATATATTTCGCTTCATTCGGACTTATGCGGAAGAACGAGTAATCGAATTTATCGATCTCTTTCAGATATCCGCCTTCTACAAACGCTTTGCCGGTGTCCTCCATACCGATAGCAGATAGGTAATCGGCAGCGTCCTGTGTCCGCTCCAATCCGTAGACACCGATTGAGTCACGGCCTGCGGCCAGATTGTCCCACAATTGCTCCTTCGTCTTTGCTCCCGGCAGATCGAAGGCGATTCCGATTATGGCCACATCGGTTTCCTTCCGAGTTTCCGCCTCCCTAGGAGAATCTGTAGCAGACTTCCTCGGTTGGCTATGCTCTGCAATAAATGCCGCCAATCTTGCGATCGTCGGATATGTAAACATGTCGGTGATGGATAGCGGCATACCGAATTTCACTTCGATCTTACCAATAATCTGGGTAAGCAGCAGCGAACTGGCTCCGACGTCAAAGTAGCTGTCATCACGACCGATTGATTCTCTGAGTAGAGCCTCTTCAAACAGCTGCATCAAAAACCGTTCGACCTCACCCTGTGTATATGCGGGCGATTGCGCCTTCTCCATCTTCTTCTCCGCTGTGATCGCCTTCAATTCGGCTATAACTTCCGCATACTCGCCATCCTCGAACAGTCTGGCTAATTTATAACGCTGCACCTTACCGCTTGTCGTCTTGGGCAGTTGCTTGATCGGAACGACCTCGCGTACATCCCAGCCCGCAGCCACCAGAAGATGCTGCCTTACGCTTGCTGCGATCGGGATAAACTTCTCCAGCGAACGCTTGGATACGACGAACAAGACGATATCCTCCTCTTGGGAGGAGGGTTTCCGCACACCACAAGCGACGACACGGCCGACGCCGATACCATCCACCTCTTCAGCAACACGCTCGATATCATGCGGATATACGTTCTGGCTATTGACGAAAATAATATCCTTCGCCCTGCCAGTTATTACGAGCTTGCCTTGCCTCATAAAGCCCAGATCGCCAGTATTCAGCCACCCGTCTTGCAGAATCACTTTGGAGGTCGCTTCCTCGTTGTTATAGTAGCCCCTCGTTACGTTCAAGCCTTTGATATGTATATTGCCGATGATGCCCTCATCCACTTGAAGATGGTTCTCGCCAGTAATCCGAATCTCGCAATAATCGATTGCTGTCCCGACCTCTACGAAACTCACGCAGTTAGGAGTGCCTTCTTCGACTTCGACGACCTTCTCGCCCGTATTTAGATGCTCTCGGTCGAGATACACGGTCACCATTCCATCTTCAATACCAGAGAAGGATACCCCAACCGAGCCTTCTGCCATCCCGTACGCGGGCAGCATGGCTGTTTTGCTTAATCCGTAAGGGGCCAGCGTCTCATGAAACGTCTCACATAACTGAGTTGAGATCGGCTCGGCACCATTGACGATGACTCGAACTTGCGATAGATCCCAGCCGATTGCCTTCTCGGGTTTAAAAAAGGTAAGAAAATAGTTGTAGCCAAAGTTGGGTGAGGAAAGATGTGTAATGCGGTGCTGGCTTGCTTTTTTAATCCATAATTCGGGGTGTCGGATGAATAGATTCGTCGGCAGCATATATTGGTCGACCCCGGCGACGTAAGGAGCGATATGGTTGAAGATCAGCCCCATATCATGCGTTAATGGCATCCATTGCAGTAGCCTGTCTTCGGTTCTGAGATTCATGGCTTTTATGAGAGCGTATGTATTGTGGAGTAAATTGGAGTGGGTTAGAATCACCCCTTTGGGATCGCCTGTGGAGCCTGAAGAGAATTGAATGAATGCGATATCTTGAGGGTTGGGTGTGCGAGTAGGAGAAGAAAGCGGGAAAGTGACCGATTCATCGATTATGAACGCCCTGCTCTGGATCGTGGCCCAGTGCACTGACTCGCACTGCTTCTGAATGAATTTATCAAGATTATCATATGTTTTGGACGTTGCTAGCAAATAAGGACGATTGAGAATGTCCCAGATTTTAAACATTTTGCTGATGTGTTCCTTGTTGTTGCCAATGCTCACCGGAACCGGAATCATGCCACCTAATATGCAGGCCCAGAAAGCGATAGAGAATTTACGGTTATCGTCGATTTGGAACAGCACTTCATCGTTGGGCATAACGCCTTGGTGCTGCAGGAAGCCAAGAAATCCAACTGCTTCTTCATACATGTCTCGGTACGACAAAAAACTTTCCCGTTCATCGCCCTCTATGAACATAATCCCTTGCTGCGTAAGGGCGCTTCTTTCTTTGATTACGTCAGCTAACGTTTGAACGATACTCATGATTTATCCCCTATCGTCAAAATAGTTGCTTGATTTTACCTAGAAAACGCTGTATTTCCGCCTGGGTAGCTTGCTTGGCTTCCAAGACGGCTTGCAGAAGAGTCAATGCCTCGTTAGTCACAGTCATGTTCATAGCATAAGTATGATCCTTCGTCTGCTTATGTAAAGTCTCGAGTGCCCTGCAGGATGCGTTCACACGCATCTCGTAATCATCGAGGCTCCAGTTGCGGTTACGTGCTGTAACAGCTGCGGTTAGGCATTGTTCAACAACCCTCTGTTGCTTGTCCCGAGTGGACGACAATAGCGTCCCAAATTCGGACAATGAGTCCGGTCCGGAGAATGAATGGGCAGCGACATCAGGTATGGTGTCACTTATGAATTCGCCAAGCAGCCGCTTCGGGCCTATCTCGATGACATCGGTAACTTTTTGCTTCTTCAAATAGCGCATCGTATCGGCCCACCGGACGGGCATGGTCATCTGCTTGAGCAGCATTTCCTTGACCGTATTGTCGATTCCCTCATATGGCAATGCGGTCACATTCGATATGACGCGGCTGTTCATTGGGCCAAACGAGTACTTCTTTAGCTCCGAATCCATCTCTGAAGCAGCTCCATGCATCAACGGGCAGTGAAAAGGAGCACTGACATTCAGCGGTATTGCCCTTGCATGCATTGCGTTTAACCGCTTGATAGCAACCTCCACCACTTCCGTATGACCGGAGATCACATTCTGGTTCGTCGAATTAAGACAAGCGACGTGAATGGATCGGCTTCCCTGCGTCAGATCGGCACATAAAGACTCTAAGACTTCGAGCGTGACCCCTTTAACGGCGGCCATCTTACCTTCTCCTAGCGGAACGGCCCGCTGCATGAAATTCCCTCTGTGACGCACCAGCTTTACCGCGTCGGAGAATGCGATCGCCCCACTGCATACCAAGGCGGTGTATTCCCCCAAGCTATGTCCTGCCATATATGCCGGTTCGATACCAAACTCCTCCTGCCACACCCGGAAGGCGATGACGCTAACCGTCAATATGGCAGGCTGGGCATTGCTTGTCATCGCTAATTCCGTACGTTCGCCTTCGAAGCACAAACTTTTCAAATCAAAGCCTAAGGAATCACCTGCCTCTTCAAATAGCTGCCGCGCGAATGAAAATTGCTGATAAAACCTGCTCCCCATGCCAGTATATTGGCACCCTTGTCCCGGAAACACAACTGCTAGGTTCACTACTCAGCCTTCTTTCTAGAACTATTTATGGGATGAAATAACTGCTTGCATAGGAAGTATATTACATCAAAATACAATATATAGTCAATTCAAACTATGTCGAATGACATAATATATTCAGGTTTCGTAGACATTTTTGCTGAACTAACGAATCAAAATCACTTAATGATGGTTTTTGTCATGTTTCGGGGGGAATCTCTTTTGAATCCATAAACAGCTGTCTCCTATCTGATGAACGCGACAAAAAACCTCTGGCACCAAGGCCAGAGGTCATGGATATTGACCGCCTATTAATCTACGGTCAGTATGCGTGGGGACATGCTCTTCACCGTCTTCGATGCAAGCCAAGATCCCAATGTGGCGGCAGCTACGCTCAGAATAGCTCCTAATACAACTTGCTCCGCTTGAATCGACAATGGCATTTCGACAATGCCATAGTTGGCAAGAATGACATTCAAGAGGCGCGGTAGTAGGAATAGACCCACAGGGATACCGATAATGGCCCCGATCATCGATAGATTAAAGACGCCGCTGGAGATCGATACTCTTATTTTGCGGGAGGTCATGCCGATTGATTTGTAAATACCATAGTTTTTTTGCTCTTTGCGGATGTTAATCCGGCAAATACTGAAAATAATAACGAACGTAGCGAGCAGGAACAGTAATCCGATGACGGACATCGGCAGAACCAATCCGGCTACCGCAGCAGAGAAAACCTCATTGACCAGCGATTCATGCGTAGCCGACCAGAGCGCGCTTCCGTACGAATTATTCAATTCAGTGACGAAGGTATCCGGATTGATATTGTCTTGAAGGTTAACGAAGTAGGAATCCATGTTGATGACATGTCGCTGACTGTTCGGAATGGCAGCAGCTTTCATGCGGGCAGAATACGCAAGATTTGCAATCGCCTGATAGACACCCGTGATCGTCATTGACTTCTTATCGCCAAGTACGTAGACATCGATTTTGTCCCCTACATCTTTTTTCAATTGCTTCGCAACGTTGATGCCGATCGAAATTTCATCATCCGCATGCGGATTGCCGCCTCTTAGATTCGACACTCCGATCTCATCATAATTTCCATCGACTAAAGTCAGCACGACATTGAGCTGGTTGGTGCCCGTATCGTCCTCGAAAGGGATAACGCCGTTCGTATCGCCAAATCGACTGTGGTTAACAATACGGCTGTCCCTAAACAGTGTCTGGTTCAACTGCTCATTAGACAGTTCCTTCGGCTCATCGATTCGCATCGAAATATCCGAGGAGTCATAACCCCAAGACGAAATCGTCTTGTTAATCGAGACGATGCTGTATATAAAGATGGAGCAGAAAATGAGCACCGCACTTGTAGCGACCGCCATTAACGTCATGAGGATGGAGCCTGCTCGGTTTTTTAACACCCCTCTTAGCCCCAGCACCCACACGATTGGAAGCCTGGAGAAGCTGATCAGCCAATTGGACTGCTGCTTCGCAGCACTTCTTTCGGACATACCGTAGCGGATAGCCTGGACTGGCTGTATGAACCGGGTACGATATGAGAACAACCATGAGATAACTATGACAACTACGAGAATGGACGCACCTACTGCTGCCGCCGCACCGAAATATTGAATGCTAAAGCTGGCGTCTCCCGATCTTAAGTAGGCTAGCGACTGGGCAATAATGAACTTGGAGAAGGGGTAGCTTAAGGCGATGCCTGGAATGATGGAAATGACGGACAGAACAGTATATTGTAAGACGTAAATCCCTGTTGTTCGGTACGAGGTGAAGCCTTGCGATTTTAAGATTCCTATCGTTTTGTAACTAGAAAGCACCGCGTCTGAAATCGTAAAGCCTACCGTATATAAGGCGACTAGAATCATCATAAGCGCCAGGAAAATGATCACGAAGCCCAGCATTTTGTTCGTCACCGTGTAGAACGAGGATAAGCTTTCAAACTTCGTTACGCTCTCCAAATACGGTGTTCCCAATTCGCGTTCGAATGATCGCCAATACGTAGCGTTCTCTTCGTAATGATCAAAGCGCAAGGCAAGCATAAACATGTCTTTGCCCTGCATGCTCAAGAGGTTACTTTGGAAATCAGCATGGTTCATCCACACTCTTCCTGTTGAAGTGAAGGGTGAACTGTACGCTACATCGATGACGACGGCAGCTACTTTCATTGACATCGTTCTCGTATCTTTCTTGAACTCAATTGTGTCACCGACCCCAATTCCTTTCGGGTAGGCGATTGATGTAGGCAGCCACACTGTGCCTTCCTCTGGCTCTGCCTGCTGTGTCCCCTCCGCGAACACAAGTCGATCCACCGTCACAGGCTGCGCAGGCGTATCCATCATCATTAGATCCGTGTTGGGATAATCCTTTCCGTTGAATGTATATCCTGTCATGCTCCGGTATCGCAGAAGCCCAGAGGACTGAACACCTTGCTGACTGCCCCACCAACTTTCCACTTGATTCGGATTATGCAAGTCCTGCTCCAATTTCAGAATTTGATGCGAGCCTTGTACCTTGGTATGAAAATCCATGTAGCTGTTATTCGTGTTCGTAATGACAATGACAGCAGTTGAGAACAGCAAGGATGCGAGTAGCATGATTAGCGCGATAAAGCCGTTCTGTATTTTCCTCCGTTTGAGATTGGATAAACATAACAGCCAAATTGGATACACGTGGGTTCACTCCTTCTCAGATACGAAATTGAAGATGGTACTTTCCCTCAATTTCATGTCGGATGACCGATAACTGCCCAACTCCAATATGCCGCCGATCATACCATCTCTCACCACGATGAGACGATTTGCTCTGCAGGCAGCCTTGATATCGTGCGTAACCATAACGATCGATTGGCCCTGCTCGTTCATCTGCGTGAAAATATCAAGAATTCCCATGCCCTGCTCATGGCTGAGCGCTCCGGTCGGTTCATCTGCAAAAATAATCTCTGGAGAGTTGATCAGCGCCCTGGAGATTGCCGCTCTCTGCTGCTGTCCGCCTGACACTTGAGAAGGTAAGCGGTTTTGATGCTCACTGAGCCCGACCCGCTTTAGAAGAGTGGCTGCTTTCTTGTTGACTTCGCTTTTACTGATACCTGCTATATAACCAGGGAATGCGACATTCTCAAGTAAGGTGAGATCAGGAACCAAATTTATCGACTGATAGACGTAACCGATTTTGCGGGCACGGAAGTCAGCCATTTCCTGTTCGGTGAAACGGTCAATTCGACGTCCATTGAAATAAATCTCTCCTCTTGTAACGGAGTCCAGGCCACTCAACATGTAGAGAAGCGTTGACTTGCCTGAACCGGAGCTTCCCATGATGACAGTGAAGTCGCCTTTGTACAAGTCCATATCGATATTTTTGATGGCATGGAATTGTTCTGAGCCGGATATGTATGTTTTGTTCAGGCCAGTCACTTTCAGAATTGTCTTTTTCTCTGTTAATACAGGCATCTTGATCGCATCCTTCTTATTCAAAATTATTGGGTCAGCATTACATCCCCAGAATCCGATAAGAGACTGACCATAGGTCCATCCATACCGATTGTCCCATTCGCTGCATCCGGGATATCTATGATGATTTTGCCTGAATCAGACTGCAGGCTCGTTTGCAGAGCGCTTGGGCGTTCCTTCACCTTTACCGTAATATTACCGGCATTCGTCTTCGCGGTAATCGGATGCTTGATCTCGGTTAGATCTAGGTTGACATGACCGGAGTCGGAGTAAATGTCGAATGCCCCGGCAGCTTCCTTCACATTGATGTTCCCGGTATCGCTGGCTAATTGGAACCGCTCTACGTTAATGTCCTGAACTTGAATGCTCTCGGTATCAGTAGTAACCTTGATCAAACTGAAGGATTGACTTGGAACCAAGAGAGATAGATGCAGCTTATTGTAGATATCGAAAAATCTCAGCGGCGTTTTTTCCTTCAGTTCGATTGTTAGTTGTCCGTTGTCGGTACTTGCGACAATTTCATAGTCATCTTTCCATTTATATGTCGTCTTGCCATGTATCTGTACTTCGATCGTATTTCCGTTGGTTGGAATGATCTTTACATCTGAGAGAGCCGACTTTACATCGATCGTACGAATGCCTTCGGCGTTTAACGTTCGGCTGCTGTTAATCTCAACAATGTTGTACGGTGAATTTCCAATCAGAAACCATACTCCCATTCCGAATATGGCAATTGTGATGAGCACGACACCTATCTTTTTGACTGACATATCAAGTTCTCCCCCTAATGATGGAAAGATTGTAGTTGAGGTAACGTAGAACCGTTTTATAATACCAGCGAGTCACCCGTACGACGCCGATTCCACAGAGTAACCCCAATCCGAATAAGCCCAAAATATAGAAGATGTCTTGGAAAAATGATGCGGAAAAGTTGTGCTGAATAAGAAAGAGGATCGGTGAGCTTAATAGAGCGGCAGTCAGGAAGTAGTATCCACCCAGTAGGACTAAAGTTACTATAAACGGCACGAGAACAAACACTAGATTCAATATGCTTACTCGGATCGTGACTCGAACGGCTCGAAGCAGGTTGCGGAATGATTGAGTATCACTGGCTTTGCGGATTTCGTATTGTGCTAAAATTTCATTTGCAATCGACGACGGCGCGCCCAACTTGCTTATAATTTCACTCATGGGACGACCTGCATCGATCGCGTAGTCAAAATGTTCAGAATAATCAAGTAGCACTTCATCTCTCTCGACCTTGGACAATGGCCTCAGCAGCTTGGCCATCTCTGCCAAATACGATTGTTTGTTCATTTCCTCCCCTCCTCGATTACAGCGTAGACACCATCTGTAAATCGCATCCATTCGTCTGTCAAATCGGCCAGCATTTCTCTCCCTCGTTCCGTCAGTTTGTAATATTTACGAGGTGGCCCTTCAGTTGATTCCTTTAAGTAAGTGGAAAATACGCCGTCAACTGTAAGCCTTCGCAAAAGTGGATATATTGTACCTTCGGCAATCTCGATCTTATTCGATATGGCCTCAACCAACTCGTACCCGTAACAATCTTTCTTGGCTGTCAGGGCCAATACGCAAAGCTCCAACACCCCTTTTTTGAATTGTACGTTCATCGCCATGTCACCTGCGCTTTGCTTGGTACTGATTATTGTAAGGTACTGTTTTTTTGCAAATCATACCAAATTATGTTCAGAATAGCAAGTGAACTTCATTATTACCAGAGCATTGCGGTTGACTCATATTGGGCTAAAGTTAAGGCAATATATAAGAAGGCATCAGGACGCGATAAGCATTGGCAATCACGCCGGCAGCAACTGGTCGACAGCTTTTAACGCACGGCAGCGGCGAATTCTGAGCGGATCAAAGCCTGCCAGCTCGGAGCTGGGGTTGAGCGTCATTTGTTCGGATTAAAGAGAATAGATCAAACGATGGGGGATGATTACCTGGATTACTTCTCGCTGCGCTATAACCGCTTGCGTCGAAATAATCAAGTATTAAGCATGCAACCGGATTACCCTATTGCTGACATGGTGATGCGCGAGCACTAGCCGTCGCTTGTGCTGGAATGACAAACTTTCGGAACTTTACCCAGTCCCTTTTTTAAATGATCGACCAATTGGATAATTTACAAAAAACCTGTACTTTCTAATCTATATGGATAAAAAAACAGGTTTTTGTAATATGAGCAATGTGATTCCGGACATCCCCCAAGACTCGAATGCCAATATGGCTGTAAATCTTGGGGGATGATTAATTCGTTATATACAGGGAATCAATTATGAGCATTCTGGAGACTAATTAAGGCTTCTATATTCTAATATCTCATCAACAGCTAGTACAAACCCACCCGATTCGCGGAAGGATTGTTGCATGTTTACAGCGGCTGTCTTGTAAGATGCGTGGCTTAACACATGGTCTGCGGCTTCGCGGATTTGCTCTGCAGTCAAGTCATCCATACGTAATGTAACACCCGCTCCAACTCTGGAGATTTGCTCGGCAATGACTGGCTGATCGGCACTTTGCGGGATAACAATGAGCGGAACTCCGTAATAGAGACCTTCATGAGCACTATTCATGCCACCATGTGTAATAAATAATTTCGTGTGTGGCAATAGATCGGTTTGTGGCACAACGTTTTTTACGATGAAGTTTGCAGGGATCCTACCTAAATCTGAAATTTGGACTTTATCACCGATCGACATGACAATCGTATGTTCCATGTCTCCCAAAGCATCCATACAGAGCTTATAGAAATCAATCGCTTGGTTAAAGACAGTACCGAGTGAAATGTAAATGAGGCTTCTTCCTTCGATTGCCGTAAGGTCGAAGTCTGTTTGGCTGACCCGTGAAGAGATGGATGGCCCAACAAATTGAAAGGAATGATCAAATGTTTCTCCTTCAGGTTGGAACTCCCTAGTCGTATACACGATGGTAAGTGGTGCTGGATTACAAAATACTTCATAAGGAGAATGGATCTTCACATGATAGGTTTCCTTTACTTTATCCGTCAGGCTTACAAATGTATCATGGATAGGCTTCGCGATCTCTGCAGGTACACTTGCATGGAACTGTTCCATCAAGCTTACGAAGGATGCCTCTGATTGCACAAAAGAAGTACAGGAATTGATTGCAGGCAGTTTCAACATGTGAGCTAGTATTCGTCCACAACCGAACATAGAATCATGAATGATGTAATCGAATTGCTCTCCCTTGATTTGTTCAAGTACGCTTGGTATGACGACATCTGCCGTAAGCAGCAAGCCGTTGATTCGTTCAAGTACATAATTTCGTCCACCTGAAATAAAGGCTTTGATGAATTTCTCATCATCAAATGTTCGTACGATAGCGCCTGTCTTCTCCAATCGCTCCCGGAATGCTTCTATGCAGAAGTACACGACCTCTTCTCCCCGTGAGATAAGCTCCTGTACGACTCCAATCGTGGGATTGATATGTCCCTCTGATCCCCCATTTATAAATAAAACACGTGCCATTATCATCACTCCTAAACAATACGGTTCGCTTACATTGTTCGCAAGGATCCACATGCCCTCGCTTGGATCAACTTGAAATTGTATTCGGGATCAAGTTTATCATAGTATACAAATAGTACAAATAATTTTTGTATAACCCCCGTAAATCTTCTCACTCCAAATGTAATTAGTGCAAATCCTATCATAAATGGGGATAAAGAAAAGATGCTAAAGCAAAAAAAACATCTCCCCAAATGAATGAGGAGATGTCCATGTATTCATATTAATTAGTGAGTAATGGATGATTTCGGATATAACGTTGTTCCCCAAATCGAAACATTAATATCGCTAGCTAACGGAACGTTATATTCATCAACAACTGTTCTCCACCATTCCCAAGCAAGACCTGTGCATTCTCTTGCAAAAATTCTGATGTTCTTGGCATTAGGCGGAAGTGGGATTTCTGTTGAGAAATGAGCAGTTCTATCGCGCCAATTTCCATCCCAACTTTTACGAGTCACGATTTCTTGTCCATTTTCATCATATGAAAACTCGTCCCAATATACTTCAAACTGAGCTACATATGCACCACTATGGTCAAGCTTAATTTTACCCTTCGTATATTCCGTCGTTTTCGTCTCGATATACTCGGTATTATTGTGAACGGCAGCGATGGAATTGTCTTTCAAGAAGACGCTTGTATATGAAATCGGGTAAGCTGGATTCTTGCTGCTGAATTCTGCATTGTCCTTGATTACGCTTTGGATAACATTGAAGTCTTTCGTGACAACTTGGTTATGTGTTTGCGCGTCGCCACCTAGTACAACGGCAGTAAATGAACTGTTTTCATAAATATCTTTGTACTGTCCGCTTGCCTGAATGCTAGGATTATTGAGCAATAATTTAAATGCCGTTTGTACATCATTGCTCTTGGAGGTCGTCTCCAATTTGACGTAAATGGTACGGCCATAAGCTACGTTTGATACCATCAACGGCGGAGTCTCGTTGCTAACCCCTTTACGGACTAGCTCGGCAAACGACACACTGTCATCAAACAGATCCGATGGATTGTTGGGCAGTCCTGCACTTACGGTATAGAAGATTTGCTTATAAGCAGCAACCATCACTTTTTTCTCGCCGTTTGCGACCGCGTTAAAGTCGATTCCCAGCGTCCCGTTAAGCACTTTAGCGTTCACATTCAGTGCACTGGAAATTTGATTTTGGCTGTAAACCATGGATTCAGCATACTGTAATCTAGCTGGGAGTGTATGCGTGCTGGAATACTTCTCGCCCCAAGTCGATACGAGCTGATCAATGGCACTAGATACGCTGCCGTAATTTGGATTTTGAACGGAAATTGTGTTCTCGTTCTTCAACCCAGGCAGATCAATGCTAATATCCATTGGCTTTCTTGCAGCCATAACCAGACTAGGCTGATTATCTGCAAAATCCTTATTTGCAAGCTGTATTGCACCTGGATAAGTACGATTCGTGATCGAATCAATGATTGAAATATCTACGGGTGACGTTGTAAGTGATTTTTTGTCCCGTTCAACCACGATGAATTTACCGTTGGACTGAATGCCTTCTTTGGGAACAAAACTACTGATTTGATCCCCTTGTACTGCCAAAACCTCATTGCGATTATAGTTCAAGCCTGCGATTCCAAGATCAATATCATTGGATTCGTTGGGTGCAGCGGAGGAAATACTCGCAAAAGTGAACACTTGCAAACTCACCAACAGACTTACGAGTACTTTCCTTCCTTTCACATAGTTTGATTTTTTCTTCATACAATTACCCCTCTTTATGTAAAATTGTAGTACTAATGTACTACATTAATTTTTTTATCGGTAATTTGGTATGAAATTTTTATATTTTTATTAAGAAATAATACGAAACTTCATAACTTTTATGACATGAATAAAATATTTTTAAGTCTAGTTCGATTATTTAGAGTAATATTTTCAAATTATAGGAATTTTCTTGTTTATTCTATTATCGTATATGAAATCCTAAATTACTAATAATATCCTTTTGATGAAAGAGTGAAATAAAACACTCCCCTAAGCATTACATTAGGAGAGTGTCGATAACCTGTTACATAAAAAGGCAGCCTCGAACCAATCAATTCCACGCATGAGAATGTGCCCTATTTCAAACCATAATTATGCGGCAACTCTAAATGGTGTATGAGCAAATTGACAGTAGCTTATGGAGGTGTAAAGTACGTGAACTGTAATGTTGGAAAAACGGAACAAGCGATTCGAATATCAGTTGGAGCTGCAATCATCTTTACGGGACTTTATTACAGAAAATGGTGGGGATTAATTGGATTGGCTCCTATCATTACAGGCACAACCCGCTATTGCCCGGCGAATGCAGTTCTCGGCATACAAAATTGCAAAAAAGTGAAATAAATGCTTCCCTTCGCTTTACTATTTACCGTAATCCAATGATGATTGGGTGAAGTCTCCAATAAAGAGTCTAAAACCTTAATAGGTTTTGGACTCATGCTTCATCCAATTTCTTCAGCCACTGTCATAATCCCGGTTGATTCGGCGGATTGGCCTTGATATAGGAGATAAACGCGCGGGATGCATAAGAAAGATATTTATCCCGAGGATAAATGAGAGCCAGCTCCCAAGCGATTTCCGGTTGGGACACGGTAACGGCATGAATGGCAAGATGATGCAATCGGTTCGCCATCGATCGGGGAATCAATGATATTCCTAGTTGCGAAGCTACCATCTCGCAGCAGAAATCCCATAGAGAGGTCAAATGAGCCACCTTGGGTTCGAACCCAGCCTGCAAGCATGCTTGCTCAACTACATCATGAAGGGCAAATTCCTTGGTGAACAGAATGAAGGGCTCATTCTGCAATTCGTTCAAGCTGACGGATTTCCTTCCAGCCAGCCAGTGATGATTACTCACGATGACAACCAGTTCTTCCGTTAACAAGGAAACCGTTCGATACAGCTGCGTGTTCACCGGCAGCACCGTGACCCCAAAATCGATATTTCCTTGCTCCATCTGCATCTTTACTTGTTTCGCGCTGTATTCTACCATTTGAATCTCAATCTTGGGATAGTTCTTCTTGAATCCGGAAATGATTTTTGGGAAAAGCAATGCGCTAATTGTAGGCATGATCCCCATTGTCACTTTTCCTCTTTGCACGTGAACCAGCTCATTTACGGAAGAAGATAAATCCTCTAGCATCTGCAAAATTTTTAAAGCTTTCTCGTTAACCAGCCTTCCTGTATCGGTGAGTACAACTTCCCTGTCGGAACGGTCAAGCAACATAACGCCCAATTCATCCTCGAGACTCTTGATCATCTTGCTGATGGACGGCTGAGAAACATACAAAACCTGAGAAGCTTTTGTAAAATTTTTATGCTTGGCTACTTCTGCAAAATAATGAAGTTGTTTAATATCCATGTGATCCGGATCTTCCTCCTTCCCCTACAGGCAAAGTGGTATCCAAACCATTCATCCCTTGGCTCAAGATCATGATATGCCTAACATGCCAAAAACAGCACTTCGCGCCGTTAAACGCTTAGTGCTGTTCAAATATGCCAATGGATTAAACCGGATATACCGGGTGCTTGCGCTCTGAGAAGACGACAGCCTTTGATGAATAAGCCGCAAAACGGTTCACTAACTCGGTACGCAGCGAATTGGCGGGAATAATTCCGTCAATAATCATTTCGGAGGCCAGTCGGTAAATATCAATGTCCTGCTTATATTCTTCACGCTTTTGTTCGATAAAAGCAGCCCTCTCGCTTTCAGGCAATTGAGCAATTTTATTGGCATAGACGGCATTGACTGCAGCCTCTGGCCCCATCACCGCGATTTGAGCTGTAGGCAGTGCGAGGCAACAATCCGGTTCAAAAGCTGGACCAGCCATCGCGTAAAGACCCGCTCCGTACGCTTTGCGAACGATTACTGAAATTTTAGGCACGGTTGCTTCGGACATCGCTGAAATCATTTTCGCCCCATGGCGGATAATTCCTGCCCGCTCCACCTTTGTGCCGATCATAAAACCAGGGACGTCGGCAAGGAATAGAAGCGGGATATGAAATGCGTCGCAAAGCGTAATAAATCTGGCTGCCTTATCCGCTGAATCGAGGAACAGCACGCCACCCTTCACCCGTGGCTGATTGGCAATGATCCCGACCGGTTTGCCATTCATTCGTGCCAGTCCTGTAATAAGCTCACCGGCAAACAGCTTCTTCATCTCAAAAAATGATCCCTCGTCGATAATACGGTCAATCAGATCAACCATATTGAACGGGGCATTCTGATTGGTCGGGATGAGCTCTTCTAATGATTTCTCAAAGGATGGCGGTGCCACTGGTTTCGCAACCGGCGGTTGTTCGGAAAAATGGGAGGGAAAGTATGAGAGATATTGCCGCGCCATCAAAATGGCTTCTTCTTCATTCTTCGCCAGCACATCCCCACACCCTGAAATCGAACAGTGCATGTGCGCACCGCCCATCTCTTCTAGCGTAACCTTTTCTCCGATTACCATCTCCGCCATCCGCGGGGAACCGAGATACATGGATGCATTTCCATCTACCATAATCACGATATCACAAAATGCCGGAATGTAGGCTCCGCCCGCAGCCGAAGGGCCGAACAGCAGGCAGATTTGAGGAATTTTGCCTGACAACTTGACCTGATTGTAAAAAATACGGCCAGCCCCGCGCCTGCCAGGAAACATCTCGACCTGATCTGTAATGCGGGCACCTGCGGAATCCACGAGGTAAATTAACGGCACTCTCATTTTCTCAGCTGTCTCTTGGATTCGAATGATCTTCTCTACCGTACGCGATCCCCACGATCCGGCTTTTACCGTAGAATCATTGGCCATTACGCATACGATTCTTCCGTTCATTTTCCCTATCGCCGTAACGACGCCATCCGCTGGAAGATCTTCTGCGGCGCAGTTGGCGAACAGCGCATCCTCCAGCTCGAAACCCGGATCAAACAGTAGGTTTAGTCGGTCGCGAACAAATAACTTCCCTTTTACCGCATTCTTTTGATGATAAGACGGATCCCCTCCTTCGAGGATTCGTGAAACACGTTTCTGCAGCTCCTCCGGATTGAATTCGATGGACATCCCCTATTCCTCCTTATCTGCGATATGCTTGTTACTCGCCCTTAAATATGGGAGGACGTTTATCTTTGAACGCCTGCAGTCCTTCTAAGCGATCCTTTGTCGGAATTGTGACTTCATATGCATGCTGCTCAATCGCAAGTCCAGTGTTCAGCTCCACTTCCAATCCCTTATCGATGGCGAATTTGGACTGAGTCACAGCGATAGGAGCATTTCGAACAATACGGCCTGCTATTTCCAAGGCCTTATCTATCAGGAATTCAGGCGGTGCCACAGCCTCTGCCAGTCCGATGTTCCTTGCTTCTTCAGCGTCGATTTTTCTTGCCGTGAAAATGAGCTCCTTCGCCCGTCCCTTCCCGATCAGCCTCGGCAGCCGCTGTGTTCCTCCTGCGCCGGGAATAATTCCAAGTGAAGTCTCTGCAAGGGCGAATGCGGCTGTTGTGGAAGCAATCCGAATGTCACAGGCCAAGATCAATTCCATTCCCCCGCCAATAGCGGCTCCGTTTACCGCGGCAATGACCGGCTGGGGCAAGGCTTCCACATCATTGATGGTCTCGCGAATGAAAGATACCGTTCTACGTACTTGGCTCATGTCCATCCCTGCGCGTTCTTTTAAATCAGCACCTGCGCAAAAGGCTTTCTCTCCAGCGCCTGTGATGATAATACAGCGAACAGCCCGATCCAATTTACATGCATTTGCCGCATCACGCAATTGTTCGAGCATCTTGATGGATAACGCATTGGCAGCTTCCGGCCGGTTCAACGTGATGAGCACAATTCCATTTCCCATATTGGAGACCAGTACGGCTTTTTCCATGATCGCCCCTCCTTCCTAGTACCGAATCATTCTCCTACATCATGTACCTGCTCATACGTTCGAGCTGCTGACCTGAAGATTCCGGCTCGGCAAGGTTCTTCCGACCTTCTCCTGAATATAACGCGCCGCGGAGAGAAGCTTTTCCTGATTGATCCCCGTCTGAATGCCCATTGAATCCAGCATGAACAACAAGTCCTCTGAAGCGACATTGCCGGAGGCTCCAGGTGCATACGGGCATCCGCCCAACCCTCCGACAGAGGCATCGAATGTTGTGATCCCCATGTTCATGGACGCTAGAATATTAGCCAGCGCCGTTCCACGCGTATCGTGGAAATGCAAAGTCAGTTTCTCGGCATCAAAACGCTTGAGCATCATTTCCAATACATCTTCTACCTGTTTCGGATTTGCAATGCCAATCGTATCCCCTAGAGATAATTCGCCAATCCCCATTTCGAACAACGTTTCCGATACACGGATGACCTCGTCGATAGAGATAGGCCCTTCATAGGGGCAGCCAAAAACCGTTGACACGTAACCGCGGACTGATTTTCCAGCGGAATGGGCTGCTTGCACGACTTCATGCAGAATGGGAAACGTAGCGTTTATTGACTTGTTGATATTTCTTTGATTGTGGGTCTCACTGGCAGACATAAAGACTGCCACCTCATCTACATCGGTCTCAAGTGCTCGCTCTAGGCCCTGCCGATTCGGAACGAGTGCCGAATACGTAATGCCAGGCATCCGCTCAATCCCTTTGGCAACTTCAGCGGCATCTGCCAGTGCTGGAATCCACTTCGGATTCACAAATGAAGTGATTTCTAAGGATGTGATTCCGGTACGGGACAGTTGGTTGATCCAAGCGATTTTATCTTCTGTTGCAACGAAAACCTTCTCATTTTGCAGTCCGTCCCTTGGACCAACCTCTTTGATCGTTACTTTCGCCGGCCAGTTCATCTCCCCCAACCCCCAGCATCTGTTTAATCAAGCTCGATCAACAAATCTCCTTCATCAACAAAGTCGCCTTCGCTCACGTTGACCTTGTTTACCGTTCCTCCGGTGCCAGACGTAATCGAGATCTCCATTTTCATCGATTCCAACACGACTACATTTTGCCCTGCCTCGACTTGATCCCCAGGGTTGACAAGAATCTTGTATACATTCCCCGCCATAACCGCCACGATTTTGCTCATCTGAATAACCTCCTTTTTTACGAATAGCCTTACGGTAACTCGCCGAGGCCTTATCCGATACAGTTATGTCTGCTCCAGCACATATTTCGCAACAAAGCCTGTTGTTGTCTCGCCTGAACGGAATGCTGGATGCGCGATGACTTCTTGCAGCATTGGAATGTTGGTCTTGATGCCTTCAACCTGATAATCGGCCAGCGCCTGTTGAAGCCGCTCAATCGCTTCATTGCGATCCTTCCCTGCGACGATGAGCTTTGCAATCATCGGATCATAGAAGGGCGTGACGACAGAACCATCATGTACAGCCAGCTCATGGCGAATTCCGTCTCCTTCAGGGATAGCGAACTTCGTAATGATTCCAGGAGATGGGAAGAACGTCTTCGGATCTTCTGCATAAATCCGTACTTCTATCGCATGGCCTTCGCGTTTCACATCAGATTGACCGAAGTTCAAGGAATGTCCTGCCGCAATTCGCAGCTGCTCCGCAACCAGGTCCAAGCCGGTAATCTCTTCTGTGATCGTATGCTCCACCTGCAGACGAGTATTCATTTCAAGAAAGTAGAAATTTTTATGCTCGTCGACTAAAAATTCGATGGTTCCGGCATTCCGGTATCCGATGGATTTAGCGGCTCTAACCGCCGCTTCTCCCATTTTTTCTCGTGTGAGTTCATCTAAAAAGGTTGAAGGAGCTTCTTCCACGACTTTTTGATGACGCCGTTGTATCGAACATTCCCGCTCCCACAAGTAGACGGTATTTCCCTGGGCGTCCGCTAAAATCTGAATTTCGATATGCCGAGGATTTTCTACAACCTTCTCTAGATACATGGCCCCATCTCCGAAGAAATTAGAGGCACGCTTCTGGTTCCCTTCAAATGCTTGCTTCATCTCCGCTTCGTTATTCACGATTTGCATGCCGATGCCGCCACCACCGGCTGAGGCTTTCAGCATAACCGGATAGCCGATTCGGCCGGCTGCCTGTGCTGCTTCTTCCGCATCCGCTAATGCACAGGAAATGCCGGGAATAACAGGCACGCCTGCCTGTTCCATGCTGTTTCGGGCTTCAATTTTACTGCCCATGCGGGCGATGACATCTGATGATGGGCCGATGAATACAATACCCGCTTCCTCGCAACGGCGTGCAAATTCCGCATTTTCCGAAAGTAACCCGTATCCGGGGTGAATCGCATCCGCTTGTGAAAGCTGGGCGATTTCTAAAATCTTGTCGATTTTTAAATAGCTATCTGTAACTTTTGGATTTCCTACCTCATAGGCCTCATCTGCCATTTTGACATGCGGAGCTTCCTTATCCACTTTCGAGTAGATGCTGACGGTGGCAATGCCCAGCGCTTTGCAAGTGCGGATCACTCGAGCAGCAATTTCGCCTCGGTTGGCGATTAGAATCTTTTTGAACATAGAACCAATCCCCTTTAACAACCGATCTGGCGTGCAATGACCATTCGTTGCACTTCCGAAGTTCCTTCCCCGATCTCAAGCAGCTTGGCATCCCGAAAGAATCGTTCAACCTGGTATTCCTTCATATATCCATAACCGCCATGGATTTGTACGGCTTGATCGCATGCTTTCATGCATATTTCCGAGGCAAATAATTTGGCCATCGCCGCCTCCTTCTTGAACTTCCTGCCCTTATCTTTAAGCCATGCCGCTTTATAAACCATTGTGCGTGCGAGTTCAATATGCATGGCCATGTCAGCCAGCTTGAATTGGATCGCTTGAAAGGAGGATAAGCTTTGGCCGAATTGTTTTCTTTCTTTGGCATATTGAAGCGATTTTTCGTAAGCCCCTTGGGCAATTCCGACCGCCATCGCACCGATACCGATTCGGCCTCCGTCAAGCGTAGCTAAAAATTGCTTGTATCCATGCCCTTCTTTCCCGAGAAGATTTTCTTTGGGAACGGTTACATCTTGTAAAATTAATTCCGTTGTATTTGATGAATGCAGCCCCATTTTTTCATAATTGTCAATGACCGTAAATCCTGGCGCATCTGTAGACACGATAAATGCACTGATTCCATTCGTCCCTTTAGTGCGATCCGTAACGGCTGTGAGGGACAAGTTTTTGGCATAGCTTGCATTGGTAATAAAGCATTTGGAGCCGGAAATGATCCACTTATCTCCATGCAGATTCGCTTTTGTCTGGGTTCCGCCTGCATCCGATCCTGCATTTGGTTCCGTCAGCCCGAACGCGCCCATGTATTCTCCTGTACATAAAGGGGTTAAGTATTTTTCCTTTTGCTCATGTGTTCCGAATAAATGGATGGGTGCCCCGCCTAAAGAAATATGGGCGGAATAGGTAATGCCCGTGGAAGCACAGACCCGGCTTAATTCTTCTACAGTGATAGCGAAGCTAATGGTATCCGCTCCGCCGCCGCCATATTGTTCGGGAAAAGGCAGGCCCATGACGCCCAGCTTCGTTAATTTTTCGAAAACATCCTTCGGAAATTGCTTCGTACGATCCCGTTCATCCGCGCCTGGGGCAACCTCGCCCTCCGAAAAATCGCGCATCATTTTTTTGATCAACGCTTGTTCCTCGGTTAAATCAAAATGCATGAATTCATCGCTCCCTTTTAATATAGTCCGATGTCCGTGCCGTAGCTTTCAATCTTTTGCTTGACTCTCTTCAAGAAGCGGCCGCACACAAGACCGTCCAAAACCCGGTGATCCAAGGAAAGACAAATGTTCATCATATCGCGAACGGCAATCATGTTATTAATGACGATCGGGCGTTTGACGATGGCTTCCATACTTAGAATGGCTACCTGCGGTGGATTGATGATCGGGGCTGAAAGTACGGAGCCGAAGGAGCCTGTGTTATTCACGGTAAACGTTCCGCCAGTTAGATCCGCCTGCGTTAATTTGCCTTCTCTCGTTTTCGTGACCATTTCGTCTATCGCTTTGGCTAGACCGAAAATGCTTTTTTGGTCGGCGTCCTTAATGACAGGAACGAATAAGGCATTCTCGGTAGCAACGGCAATCGAGATATGAACCGCTTTTTTGGCGATGATGTGATTGTCTGTCCACTGCGAATTTAAAATAGGGAATTCTTTTAGCGTCTCTGCTACTGACTTAATAAAGAATGGCAAATAAGTAAGCTGGAGTCCTTCTTTTTTCTTAAATTCCTCTTTGATCTGGCTGCGATAACTAACCAAATTCGTGACATCACATTCCACCATAAGCCATGCGTGCGGAATTTCCTGCTTGCTTTGTACCATTCGCTTGGCTATGGTTTTGCGGATGCCGGTAACTGGGATCTTCTCGTCGGCTTGATGAATGGTAGAATGGCCAGCAGATAAGGCATCAAATGTTTCGGACGGTAACGCAATATCGGGAACTGATGCAGCCGCTTGTGATAATGACTGAGATGGAGATTCGATTTGCTGAGCTGGGGAGTCTTCAGACTGTTTCTTTCCTTGGACGAGTTGCAAGATGTCTCTTCGGGTGATGCGTCCCGCAGTGCCCGAACCCTCTATACAGGAAAGATCCAGGTTGTAGTCTTGCGCCAGTTTGAGTACGGCCGGCGAATAGCGCTGCTGCTTGGCTGATTGTATAGTTGAATCATCGGTCTCCTCGTATGGGGCGGCGGCATCGGCGGCAGCTGGCTTGGATTCAATCGGCGTGACCGCTTGTTTTTCCTCCTCAATACAGCAGAGCAGCGTTCCTACTGCTACCGTTTCGTCTTCTTGAACGACAATTTCGGTTATCGTGCCGCTAAATGAAGAAGGAACCTCCGCATTCACTTTATCTGTCAGCACTTCGCATACAGGATCGTATTTATTGACTTTATCCCCGACGTTGACGAGCCACTTGGAGATGGTTCCTTCCGTTACGCTTTCGCCTAACTGGGGCATGACGATTTTCTTAGCCATATTCTCCTCCCGTCGGCTCACAATTCGGCCAATTCTTTCATGGCCTGATATACTTTATCCGGGTTGAGCATGAAGAACTTTTCCATTGGCAAGCTGTAAGGCATAGCAGGGACATCCGGACTGCAGAGACGTTTGATTGGCGCGTCCAATTCATAAAGGCATTCTTCTGCGATGACAGCAGCTACTTCAGCTCCAACGCCGCCCTCTTTGTTGTCTTCATGAACAATGAGCACTTTGCCGGTTTTGCGAGCAGCCTCTACAATAGCTTCCTTGTCCAGAGGATAGAGGGTACGTAAATCCAGAATGTGAGCGCTGTATCCATCTTTAGAAAGCTGCTCTGCCGCTTTTATCGCAAAATGCAAAGAAAGTCCGTAAGAAATAACCGTGATGTCTTCCCCTTGCCGCTTAATATCCGCCTTCCCGATCGGAACCGTATAATCCGAGTCTGGCACTTCTCCCTTGATCGATCGATAGCATCGCTTATGTTCGAAGAAAAGAACAGGGTCTTCATCGCGGATGGCCGCCTTTAGCAGGCCTTTGGCATCATACGGTGTGGAAGGCGTGACCACTTTTAGACCAGGAATACAGCAAAACATCGCTTCTACGCTTTGCGAATGATAGAGGGCTCCGCGAACTCCTCCGCCATAAGGGGCACGGATGACCAAGGGACAGTTCCAATCTCCGTTGGAGCGGTATCTCATTTTGGCTGCTTCATTCACAATTTGGTTGACGGCAGGCATGATATACTCGGCGAACTGAATTTCTGCAACAGGCCTCATTCCATGAGCGGCTGCACCAATCGATACACCTGCAATGGCTGCTTCCGATAGCGGTGTGTCGATAACCCGTTGTTCCCCGAATTCTTCCTGGAATCCCTGTGTAACCCGAAATACGCCCCCACGCACTCCGACGTCTTCTCCTAATACAAATACCCTGCTATCTCGCTGCATTTCCTCTCGAAGAGCTTGGGACACTGCTTCAAGATAAGAAATTACGGCCATTTCTCCTCACTCCCCCTATTCTGCATAAACGTGCTTAAGGGCATCTTCCGGGGCTGAATCCGGGGCATTCTCCGCATATTCCGTGGCCTCATCGACCTCCATGCGTATTCGGTCATGAATCTCCATGTCTTTATGTTCATCTAATAGCCCCGATGCTTTCAGATAATTGCTGAAGGTTATGAGCGGATCCCGCTTCTTGGCTTCTTCCACTTCTTCACGGGAACGGTAGGTTCGATCATCATCGTCGCTTGAATGCGGGACTAAACGATAGAGCACCGTCTCGATAAGCGTTGGCCCTTCACCTCTTCTTGCCCGATCGGCCGCCTCTTTTGTGACTTTGTATACTTCTAATAGATCATTTCCATCCACACTGATGCCGGGAAACCCATATCCCTTTGCCCGATCCGCGATGCTTTCGCAAGCCGCCTGCTTGGAGAACGGAACCGATATGGCGTACTTGTTGTTCTCACACATGAAAATGACAGGCAGCTTGTGCACCCCAGCATAGTTAGCCGCTTCGTGAAACTCCCCTTGGTTGCTGCCGCCGTCCCCGAAGGCCGTTAATGCAACTAGCCTTTTTCCTTGCATTTTTCCAGATAAAGCGATTCCAACTGCGTGCGGAATTTGGCTCGACACGACACTAGAGCCCGAAAGAATATTCCGGCTTTTGCTCCCGTAATGACCTGGCATTTGGCGGCCTCCGCTCGTTGGATCTTCTGCCTTGGCGAAAGCGGAAAGCATTAATTCCTGTGCTGTCAGCCCGAAAGCAACGACCATACCCATGTCCCGATAATAGGGACACAGAAAATCTCTCGTTCGATCAAGCGCATATGCCGCCCCTACCTGAGCTGCTTCATGGCCTTGGCAGGAAACGAGAAAAGGGATCTTTCCCGCACGATTGAGCAGCCACATCCGTTCATCTACTTTTCGCGCCAGAACCATATGCTGATACATGTCAAGAACCTGCTGATCTGATAACCCCAGTGCTTGGTGCCGGTTCTGGACTTGACCAAATTCGGTGTTATTCATATCGTATCCCTCCGACAATTGTGCCGCTGCATACTGCGGTTTCCTTTATTTTATTAACCATCGTTCCAATCGTGAAATACATATACTGCATAGTAACGATGCAAAAAAAATATAGCCATTTGAAATGCTTCAGAAATATGTTCGACAAGAACCATGTGAAAATAAAAACACAGCGCCTTTGTCGGCGCTGTGCGTTTTTGATCTGATATGATGAGGGCCACCATATGGATAGCATTTTATAGGAGATGGAACAGCAAAGGGGTCACTGGAGAGCTTTCATTGTAACCTTAGCAGCCTCTGCAATCAGTTCATTATGATAGGCAGCATCTTTCTTATCGCGGCTGGATAGAACTGCAATGATAATAGGTGCTCGATTTGGTGGCCATATGATGGCGATATCGTTTCGCGTTCCGTAGCCTCCTGCTCCTGATTTATCGGCAACTTCCCAATCCTTTGGTACGCCAGCACGAATGAGCTTGTCTCCAGTAGCATTTCCACGCATCCAATCCGTTAGGAGTTTGCGTTTATCGGGCGGGAGCGCATTTCCGACTGTGAGGGCCTTCAGATCGTCAGCGAGCGCTTGAGGTGTGCTTGTATCACGAATGTCCCCAGGAGCAGCCTCGTTTAATTCTGTTTCAAAACGATCCGCGTGAGTAACTTGATCGCCAATTTGTCTGAGCGCTTTTTCGAATCCTTTCGGTCCATCTAGTTCTTTAAGAATAAGGTTGCCTGCCGTATTATCACTGAAACGAACAGCAGCCTCTGCAAGTTCTCCAAGCTTCATCCCTGTATCTACATGCTTTTCCGTGACCGGTGAATATTCAACAAGGTCATCTTTTGTATACGTAATTACTTTATCAAGCTGCTTTATTGAGTTTTGCTGCAGCAGAACTCCTGCAGCCAGAGCTTTGAAGGTAGACGCATGGGCAAACCGTTCATTCGAACGATAAGTGATTGATTGGTTTGTGCCCGTATCGATCGCATAAACACCTAGTCGAGCATCATACTTTTTCTCAAGTTGAACGAATTGTTGATGAACTTGATTTACAGGCTTGAGTTGTTGCTCATTTTTGTCTTTTGCTTCTGCCTGTAAGGATACTCCAGTAAACATGTTGCTATTTGCAAGAGACAAAGTTAGTATTCCGACGAACAGCGCTATTTTTCGTATCCTGGTATGTTTCAAAAAGATCCTTCCTTCCCTAGTTTGTTCAATACGTTTCACTACATTGATCGTGTATCGTGTTGATTATAAAATGTGTAGTTATTACCAGCTTAACAAGCGTTACCTAGAATTACAAATCTAGCTGTGCAGTTGAGATTGGTAGAGGCTCATTTGGCCACGATTTCAATCGGGGCTTGCGATACCTTCAGACTCAATTGCTTGTTTGAACTATCAGCATACAGCTTTTCGCATGATTGCTAGATGACAGTGTCAATAAGGAACGTTTCCAGCTTCTAAAACGTAATATCCTTTGCTAAGAAAGTAATCTTTCATAATTTCTCGTAAAATATGCTCGTCTTCTACAATTAATATTGATTTACTCATGGTTGATCCCCCAATTACATGAAAAATCCCCCCTTTTTATGGGGGGGCTGCGTACATAATATCATCACCAACATGTGGGTGTTATAAACGGTTATCCTTTTGGAAGTTAAGACGAAAATGCTCTTCATCCCGGTACACTGCAAACTCATATCCTTTTTCTTTATAAAATTCAATGATTTCCGGTAATACCTGCAAGGTTTGCGGCTTCTCGTGCATAAGGACAACTTCCAAATCTTCAGTCGTTTGTTCTTTTACATTTTCAACAATCTTATTTGGGTTATCTTTTAACTTCCAATCATACGAGTCAATCGTCCAATCCCATATTTTAATACCTGCATCTGCGATTTGATCACGAATTTGTTCTTCTTTCAAGCCGGGAGCTGAACCATATGGAGGACGTGTCAATTTCGGATTTGTACCGGTAATATTGCGGATCAAATGTAATGTTTCTAGCATTTCGGGGACAAATTGTTTATTGTCATATAATTTGATAGCATCATGCGTCATACTATGGGCTCCAACATAGTGACCTTCTTCTACGGCTCTTTTGACGTTATCTTGATACCCCGTATTTTTTAGATTGCTTCCTTGCATGAAAAAGGTTGCTTTTACATTGTGCTCTTGCAATACATCTAGAAATTGCCCCGTTAATGAGCTCGGCCCATCGTCAAAAGTGAGGTAGACTACCTTTCCCTTCGGTTTACCGTCTGACTGTTTTTGCTGTGCTGGCAGTGTGAAAGGTCTCTTATCTTGCTGTTGAACAGCGCTTTGGCTGACATCTCTGACCCTTTCAGCTGCAGTAGAGGATAGTTTTCCAATATTAAAAAATATAAGAAAAGATACTACTAGGACGATCCCTACTAAAAAACCTGCTTTCATGATTGAGCGCTTATTACTTCTGCCGTGTCGTGATGATCTCATGTTATCGATCCTTTCTCTGTCATTCACTTGTTGAGATGAATACATTCATGTCTATTTCTTCTTTTTACAAGTGATAGATTAATGTAGAAAGATAAAGATAAGATGCAGATCATGTCGATAATATTTAAAGAATAGGCTGTACAAATAAATATCGTGTAGTGAGGTCAGTCAACTAATTGGTTACTTCCTCTTCGATTAACGAGGCTTGAGAACGAAGCCCGAACAAAAATCCCCCTGCAGCAGCACGCGCGGTGTTACTGACAGGGGGAACGATTAATTCTCCAATGGAATAAGATTAGTATTTCGTTGTCGGTTCCTTCACTTTATCGAAGACGATGATCCCGTCGAACTGTTCTCTCGGAACGAATCGCATTGACATTGGTGCGATAATCTCGGAGGTCATGCCATCTTCCGCTGCATAGATCGGTTTGAACATCCATGAGTTACTCTGCTTCGGAGATTTTTGCTTGGACAAATCGGCAAATGCAATTTTATACCCGCTACGCATCATCAACTCTTCCAGACTTCCCTTCGGCATTGGCTTTATATCGAAGAGCTTCTGCGTCGTAATGGTGCTTGCCCTGCCGCTGTTCATATAGAGCCCGACTACATAAGCTTTATCCTTCAGCTTCTTATGGAGCAGTTCACCCATGCTGGTGAAGCTGCCGATCCATTTTCCTTGCTCTTTGGTCTGAATTTTAGATGTATTCTTCGCCAAATGATCGTTATGTGCCCATAAAATCACTTTTTTGCCGGGATACATCACCTTCATTAGCCATTCGACGTTGTCAGCCATAATCCGGTCGCGGAATTCATAGCTTTCCTTCGTATTATACATCCCCATCTCGATGAACTTCACTCGATCTCCGAGCGTCTTGATCGCAATATCCACCATATGCGGGTTGGCTGGATAAGCCGCTGCGAGCTCCTTCTTGTGCTCTTGGATGAATTGGATCAAGGCGTTGTATTTTGGCTCGTACGTTTCCTTTACCTTCTTAACAGCTGTCTTTGCCTCTGGATGGCCGTCTTCCATGCCATATTCATTAAACACCTTATACAAATCCGTCATGGCTTGCATCTCGAAGTTGAAATACTGCTGTCCTTGATCCTTGTCCACCTTGGCAATCCAACCGGCAATAAACTGTGTGAGATAGCCCGAAGTGAATTGCATGTCATAACCAGCGAGATGGAGCGGGTTGTTGGTTCCCTGCTGCTTCTTGATGTATTCGAATAGATTCAGCGTCTCCTTGGAGTGCCAGATTGGGAATATCGAATGCTGCATCATCTCTTTCGGGGTCAAGTTGCGGGCATTCTCGTTCGTCATGAAGGCATCCCCAAGTCCGGATTCAAATGCAATCACGTCATAACCCAGCTCTTCGTGCAAATACTTAATCAATCTTGTCTTCATGCTGCTGTATTCTGCAACACGGTGGAAATTCTCACCGAGACTGACGACCGTCTTATCCTTCAAGATCGGCTTCAGAAACTCTAAATCTTTATAATTTGATGACGTTGTCGATGTAATCTCCCATATATTTTCCTTCACTCCGTCATTCTTTTGCGCTGCCGCTGAGGCATTGAACGGGGATAGAACGAGCGTAAACGCCATACCTAGAGCTATCAATCCTTTTAATCGTTGTACTGCTTGCATGATGAAAATACTCCTCCTTAGAAATCCATTCTCGTTACTCTTTTGTTTGCAAAGACATCGTAACAGCGAATTCTAAGGAAAGTATAAAGATAGAATACAATTCTAGTTATTTTCCGTCCGTATACCCCATTCAGTGATTAGGAGTATGTGGAAGGTTATGTTTCAATTCGCGTCTGACCGCCAAATAATGCGATGGAGAATCACCGAATGCGCGGCGGAACATCGCAATAAAGCTGCTCGGAGTTCCATAGCCAAGCGCATCAGCTACCATCCCTACAGAATCCCCTTGCGCCAGCATTTCCAATGCAAGCGTGAGACGAGCCTGTTGGCGCCACTGCGCAAAGGTCAACCCGGTTTCTGCCAATATTAAGCGGCGCAATGTACGTGGAGATAATGCTGCCCAAACGGCCCATTCGTTAAGCGTACGATTATCTTCGGGCTGCTGCAGGATCGCGTCCGTTATGCGCAAAAGGCGCGGATCAACCGGTAAGGGCAAATGTAATGGCTCAAGCGGAGCGATTTTAATCTCATCGAGCAAAACCGCGATTATTCTTTCTTGATGAGGTTCCATGATTTCTTGATCCCTCCACGACACCGTTCGCTGCACAAGCGCACGCATGAGCTCACTTACATTGATGACACACGGAGTATTTGATAAGTCTCTGCTGATTTCAGGTGTAAGCAGTAAGCTCCAGCCGCTCATGGCTCCACTAACTGTGACCTTATGCGCTACATCCGGCGGAATCCACCCTGCACGGCGGGGAGGCAGCAACCAGGAACCGGTTGCAGTTCGCACATGGATTAGCCCGCTTTCCACACAAAAAAACTGCCCTCGCCGATGGCTGTGCCAATCGTATTCACGTGTTCCAAGCCGGAAAGGGTTGTCGGAATCATCATTGCCCCAAAAGGCAATTAATGAAGGCCCTTCCAGCCAATCACTCTTATCTACCTCTTCTGAGTTCAGTTTGCTACGCCCCTTTTTTTGGCCATTTCTCGTTATTTTTTGTCCAATTAGCGTTATCGTACATCGTTATTCCTATTCTAAAATATAGAACAGACCATGTCTAATTGATTGAATTCACCAGCATATTTTTATGGAGGGATCTCGATGTCATCTAATTCTGTGAATTTGTCTGCCCCAATCGTGTCGTCACCACTGAAAAAAGGCATACCTGCATGGGTTGCCGCATTAGTTGCTTGTTTATGCGCCTTTATGGTTGTCATGGACAGCTCGATTGTTAATGTTGCTTTGCCGGCCATGCAAACGGATCTGGGCCTTTCTGTTGCTGAACAGCAATGGGTAATTGATGCCTATTTGCTGACATTAGGCGGTTTTATGCTGCTTGCGGCACGTGCCAGCGACATTTATGGCAGAAGAGTAATACTTCAGTCTGGACTTATCCTATTTACGTTAGCCAGCCTCGCTGGCGGACTTGCAACAACAGGCCCCATGTTATTAGCGGCACGTGCTGTACAAGGACTGGGAGGCTCTGTGCTCGCCACATCTACACTAACCGTAATCGTTGCTGCATATCCGAGAGGTGCCAAGCAAGATCGGGCGATATCGTTATGGGCAGCCTCTTCCTCTATTGCATCTGCGTTCGGAGTAATGATTGGCGGAGTTCTAACGAGCTTAATCAACTGGCGTTGGGTAATGTTTGTTAATGTTCCGATCGGGGTTGTGCTCAGCGGTATGGTCGCCATTTGCCTGCTTCCACAGTCGAAAGAAAATAGTCCCGCCAAGCTGGATATACCAGGAGCTGCTGCAATTACGCTTGCTCTGACAGCCTTTATTTTTGGAATCACACAAACGCTTGAACGGGGTTGGAAATCTCCAGTTGTTCTGTGCTCGTTAGCCGGTGCGCTTGTGCTATTACTGGTGTTCATCGCTATTGAGAAGAACACGGCTGCGCCTTTAATTCGTTTAAGCATTTTCCGCCACTGGAATGTACGGATTGGCATTTTCATGGTACTTGGACTTGGCGGAGCACTAACAGCCAACGTGTTATTTTCATCCCTAAGTTTACAGCAAATCAGCGGATACAGTCCGCTGCAAACGGGATTAGCGCTGCTGCCTATGGCGGCTATGCTTGCTATTTCTTCGATTATATCCCGGCCACTTCGTGCCGCTGGCTTTAAAAGGCTTCCATTTCTGGGTGGTCTCTTGGCCGCTGCAGGATTTGTCTGGTTCAATTGGCTGCCGGCTCAACCCGACTATATTTCTGAGTTCTTGTTTCCAAGTTTACTTGTAGGATCAGGACTAGGCTTGATGTTAATGACCGCCATCCAAGCTGTGCTTGCGGGCATTCCGGCACAGGATACAGGCCTTGCTTCCGGTTTGCAAAATACGGCACGTCAACTTGGTGGCGCGCTTGGTATAGCCATACTTGTGACACTCTCTCATACGGTGACCACGATACATGTAGAATCTGGGAGTACTGCCGTAGTGGCACAGCTAGCTGGTTACCATAGTGCATTCCTTGCAGCAGGCGTAATCTGTGGCATATCCACCTTGATATCGTTATTACTTCGAAGTAATAGAGCCGATTGATAGTGAATACATCGCTAGTGTATGTCATGAACCGTAATGAAACCAACGGCAGACTTCTTAGAGTTTGTTCGAAGTTTCATTCATAGAACACAAATAAGCCGCAAGGAATAATCCTCGCGGCTTCGATATCCATAGTAATGAGTCTTTTCATTACCTCTTTCTTCCCATCAATCCTCTATTCTCCCAAATAACGTTCCTTCAGCACATGCAAATGATGCAGCTCATGCCCCGCGATCGTATAAGCAAGCGCACGCGCCGATATCGTCATGTTGTTCGTGGTACCTGTGCGAAGCGCAGCTTCTATGACTATTAACGAGCGGATTTAAAGTTTAGATAGCTCCCTTTTTACATGTTATAATTACAAAATTCATAGCAGGCTTATCTTTCATATTTTTATTGGGCTCGTCAATTTCTGAGAACTCGATTAATCCATACTTCTCAAATTCTCGTCTTACTGAATTCGAATCATAGTAGAACATTTTGACGCCTTCCATAATCTCAAATCGATCTTTACTCAGTTCTCTGCCTTTGCCATACATGGGAGCTTTTTTTGTAACAGCAGTAAACATCATGTATCCATCGGGTTGTAACTGATTGTAGCAATCTTGAATCAATTTTTCCCGTTCACGACGGTTCAGTAAATGAATCAGGGCGTAGCAGAATATCGCATCATATCGCTTGTTATCAAATGGCATATTCGTCACTGAACCATGATAAATAGTAGCATTTACCCCGTTTTTCCTAGCTAAATCAATTGCTGTTTTTGATATCTCAATACCTGTCACATGCATTCCGTTATCTGAGAATATCTTTGCATTTCTTCCGTAACCAAAACCAGGTATCAATACGTCCTTCACTTTCTTCTCGAGGAAAAAGTCCTTTGCCATAAAAGCAGAGTCGGAAGGTTCCAATCCCCACATCATTTGTTTCTCAATAAAGCTTGCTTCCCAGAATTCTGTCATTGCTTTCTCCTCTGTGATGGTTTCAAATGCGATATAATACAAAAGCATATAATGTATATTGTAGATATCTTATATCTGTAAATAGAATATAAAAAACATCTCTGATGAAGTGAATGTTACTTTACTTCATGAATTGCAAGCATATTGGGTTACTTTAGTAACCTTTTTGTTCTGCAGATGCGCTCTAAAATAGGTTTTGCTTGTGTCATCATATTGAAAAGAAAGAGGACAATTTCAAAAGATATTATAGATCCCATTTGTCTATTATTGTACAGATGCGAAGTACGTAAGTCAATCGGTTGACACGATGTGGTTCACGGAACCAGATTAGAATTTCGTCGCATCTTGAAATTGAAACACTGCTCACCTTGCTCCTTGTCCACCTTGGCGATCCAACCGACATTAAACTGCGTTAATTATCCCGAAGTGAAATGCATGTCATACCCTGCAACATAGAGCAACACTGATGATTAGTGAGGCATCACTACATATTCCCATACTCCAGACACATAATAAAAACCGATCCTGGCCCCCTTTACTTGGAAGGAGTAGGATCGGTAATATGAATTAATGTTCTCTTAAAGCGACATCCGGTATATATGCAAGACATCGGAGCGGCTCAATTTCTTAAAGTTTCCTAAATCACCATATATCATTGCTTTATCCGCCATTAATTCAATCGTTGAATCGTCGATGCCATAATCCGCTAATCTGCTTGGTGCAGAAAGGGATGCAAAGAATTTCCTAAGCTCGGCGATACCTTCTTCAGCAACTTGTTGATCGTTTTTGCGCTCCTACCGCGACTGCTTTCGCGTCTTCCTCCTTAATTGTAGCATTGTCTCATTTCTAGCTACTTAAGAGGGTTCCTATCCCTCGGTTCATAGCCAGCTTATAGTAGTGATGGGCCATGGCGATATCGAATATCGCCATGCCCATAGGGCTAAACATGATAGCATCGTTTGGTCTTCGTTGTTTTAGTTCATTTTCCAGCACAATGTCCACAATGGATTTCGTGTGCTCTTTTTGCAATCCCATTTGTTCATTCATGTGCAGGATATCCGTATTTTCCCGACAAACCTCTTCCCAGTTGTCGACTATAATGGATTTCGTGTGATTCAGAATTTCAGGCTTAAAATCCCTTAAGGATACATTCAGAATAAGAGCGTTGTCCTTTGGTTTTCGATCTATATAACCAGATTTGGACACCGTGCAAGTTATAAATATATCCGAGTTTACATAAGCATCTTCCCAGCTATTGCAAACCTCTACTTTCCCTTCTAAATGCGAAATTTCTTCTGGCCGAACTCCTGCTACATCATAAATATATATTTTGCTTAAGCGATCTCCCAGTAATGCGCATAGCATCTTCAAATGGAACTTACCGATAGGGCCAAATCCTACAATGCCGGCTTGAATATTTTGTAGCCGTCTCGTATTTTCATAGTACTTCACGATTAAGCCTGACACGGCTGATGTGCGTATGACGCTTATCAGCGAAGTATTGATAGTTGCTATCGGTACACCCGTTTCCGCGTCGTTAAGGATCGTTACCGAATTGGCCCGAGGCAAACCTTTTTGTATATTCTCTGGAAAGCTGGCAATCCACTTTATTCCCGCGATCTGAAATGCGCCGCCTGCGTAGGCAGGCATTGCAATGATGCGGTTGGCTTGATTCTGGAATCGCAAATAAGGTTTAATCGGTTGCGAGTATTCCTCATTCGCGATGCAACGAACCGCATGTTCGATGACATCAATATTGGCATCCCAATCCACACCGAGATCCAAAATATCAGCATGATTCAAATACAGCATATGGAGAACCTCCCGTCATTTGTACGGCCTTTGACCGGCACGCAGTTAAAATAGTGACTATCTAAGCTTTTTCCCAAATTGCTGAACGCCGTCCTGCGAGCATAGAACTCCGATTATGCGCTCTTCCTGGGAAATCCAGGAACATTGACGCCGCCCGTATGGCTGAGCAGCTGCCGGATACTGGACTATCTAAAAACTTCTCCATCGTCTGCTCTTTCGCCCGGTAATATCCGCGAGCCAGTCCAACACCTCCAATATAGAGTTAACCGACCATCCCAAGCGGAAGCACCTGTAGGTTTTCATCAAGTACATATAACTGAGTATTATAAACCGAACTGCCGATCGGCACATTCGTTCCATGAGATACATCTTGGTGAGTAAGCTGATAATAAGATGAGACATCCGTAAATTCGGTTGGGCCGTACGTATTGATAATCTCTGCGCAGAAAGAAGGCGACGTTGTCCATGGTCGTAATTTTAATAAATTGATTGGTTCGCCTCCCAAAAACAATCGATTGACAGAGCGGAGACGCGAAAAATGATGCCCGAGATCCTTTTGATCTTCCTCAGGCGCATGCAAGTGATCAAGGGATATATACGGCTGTGCGCACAGTTGATCACAGTTACTTGCTCTCGTTCGATCGTTTCAGATATGCCTGCATAATCATTGACGCCTGCTGGAAAAAGACAAAGGCGTCCACCGGTTAGTAGCGGAGCATACAAGTTTTTTTGCGCCAAGTCAAGACTGATTGAAGCAATCAACAGTACACAATCCGATTCACTAAATGTAAATTCGTGCGTGTACCAATGCATTAGATTCTCAAAAGGCATGAGATCTAATCATGACCCCTTTGGGTCTGCCGGTAGAGCCGGAAGTGTAAAGCACATACATTAAGCGATCAGGGTTATAAGTAAGTGTGATGTTATCAACCGGGACAGAAGATTCTGATTCAAGCATTTCTTTTACTGGCACAATGCGGCTTTTTGCGGGCAAATCAAAGTGAAGCCTGTCCTTTGTGAGCACTACTGCGCACTCTGCATGCTGCATCAAGTAATGCCTCTTTGTTGTGTGAGAAAATAATCAGCTTTCTTCCTTTGGCCAACCGCCCCACAAATGCCCCATATGACCGTCCGGGTCGCGGAAAGTGAAGCCATACCCGCCCTGTGGCTTGTACACCATTTCGCCGATATCGTTCCCTTTCTTCTTTAACTCCTCGTACACTTCATGAATATTGTCTACCTCCAGCGAGATGATTGGCTGATGCTCTCCACTGCTATTCGTAAAGTCCAGCTTTGGCACCTCTGGGCATCGAATAAGCCCAAGTCCGACTCCCCCGACGTTAAGCCAAGCCTCTTGGTCACCCGGGGAGTATTCGAAAGTGAACGGAATACCGAGTACCTCATTGTACCACCTAACGGAAACCTCTAGATCACGAACCGGCAATGAAACAACTGCATAGTTTTTTATCTTTATTTCCATTATGTGTATTCCTCCTTGTTAAATATATTGATTTCAAGGCTTCTGTAATCACAATTCCCCATCGGCTTAAAGCTTTGGCGGGGTGCTGAACATGCTATTATGTACCTTTTCTATTGGAAGCACATAAATATGGCCAAATAATATCTCTCCATCAGTCTGCAAGCCGAGTAATTTGCAATACCAATCTCTTGCGTTCTCAATATTGCTTACTTAATCGATAACTGGAACGAATACATCTACTTTTCCTGGCCATTCCGGATCTTCAAATTGATAGACCTCAAGTGCAAGTGCCTTCGAATTGTTTTCAAATCCATTGTTTGCAAGGTAAGTATGGATTTCTTCATAAGGGTCTTTTTCTGTTCTTGTTGTCGCATAGGAATGTGGCGGAGCTGTAAAACCAATCATGCCTTCAGGGATATCCTCAAGGGAACTTACTTCCATGCAGAAAAAATAAGTAAATAGTACTTCCGATGAGAAGTGCGGACACACATATTCATGTGAATTGATTACGTTTTTGATTTCATGTTTGCGATTCAAGAAAGATTCTTTTGTAGCTTCAACTCGCTTTGGGTCATGATTCTGAAAACTAGATGTTACTGGAATGCCGATAAATTTTTTTTCCTGGAGGTGAACAACCACGACTTGGTTTTGGTTCATATTCATTTCTCCTTTGAAATTATCTCGTAAGGCTTTTGAGCCATCTTGAATCCTGATTCAAATCAATCATACTGAGCAAGTTTCCATCTGGATCTTCAAAATCCATTAAATAAAAATCGCCACTGTCACGGATATCAAACACGTTTACTCCATTGTTCTTCAGATACTCATGGGCAGAGTGGACATCCTCAGTTAAGAAATTGTAGTACGGAGTGATTAATGAATCTTTCTTCTTAAATGTATCCGGCTGCTTTTCATCTACTTGAATCAGTCCTAATACAGCAGGAGTATGATTCAGTTTCAATGTTGCACCCTTCCCCAATTTACGGTTAGTTGAAAGCCTAAGATGCTCTCATACCAGTGAATGGACTCTTCAAGATTTTTGACTGGAATAAAGATACTTCTGATTTCAAATAGGTATGTAAAGACTCAATATCATTTGTGAAAAAGGTTATGATCCATCTCTTCTTATTGTTGATTTATTCGTTAGACCTGTGCAAGGAATACCTAGAATATTCGTTTTCTTGAGGTGTACAATCTCAATCGAGATGGTCAAGAAGATCATTTCTGAATGCTTAATATTTTTGGTTCTTCGGCAATTTCATAAAATGTCTCATGTATTTTACGGCGAGCAGCCTTATGGCTCCATCGGAACATGTTAGAATGTGTTGGTGTGCTAATATGAAGTCCTGTTGGTGGGTTTCTAGAGTTCTCTCCATCGACTTGCCTTGGAAGAGCGTGGGGCGCGAATGCTGGTACGTTACGCGAAAACTATGATTTTAGAAGTTAGTGCTCAAAACCATTAGTTTCTAGCTAGTTGAGATATTTAATATAATAGAACAATTGTTCTCTTTTGTAAATATAAACAATTTATTTCTTTCCGGAATATCGCATAGCCTTTGTATTCACGAATACAAAAGGCTTAAGGGCGTAGTACCGGGAGGCTTTTCCACTTTGATTCTCATCGTGTTAATATATATTATAAGTTTGGCCGTGGTCGCGTATTTCATAAATTATAATTTTCTCCGTAATCAGTCTTCCTCCTCTTTGTTCCACTAATCTACCGGTTACTTCAATAAAACATCAACAAAGCAGTTTAACAGATCCAAGTATTTGTTACTTGAAATTTCCCGGGTAAGCGCAGAATTCGCTAAAACAATCCACCTACTGACAGAATAGCTCAGATTGGTTTACGCCGAGTTCTTCCAACGCAACTACAAATCATAATGCATGCGAGCTAGAACCTGTAACCACTGCACCTCTGCGCCCATATTGTTAACATAATGTTATTACTGTTAACTCAACGCCGCTTTTCATCACTTTATTCAATTTAGAAAGAGTTATTGTTTCAACAGACTTGAGTCTGCTCGAATCTATCTTCATAATAAATTTGTTATCTTATCCATTCATTTTCACTCCCTGGCAGAAAGGATGCCCAATATGAACAGTAATTCGAATATACGAACAAAACGCGATATTACCAATGCATTTATGGAACTGCTGATAACTAAGACTTTTTCATCCATTACTATTCAGGATATTTGCGAAAAATCGCTTGTTCATCGCAGTACCTTCAACAAGCAGCTATGGCTAGCCAGGTACTTCAAGCATTGCCTGCTGTGCAGGATATGAATGACGATTTGCTGCATCAACTCGTATTTTCGGACAAGGGAAAAGTTCCTTCTCAGCTTTCTCCGATGATCTCCGATAACGGTGAGCATATTATCATCGTTCTAAATACGTCCAAAAATACCGACATCATCACCTATGCCCGTATCAATCGAGAAATCAATCAACTTATTGACAGCAGCAATTTCGATTCGAAGATTACCGTTAAAGCGGGAGGCATGCCGATCATTCTGGGCGAGGTGAAGGATGAAGTCATGTCTATCATGGCAATCATGCTTGCAATAGCCGTAGTATTAATGATTGTCGTGTTATTCCTTGTCTTCCCGGTTCGTCGTAGGGTGTTGTCGCTCGCATTCGTATTAATCGGTTTGATATGGACATTCGGATTTATGGGGTGGGCCGGTCTTCCGATCACAGTTGCTACCATGGCTACACTGCCCATCATTGTTGGGTTGGGAACCGACTTCGGCGTTCAATTCCACAATAGATATGAAGAAGAGCTGAAAATTAGCAGTTATAACGCGAAAACAGCCGTTGCGAATTCGATCAGGCATGTGGGGCCGTCCGTTGGTATGCCGTATTTGTGATGGCGTTAAGCTTTTTAACAATGCTGCTGTCCAAAGCTCCGATGATGCAGCAATTCGGTGTAACGTTAGCTATTGGTGTCATATTCTGTTATGTCATCGAGATCTGCCTGTTGTTCTCAACCTTCCATTTACTAGATCGAAAGCATACGAAGCCAGTTAAGATAATAAATGAAAACACATGGCTATCTCGATTCCTTGAAAAATACACCCATTGGGTGGGTAAACTGCCTATTCCCATATTAGTCGTGGCCTTGGTTCTATCTGTAATTGGCTTCTCCACGGAGTCATCTATACCTACAGAAACGAACTTGATGAAAATGATACCGCAGGATTTGAAGGCATTGAAAGATGCCAATTCCCTTCAAGACGTTGTGGGATCTACTATTTTCATCACATACTTAGTTGAAGCGGACGATGTAACCGATCCGGATACGATAAATTGGATGAATCTCTTCGGAGACAAGATCGTGGCTCAGCATAAGGACGTAGAAGAAGTTACGAGCTTACCACAGCTCCTGCTTCAAATGACTGGTAATCATGATTTTTCATCTGACAAGGAGCAGCTTGAGAATCTTATTAAGCAAATGCCTCCTACTCTACTGAAGTCCGTCGTTAGTGCAAATAAGCAGTATGCTACGATGCAGTTCAAAGTGAATCAAGAACTGTCATCGGCGCAGCAGTTGGAGCTTATGAATACCATTACACAACAAATCGATGCCAGCGATGGGATCCAAGTGAGCCCTGTCGGCACTCAAGTCATGATGCTGCGTGGGATCGATAATGTGAGTGCCAATCATAACGTAATCACGATTACAAGCCGCAGGACTAGGAATAGAGTTCGTGCGGCTTTTATATTTCGATTTGAAGGGACCAAGCACATTGGGGTAATTGCAGCACTCTTAACACCAAACAACACCTCGTCTCTCGTATTCCATTCTATATTCAACGGCAGCTGCAATTTTGGCGCTTGCGAACCGTTCCGTGATCCAATGTCCCAAATCAATTCCTGAAGTGACTCCTCTTGCAGTGATAATATTCCCTTGATCGACAATTCTGTAACGAAGAAGCTCTGCCCCGTATTCAATGATTTCATTCTGCGCCAAATGGTGCATCGTCGCCTGTAGACCACTCAATAAACCGGAGGCAGCTAGCAGCATACCTCCTGTACAAACTCCAGCAACAATCGTTCCTTCGTTGTGCATCTCCCTAATCATTTTGGTCAGGGTTCCAAGCTCTGCTTGCTTTCGTGCCCCATGTTCAGCTTTATGATTCCAGCCTCCACCAGGTACAATTAACAGATCTGGACATTATCCATTCGTAAAAAATCATGAAGTTTAACCGTTACTCCAAACGAAGTAGTAACTTCTTGTTTTGGTTCACTTGATACGAATTCAACCGTAAACAAAGCCCCTTCTTCTATCGCTCTTTTGAGTACCTCAAAGGATGCGAAAGAGACAAGCTCTCCGAAGCCGTCAAACAATACAATTTGAATTTTCAATTTAGAACACCGTCCATGTACGGAAAGAATGTTGTACTCTTCTTCCAGCCAGTTAGCTTAGTTCCCATGATTAAAGAAAAGTTCCGATGCACAATTCGAATATAACGAGAGAATTAACAAATCCCTAAAATAATCCATGTGTTTGCTGTGGTATCAGCTACGCTGGTACTCCCCCCCATTGCGAATCTACGATTCATAATAATCTTGTCCTCTAAAGCCGTTAAACACCGATAGAAGCCCACAAAGACGAAGCCGATTTTGATCAATAACATGTTCGCCATATGCTTTCACAAATCGATTGGCATAGTCAGCGCTTTTCAAGTTGAATTGTAGAGACCATAGCGCCCAGAAGATATCATAATGCCGATCTCCTATCCCGCCATACCCTACATCTATGAAGCCATTCCGTTTATTATCTTGCAGAATTAAGTTCGGCAAGCAATAGTCGCCATGTATGATCACTTTGTCTTCTTCAGCGTATTTATATAGAGACACCATATCTTTATATGCGGATTCTCTACTGGTATATCCCATATAGTGAAGAAGGCTCTTTTCTGCCTTCCCTTCCCTGTAATTGCGCTCTGCCCGGATGAACATATCCTCTAATCCGTTTGTAACAGGGCAATCTGTACGTGCAATTTGATGCAAATGTAGAAGGCTTTCCGCAAATACATCGCATAAATGCTCTGGGTGAGCTATAAATTCATCGCTTGCTGCATGTGAACCGGGAATTCGTTCGGTGACCAGATAATCATTGATATCATTGGAACTGTAGTGTAGTACACTTGGGCATATGCCTTTATGATGCAAATAGCTTGTCATGATGGCTTCACGCTGCATTTGTTCTTTTGGAGTTACTTTTAGGAAGACATCGTGGGATTGATTTTTCATGTGATATACTGATGATCTTGCGGTTTTCTTAACGACTGTCACTTCTGCTTCACTGAAGTAGGCTTGTATCTCGATTGGAAATAGTTCGGTTATAACTCTCACCTCGATTCAACTGACAATATCTCACTTGGCGGACTGCTCATTCGGGTGTCAGGTCTATAGTATTTGGTTAGCCAGTGGTACAATGACTTTTCATTGAAACCAAGACTTTCATATAACTTCCTCGCATAATTGCCTTTCACAACCCCCAGCTGAACGATGGTATTGCCGCGACGCATGATTTCGTTTACAAGAAATGAAACGAATGGTCTGCCATATCCTTGAGATTGGAGATCATGCCGAACAGAGACATGACTCAGCTCATTGCCATCAATATGTCCAACCCCTGCGATTTCCCCTTCAACAAGAAGCACGTATATGTTGCTTTTGTTATCGAACATGCGCTTTCGTTCATTTTCATTCGGAGGGAAATAATAGGTTGGAAGCATTCCCAGATTATCATGCAACTTGTAAAAAGCGACCTCGATAAGTACATGACAGGTCTCATAATCATCATCTTCATAAGGTCTAACCGAAATATGCTGTTCAGGAAGATAGCCACCTTCCCGCTCCATGATGTGAGACGACCAACTGATGTAGTAACCATTCTTATATAAAAATTGCAAAGTAGAACGATCGCCATCCATGCATCCACCCATCGAACGTTCTACGATCTTATGTGGGGTGAGCAAGTGGTCTACCTTCGCCATGAGGGCAGTTCCAATCCCCTTCCTTCTGTATTCCTCGCTAACATATATCATTGTCTGTGCTTTTCTCTTTATCCCATCAATGGATAGGAAACCTACTGTTATGCCATTGTAGCGGGCGACAAATATACCATCCGGGAACATTCTCTCGCATTTTAGCAATTCTTTAATCTGTTCATCTCCACACAACATAGCTCTGATTGAATTTTTATCCCTTTTAGGTTGGTATGGTTCTATTATCAGATCTTCCACGCGTACACTCCCTTTCGTTAGCCAGTTGATTTTAGGGAGTCATATTTTACCACATGCATATGTGTAAGTACTAGTTATTTTTTAACAGTCTTCTACACGAACAATTAGGCAGCTGACCCCAAGGAGTCGGCTGCCGCCAATTATCTTTATTGAGTTATCGTCCCGTTAGCCAATTCATTCTTCGAGGCATGCAACAATGATTACTACCGCTTCAGAAAGCTCGTGATTTCTGCGCACAGCTCCTTGTGGAACTGAATTCGATCAAAGCCGGGAGGATCCTGTGATGGCAGAAATGATGGTGAACTCATCGAAGGTGGAAATGGGCTCAAAAAGGAAAAGTGTCCGGCATTTTGTACGGTTCTATACTGAACTTTATTTCGATCTGCAACCCCATTCATAATAATTTGCGCATGAAAAGCGGGTATATATGGGTCTTTTTCGGCGTCAAGCATCAAAATAGGGATATCAACCATGCGTAACGCTTCTTCGGATTGAAACCAAACCGATGCTGGCGCTAGTAGTACGAGCGACTGAATGCGGGAATCTGGTATGACTTCTATGTGTTGCGGTTGCCCATCTGATGACTCATGAGGAAATGAGGTGGGCTCCCCACCTGCCGCTGCCAAAGCCGTGTATCCTCCGAGAGAATGACCGATAATCGAAACGTCATTCGGGTTCACTTTCCTAGCAAACCTCTCATTTTCAAAAAACAAGTCGATGGCCATCCGAATGTGACGGGGTCTGTTCGTCAGATTTTGAACTGTACCTTCCAAGCTATTATCATTTCTATTATTGTATGGATGTTCAGGCATCCCGACGATAAAACCGTTCCGCGCTAAATGCTGAGCTAACATACGATAGGCGAATGGAGTGCTGCCAGTACCGTGAGAGATCAGCACCAGCGGGAACGTTCCTTCCAAGACTTCCGCATCCTTCGCTAGCTCAATCGAATAAGGGCCTAATTGAACGGTCTGCTCTGCCGTTCCCGTCGGATACATCACCCACATTGGAAACGTAATGCCCAAAGCCTTATCCGATATTTCGACTTTGCGGAGTCCTGCGTACTCTGGTTTCTTGCTTTCATTTACATCCATTTTATGTGTTCCCCCTGAGATAGTAAGATGTAGACTCGCTTGGAATGTGACTTCATTTATACTATACGGTAATTCATGTTAGCGTGTTGAACCTATTTTGCAAAGGTACAGTCGGATGTTTTGTGGTCTTGTTTATTTCACTTGTCCATAATGTACTGCGCTGCATACGGCTAATGAATTCCCGTCCGAATCAAAAAATCCACTAACTCCATTCATCGTTACATTCCGAGAACGCAACCCTATTAGCATCTCCTCTACATTGGCTGAGCAGAAGTCAATTACACTATGGGCTACATCCGTATATGTATTCGTAAAAGCAAGTCGTTGTTCATCTTGATTCTCAACCAAGTATAAGTTTGGAACTCCGAGACGTTCGCCTCCATCCAGATAAAGCATGGATGCCTCCCAATCTTCGTCCGGTTCTCCAAGAACCTTCATGCCAAAGGTCTCAGTATACCAGGCTATCGCTTTTTTTCAAATCCGATACAGGAATTTCGATTGTAGCAATGCGTGGTACAATTGCACGCAGGACTTCTCGTTCGATGTTTTGCCCAAATCCATCATGATTCATGAAATCATCCATTAATACAAACAGCTCCTTTTTATCTACATAGCTATGTTAACAATACGATCTATGTTAGATAATCATGTTCTACTTCATTGCTAGATTCATTTCCGCTTGGACGCCTAGCTCCTTATAGGCAAGCAGAATGGCACCGACTACGGGTGGAAATAGTGGATCAACCAAGCGATATTGCTTAACTGGATGCGCTATAAGCATTTCAGATAGTTTGCTGCGCATGTAGGAACTGCAGATGACGCTGCCGATTAGCGCGACATCGATGCTGCGTTCAGCGAAGTTGGAGCCGACAAGCTCAATCCCTAATCGGAGCTGCTCTACAGCGCGGTTGCATACGCTTCTTGCTATACTGCTGCCCTGTTCTGCCGCTGTGGTTACACATGGAGCGAATTGCCCAAAATGCTGATCGCGCTTCATCGTATCTGGCTCAAATCCCCGCCGAGCAAGCTCCTGCAACTGCTCTAAGCTATTCAACTGCCAATGCTGCATCATCTCCGCAATCAGTCCTTTATTCGAATCATCTGGGGGACCTGCAAGTACTTCATACACAGCATCATAGGCAAGATGACGTGCTGCGCTATATGCGTAATGGCGATAATCCAAGTTTCGGGTTCGTGTACCGTATTCATTGATGCCCATAATCATCGTTCCTGTTCCGGCAATGGCAATGATACCTGGTTGATTTTGAAGTGCTCCTGCGTGAGCAACATCGGAGTCATTCAAATGCAGCTTGGGACAGTCAAGCCCCGGTAGGTCAGTAAATGCATGAATCCATACGTCATCTGCTTCTGAGTCATAGCCCGCAAGGCCAGCAACAAGCGCGGCCACAGAGGTTGTATCTCGCCCTGCTATCGCAAGCGCATTCTTAATCGCCGCTTTCACATTCTCAGCTGCGTTCTCGTCTTTATACTTGGATGCACAGCCGCCTTCCGCATACGCAAGCTCATTTCCGTTTAGATCACAGATCATAACTCTTGTATTCGTGCCGCCTCCATCAATGCCGATAACAATATTCCGCTCCATCACAGCAATGACCCCCTAACCAATTATCGAAATCAAACCCATCATCACTCTATTAGCAGCTATCCCTTAATCGTAAGTCATCCATGAAATTCCATTACGTTTCATATTCTTTAAGGATTTCGATAAACCTTCTTTTCCGGAGCAAGTGCAGCAATCTGCATAAGTAATACATAAAAAACTCGGATGATAGCCTCTCTTTGTCTCCAGTGGCGTTCTTCCGGGTTTCTGCTCCATGTAGATGAGTTATTGGTAATTAAAAGAGCAGGTAGTTGGACATGGCTCGAACCTACTGCTATTCGCAAGCTGGTTGTCACTCATGTCTCATGACCCGCTCACGTAGTCTGGATTAGCTGGTCGTAGTTGATTGATAATAGTAATGGTATGGGAAAAGATAGAATTTATTTCTATATTAAAGGAGGAAAACTTATTAATAGGTAGAATATATTCATAAAAGGGGGTGATCATATGAACAAAATAACAAAAATGATGGCGGTTGTTGTGTGCGCTTCTGCATTCCTCGTGGCGTTGCCAAGCCCATCCCATGCAGCCTGGTGCGGCGGAAAAACTTTAATCAGAACCGAAACAAACTGCCTCAATGGAAAAACCTACATCACTAAACACTACATGCAAACCTGCAAGTATGACAACGGCCAATCGGAGACCAAAACATGGACAGAGACAGAAACCCGTAGCGGATGTATTGCCCAGAACTAATTCGGTTCGCTAACAATTAATTTCATTCTTGTACATAAGCGGCTCTAATAATTCGTCCCATACCATGATAATGGTTCATGGTTAGTTGAGGAATTGTAGAGCCGCTTTATACTCCCTATTTTCGCACTATCGCCGTTTCTCCCCTGTGTGAATCTCCTCTACATTATCCAAGATAATTCCATCGCTATACGCCTTTTTGCAGTTACAAGTTGCTATATTTATACCTGGTAGTACCCACATAGCATCTTTGTTTACCATCATTTTTCTACACTGATTCCTTGCCGCCGCTTTACCATACTTCTCCGTACGTACCAACTGTAACAGAGCGGCAGCAGGCTGGCAGCGCCGATCCATGCGCCGAAACCAAAGATGTTCAGATATGCCTCCAACGGCTTGGCAGGATCGCCGTCGTCCATAAGTCCCAATCCTAGCGCGGCACCGAGCACCAAGCCCACGTTACGCGTCAATGCAATCATGCTCCCGAGCGATCCTGCGTCTTCCTTCACCGCATGGCTCATAATGAAGCTGTTATTCGGCGAAGCGATCAGCCCCATTCCCGAACCGATCAAGGCAAGCGTACAAATAATTGCCCACAGCGGCAATACGCCGAATACCCCAGAGAATAGTATGAACCCGCCTGCCATTGCACATATTCCAAGACCCATTAAGCGGCGTGAGCCTATCCGATCAGATAAGTGCCCTGCAACGGGACCGATTACAGCCAAGAGCAGCGGATATGCCAGCATGACATAGCCTGTATCCGCCGTGGATACCGAGGTGGTTCCGGAAATATAAAAAGGCATGAGAACCAATGCAATATTGGCCATCAGGAAAGATGCACAGCTAATGATCAGACCGCAGGCTACGGCTTGAATACGGAACGCCGAGAGCGGCAGAAAAGGCTCTTTCTGCCGGGACTGCCACAGCCAGCCCAAAGGGCAAACAATTAGCAGGACTGCATACAGTAGAAGCATATTCGGAGATCGCCACCCTATCGCGCCTCCGTTCACAATGGCGTATATTCCAATGCTGATGCTGCACATGAACAAAATGGCTCCAATTACGTCCAATGAGGCTTTCCTCGTCTTAATCTTCTGATCAGCAGGGATGAAGCGCAGCGCTAACCCGGTTGCCGCGACCGCCACGGGAACATGAATCAGAAACGCCCATTGCCAGCTCAACCATGCCGCGGTGAAGCTGCCTGCAACCGGTCCCGCCATGCCGCCTAGGGCAACAGCGGTGCTCACAAAACCGAGAGCCCGCCCTCTATGTGTGCCCGGCATATGAAACGTGATAATTGCCATATTTGTCGCTTGGAACATTGCCGTACCTGTCGCTTGCACAACCCGCATGAAGAGGAGCACGGTGAGATTCGGCGAGAGCGCAACCAGAACAGAGCTAATTGTGAATAAGGCTATGCCGCAGTTATGGATGCGGCGATGCCCCCAGCGATCGCCTAACTTGCCCATCAAGGGGAGGAGCGACGTAATAGCGAGGAGATATCCAGTCGTCATCCAATGCACTGTCCCAATATCGGACTGGAACACGGAGACGAATCGGGGAAGCGACACATTCACTACCCCGGCGGTAAAGTGAGACAAGAATGCGCTGAGACAAATCGCCGTCATCATCCATGCCCGTTTTCCGTCAGCTGTTCCTAGTCTTTCGTGTGCAGCAACGCTCAACAGTCTTCCCTCCCCTTCAGCGGAAGAGCGGCTTGCCGGGTATCGAATACCGGCCCCAGTTTCGCGCAAATGGTTCTTTCTACATGTACGTAGCCCTCGATGACAATAAGCTCATTTTTTGCATGCATTCTTATCACCATATCCTGTAAAGTTTATAATTAATATACATTGCGTTATAAAATGCACGCGCAGTATTTTGTGTGCAAAGTATAAAAACCCGACGAATACCCACTCTTTGTCACAAGTGTCTATCTTCCGGGCTTTCATATACTCTAAATCTGGTTATTCCTCTATTTTGGTTTGTGTAACGTATGATTATGAACCGCTGTACAGCGTGATTTTATTTATTATTATCTACAGGAATCGATATTTTCTTCTTATAGGTTTTTATATATTGGTAGCAGTCCACCAGTAGGAATTCTGGTTTATCGGTTGTATTAAACGAATACGTCTGTTCCCACAGAATGTTGCCGTTCTTCAAATCCCATTGTCTTTCTTTCGATATTGACGATACAGGAATAACTTTGCTGCCAGCCTGTATGGACAATGTGTCCGTCTTCAAGTACGTAAATTGTTTTCTCGCAATGACGACATCATGACCTGTAGCCGTTTTGGTAACGCTGCGAATCCAGAACTTTTCATCTCCAATTTGAATGGAGCGATCGGATGGTGATGCAAGCGAGATAGGCTCTTGTATGTTATGATATCCTTCAAAATTGACGAGTTCAAGCTCAATGGACTGAATATTGTCTGTAGGGAATGGATCAAATTTCAGTTCGAAGTCTGGATTACTTCCCCCTCCTCTAGTCCAACTAACTTCTTTTCCATTCACATAGAGCTTGGTTTGGCCTGAAAATCTCGGATATTCCTCTAATTCATAATGTCCCTTCACGATGGTTGAGGTTGGGGAAGCCGTAATGTAGTCATAATGAATGGTTCCTTTATCGACAACGATGGATTCGGAAATATCCTCTTTAATGATACTCTTCATCGCTTTGTTCGCTTCAAAATCGAAGGAGATGGGATAGGATATCTTCTCCCCATTGTCCAGCCACTCAGTGAATGTAAGGGTTAATGTACGAGAAAATGGACTGACTGGTTCGAACTCATAATTTCCCACGAACTGGCTTTTGTTTTTTCCGGGACTTCCGCCCCCCTCAATTGGGCTGGAATCGGTCAAGAACCCTTTCACATGTTCAAAACTATACCGTAGAAAGTCGTGGTCCGTATACTCAGTGCCAGCGGGTCGATCAATTGTATAATATAAGCGGAATACGTTATCGTCCGCAATTACAGCATTTATGGTCAGGACAGTGCCGTCCTTAAGCGTTGTACTTTTGTTTACTTCTTGTGCGACTCCCTGCTTCATCACATCCGCAATGCTGTTGAAGTTGATGCCGCCAAATAACTTGCCCCCATAATATGCTAAGGCCGGGTACTCATATACACCAACCATAAGAATGAGTGCTGCCGCTGCCGATGCAACCCATGCGCGAGTCTTATTCTTGTTCGTTTTCTTGACTGGAACAGGTTGAAGCGCATCTCGAAGTCTGCCCTCAAGGCATGACGGAGCCTGAATTTGATTCAAGGTTTCTTTATGCTCCTGTAACTTTTCCTCGATCGTTGTCATAACGATCACCTCCGATCATCACTTTTAGTTTTTGTATGCCCTGTGAGATTCTTGATTTGATCGTTCCAAGTGGCGCTCCGGTCATATCGGCAATGGTCTGATACGGAAGATCATGAACATAGCGAAGCTCGATTGCTTCCCGCTGCTGTGCATTCAGATGGGATAGCAGCACCTGAATGTCCATTTCGGACTCGGTATCACGATAAGGATTATCATCTGTTAATGCAGCTAGTGATGGCTCTTGCTCGTCTTCCAGTGGTACGAACCGATCCTTTTTGCGAAGTAATGTTTTGCAGCGATTGACGAGAATCGTCTTGCTCCAACTGTAGAACGCTTCGCTATTCTGCAATTGCTCAATCTTCTCATATAGTACGACTATCATATCTTCCATTGCATCCATCGCATCATGCTCATTGCCCATGTATGTATAAGCAAGTCGGTAATAAGCGTCCTTATCGGCCATAATGAGCTGTAATAATGCTTCTTTGTTGCCTTTTTTGGCTTGTTTGACAAGATGGCTTACTCTCATGTTCACTCCCCTTTTCATAGATAAGAGATCGCGGGGATCAGAAAAGTTCATTTTATATAAAAATTATACATAAACGTCAAATAGCCCACACCTTGTTACACAGATGAGGGCTCTAATAATCGTTTGATTTCACTGTAGATTGCTGCACTAGCCTTGGTGCCGCGTGACGTTCTGACGAACAATACTCTTGGTTCCCAATAAAACCGCAAACAAAATCTAAGAGTTCTGCTATAAAGTCTTGTTGCCACTCATTTTTTAAATTTTGATGTGTTGCTAAGAGGCGGTTATATACCATTTTTTCATCCAAGCCGCTATCATGCAGCATAACTAGATAATCGTATCCGCGCTTAACTAAAGGGTAATAATCTACATCATTCAATAGCAACGGCAATTTTTCAATTTCATTGAAAATCTGTTCATAATTACTCGGATGTTTATCTGTTATAATCCTCTCCTTCTGTTTAAGGATCAACGCACATTTGACAGGTTCGTTTTAACCGATAATTCAGTTTACAGAGTCAGGAGAAATGATTTCCCACTTGCCAAACAGTGTTAAACCTGCGGCTTTAGCCAAGGACGTAGACGCATAGTTATCAAGCTGGCATCTGTATTGGGGTTCGTACCCTTGTGTGTAGGCGAACTTGCTAATGGAGCGCACTACTTTGCGGGCATGGCCCCTCCCTCGATAATCATTCAGCGTGAGCACTCCGGTATCCGCTATATGCGAATTCAGCCATGGGTACATGCTGGCGGCACTCACTAAGCGGTTATGCTCAAACGAGCCAAACACAGCCCAGTGATCCAATTCCACATAAGCGTCATCCAAGTCTTGTTCCGAGGCAGAGGCTTGGAATTCGGAAAATACAGCATGGTCTTGCTCTGTCAATTGCCGCAAATCACCGTCCACGGCTTCTTGCATCAATGAGTTCTTATCGGCTTCTGTAAAATAGAAGAGATAATCTGCCCCATGCAGCGTAACCCCTGCTTCATTTAATTTTTGTCTCAAGGTGGCTTCAGTCAGTTCTGCTTGCTGAGTAAGGCCCGCCTTATCAGCCATTGCCGGCGTCAGAACCGCCATTACCTTCCCGTCGGTCATTGCCAATACCATAACCCGGTTGTCATCGCTCAGGTCAGGGTTGATGGTGAGTGTAAAGACTTCATCGTGATAAAGGACTTCCCCGTTTCCGAATTGCCCCTGCCAAAAGGCAGCAATCATCTCTGAAAATCTAGGCATGCTTGTCGTTTGGAGTGGTTGGTTTTGTTGATTTGGCATCTTGATCAGTACCCTTTTCTTTAGACTTTTCTCTACTCATTCGCATGTGCTTCCAGATATAAGAAGCCCTATACCAAACTGTAAATGAAAAGATTTGCTTTTACTATGTTGAATACTCCTATATTTATTTTCTGCACATTCACTTGCTTCTGAATGATTCAAAATCCCATAAGATCCTTCACATGTTCCGCATTTTTTTTAGATGTTAGTTTTTCGAGTAATAGAAATGCAACAGCAAAAGCTGTACCTGGATTTGAAGATGTAATAATATTTCCATCCTGAACAATTAAATCATGTTGCACATCTGCGCCGAAATTCTTTAACTGCTCTTTTCGTTTACTCGTTGAATGATTGTATGTGGTCGCTTTTTTTTCTTTAAGAATCCCGCTTTTGCCCAGTGCTAATGATGCAACACAGATACTAGCAATCGGTTTCTGATTGGAATAAAAATGTTGAATGATATGTAAAAATGGCGCACTGAAGGCATCTTCGTAAAATCCAGCTTCTTCAAATCCTCCTGGAATAGCGAGTGCATCAAACTCATCTAGTTGAATTTCATTGACCGTTTTTTCAGGGATAATAGTAAAATTCCATGTACAGGTTAATTTATTCCGGAGACCTACGGTTACGACCTCAGTTGACCCATCTCCCTCCCATTTATTCCAACCTAGCACATCTGTAAATACACTAGCTTCTACTGCTTCAAATCCGTTAGCTAATAATAATAATATCTTTTTCATGTTCTAAATCCCCTCCATATCCTTATTTTATAAAAATATAGAAGACTCATGAACAGGCTAGAAAAGGATATTTTATTGTTTGGCTTTAATTTATTAATTATTTTGGTTATTCTATATTATAAAAAAAGGTTGGATATGTTATGGATCAAATTGATAAAAACATCGTGAGAATATTACAGTCGAATGCGAAAATTTCCATGAAAGATTTGGCAGAAGCTGTTCATTTATCTTCTCCATCAGTCACTGAGCGGGTACGAAAGTTAGAGGAGCAACAAATTATTGAGGGTTACCATGCACGCGTTTCTCTAAAAAAAATGAACCGTCCAATCTCTGCACTTATATTGTTTGAATCGAAGGATTGTAAATCGTTAGCAAGCTTTTGTCGTAACCATCCAGATGTACTTGAGTGTCACCGGGTAGCAGGGGAAATTAGCTATATTGTCAAAATAGCAACGTATTCTGTAGAGAGTTTAGAAAAATTCATTGATGATTCAATGCAGTATGGTACGCCCTCAACAAATATCGTGTTATCTTCTTATGAACAAAAAGTAATCGACCCTTTTACTAGTGAAGAATTAAAATAATCAACAGGTCAAAAGGAGGAACGCTCGGATGAATTGGGCGTCTGTATTCGAAGTGTGCTACCAGAAATATCCCGGTTTGACGGAGCAAGAAGTGGAACATTTTATTAGTCATTGGAACAACCCTCTATCTGAGGAGGAGATTGCGGAAATACGAGAAAGGCAGCGCAATCCCTTCCCTGTAACCGATCCTTTACATAAGCTATACCACCCGTTCGATCCGGCAAAATGGTCTATTCCGAACAAGTGTCTTCCCGCCGCTTATCTTGATTTACTGCGTTATTCCAATGGCGGTGAATTCGGAAATGGTGCTCGGCATTTTCAGTTTTTCAGTGCTGATGAGTTACGAGCGATGATGCTGGCCTATGAATTTCCCGAGTACATGCCAGAGGCGATCCCCTTTGCTATGGATGGCTGCGGGATTCATTATGCTTGGGATATGCGCAGCATCTCAGAAGAAAATGAATATCCCATTCTTGTGTCTCACTCGGGAAATTTAGGCTATGCGGACAGCGCACAAGTTGCTTCAACGTTCTTAGAGCTATGTACGGGAACAATCTCGGCTGAAGATTTACTTTACGGTAATGATGAATGATTGCAGGAAGACCATTCGATTTGTTTTACGCAAATGAAGGCTTGAACGTCAAGATGAAGCGCCAGCGATATTGGACTGTGTGTTTTCTTTTTCAGGACGACGTTATAAGGAAAATGACCTCTAAATTCCACAATATCGTGGTGGCTTTAGAGGTCATCTTTTTATAAATCATAGTTCTATTCTTTTACGCTTTTACTTCAGATCCACCATACACTTTCACTTCAAGCGGTGCTGTTAAATAAGCCTTAGCTTTTGCAACAAAAGAAGTGAAATGTTCACTTGAATTGTGTGCTGCCACCGCTTCTTGGTCTTTCCATACTTCCACCATAATATAGACATGTTCTGTTTCTACGCTTTTATAGAAATCATAAGCAATATTTCCGCTTTCCGCTCTAGAAGCTTTCACTAGAGATTGAATCTCTTCAACGTAAGCTTGTTCTTTTTCTGGATTTACACTTGAAACAGCATGAATAATGATCATTTGAATCCCCCTCTGCTCGTTTATTTTCATTCATAATTCACACAAAAATTTATTTCCACTCTGCTATTGTCTCCACAGGAAGACGTACGGATTGGTATCCTGCACCATCTGCTTTTCCAATGGAAATGAGCATGACCGGAACATAGCGCTCTTTATCCATACCGAAAGCTTCAGCAATCTGATCTTTTTCAAACCCTCCGATTGGACAAGTATCATATCCATGGGCACGAGCTGTTAGCATGAACTGCATCGATACGAGTCCGCCGTCAATTAGCACGGTTTCTTTGTTTACTTCTGGAGACAGATTTGCATAGTAGTTTGTTAATGCTGCCATCTGTTTTTCTTTTACTTCGGTTGGCATATATCCTAATTCTACCGCTTTGTTATAGATCGCTTCCCCATTTTCAAAGCTATTCAGATCCCCGAATACTGCAATCATTGCTGAAGAAGTTTCAACTTGCAGCTGGTTAAAACGAGCGAGAGGTGCTAATGTTGCCTTGCCCTCTTCACTTTCAATGACTAGAAAACGCCATGGCTGCATATTGACAGATGATGGTGCACGAGTAGCATCTTCAATCATTTCTGCCATTTCTTCTTTGCTTATTTTTACGGACGAATCATATTTGCGAATAGAGCGGCGTCCTAACAGTATTTGTTGAAAATCATTGTTCCTTGTTGTGTTAGACATGATGTGATCTACTCCTTAATCTATATAAATGCAAATCCTTTGATCAATCAACAATTGACTAGTCAACAATTGATATGTCAAACAATATATATCAGGTCTAACATTTAGTCAAGTGAATTTCTTGGGGTAAACTCAGACGAATGCTTACTGTCCGCCTTGAAGAATGAGGTTATGTAATCTATAATTGACGCATCAATGATTGATTAATCATCTATAGAGGTGGAAAAACAATGCAAGTGTCTCATCAGGAAATGAAACAAATATTTCTTATGTTCAAGAATATAGAAAGACATGTCACCCAGCACTTTGAGAAACGATTAGGCATTAGCTTAACGAGATATGAAATCTTGTACAAATTACTTGAAATGGGCTTGCTTTCTCAAATCGGTTTACAACAAGAGATGAAGATCGATCAAGCTGCAATAACAAGACATTTAAAAATACTTGAGGGAAAAGGCTTTGTTACCCGCAATCGCAATGAGCAAAATAATCGAGAAGTAATTGTTCAGATTACAGAGGCAGGCAAGGACATTTTAAGGAACTGTGATGTAGATAAAAACCAATTTATCTCTGAATTGTTTGGCGGGTTTTCAGAGCAAGAGGTAAAGCAACTGCAGATTTTAGTGAAAAAGCTTGATCATAACGTAGAAAAATTAATATAAATCATGACATTTTTGCTTTTGATGTCGGGAGCAGTCGTGAACACGATGTTCTCGCAGGACAAAATCAAGTTTACATTATCGGTCTTTTTTACCTTGTCCATTTTATTTTTGTATGCGATCATTACCTATTGGAACGTACGTACTGGAGAAGTACATTCTATAAATTCATGGAGGCAGCAATGAACCAAATACTTATGGATCAATTGAACCAATGGCATGAAGATGATGAACACCAGCGAATTGTGGACACACTGTTAGCCATACCCGAGAATGAACGGGATTATGAAACGATTAGTCGACTGGCCAGAGCTTATAATAACTTGGAACTCTATGAAGAAGCGCTTCAACATTTTGATAACATAGCTGAATCGGGACAGCGCGATCCATTCTGGCACTATCGGGTAGGATTTGCGCTCTTTCATCTAAAGCGCTATGAGGAAGCAGTTCAGGCATTTCGTACCGCTGATCAATTACAGCCTGGTGATGAGGATGTCGAATACTTAATGGAATTAAGTCTTCAAAAAGCAGAAAAACAGCAAAGACAAGAACGACGAATTGCAGCCAAGAAAGAAGCAGCCTTAAAAGCGAGTGGATCTGAAGTAGTAGAGCCTTTTTCAGATATGTCTCTTGATGATTTTTGGGAAGACAGCGAGTATGCGAGAGAAGAATATCAGTCCGAGCCGCCTACGGATGAGCTGATTGCCTCAATCGAGGAGGAATTGGGATATAAGCTCCCCTCCTCTTATATTGCACTTATGCAACACCGCAATGGTGGAGTTCCGATGAACACCCGCTTCCCTACAGAGGACGCTACTTCTTGGGCTGAGGATCATATCGCAATCACAGGAATTCTGGGTATTGGCCGTGAGAAGAGCTATTCGCTCTGCGGGGATCTCGGCAGTCAGTTCATGATTGAGGATTGGGGTTACCCAGACATTGGCGTCGTGATTTGTGATTGTCCATCAGCAGGCCATGATGTGGTCATGCTGGACTACCGAGCCTGCGGTAGAGATGGCGAACCTGAAGTAATTCATGTCGATCAGGAGCAAGATTATGAAATTACGTTCCTAGCCGATAATTTCGAAGAGTTTATTAGAGGTCTGGTGAACGAAGAGGAATATGATACTTCTGAGGAAGATAAGCTAGAAGATCTTCATAGGGTAGCTCATGGCAAATTCTCTCCGTTGCTGGAGGAGCTATGCTCGAACGTAGTTGAAGTCGACCAGATCGAACCGAAAATCCGTCGTATCTGTACATGCATTGTTGAAGAGAAGGGCCATTTTTCCTTTCATGCGGATGAACGTTCGTATTTGATGTATGATTTGCAGTTTTGGTTATATACAAAGTCATATCCAGAGACCAGCCGCGAGCAGTATCTGGGAATCTATGAGAAAATGATCGCCTTCGGCGGCGAGTTCGGTCAAGGCGGCTACGCCCCATCCTTTATTACCGATTGGCTGGATCGCCGCAAAAAGGAAGGACGGATTGTGCAGGTTAATGGACACCTTCGGTTTACTGAGCAATCGATTGAGGAACTAGTTCAGCAGCTGCAAGAAGCCTAACAAGACCGACCAAGCATCAAGCAACCAATCAGAAGAGCCCACGTTCGGACGAGGGCTCTTCTTCTTTTTTAGTAATGGGAGATTCGCTATACAGCGGGAACAAGAATATTTCCTTCTGTGAGAAAAAAATAAAAGACTATTTCAATTCAAAAGCATCGTCAAAAAACGATTTGAAATTGGGATACAAGAATCTCATCGACGCTTTCAGTTGATCGCGCCCTGTCTTTTCTTCATCAAAATCAAATAATATTTCATGGTCAATCTCATAGATTGCATAGTGCTCCTCATCTGGCCCAGTAAGATCCATGCATAAAATGTGACCATACTCGGAATCCCAGGCGAATGGAAGGTAACCCCACTTGCACAGTAGTGGATTATACATATCTTGAATGCGGCGTAACGGCTCATCGACCGGTTGTGCTGGCACGATGTCGAAATAGTGATGATAGGTTGAAATGAATGCTTGATACCATTCCGGAAAGTCCAGCCCGAATTCTTTTTCCAGCGCACAAATGGCGCCATCAGTAACGGTAGAAGGAACTAATCTCCATATCGACCACTCCTCATTAGAGTCAGTTGCCTTCATTTCACCCGGAACATCTGGTTCCATCCATCTACCAAATCCATCCTCCGTTACTTGGTCATATCGGCGATAATAAGCTTCAAACCCTTTTTTGATATAGTCCCGTTTATCCAATACATTTCCTCCTCTCATTAAGTATGTATTCCCAATTGCTCTACGTAGTATCGATGTGCGATTTCAGCGATTTTATCTGGATCTTCCCAAAATCGATTATCCAACTTATCAAGTCTCTCTATCTCTTCCTCAGTAAGGAACTGAGGAATATCCCAGAGTTCTGTAAGGCGCTTGTCTTCTGACAAACGTTCGATACAGGCATATCCGGATTGTATGATGTCGAGTGCATGAATCGCTCCAATCGCTTGTAACGCTCGAATTGCATGGAGATATGCCACTTCTCCCCAATTGCAGAAAAACTGAATAAACCCGCCGTTATATAAGTCAACTTCCAACAGCCACAAGGAAGTGATCTCTTGTTCCTCTGGAGTCAAGGCATCCCAGCCTGAATCATTTTTCTTATCCACAAAGGAAGAGGCAAAATCGAACCAAATGTCGCAGATATCCGTCTTCTCCATTTTGTTTCCCCCTTTAATGTATAGACCTTATAGATCAGAACATCATTTATACGCTTCATTTATACATGGGACGTCGCTGCTTACCTGATCATTTATTAGGTTAATATTTAATAGAATTAACAGTTCGAGAGAGTCAATAGCTGCTCCAGTCTTTCTTTTAGCGGCGACTCTGCTTTTCGTGCCGCTCCCTCCAGCTTCTTCACGCTTCCAAAGATTCGGCACACGACCATCTCACATTGGTAATTCTCTTTGTCTTGCAATGCCTCGATAAGCGCCTCGGCAAGCTCAGGACGGTCGATAGTCAGATTTTTGACCTTCGTCCCCTCGTCAATGCCTCCCAGCAACATGGATACGATTACCGGCATATGCTCTGCCTTGACGCCATGCGCCTCGATAAATGCCTGCGGATAGCCGTCCTGCACCATTTGATGCTCCGTATCCACCATGCCCATATAACGGGATACCAATGGGAAATAATCCTCACTGTACAAGCCGAGGCCTAGTACGGCATAAGTGCCCGGCATAGCCGATTTCTCGCTTGGCTCCACATCGCTGTACCATGCGAACTCCTCCATTGCCGTCTCCGCATATTCTGCAACTTTGGGGAACAATGCCGGATAGCTGAGTGCATTGGCAAAAAATCGATGCAGCTTGGATTTCGCCAGCTTTTTATACGGAAGCACATGCTTTTGGCTGCTTTTCAGCTTAAGGTTATATTCTTTAGGGAAATCCCGCCGCAACAGATCAATGATATAATCGAGCGCTTCACCGTAAGCTGCCTCCTCTTCTGAGAGAATGCGGATGTCGATCGTCTTCGTTACGTCATTGTTGTGAGCTTCTACTTTCTCTCCCCGATAGGTGCTCTCAAATTTACCGCTGCCTATTTTTAAATAATCTGCTGCCCGCTTTGAACCCAATTGCGCCGCAAGTCCCAGATATTTCAGCCGATTATCCGGATCAGTGAAGCCAATCTGTACGGCTGTATAAATAAAGAACTCCAATTCTCCAGCATCCACGGAAGAAGGAATTGCTTCCTCCTTCAACACCCATTCGTTTCGATAATAACCGGTTTGGTTAAAATGCTGCGGTAAAAAGTGATCTTCCGCCCAACGTTTGAAGGTATAAGTATATCGGCTGATCCATTCTTTTTTGCGTTCCTGGTTCTCCTTCAGCTTGTTATTGAGTAGTCGGATCAATGGCTCGATCTCATCTACTTCCTGCTTCATTAAATCAGGATTGACCAAATGTTTGGCAAAAAAGAAATAGTCATCCTTGGCTGGTTGCGCCAGTGGATCAGATAAAACCTTTGTTTGAATAAATTGCTCTAGAGTCTTTTTCAGTTGATCTAACTTTGGCTCATTGATGAACTGTTGGTTACGCGATAACTTTGAATTTTCCCATTCAAAATCCAATACAACCTCAAACTTGTAATCAAAGAAACGTGCACCCAACTCCTCAGAGAGGAACAGTCGCTCTACTCGCTCGCACAAGGCAGGAAAGAACTCCTCAATGAGCAACTCATTGGTCAACTCTGTTATGTAGGCGCCAGCTTCCACTTTATACGAGCTGTCGCTCCAAGATAATGGCTCGTAAATATCGATATGGATGCTTCCATTTGCCCATGTAAACTTGCCTTTTCTCCACGCTACTTTCAGATAATTGTAGACCCCAGCCTGTAAACTTCTTTTATCCTTAAACTCGCTTATCCTTTTGCTTTCTTTTGCGTAAATCGATGTGACTTCCTCCCACACATCATTCAGAAAAGCTTCTACAGCGTGATTCAACGGTGTCTCCTCCTGATTAAAAAGTGATTATGCTTTCAGCATTTATGAATCAGCTCTGCTGATATAATGTAGCCGTCATCCTATCCTCTGTACAAATAAACATATAGAAAATGCCTTCACCATACTTATCGAAATCAGCCCAGTCCAGCTGACCGATAAACCGCATTCTTTGGGCGCAGCAAGGACAATGTGGGAAGTCGGCATCCTGCACCCAACTTGGATGACCTCCGATTTGCGAATCTTGCTGTGTTAATGTCCAAGTCGCAGCATAGTACGGAGAGTGCGGCTCGGATGATAGAGTAAGCTTAATTTCTTCAACAGCAACGTTGCTGTCCTCGTCATCCCAATTAGGCAAATAATCGGGCTTCTGATTAAACCGGCTCCAGACCGGTTCTCCCTGTTGATCGAGCTCCATGTAAATCGTGCTGAAACCTCCACAGTGTTCGCATGTTGCCACTTGCAGGCGTTCCATCGGCAGGCCGAGATACGCCAAGGATGGATGAGTGGTGTCCGCGTCCATCAAGATAGTGAGCTTCCTCTTGCACCATGGACAATTGGAATTGCTCGACTTTAGGAAGTGCGCAGCAGACGTTTCTGCTACTGAAAGTATCGGCTGTTCCTCCGTTAACCGAATCGCATAGCATCGCTCACTGATCAAATCTCGTTTTTTTTCGTTCGATGCAAGCTCCCAGCCCCCCTCTAGAGCATACACGTCGGGATTGACGAATAACTGTCCCGCCCATTTCGGCGGATGCAGCCGCCATTCCTCAAATTGTCTCACAACCTCAGCGTCACCGATCCAGCTCAGTATGATCAGAATATGATTGCGGTTGTCGTCGTCCCATTCTACTTGCTGGAGGAATCGCTCCCGGATTTCAGGCGGCGCATCCTTGAATAAGATCGAGGGATAATACATGTCACGCTCTATAAGCTTGGGCAGAACTTTTGAAATATCATCATTCCGGTAACATACGAGAGATAGTAGAATTTGTTCCGCTTCATCCTCATTCCCTGCATCCAGTAGCTCCACCGCAAACTTCAGCATTTGCTCCGCCTCAGCAGCCGTCAAGGATACATAGATGTGTTCCTTGCTATGCGGGTAATCGACATATTGAATTAGCGGGCTATACGTTCTTTGTGCATGCATAACCTTCAAAATGTCTACTAGGTTCGTTAAGCCTTCATATAAATTCACCGTTTTACGATGCTGCTCAATATACGCTTGCTGTTCCTGACGTACCTGTTCCTGTTGGCAGGGCATGCAGATACCGCCTGTTTTAGCCGCCGTAGCCGGCAGGATCGTCGAGCTGCAGCCTTCCGTTTTGCATGGAATGCGTTCTGCCATAGTTGAGTACCCTCCACATGTTGTTCTATTATTCATCGATCTCGAACCGATTCATTTCGGAAACTGCCCTTGAAGATAGGAATTCCAGAGTCTACTAACAAATGCATTGGCGAGCTTGCTATCGAAAGCCTTAGCAATGAGACCGAGGTCGTCAGACACATAACTAGCCAGCTCGGAATTTTGCGTGAGCCGAAACGTTTGCTTGAACGCATATTCTCTAATATCTCGAATTGTCGCACTTTCAGTGGGGTCTTTCTTATGTATGGTTTCGTAGCTGGAGTTCCATGCCGCATCGAATGCAGTTGATTCTCTAGCGTCTAGTTGTGCGTCCCAGTCCCCTTCTTTTTCAAAAACACGTTCGAAGAAACCGTCAGCACGAATCATAGTTAAGATTTCATTTGGTGTTATCAAAGCACTCTCGCCTCTTTCATCTCTATTTGTCTCTCGTTCAACGCATCAGCATACAACTTCTTACGAGCCGATGAGCAATTTGTGCTCTGAGAAGATTGCGGAATATCCGAGCCTATACAGCTCGAAATAAGGTGCGAATGGGTCGCCCTTAAGTCCGTAGCGGTGCCACTGCAAATAATAAGAGATCCAATAATCGCAGGCAATTGAATAATAGGCCTCATCCAGAATTTCAATCGGTGCATCGTAATCCTTGTGCTCACTGACAACTTCAAACAGCGCCTCATAAACATCAGAATCGTGTGATTGGCGGATCTTGTTTATTTTCCCATGCGGCAGGATTTGAATTTCTTTGATTCCAGAAAGGTATGACGCTGCATCTGCCGCACCCTCAATTTGTTCAAACTCTTGAAGCAGCTCCTTCAGCCCTTTAATAAGCTGCTCGCCATGTCCTCTCAGCACCTCTTCAGGTACAGCTGCAACTTTACTGTTAAAATAGCCTGGCACCGTGTCTCCGCCAAAATCCGCGGGATCGAGGACGTCATACATCTGTACAATCCGCTGTAAATAGGCGTCTCCATCTTTCAGCGGTGCAAAGGTAGCCTCCACCCCTTCACCGCTTGGCATATACATTTGAAAATATCCATACAGCTCATTATCTTCGATGTCTGCATCATCGGATTCTACTTCTTCATCCATGAGCTGGAGTAAATATCTCGCGTATGACTGTTTATCCATTTGCACCTTCCCCATGTCGCTAATCAGTAGGATCAATCCCTTCATCTTCATACTACAGATAAAAAAATCAGGAAATCGGATTCCTATGTCCATTGATAGATCAAGTAGAAGGAAGGGACTCCATTCCTGATTATGGATAGTATACGGGGTAAGGAAGATAGCAATCAACCTTACAGCCCACTAGTATTTAGGGAACGATACATTAGTCCTACTTGTTTGCGTCTTTGTTCCTTGTAAATATTGTTGCAGCCATTAGATCAAAAGACACATTCCCTTCTATTTATAAAATGAATGTGCAACAAACACTTGACCTTAGGTCAGACCTAAGGTGTATCGTTGAGATATTCCAAGTTTCCCCCCTAGGAGTGGACGTGATGAAAAGTGAAATTACAATTAGTGAATTAGCGAAGCTGATGAATGTATCCGTTCATCAAATCCGGTACTTTGAAGAGAAAGGCGTACTTCAACCGAGCTACACAGATAACAACCAGTATCGCATGTACGATATGGAGCAAGTATACCAGCTGGCGCAAATTCTGCTGCTTCGCAAGTTGGAGGTGCCTGTCTCATCCATTAAGGAATGCATGACCTCTTATTCTGGAGCCCAATACCGACAGCTGCTTCAATCCTCCCTACGAGATATAGAAGCGGAATTACAGCGTCTTAGGGATCTCCAACAGTTCATTCAAAAAGTGCTGCACGAACAGCAGAACATAATGAACTCGAATAGCACCTATCAAGTCAAGCGGCGAGAACCTAGGCATTTCACACGGTGGATTGAGATGTATCCCCAGACAAAGCTTACGGCCAAACAATTGGTAGAGCAGCAGAAACATATTCCGGACTTATTCGAGATGGATATCCACTACATCGATGATGGTTCAAGTCTGAGCACCTTGTGTCTGGAAACGCAAGCACCTGGCGATTTTTCTGTGCCGGAGGGAGATTACCTGTCGATGCAGTGCGCCATTCAAGAAGTCGATGAGCTTGATCAAGTTGTAGAACAGTTCTATGAATATGCTGCTGCGCAATTTTATGTTGTATGGGGACCTTTGATCGTTATTGAGAAATCGTATTTGTCTCTGTTCAGCAACAACCAGCTTCACTACGAGCTGCAAATGTTAATAGAGCCAACTGCCAATTCTGAAGGAGGCAATGATCATGACTGCGGGACAAATCACGATTGAACCGATGCAGGTCAAGTATAATGCCAAAGTCGGACGTTTGCTCGTCCACGGGTTTCGCGGGAAATTCCAGCACCTTACGAACTTGAGTGAGGAGAATCTTGCTCTTTTTTTCGAGAAAATGCTGGATTCCTTTCCTGCTGAACAGGCAAGCTTGAGGGTTGTCGCGGTGCAAGCGGGAGAAGTGATCGGTACTTTATCGATCAAATGGAGTGCGAATGCAGAAGTTCAACAGGCAACGAGCAATCTTCCTTCGTGGAAGGATTATCCTTTCATTGGAAAATGGGCATTTCTTAAACTGGTGATCGGATTGTCCCTACTAGAGCATAAGCCGTTAGCTGAGGAATGTTATATTGCTGACGTGGCTGTCCACCCCGATCATCGAAGCAAGGGAATTGGAAGATTGCTGTTGGAATGGGCGCAGCAGTTTGCGCTAGCAGAACCAAGCCTGAGCATACTAAGCTTGCATGTCGCAGGTACGAATCCACGGGCAAAACAGCTGTATGAGCAGTTATCCTTCTCTACCCAAATACAAGAATATAGTATTCTGCGTCACTTCTTCTTCAATGAAGGAACATGGCTTTATATGACCCGAAAATTGAAGACATAGAGAGATTCACACAAGGAGAATAGTAGATGAAAAAGAAACTAGCGATATCCTTAATCATGATTGTTCTGATTTTTGGCGGTGCTGGACTGTATATTTTGAATCAACACGACTATGACATGGATGAACAGATTGTTGAAATCCAGACGCCTCAAGGCAAATTAACAGGCAGCTTCGTACTGCCTAAGAACTACACAAACAAGCTTGGACTTGTGTTGTTCATTCATGGGGACGGCCCTATTAACGCTACGCACGAGGACGGCTATAAGCCGCTATGGGAACGGCTGGCTTCCCTTGGGTATGCTTCTTTGTCTCTTAATAAAAGAGGCATTAACGGTTCAGAAGGAAATTGGGAGCATCAAAGTATAGATGACCGTGTGGAAGAAGCCCGTCAGGCGATTGCCTGGGCCATAGAGCAGCCGATGATCGACGGTAAGCAGATTGGGGTATGGGGAGCGAGTCAAGCGGGCTGGGTTATTCCGAAGCTTGCCAAGCAGGAACAGCTCGCGTTTAGCCTTCTTCTATCCCCTGCAATCAACTGGATTAGTCAAGGTGAATACAATACACGCAGTGAAATGCTGGCTGATGGAAAATCGGAAGCAGAGATTCAAGACAAACTGGCCTATAACCGACAAGTACGACAGCTGTTAGAGAAACATGCCTCCTATGAAGAGTATGTCAAAATCGCACGTAAAAACAGCTTGATGTCGAGAGACAGATGGATATTCGCCGGCAAAAATTTGATGTCGGATGCCACACAAGATCTTCGCAACTTCAACTCGCCTGTACTGCTGATTCTAGGTGAAGAGGATATAAATGTTGATGTGAAAAATACGGAGCGAGTCTACCGAGACATCGTTAAGCCTGAATTATTGACCGTTGCTGTCTTCCCTGATGCTGATCATTCGATGCTCGGCAAGCAGACGGTGAACTCGAATCTACGAGCAACGTTCCTTAGTCTGTTCGCCCCTAGACAAATAACAATACCGGGTTATATGGATGCGATCGAAAAGTTTCTGAGGAAGCTTCCTAAATAACATCATACCCAGATATAGATAGATGGGTCGGGGTTATCCCCGACCCTAAGGGCCTATTGGTTTTTATTGACCTTGCGAACGGTTCATTCTTTTCTGCACTTTTGTCCAATCTAAGCTTGCGTCATATGAATATCCTGCATGGGAACAGAGAAATCGTGCTCATGGGGGTGTCCATTTATGCCTTTCTTAGGGCAAACTGTCGTTGCAAGCAATGCAAATACTTATGTAGCACCTGATCAACTCACAGCGATAAATTTAGCTGTAACAGGAGCCGCTGGTAACAGGGCTACCGTCATTTCTCAATATCCAGTTTGGCCAAACATTACCAAGTATAGTAATGATACTAGTGGATTTGGAACTCCCGAATATATTTGGGATTCAACAACCACAGATAACCAGGTAAGGGCATTTGCTGCCTTTAGTGGTGGGGTTGGTAGTGAAGTAAGTTCAGTATCGCTTGACGTTAGTCTTACTGTATTTGCAGATAATGCTCATGTTGCACGTCTCGATGTCTACGATCTCTCAGGCCAGAATCCCGCTTTTATCACAACACTCACTCCTCCCGTATTGACTGACGGCAGTATGGATGCCAACACAGGATTGGTTGAAATTCTACCTTATAATTGGCAGAACATTCGCATTTATAACATATCCAGTAATCCGCTGCCAGCAGGAGGAATATACGGGATTCTCGCTTCGTTCACTGTCGTGAACTACTTGGGTCCTAATCCGCCTGTCACGCCTGGTAACCCAGCCGGTCTTATGTTCTACGCCAATATCAATTTTTTCAATTAGATATGTTTGTGTATAGCCAGCCCCTCCACTGTCTTCCGACTTATATTAAGGAGTTCGTTCAGCAATCTGGAGGGGAACTCCTGGAACTTCCCGTCTTTCAAGTCGGCTAATGTCGGCTTACCCTTCCTCCTCCACTGGACTGCATATTCCTTTAAACGGTACGCACCAACTTGTATCCGGACACAAACCTGGATTTTCTTCACAAAGTAAGCTCGCGTAATAAGGATTCTTTTTACTGAGATTTTTAAAATAACAGACAATCTCGTGATTGCGATTGGCCAAACTATTCAACTGAAATGAGATCGGATACTTCGTCTTCACATGCTCATAGGTTATTCCGTCCTTCGTAAACGGAGGCGGATACGATCGTTCCGGCAAGGTTGGAATAATGTCATGAATATTGACAATGCGAATGCTGTTCTTAACCGTTAGATCGAATTTTGATGCAAACGTAGGGCTTGCGACACGTGGGCTTCCGTACGTATATACAATAGGTTTCGTAAAGGGAGTGTTAACTGCAATATCATAAGCAGCCAGTACGGCTAAGGCTCCTCCTAAACTATGGCCTGTCACGAACAGTGTTTTCGATGTAAAAAGCTTGCTAAGTTCTCTAATCAACGCTACCCTTGCTGAATGATAGATACATGTGAATCCGCGATGAGTACGTCCAGATTCGGGGACAAAAGGATACGGAATCTGATATAAATCTTGATCCGACTCATTGTCCTTAAATGTTCGGGTTCCTCTGAAGACGACAATGATTCGATGACTGGATTGCGCAATATAACCGAACACTTCCTCCTCCGGCTCTTCAACGCCAGCAAGAGCACGAATGATCAATGATACGGAAAATCCCTTGGGGAGTACAAATGGTTCTTGTGCAAATAGTTGATAGGCCTGATGGATCATGGCTGATAGCAAGATGGCGTCTTCTGCGTCAAAATGGTGTTCTAATTTGGATTCTTTCATTAGGCAGCTCCCTTTTCTCATCAAATCTTCATCCTCTAGCATGTTCCCCCAAACGGAACACATATATCGGGATTGGGACAAAAACCGGGATTATTGCTGCATAACATATCGGCGAAAACAGGGTCTTTCTCGCTGAGAGATGTAAAGTAACATGCAATACTGTCATTTCGAGTAACCGTATTCAGTTGAAAGGCAAGCGGGTACTTAGTTTTGACATGCTGATATCGTATCCCCTGCTTCGTAAAAGGAGGCGGATAATGCTGAGCAGGAAACGTAGGAAATGAATCATGAGTATTCACAATCCTAACTTTATTTCTAATCACATTGTCGAATTGGTTAGCGAAGCGCGGGTCTCCAATACGAGGGCTCCCGTACGTATATACAACAGGATTGTTAAACTTGGTGTTGACCGCAATATCCAGCGCGGCAAGCGTGGCCAGAGCCCCGCCGTAGTTGTGGCCGGTAATATATAGTTGCTTTGTGGCTGAGAGCTTATTCAACTCATGAATTAATTTAGTTCTTGTTGAGCGATAGATACATGTAAATCCACGTGAGGTATTCCCGGCATTAGGAACGTAGGGATACTGTACCTGTAATATGTCATAGGCGGCTAACAGATCTTCAGGATAGGCCGCATATCCTCTGAACGCGATAATAATTTGATCTGGGGACTCTGCAATAAAACCAAATACGATTTTAGTAGGATTCTCAACATTTGCAAGTGCACGAATCGTATAGATAAGCTTATACTCCGATGGCAAGACAAGTGTTCCTTCTAAGTACAATGGATACGTCTGATAGCACATAGCAGCAAGCAAGATTGCAGTCTTGCTATGAAAAGATGACCCCATATCAATGATTCTCCTCTTATATCCAAGTCGATCAATTTTTATGATGAACTTAATTATTAACGGGGTTAATGAACTTGATTCTCCCCTATTCTGAGTATATGCCCAGCTGATTGATATGGTGTTCTTCGTATATATGCCTGTTGGACCATACGACACTACCCTAGAAGTTTTTGTATACGCCACTGGTACCCTGTCGTGCATGCAAATGTATGCTTTTGGTTTGGAGCGCATTTCCAATTATATACTCTCCTGCTTCGACATTAGACGGGCTCTCCTTTTTTATTTATCACTTTCGCCATACGTCTGTGAGGCCTGAGAAAATATGCTGAGTCCGCAAGTAGGTGAAATGGTGAAATTGCACATATTTAAGCTACCAAAAACAAACTAATTGCCACAGAAAACATATAATGATATATTTTTAATGCATAGAAATTTATGGGTATAACTATGTTGTTGTCACATGGTACTACCTACTTCAGCTCGGATCCTTCCTGCCAAGTTACGCATCCACTTGAGACCTACCTCATGATCAACTATTGAACTTCCTGTCTACGTTCACGATAACGCAACTCGATTCCGAAATCCCTCAAATTAACACCCAATCACTCAACGACAAGAATCAGCTACTGCTACTTCATGATGCCGCTCCCATCGCTCTAGAATACGTCTATCACGTTTCGACAGTATCAAATGCATTTCTTTTCTACCACCCTGGTCAACAGATCTATTCGTTATGCGAGGAACTGATATAAGCTCCTAAGAGAGTTTATATATAATCAGCATATGAAGGAGGTGTCATTTGATTATTACAGCGGTTATACATTGCCAATAAAATGAATGAAATGGAGGAAATTCATGATGTCTACTTTATGTTCATCTGGAGCAAAACGGTTTAACTTTCTTTTTGCTGTCGGCACTGTGCTCGTGCTTCTCTTCGCGATGTCCCTCATACTCGGGGATAAGGCATTCGCACACGGTAACGTGACCAACAGCCGTGCAGGTCTTTGTGCAGACGGCGTCAATAAGAACTGTGGAGAGATTATTTATGAACCTTATAGCGTGGAAGGACTTAAGGGGTTCCCGGCGGGAGGCCCGGCCGATGGGAAAATTGCAAGTGGTGCTGTTGGCAGATTTGCTCCTCTTGACGAGCAATCTGCGACGCGTTGGACTAAGGTTAATTTAAGTCCAGGACCGACGACATTTAATTGGAAAATTAAAGTGCCTCACGCAACGACAAGCTGGAAATATTACATCACAAAGCAAAACTGGAATCCTAACGCACCACTTACTCGCGACTCCTTCGATTTAACTCCTTTCTGCAACGTGCCTTACAACGGTAAATTACCAGGCAACACATATTCCGACACTTGCAATGTTCCGAGCCGAACTGGGTATCAAGTCATTCTTGCAGTTTGGGAAATTTCCGATACCTTGAATGCCTTCTATAATGTCATTGACGTTAATTTTGGTGGGAACGTTGATAATGTAGCTCCGACTGCCCCAGCTGGTGCAGCGGTATCCAATATTGGGGCGACAAACGCAACGATCACTTGGAGCGCATCCACGGACAACGTTGGCGTAACCGGCTACCAGATCTTTAACGGATCCAACCAAATCGCAACGACAAACGGAGCGTTAACTGCCAACTTGACAGGTTTAACATCGAATACTTCGTATACGATTACAGTAAAAGCTGTTGATGCCGCAGGAAATATATCCGCAGCAAGCAATGCGGTAACCTTCACGACGCTTCCTGTGACTGGTCCAGATACAGTAGCTCCTACAGCGCCAAGCAGCCTTCATGTCATGGGCAGCTCGACTTCCACAACAGTCCCATTAATGTGGAACGCTTCTACGGATAATGTTGGAGTTACGGGCTATCAAGTATTTCAAGGCACGACGTTGATCGCGACTGTCTCAGGTTCAACTGTGGAATACCTTGTCACGGGTCTGACGGCAAATACTTCGTATTCCTTCACCGTTAAAGCGATTGATGCTGCTGGCAACGTATCGTTAGCAAGCAACGTTCTAAACGTCACTACACCGTCCGCCCCTACTACATATCCGTCCTGGAGCGCAACGACCGTGTATGTAGCCGGAAATAAAGTAACGCATAACGGTGTGAATTATGAAGCGAAATGGTGGACGCAAGGCGAAACGCCAGGTTCTTCAGGCGCTGATGTGTGGAAAGTAATCCCTTAGAATCGGCGCGCTATCAATTAGCTATGCAAATAGCCGTCAGCATTGAGATGCTGACGGCTATTTTTGGGTTGTTCGGGATCTTATATATTTTCCTGCTTCAACGCATCGATAATGTTCTCCTTCTTTACCTTGGCACTGGAATATAACATGGCCGAACCGACGATGACAAATACGGCGGCAATTACAAAGAGAATACTCATCCAAGGAAGAGAAAATTCGTAACTAAATCGACGCGACGATGACATATGAATGAGATACATGACGACGAAGCTTAGAGGAAGGCCGAACATGAGCGATTTCACTCCATAAAAAATGCTCTCGTAGTTCATCATTTTCGCAAAGCCTTTAGGCGTCATACCAACGGATTTCAGCATCGCGAATTCCCGCTTCCGAAGCGATATGCTCGTCGAGATTGTATTGAAGATGTTCGCGATTGAAATAGCTGAAATCAAAACAATAAAGCCATACGAGAATACGGACATGATCAAAATCCCTTGTTCTTCCATTACTCTAGACTTGTATTCATTCAAAAAGGACAGATTAGAATCTCCGAATTCTTCAATCTCTTGCTGTGTCTTCAAAGGATCTTTGCTTTTTAAAAATAATTGAGACTGACCATAAGCCTTAATCTTTTCGTCTATGAGTCGCTCCAAGACATGTTTGGATACGACAATATCTAACTCGCCTACTGCTGACGAACGCATCCCCATTGGCAATTGATCCGTCTTCGCAGCAATGGTTACCTCTTTTAAATCTGTTTCTTTATTTGTTTCATCGCTTGTATAGCTCAACTGAAGACTTTGTCCGATTTTTGCATGAATAGCTTTCGTTTGCACAAATTTATTGGTCGCCTCGTCCTTATATTGAATCGTATCCACCACGATCGCGGCGGGATGATCTGGATTCAACAGCTGCTCGACATTTGCGCCAACCGCTTTGGCATAGGCTTGCAAGCTCGAGTCGTTCATGGCATTAATCTTTATGTCGTAAAGGTATTTCCCTTCCTTCAGTACACTCCGATCCTTCTTGACCGCTTCTTGCAGCTCATCGGCGATTGCAGCTTCTTCGATCCAGGCGTTGACCATGTAACTTTTCGTCACATTGTATTCGCTCACATCGTCAAGGGATACAATCGATTGAACCGTCGTCTCGTCCATTTGTTTCCCATTGTTGTACCAGATTTGAATGTCGTAATTAACACCTTCCTGTGAGAGTGCCAGGGATTGCTTTAGATTATCGGTATAAAATGACACCGTTAAAAACAGGACGATGCTGATTACGAGTGAAAATACAGTGGCATGGTATCTCCGTTTATTTCGTTTTATATTTTTCAATCCGATTTCGGCTTCGATGCCGAATAGCTTGCGCATGAGCTTCGACGTTTTCACGGCTCTCCTTGTAAGCTTCACATCGGAAGTTTGGCGAATTGCGTCAATAGCAGAAATTTTGGAAGCTTTTATCGCCGGGATAAATGTCGAAATGAAAATCGTTAACATCGAAACCACACAGGCAATCAGGAGCGACATTGGAGTGATGATGAGAGTTAATTTTTCCGAAGTCCCAAGTGCCCCTTGGATAATGGGATTGATGAGCAAGAAGGTAATCCCTATCCCGGCAAGACCACACAGGATCCCGATGGGAATGCTAATTACACCTATGATGACACCTTCGAAGAACACCGAATTCCGCTTCTGACGCTTGGTAGCCCCGACGCTTGCAAGCATCCCTAGATGACGGGAACGCTCCGAGACAGATATCGCAAACGCATTGTAGATCAACGAAATCGAGCCGATGATGATGACTGCCATGATGATCGCCGATATGGAAAATAATTCGCTTTTCGATATGCCATAATAGCGAAGTAAACGGTAATTGTATTGGACGGAATCGATGTTGTTGCTTTTCGCCAACTGTTTAGCATGATCGTATAAGGAATGATCAACGGTTTTCAGGACAACTGCCGCATTGACTCGATCCGTTGCCTTTATAGTGTTTTCATCGATATAGCTAATGATGGTATATCCTGGGGACCATGCTGGTTCCATGACAGGACGTTTGATGAAGCCTACCACCGTGTATTCCTTATTCGTAATTTTCTGCAAGGATTCAGTCAATTTTCCATCTTCACGACTCAATGAACTCGTTTGATCCAGCGGTTGATCGCTGCCCTTCTCGAATCGTTCACCGACTGACAGCGATAAGTGGTCGTCGATTTCATAGTTCACCTTTGCGTTCTTCACTATGGCTTCCGAAATCACGACCTCCTTGTCCGTTTGAGGAAGTCGTCCCTTACTCAACTGAATAGGAAAATGTGTGAAACCCTGTGCATTATAAGCCTGGATAAACAAATAGGGCTTACTTGAATTCTCCGCCCCTATTAACGGGGCATATCCGATGTCTTTGGTGATCGTAACGACTTTGGTTGCATCATCGTTCTGTATTGCTGCAAGCTGTTCTTTGCTTACATCTTTATAAAGGACATGCCACTCCCCACTATCTGCGATGGTTTGCCTTTTCATGAGATCCAAAAAAGAAAAGCCAAGCGTTGCTGTAGCCGTCACCATGGCAACCGAAATGATGACGCCTATGATCGTAACCAGCGTGCGCCTTTTATTTTGCTTCAAATGTCTGATCGTAAGTGTATTGACGATGTTCATGGACGGATCACCTCGTCCTTGGCAATCCTTCCGTCTTCTATGGAAATAATCCTATCGGCCTGCAGGGCGATTCGCTCGTCGTGTGTTATCACGATCAGCGTCTGTTGATAGGTTTTATTTAACATCTTTAACAAGTCAACGATCTCACTGCTATTTTTGCTGTCTAAATTCCCTGTCGGCTCATCTGCAAGCATGATCGCAGGATTGCTAATGAGCGCTCTGCCGATCGAGACCCTTTGCTGCTGTCCGCCAGATAGCTGGTTAGGCAGGTGGTTTAGCCGATGCTTCAAATTCAATGTCCCTACAAGCACGTCCAATTGCTTTTTATCCACCTGTTGTTTATCCAGCAAAAGCGGCAGCGTCATATTCTCTTCCACGGTCAGGACGGGAATGAGATTGAAAAACTGATAAATCAGCCCGATTTGTCTCCGCCGAAAGATGGCCAGCTGCGTTTCGTCCAAGGCATACATGTCCGTATCCTGAACGAATACTTTGCCGCTAGTTGGCCGATCCACACCCCCCAGCATATGTAGAAGTGTTGATTTCCCCGACCCAGAGGGCCCAATAATTGCGACGAATTCCCCTTTTCGAACAGAAAAAGATACATCATCAAGTGCTGTTACCGCCGATTCACCTTTCCCATATTGTTTAGACAGATGTTCAATTCGTAAAATGTCCATGTGTTTAACCTCCATAGCTTTGCTGATGGATATCATTCTATCTGTCCAACATGACTCTCCAGTGACTGTGAAAGTGACGATTTAGTCACTTTCGGTTAAATGACTTGCTTATATAATTTAATCCGAAACTCGGTTCCTTTTTTGCCGTCGCTCCTCACATCGATTACTCCGCTCTGACTTGCGATAATACTATGAGCCATTGCCAGACCGATGCCGATACTCCCCTCGCTAGCATGCTTCCCTTTATAAAACCGTTTAAAAATGTACGGCAAATCTTCTTTTGGTATGCCCTTGCCGCTGTCGGCAATGACAATTTCCGTGAACAGCGCATTTTCTGAAAATGATATGGCGATTGCTCCGCCTTCCTGCGTATGCTCGATGCCATTTTTCAAAATATTGATAAGGGCTTCACATGTCCAATTGAAGTCACCAATAAATGAGACGGTGTCATCTCCGTTGATTGATACTGTCTGTTCCTTAATATCCATCGGGATAAGGACTGGTTCTAATGCCTTCTGGATAAGCTGTTTGACCAATATTGGCTGTTTTTTAAATGGAATCGTTTTGGCATCCATTTTCGATAGCTTTAAGAGAGATGACACCAGCCAATCGATTCGCTCCAGTTGAATTCGAATGTTGTGGGTGAATTCCATTCTTTTGACTGGCGGCAGACCAGCGCTGCTTAACAAATCCGCCATTACCGTCATGGAAGTAAGCGGCGTCTTGAGCTGATGCGAGATATCCGAAATGGCGTCCGTCAATTGCATTTTGTCCCGCTGCAGCAGCGAGCGCTGCTCGGATAACATAAGTGTCACTTTGTATATATCGTTCTTCAAAATGCTGAGTTCGCCTTCTTGGTTATCACGTACGTCGAGCGAATCATTGCCGCTGCTGATTTCACGCAAATAAACGGAAAGTTTCTCAAGTTCTCGATATCTCCATCTCGTAAAGACCAAGCAGCTTCCTATAAGTAGAAGCGACAGGATAACAACAAGTGCCAATGCAGCAGGTGATATAAAAGCAGCGATGGTGATCGCTGCTGCACTGATTGTGACCATAACTGTCAATAGGATTTGTATTTCTCGATTGCGGAGCATCTAATCACCCACCTTGTAGCCGAATCCACGGATCGTTATAATCATTGTCGGATGCTGTGGATCATCCTCCAGCTTTTCCCGCAGCCTCTTGATATACACGGTTAGCGTATTATCGTTCACGAATTCGCCGGCAACATCCCATATCTGCTCCAACAGCTGATTTCTTGTGAGAATCTGCCCAATATGATTGGCAAAGATCAGCAACAAACGGTATTCTAATGCGGTCAATAGGATTTCAGCCCGATCTTTGTACACTTTGCCTTCCAGCGTATTGATACGCACATTCCCGATATCAATGATTGTTTTTGCCTGCGATGGTTTATGGTATCTCCGCAACACCGACTTGATCCGTGACAGTAGTTCGCGAACTCGAAAAGGCTTCGTAATATAATCATCGGCCCCCATATCCAGACCCATGACGACGTTGACCTCATCGTCAATCGCGGTTAAGAAGATAACCGGAATATCTTGCCGCTCCTTCACCATTTTACACAGTTCATACCCGCTTCCATCTGGAAGCGACAAATCGAACAGACATAACGCAAATTGATCAATGTTTTCAGTGAGCATTTTCTTAGCTGATGCGACATCATGGCACAACAGGGTATCAAATTGATCCTGCTGTAGTGAATATTCCAATCCGGACGCGATCGTTTTATCGTCTTCTACAACTAATATCTTCATCACTAGTTCCCCTACTCTATGACTGAATTCATTCTTTCATCTTCGTGTCGACATTATATACTCTATCATTTTCTGATGGGAAGAGGTTTTATGCGTAATCAATAAGATTTATCATACATTATAAAAATATATATTATTTATGACATAAAAAACCAAATTGCGACAAAATCATCGATATACATTTTTTGTATCATAAACTAGAATAAGGGTTGTAAATAACAGGGAACCATTTCATGGTTTACATTCTATTTACTGAGAATTAAAGATTGCCGTCGTCGCACAATTCCCTTTCATTTTCACAAAGGAGGATAATCAATGAACGAATCCGAATCTGCGCTTATTCAGGCAGTAAGAGATGTCCGCGAGAACCATGTACATGGAGTAACGCTCATTACAGGAGATCGGCAAGAACGGTTTTACAGTTACAAGCAAGTCTTTGATAATGCCCTTATGTATTTGCATACCTTGCAAGCTCACGGCATTCGTGCCGGCGACGAGCTTGTATTTCAATTGAACGATGACGAATCGGAGCACTTTATTTTTTTGTTCTGGGCCTGCATACTAGGCGGAATCATTGCCGTACCCGTCTCGGTCGGCAGCAATGCGGAGCACAAAAACAAGTTTTTTAAAATCTGGGGTACACTCCAAAACCCTTACCTTGCAACTTCGCCGCCTATAATGGAAAGATTGCGCGCGCACGCCTCCGATAACCGACAAACATTGCACGACATGGACATGATAGCCGATAAGACCGTGTATCTGGAAGCGTTGGAGTGCTCCCTCCCCGCCCACGGAACGATTCATCAAGGTTCGTCCCGTACGATTGCTTTCATTCAGTTCTCTTCCGGTTCAACGGGCAATCCAAAAGGAGTCATTGTGACGCATGAAAATGTATACTCCAACACGCGTGCGATCAATAATCGATTCGAAACGAGGGATGTCGACTCCTTTTTGTCATGGATGCCGTTAACTCATGACATGGGGCTGATCTCCTTCCATATCACCCCGCTCATCAAAGGTGTAAATCAATACATCATGCCAACATCCGTGTTTATACGCAGACCGACGCTTTGGTTCAAAAAAATAAACGACCACAATATTACCATCACTTCTTCCCCAAATTTCGGCTACAAATACTTTCTGAAAATGTTCAAGCCTGAGATTGCCGCCGATTGGGATTTATCTAGACTACGAATTATTGTAAATGGTGCCGAACCCATTTCGTCAGAGCTTTGCAATGAGTTTTTGGATAAGATGGCTCCATATGGATTACAGCGGACAAGCATAAGGCCAGCTTATGGCCTAGCCGAGGCAACTGTTGCCGTCTCCCTCACTGATGGCAAAACTGAGTTTGTGCCGATTCACCTGGATCGCAGCTTATTAAACATTGGCCAAGAGATTGTCATTTCGGACAGATCCACTGAACATACTCTTACCTTTGTCGAAGTTGGACATGCAATTGATGACTGTGCGATCCGAATCTGCGACGATCATGATCGCATTTTGCCGGATAAGGTAATCGGCCATATTCAAATACAAGGAAAAAATGTAACTGCCGGTTATTACAATAACCGAGAGACTACTGCCGACATGTTCACGGCGGATCAATGGGTCAGAACGGGAGATTTAGGCTTTTTCATCGATGGAAGTCTAGTTATGACAGGGCGTTTCAAAGACATGATTATTGTGAACGGCCAAAACATTTATCCGCATGATATTGAACGGACAGCGGAAGAAGTCGAGGGCGTTGAATTAGGTAAGATCGCTGCCTGCGGCGTATACAACAAAGAGAGAGGCGAGGATGATATCGTCGTATTTGTCGTTAGCAAAAAAAATGATGCTCACTTCGCCTCGCTGTCCGAAAGCTTAGAAGACCATTTATTCCAGCGCGGAGGCTGGAAAATCGCAAAGGTAATACCGATTCGGCAAATGCCGAAAACGACAAGCGGTAAAGTGCAAAGATACAAGTTGGCACAGAATTATGCCGCTTCGCAGGCGAAGGAAAGCGACAACATCAGTCCTGCCCCTGTTTCCACGGAGCGAAAATCTTCAAGCCTAGAAATGATCATGTCCTATTTGCATCATCATTGCAATGCCAAGACCAATCTGAATGAACATGAATCCTTTGTCAGATTCGGCCTGGATTCGTTAGAGGCGGTCAGAATGATCGATCATGTTGCCGACCGGTTGGGCATGGCGCTGTCCCCGGCCTTGATCTGGGACTATCCGACGCCAAATAAGCTTGCGCATTACCTAGACTCTATTGCAAGTCAGCCTTCCGTCCAAGAGCCTGATGCAGATCGCGGCTCGATTGATGATTCAATCGCTATCGTCGGCATGGAAGGGAAATTTCCTGGGGCGGACGGCATCGCGGCATATTGGGAACTTTTGAAGGGCGGAAAAAACGCGATATCCGACATCGACGACAAAAGGAAAGCGCTATGCGGCATAAATCCCGATTTTCATATGTTCGGCGGATTTCTGGAAGGCATCGATCAATTCGACAGTGAATTCTTCGCCATCTCCCCTAGAGAGGCGGCAAGCATGGATCCCCAACAACGGCTGTTGCTGGAGGTGACATGGAGAGCATTCGAAAATGCCAACATCAACCCCGCTCATCTCAAGGGCGGCGGCACAGGCGTATTTATAGGGGCCAGCGCAACCGATTATATCTATTTGCCAAAACCAAGCAAAACGAATGAGTCCGAGCCGTATCAAGTGTCAGGTGGTGCGCTGAGCATAATCGCCAATCGGATTTCGTATTTTTATGATTTCCGAGGTCCAAGCATGTGTATCGATTCTGCTTGTTCGTCGTCATTAGTAGCCCTTCATTATGCATGTCAAAGTCTGCTCAACGGAGAATGCGATGCGGCTGTAGCCGGCGGGGTAAATCTATTGCTTTCCGCCAGCATCACGGAAGGCTTGCAGGAAGCCAAAATGCTGTCTGAGGATGGAACATGCAAGACGTTCGACGACAGGGCCAATGGTTATGTCCGCGGAGAAGGCTGCGGGGTCGTTATCTTGAAGCGCTTAAAGGATGCGATTGCGGATGGTGACCGGATTCATGCAGTCATTAAAGGAACGGCCGTTAATCAAGACGGTCGCAGCAATGGCTTAACCGCGCCTAACGGGATTGCGCAAAGACAAGTGATACGCAGAGCGATCGAGCAGGCTCAGCTGAAGCCTGCGGACATCGGCTATGTAGAGGCTCATGGCACCGGTACGCCTCTGGGCGATCCCATCGAAGCTGAGGCAATTAAAGAGATTTATGGTTGTCCGTCGGCAGGGATCAAAGACGACGACATCTGCTATCTCGGTTCCGTCAAAACGAATATCGGACATCTCGAAGCGGCTGCTGGCATTGCCGGACTTATCAAAACGGTGCTGGCGATTCAGCACGGCGAAATTCCTGCCCATTTGCACATGACCAAGCTAAATCGATACATAAGTCTCGATCGTTCCCGCCTCCGCATCCCTGTTGAGACGGAAAGCTGGATCAAACCTGTAAAAGCAGCCGGGGTAAGCTCGTTCGGATTTGGCGGAACGAATGCCCACGTTATTGTGCAGGAGGCACCATCCCGTGCCGATAAACGAGCTAACAATGCCATGGGATCGAGAGCGCATCTATTGACATTATCATCCCCTACCACGGACGGATTAGTTAGACTCGCTTCCACGTACGATTCCTATTTACAACATGCATCCTCGGAGCAATTAGGAGCCATATGCGGAACGGCCAATACCCGCCGAACGGCATTTCTACACAGGGCATCATTCGTTGGCGACTCACTTGAAGAGATACATGAGAAAGTCCAGAGCTTCTCCGCTCGCGGGGTCAACGGCATTGCAGGCAGTCTCGTCCACTCTCCCAAAATCGTCTTTATGTTTACGGGACAAGGAAGCCAATATGTTAATATGGCGCGCGGCTTGTATGCAAGCTCAGAAGTGTTTCGCACGAACATGAATCGATGCGCCGATTTAGTAAAGGATCGTTTGGATCATTCTATACTGGATGTCATTTATGATATAGAAAATAATTCTGCGTCAGCTCTCCTTCACCGTACAGACTACACGCAGTGCGCTCTTTTCGCGATCGAGTACTCTCTAGCACAAGTATGGCTATCGCTTGGAATCGAACCTGCTGCGGTTGTCGGACATAGTGTGGGCGAATATGTGGCAGCATGCATTGCAGGGGTATTTTCTCTTGATGATGCTTTGGCCGTAGTTGCCGAGCGAGGAAAGCTCATGACACAAAAGTGCGATCCTGGAGCAATGGCGGCAATCATGGGAGATATGGATGAACTGGTAAGCGTGCTTCACGCCCATTCGAACGTAGAAATCTCCGCCATTAATAGCAGCAATAACTTTGTCATTGCAGGCGCCCCGGACGATGTGGCTGAAGCTACGAACCACCTGCAACGGGCAGGCGTTCATTCCGTAACGCTTGAGGTAAACTATGGATTTCATTCGCAATTAGTCGAGCCTATGTTGCAAGACTATTACGATATCATAAAACGATTAAAATTCAATCCTCCCCAAATTCCGCTTGTCTCTAACGTAACCGGCGATTTCATCGGGTCAATTACCGCCGAGTATTGGATCAGGCATACGCGGGAAGCTGTTCGGTTCAAAGACTCTTTATATACATTGGTAAATGACGGGTGCAATATCTTTTTGGAAATCGGTGCTCATGCCGTACTGTCACGGATTGGACAGCGAGAATTCAATAATGGTGCCTATAAATGGATTCCTTCTCTCCTAAAAGGAAGGGATGACGAATATTCGCTGCTCGAAGCTGTGGGCAATCTGTACGTCGCCGGCGGACAAGTCCAGTTCGAGGCACTCTACCAATTGGACACTCATGAATGCGCGCAATTGCCGAACTATCCGTTTGCTTATACAAAATGCTGGCAAGGCGGTCATATGAATCCGGAATCGCCAAAGGAGGAAAAGTTGGTGAAAACAACCCAAGATAGCAATATCAGAACTTCTATTATGATGGAGATCAAGGGAATATTCGCCCAGTTGCTGAATCAAGACGTGGCAAGAATCGATGAGAACCTGCCTTTATTGGAAATGGGCGCTGATTCGCTCATTTTGATGGACGTGATTCAAAAAGTAAAGAATAAATACGGAGTAACCTTTTCGGCGCGAGATTTTTTCACCGAAATCACGAGCATTTCCAAGCTATGCGCAGCCATCGAATCGGTTATGCCGCATGAAGAACCGCCAGCGCTGACCGAAGAGCTGCCGATCCCGACAGCCGTTGATTCGCCATCCCCGGCACTCTTCAATTCGACAGTCGTCAATCAACCATCCCTAGCACTCTCCAATTCGATGCGCAGCGAATCGGGGCTGCTTGGTTTCATGAGCGAACAACTGGCTTCCATGGAACGTGTCATCCAACATCAATTATCCTTCATCCACAATCAACCACTGAATGGAACGGCTGTTCATCCTAATACAACGGCAATCAACCATTCGCAGAATGGATCGACTGTTCTTCATCCTAGTACAATGGCGATCCGACCGGAATCTCCTGCCGCGCCTTCACTTCCGACAATCTCTGAAAAAACCTGGGTTCCCTATCAAAGATGGCAGGATCAGAAAGAAGAAAGCGTAACTGGTATGCAAGAACAATATGCCAGAGCGGTCGTGGCACGATTGGCCGATAAAACAAAAAAATCGAAAGAGTGGATAGCCAAGCATCGCCCCGTGTTCGCCGATTATCGCGGTGCATCTGGTTTCCGGTTTTCAACGAAAGAAGTTCATTATTTGCCCGTTGTCGATCATGCAAAAGGTTCGCGTTTTTGGGATAAGGACGGAAATGAATATATCGATTTAACGATGGGCTTCGGCGTGAATTTTTTCGGTCACGCGCCTGAGTTTATCGACGAAGCTATTAAAGCAGAGCTTCAAAACGGCTATGCTCTAGGCCCGCAATCCGGCGTCGCAGGGGAAGTAGCCGACCTCATTCACCAGATTACCGGCATGGACAGAAGCACCTTCTGTAATTCAGGGACGGAAGCGGTAATGGCTGCCCTCAGGCTTGCGCGCGCCGTAACCGGCAAGAATAAGATTGCCATGTTCGCAGGGTCATATCACGGCACGTATGACGGCGTACTGGCCAGCATGTTCAATCGCCCCGGTTCAAACGGAGCTTCCCCTATGGCGCCAGGCATTCCTGCCGGGATTACGGAAGACGTCATGATTCTCGAATATAATAATCCACAATCGCTGGAGATTATACGATCCATGTCGGGTGAGCTGGCAGCAGTACTGGTCGAGCCTGTACAAAGCCGTCGTCCTGACCTCGTTCCTATCGCATTTTTGGAAGATCTTCGCGAAATTACGCGGAGCAACAATACGGCGCTGATATTTGATGAAGTGATTACCGGCTTCCGAGTTCATCCTGCCGGGTTCCAGGGCATATCCGGGATTCGACCGGATATGTGCGTTTACGGGAAAGTCCTTGGCGGAGGCATGCACATTGGAGTAGTGGCCGGCAGCGCGAAGTTCTTGGATGCCGTGGATGGAGGGCAATGGAATTTTGGTGACCGCTCTTACCCGCAAGCTGAAACAACCATAATCGCAGGCACGTTCTGCAAGCATCCCATTACGATGGCCTGCACGCATGCCGTTCTGCTTCATCTGTTGGAGTTCGGCCCGGAATTGCAGGAGAACGTCAATGCCAAGACAGCCTATTTGGTGCGCGAATTGAACGATTTCTTCGAGTCTGCGAATATTCCCATGAAGATGGTTCACTTCGGCTCCCTCTTCCGGTTCGTCTATCAAGTGAACATGGATCTATTCTTCTATGGCCTGCTGGAAAAGGGAGTGTATATCTGGGAAGGACGCAACTGCTTCCTGTCGACGGCGCATTCCGACGAAGACATCCGTAAGTTGATTGGGATTATCAAGGATACGATGACAGAGCTTATTGACGCCCAAATGTTTCCGGGTGCCCGCATTGCGGCTGGACAGCAGACCTCCGATAAGGAACTTATCCCCGTATCCGAGGATCAGAGGGAGTTATGGGTGCTTTCGCAGCTAGGCGATCAGGCAGCCATCGCATGCAATGAAACCGTAGTTCTTTCCCTTAAAGGCACGCTACGCCATTCATTATTAACAGAGGCAATGAACAGTGTTGTGGCGCGGCACGATTCCTTGCGGGTGACATTCGATCATCAAGGCAATATGATACCGATTCGGGGGACGGTTCGCATCGATATGCCGATGCTGGATTTGAGCTCCGCAACTGATTCGAGTCCGGAATCTGCTGCAATAGAATGGATTCGCGATGAGACGGAGCGCCCTCTTGCATCAGGGAGCTTATATCGCTGCACGCTGCTCAAATTAACGACCGACAGGCATTATCTCGTATTTACTGCAAGTCACGTTCTCGTAGACGGATACTCTATTGGAATTATTCTTGAAGAAATGTTCGCCGCCTATTCCTTATTGTTGAAAGGCATGCCCATTCATTTTCCAGAGCCTTTACAATTAAGAAGCTACATGGACTGGAAGGCGGAGCTGGAATCCAATGAGGAGCGTCAAGCCAATAACCTGTATTGGTTGAACAAAACAGGCAGCAATACGACCCTGGATTTGCCGCTCGATATGAGGCGTCCGCACAAAAAAACCTATAATGGCGACATTGTTCGGCAAATGGTCAATCCTATGCTTGCCGAACGAGTGAACCGCTTTTCACAGCGCAATAAGGTCACTCCTTTTGTTACATTTTTAAGTGCCTATGCCCTGCTTCTCAATCGTTTGACGCATCAGACGGAGCTGACCGTCGGGGTGCCTTTTGCCCAGCGCTCTCTTCCAGGCGGCTCCAGCTATGTTGGATATGCGATCACATTATTGCCGATAACTATCGAAATGGATGAGCACGCTGAGTTTACGCGTTTGCTAAGCCAGGTGAAGACTTCTGTTTTGGAGGCCCAGGAGCACGGCGAGTTTTCATTCAGCAGCGTATTTCGAAATCCCGATGCCTCTCATCGTCTATCGCCACTTGAAGTTGTTTTTAACTATGAGCGAAGAGTCAATATCCCGGACGCTGGCAATATTGAAGTCGATACCATCCCTACTCCGATTACGGCAACGAAATATGAGCTCAGTTTCAATGTTATGGAATTCAACCGAAATATTCTTTTGGATCTGACTTATAATTCGAATCTGTTCCGGAAGGATACGATCGAACGATTTTTAACTTATTACGAAAATATTTTGCAGGCCATTATTGAACCGTCTGCCGAAAAGTCGCCAATCGCTTTGCTTCCTCTCCTTAACGATGCAGAGCGGGAACGGTTGCTTTTTGCTGGAGAGCCTGCGAATCTTCTGTGCGATCATCGCTGTCTTCATGAAGTATTTGAGGAGCAGGCCCGGCACAGGCCCGATGCCGTTGCCGCTGTATATGATGAACAACAACTGACCTACGGCGAACTAAATGAGAGAGCCAATCGTCTTGCGCGTCATTTGCGCATGATGGGGGCAGGGTCAGGCGTGCTGGTAGCGATATTGGTCGAGCGTTCCTTGGACATGCTCGTCGGCATTCTCGGCGTGCTCAAAGCGGGCGCTGCTTATGTGCCGATTGACCCCGCATACCCTGCGGAACGCATCCGTTATGTGATGGATGACGCGGCTCCGGCCATTCTTCTTACCCAGTCTCATCTCTTGCGCTCCTTGCCGCAGCATGAGCTCGCAACGGTGTGCCTGGATGAAGAGCGAGATACGATAGAGAAGCTATACGGCGAAGATTTGAACGTGGAGCTGACTTCCACCAATCTTGCTTACGTGATTTACACCTCCGGTTCCACCGGGAAGCCGAAGGGCGTAATGATCTCGCATGAGAATGTCGTCCGGCTGTTTACGTCTACCGAATCCATTTTCGGTTTTCATGAAGACGATGTCTGGGCACTGTTTCACTCCTATTCCTTCGACTTTTCCGTATGGGAAATGTGGGGCGCCTGGTTCTATGGCGGACGGTTGGTGGTCGTGCCCCATCTGACGAGTCGTTCACCGGAGAACCTGTATCACTTGCTGGAGCAGCACAAGGTTACCGTCCTCAACCAGACGCCGTCGGCATTTCGGCCATTGGCACAATATGAGGAATCACAAGACTCGTCAAAATTAAGCCTGCGTTATATTAATTTTGGCGGAGAGACGCTGGATTTTCAGTCATTAAAGCCTTGGATCGATCGACACGGTGATCGTTCACCTCAATTTATCAATATGTACGGAATCACGGAAACGACGGTAGTTTCTACTTACCGCCGAATAACCACTGAGGATATCGGGCAGGACACGGGAAGCTTGATCGGAATTCCATTTCCGGACACGAAGGTGTATGTCCTTAACCGTCATATCCAGCCCGTTCCTCCTGGTGTGACTGGCGAAATGTACGTAGGAGGCCCCGGAGTCGCTAAAGGGTACTTGAACCGGGCCGAATTAAATAGCGAGCGCTTCGTGCTCGATCCGTTCGCTAATGATCCTGAGGCACGCCTGTACAAAAGCGGCGACCTGGCCCGCATTCGGCATAACGGCGAACTCGAATATGTAGGACGTGCGGATCATCAGGTGAAAATACGGGGATATCGCATCGAATTGGGGGAAATCGAGGCTGCGCTGAAGGAACATCCGTCTGTAAGGGAAGCTCTCGTTATTGCGGACGTTGATCCACATGGAGACAAGCGTCTGATTGCCTACGTGGAAACGGATCAATCGGGCGATATTATGCCGGTGCTGCGAGCGCATCTCGAAAGCAGGCTTCCAGATTACATGATCCCTTCCCTCTTTATGTGGCTGCAATCGATGCCTCTTACGAATAACGGGAAAATTGATCGCGATTCGCTTCCGAAGCCTGGTTACGAAAGAACGGATCTGCAGCCGACCTATGTGGCGCCGCGCAATCCAGCCGAAATGAAAATGGCCGCCATCTGGGCAGATGTGCTCGGGGTAAAAGAAGTGGGCGTGGAGGATAACTTTTTCGAGCTTGGAGGCCATTCTTTGCTCGCTACCCGGCTTCTCTCCCGCATTCGGGAAGCGTTCCAAGCAGAGCTCCCTTTACATGCCCTGTTCGATGCGCCGACTGTTGCGGCTTTAACCGCCAAGCTTGAAGACATGGGAATGACGGAAATGGAATCGGAAACAGAAATGGATCCCGTTCTCCTATCCGAACTGCTGACCGAGCTGGAAAAATTGCCAGAAGAAGAACGAGAAGCTGTTATGCGCGAACTGCCCCATAAGGAGGATGCATGGGTATGACGGATTTGCGGGATCGTTTGGCCTCGTTAACTCCTGAGCAGCAAAGAATGTTGGCAGCCCGGCTTGCCAAAGACAAGGCACCTCGCAAACCACCCATAAAGCCCCAGTCAAGGAAGCTGGCGGGATCCGTTATGTCATTTGCTCAACAACGATTATGGCTGCTTCATCAGCTTGAACCGGGCATGAATCATTATCATATTCCGTTAGCGTTCGAATTTATCGGAGAGTTGGACATACATGCCTTACAGCGGGCGTGGATCGAAGTCATCCGCCGCCACGAATCATTGAGAACGCGTTTTTCAACAATGGAAAATGCGCCAGTACAAATCATTGAGCCGATCGACACCGTTCAACCAATGAAAGAAATCGATTTGTTCGCAGATGAACGCGTCGAGGACAAATACCTGGAAGCTCGCCACATCATCGATGAAGAGGCAGCCAAGCCGTTCGACTTGGAGCATGGGCATCCGTGCCGGAGCTTGCTCATCAAAACCGGCAAACAGGAGAATTTTCTCCTGTTTGCCTTCCATCATATCGTGTTTGATGGTTGGTCTCTGGGCGTATTTCAACAGGAGCTGCTAACGCTCTATTCCTGCTATTCGCAGGGAAAGCCGTCTCCCCTGCCCGAGCTCCCCTTCCAGTATGCGGATTATGCAATCTGGCAGCGCAAATGGTTAACGGAAGAAGAATTGGATAAGCAACTGCACTATTGGCTGGACACCCTGCATCATGCTCCTTCGGCGTTAGAGCTGCCCACGGATCGTCCCCGATCCGCTACACAAACTTTCCAGGGCGATACCGCTCAATTGTGCATACCGGAAGCCGTAGTGCAACCGCTCCTGCAATTGAGCCGTCGAGAGGGCTCGACATTGTTTATGACCTTGTTGGCAGCTTTTCAAGCTTTGCTTTATCGCTATTCGGGACAGCATGACTTTTGCATTGGCACTCCGATGGCCAATCGTGGAGTGTCGGAAATAGAAGGATTGATCGGCTTTTTTGTAAATACGCTCGTGATCAGAAGCGATCTGTCCACTAACCCGACATTCCGGGAGCTGATGCAGCAAACCAAGAAACAGGTGCTGGGCGCATATGAGCATCAGGATCTTCCGTTCGATCAACTGGTGCAGGCACTGCAACCTGATCGCGTAACGAGCCATAGTCCGTTATTCCAAGTCACGTTCGCAATGAATGACGATTCATTTCAGCGTATGGTGCAATCGGACGGTCTCAAGGTAAAGCTATTACCGATTGTCAACAAGACGTCAAAATATGACCTTTCCCTGGTGATGAGCCATGTCAGGGATCACGGAATCATTGCCGAGCTGGAGTACAACACGGATCTTTTCGATTCACAGACCGTGGAGAGGATGCTGGAGCATCTCCAACATCTATTGGAAAGCATCGTGCTCAATCCCAACTTGTCCTTGAGCAGTCTGGAGATAATGGGCGAATGCGAGCGGCAGCTTCTGCTATCGGCATGGAATCGGACAGAAGCCGCTGATTTAGGCAATATGTGCATCCATGAAATTGTTGAGAAACAAGCTTCCTTATTCCCAGATGCAATTGCGGTGACATTCGGGTTCGAGAAGTTCACCTATCGGGAGGTCAACATTCGCGCGAATCGGATGGCCCGCCATCTACAGCGGCTCGGTATTGGTCCAGAAGTATTGGTAGGCTTGCTGGCTGACCGTTCAGCCGAGCAAATTATCGGATTGCTCGCCATATTAAAATCCGGCGGGGCTTATGTGCCGATCGATCCGGCGTACCCTGACGAACGGATCGCTTATATGATCGAAGATGCCCAAATTCATGTTCTGTTGACTCACAAGCGGCATGCAGAGCGGGTTCGGCACACGAATTTGACCGTTCTTCCGTTGGACGGAATCGGCGCCAATCCGCAAGATGGCGATGAATCGCCTCCCGACAGCGGCGCTGCGTCCAGCAATTTAGCCTATGTCGTCTACACTTCCGGTTCGACGGGCCGCCCGAAGGGAGTCGAAATCGAGCATCATAGCTTGCTCAATTTAGTGTCCTGGCATCAGAATGCGTATCGCATATCCAACTGCGATCGGGCGACATGGCTGGCAGGCCCCGCTTTTGACGCTTCCGTCTGGGAGCTGTGGCCTTATTTGGCCAGCGGCGCCTCAATTCATATTCCAGACGAGGATACCCGCTTGGATCCGGATCGCCTGCGGGATTGGCTCGTGAATGAGCGCATTACCGTCAGCTTTTTGCCCACGCCGCTGGCTGAGGCGGTTCTCTCTCTGACCTGGCCTGACGAGTGCTCGCTGAGGTGCATGCTTACCGGGGGTGACAGACTGCGTTATTTTCCGCCGGAGACGTTGCCTTTTGCCCTGTTCAATCATTACGGGCCGAGCGAAGGAACAGTAGTCTCCACGGCATGCCGCGTGCCTGTGAAATCACGATCCTCCGCGGAGCTTACAGCACCGACGATTGGAAGACCGATCGCCAATATGAGAATTTATTTGCTGGATCGGCATCGCCATCCCGTTCCTGTCGGCGTTGTTGGCGAATTATACATTGCAGGCCACGGCCTAGCTCGCGGTTATCTGAGAAGGCCCGAGCTTACAGCTGAGCGGTTCGGGTACGTTCCTTCCCTTCCAGGGGAACGATTGTATCGAACCGGCGATCTTGCTCGTTATTTACCGGACGGATCCATTGAATTTATGGGGCGTGCCGACGATCAAATAAAAGTAAGGGGATATCGCATTGAACCCGGCGAAATCGAGGCGGCGCTTACGCTGCATCCGGCTGTTGAGCAGGCGATCGTTTCCGTAAAGGAGCCTGGGCCGGAAGACAAGCGGCTGGTTGCATACGTGATTCCGTCAGCCGATATCACTCACGGATTGGATATTAGCGAGCTTCGGCTGCATGTGCAGGCCCGGCTTCCGAATTATATGGTTCCTGCCGCCTTCGTCGTTATGGATGCTCTCCCATTGACTCCTAATGGTAAAGTGGATCGCAATGCGTTGCCGTCGCCGAAATTTACGGACAAGGAGGAAGAATATGTGCCTCCCCGAACGCCGACCGAAAAAAAGTTGGCTGACATTTGGTCTCAGGTGCTTGGCATTGAACTCGTCAGCATCCATGATAATTATTTCAGCTTAGGCGGCGACTCCATTTTAAGCACTCAAATTACAAGCAAAGTACGTCAATTGGGTCTGGAAATGAAGCCGAAATATCTGTTTCAATATCAATCGATCGCGGAGCTGGCTCCCATGTTAGAAGCTCTGAAGCCGCTCGAGCCAAATGAAATCGGGCAGCAAGAAGTGACGGGCTCGCTGCCGCTTACACCGATTCAGCGCTGGTTATTCGAGGAGATGTCCGTTCCCGAGCATTTCAATCAGTCCATGATTTTGTCCGTGAATTCCCGAATAAGCTATGAAGTCCTGCAGAGAGCGATCGCCCATCTCGTGGCACATCATGATGCGCTGCGTCTCCAATTTACGATGGGCCGATCCGGTTGGGAACAGGCATATGCCGCTTATACGGACGAATCGCCTCTGAAGCTCATTGATCTTCGCGATCAGCCTGCAAACCTGCAGGCAGATGCTTTTGCGGCCGCGATCATAGAGGCTCAAACCGGCTTCGACTTAAGCGAAGGCATACTGCTGCGCGCCATCTATTTTGACTATGACACCGGACAGCCAGGAAAGCTGGCCTTGGTTATTCATCATTTGGCGATAGATGGTGTTTCATGGCGCATTTTGCTGGATGATCTAAGCACGGCTTGTCAGCAAATAGTAGACCGTGAAGCCATATGCTTGCCGTCGAAAACTGCTTCATATCGCGATTGGGCGCACAGCCTTGCTGCCTACTCCGCTACGGATCAATTGCGGGCAGAGCTGGAATACTGGTTACATCAAGTCAGTCCTCCCCATCCCCTAATTCCGCTCGACTTCCCAGACGGTGCCAATACGACGGCCTGTTTGGCAGTTGCGGAATCGAATTTGTCTTCTGAAGAAACGCGGATTCTGCTGCAGGAGGCTCCATCAGCATTCGGCGCGCAAATTGACGCTATTCTGTTGGCCGCACTCGGCCGCGCTGTCTCTGGATGGTCGGGAGAAAGGAAAATGTATGTCCATATGGAGGGGCACGGCAGAGAAGAATTATTCACTGACCTTGATATCTCGCGTACAGTAGGTTGGTTTACGAACATGTATCCAGTCATGCTTGAAGTGACAGATAGCGCGGATATATACGCGGACATCCAGGGGGTAAAAGAGCGACTGAACGTTATTCCAACCCGCGGAATCGGTTATGGCTTACTGCGCTATATGACTGAAGATGACAGTATTTCGAATCAGCTTCGCAAGCTTCCACGACCAATGATGAGCTTTAATTACTTGGGGCAATTCAATGCTGATTGGAATAAGGAAAAGGGGGCTTTATTCACGCTGGTTGCGGATACAGCAGGACTGGATCTTGCGCCTGATTCCGAACGGGCCCATTATGTCGACGTGACGGCATTGGTGACGTCAGGCCGCCTGCACATAAGTTTGTCATACAGCGAAAATGTGCATTCTAAGCAAACGATCGAAAATCTGGCTCAAAGGTTCGAAGGAGAGCTTCGAATCATGATCGGATTATGCCAGCAATCAAAATTCCATTCATCTGTAAACGAGCGGAAGATGAACGATGTGAGCGTTCTTGATACAAGCAGCAAATGGTTCGTTCGCAATAAGGTGAATCAGAAAGACGCAATACGGCTGTTTTGTTTGCCTTATGCGGGAGGGAACGCATCTATTTTCCGCGCATGGCATGACTATTTGCCAGCGTTCGCGGAAGTTTGCGCAGTTCAATATCCAGGCAGAGGCGCGCGATTGCGCGAACCAGCCTACACAAGCATGTCACCGCTGCTGGAAGCAGTCGCACATGCGATGAGGCCCCTATTGGACAAACCGTATATTCTGTTTGGTTACAGCATGGGCGCCTTATTGGCCTATGAATTGTCGATCTTATTATCGAGGAGCTTGAATCGTCCTCCGTTAAAGCTTATTGTCGCGGGATTGAATGCCCCGTTTGTTCAGAGTCCGGTATCTCCCATTCATGGTTTGCCCGAGGAAGAATTCCGCAAGCGGCTTCGACTGAACGGGGGAATACCAGAAGAGCTAATTGATGATGAGGAATTGCTGGAACTCCTGTCCCCTTCTCTGAGAGCCGACTTTTCGGTCTGCGAGACTTATGAATATACACAAGGCACCATACCTTGTCCCATCGTTGCATTAGGGGGACAAGACGACGAATTTCTGTCCGAACAATCGCTGACATCTTGGCGCAGCTTGACCAATTCCGATTTTTCAAGCAAGCTGCTTCCGGGAGGACATTTTTTCTTGCACTCTCATCTGGAGCAGCTATTGTCGGCAATTCGAGAAGAAATCGAATGCGTCAATACCGGATCTATTTTACTCAAGTAAAACATGAATGGAGGAACATGGGGAGTTTGCTGAATTTTTTCAGTAGACTCTCCTTTTTTTCGTTGGTTTAACACCTGTCAAATTAGGAAGAAAGAAAAAGTCGAGTCTTCCGACGACAAGGAAACGACTTTTAACTTTCGGTATACGCCGTGCCACTGCATATATAAAGTATGTTGAATAAAAATCGTACATAAGATGAATTCTACACATGCGTCATCCAATTTCTAGGTCAGGACGAAGCCCAGAAATATTGATTTTAACAAACAACAACAGTTATTTGGAGGCTTGAAAATGATCTTGTTCGTGACCCGCTCCATGATATTCCTTCTCCTCCTTACCTATTTTTCTGTTAGCAGCATGATTGTCCATGCTGACTACAAGGCGCCATCTGCTGAAATGAACATAAGTGTACGGACAAGCCCCTCCGCAACATATGAACATAAAATGGTTTTGAAAAATAAGGAAGCCCTTCGTTTATATAAGGATGGCAAGGAAGAACAGACAGAACATCGCCCTATACTCACCGACATATATGTAACGATTACAAAAAATAATAGAACAAAAAATTTCCGTATGGAGCAATCCGGTTCCTTATGGAACGAGGCTGAATCAACACGTCTTATCCTTACACCTAAAGCGACCAAGCAGTTGCTGGTACATGCAAATTTTCTAAGAAAACATCATTATGGGACGATTATTCCTTGGGGTGAGGCGAAAGCCTTGCTTCCTAGAAAAAGCACTTTCTCAATTATTGATTTGGAGAAAGGGTTGAAATTCCGTGTTCAGCGTCGTGCGGGAAGCAGGCATGCCGATGTGCAGCCGCTAACCAAAGAGGATACGAAGACGATGAAGCAGATGTATGATAATCATTGGAGCTGGAATCGGAAAGCGATAATCGTCGTTACTGATGACAATCGGAAAATCGCTGCTTCTATGAACGGAATGCCTCATGGCGGCGATGGGATTCCGGACAATGGATTTTCAGGACACTTCTGCGTACACTTTCTTGGCAGCAGTACGCATCGATCCTTTCACCCAGACTTATTGCATCAGGTGATGGTGTACACGGCTGCTGGAAAAAGAGAGGCTTTTTTACATGGCTTATCACCCGAGTTGCTCTCGGAAGTATTTATCGGAGCCTTGTCTCAACGGGATAATAATTTACTTATAGCAGTGTCTGAAGGTGCACATTCTGAAACGGTAAACTACTTTCTTAAGCAGATGGAGAACGGAACGACATATCGGATGATGAAAAGAAAAGAAATCCCCGATCCAGACAACGGGCATCGATTAACTACAGTGTTAGAACTACCTGTTTTCATGAAACAGAAGAATATGTCGGAAAAGAGCATAGCCATTCGATTTGAATTTGCAAGGGAATCGGTTCTTTCTCCATGGAAAATAAGGAATGTGAGCCCCAGAAAGAAATGAAGAGAGCGTAGGTCGCTCTCTTCAACTGTACTTATTTTTTTATATCAATCTATGCATTTGATTTAAATCTAATTAATCATGGGTGGATCAGATCTATGCATATCAGATATTTCATTTGCTTAGTACTCCAGTTCGAGCGGATGCTTTTTTTCGTATGATACGCTTCGCACTTAATATAACAAGCGATACGATAATGCCCCCGATTTGAATCATACTAATAGAGATTATGTAGCCGAGTAAGGGCGCTGATTCTTGGTAGCTTATAATTGGGGGTACACCACCGCCATAGCCATGCGGAAGAACGACAAACCGCATAATTTCTAAGTAGGTAAGGTGAAAACCGATTGACGCCCAAAGACTTCCGGTCCATAAACGGAGTAACTGCAAGCCTATTCCAAAACAAAAAATGACTACGATATAAAAGATATTAAGCGTTAATCCGGGTGTCTGTCCAACGAATGCTTGAAATAGGGCAACCGCTGTCGTGACGCATACAAATAGTATGGTTTGAAGGAATACGGATAACCAAGCTGGGAATCGATGACGTAGCACATCATACAGAAGCCCTCTTAACCCTAGTTCCTCCGGCAAAGCTTCAAAAAACACAGCAAACAATACATTGATAAGCAGCGCAGCAAACCACTGATCGGGGGCATGCCATTTTTCAATGACAATCCAACCTTGAACACTTGCTATAACGAAGCCCAATGCACCCAGTCCACTTGCCAATAGAACCCCAGTAAAAAAGTGATATCCTCTTCTCCAGAAATATACCGGTGTCTTCGGTTTTATACCAGTCATTCGATAGAGACGCTGATATAAATACAAAATAATAGGAACAACCAGGCCGCTCATCACAAGACTCTGAATCAGGTTCCGAACATGCCTTGATGAGCCAAACAAATGCTCTGAAACATCACCGGAAAGGCCGGCTAAAAACAGGGCAGCACTTACTGTAAGCCATCCTGAGAACAATAAACCTATCCATTTCATATTCTGATTTTCTTTCTTTATCATTACATCACATTCCTTTCATTCCTAACATGATTCAATTCATTTTCTGGAAAAGATATTCATAATCACACCTATTAATGAGGGCAAGAGTAAGGTTACGATCAAAAATGCCGTAATTACATTAGATATCGGCAAGTCATATGGAGTGAACCATTCTGTAAAAAGCTCGGAGTTCAAAATTCTACCCATAATCGTTCCTGGCTTGAATTCTCTGTACAGGTTCCATGAAAATCGATCACAGGCAATAAAATAGAGTTGTGCAACAAGAAATCCCACAAGAGGCATTACCCAGCCTTTTATTCGACTAGGACGACCTTTTTGAGTATGCATCCTGTCCTATCTCCCTTTTTTGTATATCTTTTGATCATGCAACAGCAACGAACTCTTATAATTCCTTTTTCGTAAACAGAGCTGCAGCTATAAAGTAGGAAGCAATGAACAGCAATAAGATGCCGATCAGGATCAAATACAAGATTGGGTTACTATGTAATCCGTTCTCGTTGATCATTTGCATAAATATTGCCGTAGGCTGCGCCAGTGCAATTAGGATTAATGTGAATACCCCTTGAATAATAGACGTTCCTTTCTTACTAAGCGTATAAAACAGCGGCAAATAAATGGAAGCAAGGGCTAGCGTGATGGCTGCTGGTCCTAGTATATCCATGACCGTTAATTCTGGTTTGTTAAATGCCGGGAATACATTTGTAACGATCAGGTGAATGCCATAAGATGCTAGGACGCTGACAAGGCTAATAATAATGCCCGTTATGTATTTCGCTTTTACGATATTTTTACGGCTAATCGGCAGCGTGACCAGAAAATTGTGGTTATGATTCTTTATATCGATCAGGGTAACGTGACTAAGCGTAGCGAATGCCGTATAAATACCCACAAGGTGAACAGACGATGAATGCTTTGGTATAAAAACAACACTAAATACAACAAAATACATGAGAGGTGTCCAGAGCGAGCTTTTAAAAGCGATGAACTCTTTCCGAAGCAAGTTAAGCATGTACACGTCCTCCCTTGGTTGTGAAATACACGATGTCTTCTAATGATGGTTTGTTGAGAACCGCATAATTTCCGAATAAATGCTCAGCCTCCTGCCGATTATCGACTAAGCCCTCAAAACCAACGGCTGTCTCACGAATTCCGACAAATTTTTTGCGAACATCGGAATCTAGTAGTTGGGAGTCACCTTTCACGATTACGTATCTATCGAGGACATCATCTTTCGCTTCATTGAATACGAGCTTTCCGCGATTGATGAAAGCAATGTAGTCGGCAATGCGATCCAAGTCTGTTGTGATATGAGTTGAGAAAATAATCGAATTTCGCTCATTCTGCATCATGTCCGCAAGAATATCGAGCATTTCCCTTCTAAACACAGGATCAAGCCCGGAGGTTGGCTCATCCATGATGAGGAGCTCTGCCTCATGTGAAAAAGCAACGGCAAGGGCAAACTTCACTTTCATCCCCTTGGATAATTGTTCAATCTTCTTATTTGGGGACAGCTCGAACTGTTCCAGATAGTTGTTAAATTTCTGCTCGTTCCACTTTTGATAGAAAGGCGCGATCACCTTCTTCATGTCACGAATCGTAAGGTGATCATAATAGAAGCAATCATCTGACACGATTCCGATACGCTGCTTGATGTCCACTTCTTGTGTGGGCATATCGCAGCCTAGTATCTTTACGCTCCCGGAGTCAGGGCGAATCATGCCGAGCATCATTTTGATTAAGGTGCTCTTCCCTACGCCATTGGGACCAATCAATCCAGTAATGTAACCCTGCTTCACATCCAAAGATACCTGATCAACTGTAAATTCAGGGTATGTTTTCGTTAAATTACGTATTTCGATTGCATTCATGATGTGTATTCCTCCTCAAACAATAGCTTCATATGATCAATTACATCTTGTTGACTCATACTTAATTCCTTGCTTTCACGAATGATCTCTATCATTTTTTCTTCTAATTGTTTCATACGCTGCTCCCGAATGAAGTCTTTATTGGCCCCTGATACGAACGATCCCTTCCCTACCACGGAGTCGATCAGTTTCTCTTTCTCCAGCTCTTCATATACACGCTTGGTTGTAATGACACTAACCTGCAAATCCTTAGCCAGCTTCCGGATGGAAGGAAGACTGTCACCTGCACGCAATTCCCCGCTCAGAATGCTCTGTCTGATTTGGTTCAATATTTGCATGTATATCGGATCGCTCGAGGCATTGGAAATAATAATTTTCAGCTTCTATCACCTCAATGCTGTTTATATCCATATAGTGTACATATACAATATATACACTGTTGCGATAAGTGTCAATAGAGTATTTAGTGTATATATATATTATACACACTGTTAAACCCAATGTGCCTATACCGATTCGGGTGCAGCATCTAATAACAAGCTACGTTTTTAATACTTTTAATACAACGGATGAGAATATCCCACTCCAATTAATCTCTGGATGCCTCGAGGAATTAATCAACTATTTAATGTGGTGAAATAATAAAACGGCCGAGCGTCAATATCGACTGCTCAGCCGTTTTTGTTATGAAAGGCATAATTTACGAGTTCAGTTGTTCAATGCAAGCAATAGGTCAAATAGGTCACCTTCGATGAATTTGCCCCGCTTTGCTACGCTCCCTGGTTATCGTTGACGAGTGTTCTCGCTTCAGTGTCCCACCGCCACGGTACAGTTTGTCCGGTCAGGTGCACACCACCCAGCCACGTATCGATCCCATTCAGTGATACCCAGTCTGCTTGGCCTTCCAGCACTCGTCGCCCCGTTTCCGTTAGTGACACCGTACATTCGCGGAATGAAGGCGGTGTGCCTTGGAAATTCGGGAAGGTCTCTACTCCTTTAACATGCAGAAGCGGATAGGTACCGCTAGTCAGGTTGGCCAACACATGCCAGTATTGCAAATCCCCCATTCCAAGTTCATGCAGCCTATTGCAGACATGCTTAAATAATTCATTCGGAGAAGCAATGCCAAAATCAATCTGCTCCAAAGTGAATTGCTCGACAATGCCGAGCCCATTGTGGACAGATGGGAAATGGGCAAGATGCTGCTGGAATGCTGCATTCGCATAGGGCAATGCCGACGTATCTTCTCGCAAAAGCTGTACGAGCTTGCTAGGATCAGGAGATGTATAAGCCTCCCATAATGCTGACCCTAGATCGAGCTGTTCACGACCGACAGTTTGCCACGTCCCTGATAGTGACGCTAGCTGCTCTTCATTTAATTGGCCGAGCCCACGGAATAATTCAATGCCGGGGAAGGATCCAACGCATAGCAAGCTTAGTTTCGTATGTCCAAGCGGCTGCTGTGCAAACCAATGGAGCAAGTAGCAGAGCATCGTCTGGTCAAATAAATCATGCTCGAACCACAACACAATCTCTTCGTATTCGGAAAAGCGAGTGAGCTGCTGTTCTTGTTCGCCAGAGAGACGTGTGAATTCTGCTGCGGGAATGCCGAGCGCCTGCTCCAAGTATTGAGCCCGTACCTGCCGATTGGAGGCTTCTGTGGGATTGGCGAAGTTCGGCCCTTCCGGGTACACTTCCCTCCACACGAGAATGTCCCCCTGAGGTATAACCTTACGCAATGTGTTCGCTACGTGATCTCCATTTACAATATGCAGCATATGCTTTCCCCCTTCATATAAGCCGTTGCATACATGGGCAAAATCAGCAACTGGCAGGATTCCTTTAAGTTTGCGTCGTGCGTCGAATAACCGTTTTTTCAATACAGGGATGGAAGTGCCTAAGTACGCAGAGATTTCCTGCAATGAATAGCCGTAGAAATAAAACAACTGTACCGCCACTCGCATATTCGATGACAATGTCGATACGGATTCATGAAGCAGCCTTCTCAGTTCTTTTTGCTCGACGATGTCGGAGATGCTCTTCCCACTTTCGGCTAAGCCGGTCATATCATCCAGTGGGACAGACGGATAACGTTTGCGCCGAAGAATACGGTTCGCTTGGCGAACGACAATCACCTTGAACCAGCCAGGAAATGCTTCGGTTTCTTTCAGGCGACTGAGGTTGATGAATGCTTCCGCAAATGCTTCCTGCACGGCATCCTCCGCCAACTGAACATCTTGCAGCCGTTCATAAGCTACAGCATAAGCCATTGAAGTGAACTGTCGGACGATGGGATCGAACGCTTCGCGGTCTCCTTGCCTTGCTGCCTCTATCCAATGGTGCACGCCCCCCAACTCCTTTCTTTCTATCCATCTATATAGTAGTGCCATGTAAATAGCAAAAGGTTACTTCAAATGATATTTTCTGTTAGGGTTTATTTGTGCTGATTGTGAAAAGACAGAAGGCCGCCGATTCAAGAGTGAATGAAAGCCACTGGAAAAATCAGCTGAGGAACGAAAAAGTAAAAGTCCCGTAATTAAAAATCCGCCTATCCTCAGACAGGCGGGAACCATAGACTTTCGTAGACATTATTAACTTCTTTTATCGAAGTATTTTAACCCTGATAATCAAGGGATAAAAAACTATCTAATTCAGTTTATAATGCCTTGTTCTTTTCTCAGACACTTTTGTTTCACAAGAAGTGCATGGCGTATAACAGTTCTGCAGAGTCTTGCTCTCTGCAATGAAGAATCTTCAGCGAAAAAATCATCATTTGAGCTCAACTCCAACAGGGCTGCTTTGGCCGCATCCAAAGCAAGTTCTTCCTCTTGCAGCAGATAATGCGCAACTTGATACCCGTACGTCTCTACCCCTCTTAAAACCTGTACTTTGTGCCCAAAGCTCACCGTTCGATTCATCGGGCTGTACCTCTTTTCTAAGAAGCCGTCTCTCGAATGTTCAGGCTATATAACCGCAAAAAATCCATCTCTTTATCACGTTCAGATTCAGGTCCTTCGTAGGTTACTTGACCCACGTAGCGTGTTTTTCCATTGGATGCATCCACAATCACTACGTGATGTGTTGAGCCTTTCTGACTCAAGATGTAGACACGATTGTGAGTGAGAACAAAAGATTGGATCTCATCAGCGCCAAGCTCCGAAGCTTCGATCTTTACATAATCTCGCTCTTCAAGACCTGTGTCTAAGTTATTGCGTGATAACTGAATTTCATTTTTATCGTAATTTGCGTAGACCAACGAATTGTTCTCTAAATAATAGGGCGTGTTAGGATTAAATTTCGGCTTTGAGTCTGGCAAGGCAAACAGCTTGCCAGTTTTATATGAATAAGCATATCTAAGCATGGCAAAGTTCGAATAATCTCCCCTCGATGTGACCTTATTCTCTAAAACTAGAAAGACCATATATTCATTCGGAGCAATGTCATTACTTAATGAGCGAACCTCAATTTTTATTTTTTTATCTGTGCTGTTCTTCCAATGGGTTACTTGCTTCCCCTCAATGAGTACGCCGCTCTTCAAATCCAGCACATAGTCAAAATATAGCGACGATTCATCCCTCTTACCCTGCATAATTAGTACATGCAGCTGATCATTGATGCGTTGTACATCGTCGACATAGATATAATCAAATGTGCTGTCAGTAGGGATTTCGGTGACATACTGCTTCTCCTCATTCGTCTTCACATTCAACAGGTCTACATGCAGCTGAAATTGCTTCTGTGGGGACTGACCTGAACTGGTATTTCCTTTCGCATAAAGCAACCATTCATTATCCTTATAAAATCCATTAGGATCACTACTCTTGCCCCTCATAAATTGGCGATAATCCCGAATGAGCTGCCCCATGCCTTCCGAAAAATTTCTCCATGTTGATACGGACGAGATCTGATCGCGAAACGTCTCCCGACTCCGATATTTGCTTCCTTCTATATTAATGGATAATGGTTCCCTTCCTATTCTACTGTAATTACCGTAAAGCTCGATACCCGCTCCCTCCTTCGGGTCGCCTTGAATCGTTACGAGCTTGTAAGCCGGCAGATGATCCGCCGCACCGTAAGTATAATAGGTACACAATATCCCTAACGTACAAAGTCCGAGAATGATCGATAATAAGTAACGTTTCATTGTAAATTCCTCCTTTACACCGTGATCTTCTTGCGAAGAAGCCAGCATCCGAGACAGCCGGAGATCGCAGCAACGAGCAAGCAGACACCAAGCTGCATTCCGTATATTTCATCCGGATACCAATACTCATTCAGGCGATCAAAGCCTACGAAAAACACGGGATACACAGTCAAGATCGCACAACATGCGAAATACGCAATCGCGTATAGAACACCGATCCTCCGATAGCTTCGCTCGAGTAGAACCGCAGTAAAGATAACCATTACAGCAACGATGCCTAAACCATAGGAATATATAAATTGCTCAAACTGTTTGGGCAGTAGCATTTTTAATGCATCATTCATCGAAATCGCTTCGACGAATGTCGAATCCGTCCGCAGTTCTGCCGGAACCATCGCCTTGAAGATCATATTCTCGCTGACGAGCAGCATCAATTGAAATGCAATCATACTAAATACAAACATAATAATAGCTGTAAGCTTCGATACGTATAACATCCATCTCTTTGATGGAAGGATCAGCAGCCGATAGATGAACGTCGATCGCCCGAACCAATCCCGATACCAGATGAGGATGGTATATAACACCAGAACCGTTATGCTAAGCAAAATCGGAAGAATGAACCATTCCTTTGTTTTGAGGATAACCCAGGGGAAGGTGAGGATTTTGGGTAAACCTATATCAACATAACCTAGCCCTTTTGCCGCTTTAATCGATAATGTACGCTTGATTGTCAGAATGAATGAACTAAACTGACAGACCATCGTCACCACCATTAAGGATGCCAAAATATATCGGAATCGATGGATTTCCATATGAACCAATTTCAAATAGCGATTCATCCCATATACACCTCCCTCATCACGTCAATAACGAATTTCCCTTCTGTCGTACGCATTTCCTCGCAGTCAAACGCAAGGTGAACCGCCCCATTCTGCAGTAGAATCGCCTTATCGATCAAATGCTCCATATCGTCTATTTCATGTGTCGTCAGCAGAACGCCCCGGTCCTCGATAAGATCCGACGAGAATACTTCAGCAATGATCTCACGGCTAAACATATCAATGCCTGAGAATGGTTCATCCATTAAGATATAATCCGAATCTTGCGATAAACCGAGCAGCAGACAATATTTCGCAGTTGTCCCTTTAGACATATTACCTACGCGCTCCGACCGATCCAACTTAAAAAAATCCAATAATTCCTTCGCTCGTGCCTCATTCCAATTCTGGTAGTAATCTTTCATAAATTGCATCCCGTCGGACAGCTTCATTCCCATTGGTACTGTCACATGATCTGGTACAAAAGCTACCTTCTCATATATCGCTGGCCCAACTGGCTTGCCATCAATGCGAATCGTGCCGCTCTTTGGTGGGGTAAGTCCCATAATTGATTTCAGAATCGTGGACTTCCCAGCTCCATTGATTCCGATCAGGCATGTAATCTGCCCTTTTTCGGCTGTGAAGGATATACCGTTCAGCACATTTCGCCCACGATAACGCTTATGTAAATCGACAACCTCAATCATCAGAGTTCACCCCTTCTACTTGGTTCGTACGCGTACGTTCCTCGATATACTTCGCCCGGACAAGATCCAGCAGTTCATCGACAGGTACATCAATTCTCCCTACTGACACGACAAAAGCCTCTACTGCATCTTCTATAAGTTCCGAACGAATTGCTCGCAGAATATCCGCTTCCTCCGTAATCCGACTCGGTGAGTTCCCTTCCGTTATAATCAACCGCTGCTCCTCCATTTCCTTGTAGGCTTTTTGCGCCGTATTTGGGTTTATTTTGAGCAATGCTCCGAGCTCTCTGCGGGAAGGAATAACCTGCCCTGCCTTTAATCGGCCTGTTGCGATCCGCTCCTTGAAATGCCTTACGACTTGCAAATAGACAGGGTCACGGTTATTAAGGACCACACTCGTCCACCCTTCATTCATCTCTATGATCACCCCTCGCATTTATCACCAAGTGTGTGTACTATGTGGTTCATACACTTCATGGGTGTATTATGCACGTAGTACACAACAACTGTCAATAGTTAGATTTTATCCCTTTCCCTAATTGTTAGCACGAACCTACCCACTTTTCGATTTGTTGCCAATGTTCGTCTCTCTTTTTACGTATATGGTACCTGTGAAATTGATAGGAGAAGCGTCCTTTTTTATTTGAAAAAATATTTCATCTTTTAAAAATATATTGAAAATTTTAATCGAAAGATAATATAATAGTTACCAATCCCCATATTATGGAATGAAGGTGATAAAGAAGGAAGCGCAAATGTGGATGCCAATTCTGTTTTGAAAGCGGTGTCATCTTGTCTTAGTGATTATCATTTTGGGAGGGAAATAATTGAAACGATTTCAAACAATCCAATGGAAAAAGCTATCGCTCACTCTCACTGTCGCCTCATTGGCGGCCGCGGGATTTGCGCCTGCGCTGCCTGCTCCATTCAACAGTGCACCGTCTGTCTATGCGGAGCAAGTCAAGTCGAATTCGCAGCATCTCCAGCAAGCCTTCGAATCTGCAGCGAAAGAGTTCGGAGTGCCTGTGAACATTCTGATGTCCGTCTCCTACAACCTGACACGGTGGGAGCATCATAATGGCGAACCAAGCACATCTGGTGGCTTCGGCGTTATGCATTTGACCGACATACCGATGCCGAAGCAGCAGCCAGAGGAACAGAATGCAACCGCTGACCAAATCAGCACATCGGATTCGCTTGATGATCCAAGCCATCATACTCTTGCTGCAGCATCTCAACTCCTGAAGGTAAATCCAATCTTTCTGAAGAAGGATCCAGTAGAGAACATTCGAGGCGGAGCTGCGCTGCTGGCAAAATATGTGAAGGACATTGCAGGCAAACTGCCGGTAACAGAATCCGATTGGTATGGTGCAGTTGCCAAATATAGCGGCTCTCAAGAATTGTATTATGCACAGGATTTCGCCGATCAAGTGTTCCACACGATACAGCAAGGGATCGCACGGCAAACTCCGGAAGGTCAGGCGCTGCGCCTCACATCCAAGGAAGTAAAGCCAAACCCAGCCACTTTACAGAGTCTGCAACTGCATTCAACCATTTCAAGCAGCGCTGATTGCCCTTCCCTACTACCTTGCAGGTCTATTCCTGCAGCCTATCAGCAGAACGGGGATGACCCGTCAGACTATTCCAACTATGATCTTGCAGACCGTCCTAAATTCGGGCCAGATATCCGCTTTATTGTCATTCATGATACGGAAGAAACATATCGAGACACCATTGGCATTTTTGCAAATCCGAAGAAGAGCGTGGCCGCCCACTATGTTGTTCGCTCATTTGATGGCGATGTAACGCAAATGGTTAACAACAAAGACGTGCCATGGCATGCAGGCAACTATTACTTCAATATGCACTCCATCGGCATCGAGCATGAAGGCTATGCGATGGAAGGAGCAACCTGGTACTCCGAACGGCTTTATCGCTCTTCTGCCGCACTCGTTAAGTATTTGGGAGAGAAGTATGATATTCCGCTGGATCGAGCGCATATCATTGGGCACAACGAAATTCCGGGGCTTACTCCGAAGCGAACACCGGCAATGCATCAGGATCCCGGTCCATTCTGGGATTGGGAGCATTATATGGAGCTGGTTGGAGCACCACTTGGCGCCACGCATAGCCTCAAGGACATCGTGACAATTAAGCCTAATTTTAAGAGTAATTTACCTGAAGTTCAGGATGCTCCGCTCCAACCGACGAACTTCGTTTATTTGTATAAGGAGCCGCAGTTTGATGCTGATTTAATTGATGACCCTGCCCTTGCCATTCAAAACAAGAAAGACGGACTGAGCATAGGCGCTAAAGCTACGACAGGGCAAACCTTCTCGCTCGCAGGAGAACTGGGGAACTGGACAGCAATCTGGTACGGTGGACAAAAGGCATGGTTCTATAATCCGGCAGGAAGCAATGCGGTTGCGGGTTCAGGAGAGCTCATTACTCCGAAAGCGGGCACAACCTCTATACCGGTTTATGGTGCGGCCTATCCAGAAGCGGCAGCATACCCTGCCGATGTAAAGCCGAACGAACTCGTACCGCTGCAGTACACAATTGCACAGGGACAATCGTATGTTGCCATCGAGAAGGTCAATGGCGATTATTACGAAGCCCCAGTATTCACGAAGGATCCTTATGCGACGAATAAGCACATTAAAGGCAAAGAGGCATTCTTTCGCATCTTCTTCAATCACCGCTTCGCCTTTGTGAAAGCTTCTGATGTCGAGAAGATGCGATAACATTCGCTAAATGAAGAAGAGTATGGTGACTGAATTGCACGTAAGGATAAGGATATCCCATACGTGTGCAATGCTCTTCTCTCAGATATTGATTGAAATGATATTGTATTAAAGAAGAGGCTCTCAGGCTTTCAACAGGCTCTCATATCATTATTGGTGCACAGAAATGTCTCTAAGTTGTTATTAAAAACGAATGTCCTCAAGTTCTTGTCAAATAAAAATGACAAGAACTTGGGGACATAAAATAAATTGACCCATTTATTCAGAATACGGATAGATAATCTGATGACTTGATTCATCTGAGAAAGTTTAGGGATCAAGGTATCACAATTTTATTTGCTATAACCTTATCATCACTGTCACACGCTCGATCTCCGTTTCGACACCAATTTCGTTCCTTGCTTCTCCTCCTCTTGGGTAGCTGCCCATTTTATAGGGGCAAGTGCCCTTTCCTCAATCTCAGCATATTGTGAATTATGCCTAGCGGTAGCTTCCAAGCGAGCTTTGCCAGAAGAGGATTCACGATGCAATGCCCCTCAAAAGATTAGGAGGAAAACGATGATATACCATCAACCTTACGTTCAGAACCCGGCCGGCGTGCAGAATTCCGATCCGTCCGAGCAAGCATTTGAGCAGCAAGCGAATAATCAAATTAGACCTCGCGATGACGGTTATCAAACGTCACACTATCCCTGGTGCCATATTCCTCATCATCACGGATACCACCCCATGATGTGTCATCCTTGTGGTAACGAGCAGCAAGCTGTAATGGCTCATCCCTGTGAGAATATGCACTTACCTGCGATGGTTCAGCCCCTGGAGCATGAGCAGCACCCCGATATGGTTCACCACTGGGAGCATGAGCACTGTTCTTGTATGATCCATCCCTGCATGCATCATCCATGGAATCCGTATATGGATGACCACCTTCATCCTTATCTGTATTCAGGGTGGGACTGTTGCGAGTTCGATTACCATCATGATTGGTTCCATCCATGGGATCATACTCACATGCATTGCCATCATCCGTGGGATAACTATCATTGCTAAGAGAAGTCCGGTCTCCCTTTCTTGAAAGGGTGGTTTCATCGCTGAGGACATGACCGTTCGCGTCAATGTCATTAGCGATGATTTTTTTTAACGGCTTAAGCTGCCTACCAATCGCAATCGTTGACGGTAGGGACCAACCGGTATAAAAATCAGTCCCGTTTCATCTCGGGAAGCCGTCCCGTAAAGCGCATCGCTGGAATTGGCGTCAAACCCGAGAAGGGGGCGCCCTCCCATCCCGAGAGCGGATGCTGCCAGCAATAATCGGTGCACGAGCATCCCGGCTTCCATTTGCTGTATGCGGTATCCCCGCTTGCCGAGCTGCGATTGATAGAAACTCCTCTTCCCTGCCACATGAAAGCTGAGCGGTACTTGAAACAAATTGATATTGGGAAGTGACATTCCCTCTTGCATCCGTTGCCGGTGATCTCCAAGGCCAACCGACTGCAGCGCATGCGCAGTGCTATCGTACCGATAAGCGCCATCCGGAACGTCTTCGACCCCGTAGAAGCAGCCGTAAAGACATACACGGGGTTCCGGCCTCTTCTGCGGGCCATCCAGGTCGTTGCGATAAGTGAAGGAAGCCGTCGCTTCCCGAAGCAGAGATGCAAGCCGCGAAATACCGATCGGCTTCCAGATAAATTCCGTCTCGGGTGAGAAACGGTTGCGGCAAACCGCCGCCAAATCATATGATAAGCGATCTACAGGCGGCAGAGGCAGTACGGGCGCTTGATTCGGAATTGCTTGCTCCTCCTGCCGGATCTGTTGAAACAATCGCGCCGAATCAAATCGGGACGCATCGCTCATCCGGAGCAGCATTGGATAATCGGCGCTCCTCCGCGACTTTACATAGTGATCATGATTGACCGGCGACAACTCCCGGCACAGCTCGGAGGCGGACACGATGTCCGTATCCTCGTTCCCACTTTCCATCCACCGGATTGCCGGATTCACCGATAACGGGATTACCGCATACACGCTCTCCTCTTGTTCTGATAGACCGAGCAGATGATTGATGGCTTGATCGAGAAATTGAAAATGCACGCCAGATGAAAATCTGAATCGTTTTGCGATTTCGAGCAGCTGTCCAATCAAAATACCGGCGTCCAGTCCCTGAAGCCGGTAGGCGAAATTATTGTATTTGTAAAAATTCTTCCAAAATACCGTAGATACGAACGCGGCTCCGAAGCAGCCGTTCGCGTCGCATCGATTACCGAGCGACCTCGCCAAATAATCGTCGAAATTCCCTTTGCGCAGCAACGCCAACCGATGATGTGCCGCATCGTAATGGTATACGCCTGCAGGCAACTCATCGAGCTTAAGATAGAGATACAGTTCACTCGGATAGAGCCCGCCTCCGGAAGGAACGAAGCGCCGGCACATCTGCAAGACGCCTCCCGATTCCTCCGACGCATCCCGTTCCATGACGGACTGGGTCAATTGTGCAAGCCCGTATACATAGTAGAGGAAATGTCCAATATTGCGAAGGGTTGGCACATCGGGTGTATCCATTCCTTCGAGCGTTATCGGCACTTCCCTAGATAGTGGAAACATTGGCAAGTCACGATAAAGCTTGTAAGGAAGCGGCGCGTACTCCCAATCCGTCTCCCAATCCAAGGGCTTGACCTTATCCGGATCATATTGCAAATGGTGAAGAAAAACGTCCAGATTCATTAGACTCATCGCTTTCCTCCCTGGTTTCATCCGTGCCGTTCCATAGCCGTATTTATGGGAACGGGTGCGGATATGGATTAAGCTGCTCGGGTGACAAGGGCTCCGGCGAATAAGACAGCTCTGCAGGAATCCTGAGCACTCTATCCAGTCCCGTCAACCGGATGAGATGCTGCCCGAACGTCATCGGCAACATGCCGGGAATGAGTACTTTCACACAATGCAGTCCGTTGCGAAGGGTCTCCGGAGTCGTCTGGTCGACCACGATCACTTCAAGATTCAATCGGCGAAAAACAAGCAGCATGACCTTTAGATCATCAGTCAGATCGGCGTTCCAGCTCGTCGGTTCAAATGCTTCTTCGAACGTTTGCATCGGACGATCGTCGTTCAGCAGAAAATCGAGCCTTTCCTCTGCCTGTTTCAACCCGTACAGCATGGAATGATCCTCCATCTGAACAACCTGGTACGGATCGTGAAGCATCCGTTCGTACAGCTCACGGTTTTCCTCGAATTTCTCGCTAACCGTGAGGAGCATGCCTGCCAGCTCGTGGATCGCGCTCTTTGCCGCACGAATCGGATCCGGATGGGCGCCCGCGGCGCAAATGAGGTTCACGCCCTGCTCTTTCTTATTCTTCGCGAGCGCCCACACGCTTGGTATGCCGTGCTCCATTGTCGATTTATACAAATACAGTTCATAGCCCGACACCGTCTCCAGTCGCTCCGTCATCCAATTCAATTCCCGATCCTGAACAGATCGGAGATCCAGGCGAGGCAGGGGCAGACGAGCATACCAAGTCATGAGGAAGGAGTCGCGCTCCACCACTTCCAGCATCCCATAGAAGATCGCTTCCTCCAGACTTCCGCCCAGCGCGCAGCCATTGGAGGTTTCATAGACGAATCCGTGACCGCAGCCCGAACTGTAATAAGCCAGCTGCTCCGGTACAAGAATCGGACGCTCCTGCAGAAACGAATAGCCCCATACCCAATCTATAGGCCTTTCGGGGTCGAATGACTTGAACGGGAAGTCAGAGCGTTCATACTGTTCCTTAGCATATAGTCCTACACGGAAGGGATCGAGCGCATGGTGCTGTACATTGAGGAAACTGTCATGAACGACGGATCGTTTCCCATGGGGCGACAGACCGCAATAACGCTCCAGTCCCTCCAGGATGGCTGTCATTTCGCTAACCGCATAGGAGTGGGTTCGACCTGCACAAGCCTCATCTCCGCCAAACAGGGGCAAATTGATGCTCGCATCAGCGAAAGGCGACACAAGATCCACCATTTTCCCATTCAAAAATCCGGTTCTGGCATCCAAGTATTCTTTGGCTAAAACATCTTTCAGTTCATCCATCGAGCGGCTGCGATACGTTTCGGTGCCGATTTTCATGCTTGGCTTCAGCGCAATGCGGGCCAGCTCCTCATCGTCTTCCGGCAATCGGCCGCAGATTGGACATAGCGGAACGGGCAGGAAGAAGTGCAATGAGGTTTTCAACGTACGCATATCGATCAAGTACATCCTGCTTTCCGTCTCCGGCTGCCCGCCCATCAGCATCTTCACTGCTTCAGCTGCAACAAGGCGCGCCACCTGCAATAATCCCGTGCGAGACGCCCAAGCGTCCCGGGCGATTCCCCCATTTGACGCCAGCTTCTGCTGCAGTTTCCACGATTCCCTACGGTCACTTCCCGCCATCAGGAGCCGGGTATCCGCACATTGTGAGCACCCTTGCCCCTCTGGACGAACCAGTGGACCGACAATCCCCTCTCCGAATGCAACAAATCCGCGCAGCCAAGGCATTCCCGACTGTCTGAACCGATCTTCTGCCGCAGAATGAGAGGAAGGATCCCAAGCATCGTTCAACACCAGCGCCAAGTCTCCCGTTGCTGCTTCTCCAGACTCTATGTTCTTCTGCCGGATTAGTCGATAGCGGTCATCGGCAGACAATTGCCTGGTTACCAAATCCGCGAGCTGTCCTCCCCCGATGACCGTTACAATCGCGCTCAATGCGTCTCCTCCTCTCGCAACGACACGCCGAACACGCCTGCCAGCTCTTCTTTCATGAACGGTTCTGTCGACAAATCAACGACCGCGATCCGCTTACGGTTCCAGTGCAGGATCTGCCGTACGGACTGCAGTATCATGCCGTATTCCGACTCATCGAAGCCGGGGATCGTCAGACTCTGCGCCAAGGCATCTTCCACCATGACCGAAGAGCGTTCTAGGATTTGGTCTTGGATGTCCGCCGGATCGTTTTGTATTTTCATCAGCGCTTGTCGGAGCGCTTCTCGCAGTGCCATCGTGCGGTTGACTCCGACCCCGCCGTACCAGTAACCGTTCGTACCGACCCAGAAGACGGGGAAGCCCGCCGCTTCTTGTCCCAATCCGATTACCGGGGTGTCCTGCATCGTACTCAATGCACGCAAGCAATAGCGGCAATATTCGTCTTCAACCTCGCTTAGCTTGATTGGATTAACGGAGGGTATGCTGGATTCGGAACGACTTTTCAGCTCCTCGAATAGACACTTCCGCAGTCCGCGAAGGACAGCTTCCGCAACGGTTTCTCCCGCTCCGACCCCTACATATGCATGGGACTGCGACTCGAGCGGGCTAGCAGAATCCGGCTGCGCAGGACTGGCAGCCTTCAGAACACCGGCCATTCGCGACACGTACGCCTCGATGCCTGCCAAGCCTGCTTCCTTCCTTGCTTCATGGTGCGTCATTCCCGAACAGACGATCTGCGGCAGAAGCTCAGCGGGGCCTTCCGACAGCGGGTCGACTGCCTGGACGCGACACTGTGAGAGCGGAAGCTGCTTCGAGTCCCCTTCCTCCCATCGGTGAAGAATGCCGGTCTCCGTCGAAGTCAAGCGATAGAAATAGGAGAAGAGTCGGTCTGATTCCTGCCGCTCCGCACATGGATCGATTGGAAGGTCAAACGGATCCGTTGGCTCGGTCTGACGAAGACCTGTGACTAGCGGATGAGGAAGTAACGAATGCCACTCGCCAACTAATGTTTCCGGATTCAGCAGAAACAGCTTTCCGTTCAATTCCGAAGCCGTTCCCGTAACGGTCTTAAACCATTCGAACACGAGCACATTCGCTAGCATGGCTTCCGGCGTGGTAGAGACGGCGGACGTCCGATTCGCATCGCCAAGGGCGGTTCGGTGTATCCTGCGCCATGCGGATTCGAAACAAACATCCGAATCCGGGTGCACCAATGGCCCTGCTATGCCCAACTGTGGCAAATAGATGGCTGGCAGCAGTGGCTTCTTCGCGTCCCTGCAGGCCGCATGCAATGCTCTAAGCTCTCGGGGATCGTCAACCTGAGCGACATATAGAACGGAATCCGCCAGCTGTACGACTTCTTGCCAATCGAGGAAGCCGTCATTAGAGGGTAAGATCTCCTCTACCTCGATCTCGCTGTCCGATAGACGTGCAGTCGCCGTCAGTTCGGAGATCCGCTGCCGATCCGTGGTCGTCTGGTTCGTGATCAGCACACGAAACCGGGGTAATCCGGATTCCAACAAGGCAGCAACGAGCGAGACAAATATCGGACCGGAACCGACCGCAATCGGATTAGCCTGGCGATAGGTTTGAAAGCGATGAGCGCCCGAACCGCCCAAGCTGTCCAGAAATTCGATCTGTGCGGCATATTTCCGTTCTACTGCTTCGGGTAGGTCGTGCGGTAGGTCTTGGCTGGAATCTCGGACAAAGCCGTTATTGAGCAGTACTTCCGCGATTTCATAAACCCGTACCCTGTATGGTTCCGGCAGCCCGTCCGTCAGTTCCGACATGGAATAATCCCCACTAAACATGGGCATCAATTTTTCGATCCACTGATCAACCATGTCGCCTTCCATTCGGAACGAACCTGTATTGTTGCGAAAGTAGACGCCTCCTTTCGAATCTGGAAGAAAGAACGTATCCCCTTTCACTTTCAGACGCATAGAAGGATTCAAGTTTTTATTCCTCCTTAAGGTTTTGCCGGAGGCAAAACCGCATTGTAAGCAGGCCTTCGGTTATCCGTCATTTATAAGTTATGTAGAGCATTTTGTCCGTCATGCCAGAAACTAAAAAAGGAACAGCCCCTACAGGAAGAGACACTGTAGGGGCATACCGTTTACGTATCGCTAAGGGAGCTTTTTGGTACTCAGCGGCAGCGAGCGCAGCTTCCGCAACGTGCGCAGCTACTGCAGCGGGCGCAATTGAAGCAGTTACTGCAACGTGCGCAGTTGAAGCAGTTGCTACAGCGAAAACAGTTGCTGCATGAACAAAACCCTACACAAAAAAAGCAAAAGCCAACACATAAGCGTGAATCCCCTGCTCCGTTCTGATTTTGCCCCGACGCAGACGTCATCCCCGTCGAATTGAACTTGCCGACATTCAAGTTTTGCAGATCCTTCTGAAAATCGTTCATTTTATACCCTCCTTATCATTCATTTCACTGTACATGCATGTGACTATCGTTAAACGAAAATGTTAGAGCTGGATCCGACCGGCATGCTGCCCATCATCCATCTCGACTAGATAATTTATGAAATTGGCTCCGCTAGTGTTCCTATGACACCCGCCCACCAAAATATGGTTAGGCAGGTATCCCTGCTGACCGAACTTCACTATGAGCTTTTGGGATTTCGATCCTTCGGATTGGGCGTGATTCCTAGATTCCCTCTTCGCTGGCATCGATTAAGGGAAACCATATAAAAAAGCCTAATTTCTCGTTTACAACACTGAGAAATTAGGCTTTTGCTAATTTATTCTTCGCCAAAGTGATTTTCACTAGTTGTCTCAACGAATCAATTTGAGCTCGTATCCCCCGCTGCACCACAAAAACCGCAGTCTGTTATCCGCGGTCTTTACATCTAGAAGCTTAAGCTTGTGGCCGATTATTAATATCGTCAGGAGCTTTACCAACGCGCTGCCGACGATCGATATTGCAGATTTGCTTGGTGTCCCATCGGAGGATCGCTTCCTCTTTAAGGAATGGGTGGATGTCATTTACTAGTGAACACGTTCTATTCCTTTTTGCATGATATCGATTAGATCTATGCTGAGATACAGGCCAATCGCGAACTTCTTCCGAATACAATCGAAGAAATGCTTCGTTACGGCTTCCATGTTACCATGATGGATAATAAAGTGCTTGGCGAAGAACTCAAAAAAGGCGATGTCGTCGTCGCCTGGATGAGCGCAGCCAATTTGGACAAGGTGGTATTTGTGGATCCGTTTACACTGAACATTCACCGTCCAAATAACAAGCAGCATTTAACCTTTGGATACGGCCCTCACTTCTGCCTTGGAGCTCCACTCGCACGGCTGGAGGCAAACATTGGTCTGAGGTTGTTTTTGTTTCATTTCCAACGTATTGAGCCGGTTCCCGGATTCAAATTGGAGGAAAATCTGACGCCTTTTGCCGCTGGGCAGACGCTGACTGATTTACCAATGCGTGTACAACGCTGATAGACGATTCAGCGATTAAATATCGGAATCCCCAAAAAAAAAATACCAATCTATGCGGTAACATCCCCTCTGAGCAGACAACGAAAAAAGACATCTGTAAAGATGGTCTTATACGCTGCTACCGGAGGGGATTTTTTTATGGGGCAAACGAGCCGTACGAATAATAGCTGCTCATTTTAGGAATGTTCTTTTGTTATGTTACTTCTTATCCAACAACTGATAATATGTTTCAAATTTCCATCTAGATGATTGCCATTAATAATTATATCGGCGAATTTTTTAGTAGGGAGCGCAAATTCTTGTTCTCTATGTTTTGCAGCATCTAGATAATAAGTTGCAACTTCCTCGAGCCCCATTCCCCAGCTCTTCATATTCCTACTGATTCTTCTATACATGCGCTCATCTGCATCAAGTTCAGTAAAGATCTTGACATCTAACAATCGCCTCAGCTCTTCAAAATAAAGTGTGAAAATGCCTTCTACGATAATTACATCAGGACGTTTTTTAGAATTCAGTATATTGTGTAAGTACGCCATCAACTTATTATAGTCCAATGCATCTGGATGGTTGTAATCGTCATATTCCACATTTGAAACAGGTGATATCATTTTGGGTAACACTTTTTTATAGAAATGGTCAGTAGAGACTACAGAAACTTGGCAATCACTCAACTCATCATGCAATAATTTACAAAAAGTGGACTTACCACTGCCCGTACCGCCGGCAATTCCCACAATAACAGGTTTCAATTCTATCAGCTCCTCTTTAATATTGGCAAAAAAGACCTTTGAGTATTTTGATGAGATTCATTTCAGACATTTTAGCTACTTGCACTGTTATATTTTTTTATTGCAAGGTTCCAAAAAATCCTTATTAGCAACAGAGATAGAATAGGTACAAAAATGCACCACCAGATGTAGAAATGGTTAAGTCGATCAAGAACAAACAAAGGTGCAAAATTAGTAATCAAAAAAATAGGGACAACAAAGGTACCTAATCTTTGCATCCATTTTTTATAAATCATCATCGGCATGACGTTAAAATTGGATAAGGCCGATGTAATTTCATTGATTGCTCTCGTTTTTGTGGTCCAAAAAGCAAGCAATTGAGGGAAAAGTAAAATACAATACATTATAATTACACCAATGAAGATAAATCCAATGTAACCCAATATGTTGAACCATTCTATAGGAATGTTCATTGCTTTCCAACCTTTCATCACTAGGATGATTCCCGCGGTCATATTGGGGATAAAGGCAGCAAAGTCTACCTTACTCATAGTGGCCATAAATTGAAGAGATACAGGCTTAGTCATATATAGATCCAGTTCTCCATCTGAAACAAGCCCCTGAAAGGTATAGAAATTATGCAAGAACAAACTTCCGTAAATAGCTGAGATAATAAAAAAAGTACCGGTAAACATAAGTATTGCATCGGGCGGCAGTCCGTCAATATCAACGCCAGTACGATAAATTACTACAACATATAGTAGTTTCGAGATTAGTATTAAAATCTCAAGTATCAAAAAGGAAAAGAAATTCCCTCTGTACTCCATCTGCGAGATAATATATCTACGAATAAACAAGAAGTATAATAAGATATGCTTATGTAATTCTTTAATCATAATTCTCAGCATACCTATCCCCCCACCGCGACATATTTTTTTAGCCCCGTTTTCCAAAGGAGGTTGGCTGCAATCAACATGACAATGATCCAAACAACCTGTATGGTTATGCCCCTCATAATTTCAAGAAAATTAATTTTCCCGCTGATAATATTGATAGGCAAATAAATAATATACTGAAAAGGGAAATATTGTAATATGTTTGTGATTGTCGAACCAAATACTTCAAGAGGAAAAACCCCACCTCCAAGAATACTAATCAAATATCGTATCCCAAAAAAAACACTGCCAACTTCTGTCATCCAGAATGCAAGTGTGCTAAAACAGAAAAAAACAAGGAAGTTGATGATCGTCGACAAAAAAATAGCACAGATAAAAAACAAAAAATGAACTGGATTTAATTTCATATCCGCTGATATTTGTAGGAATATCAGTAAACCAAATGTAATGATTAATATAATAATTGTTTGAAATGATTTACTGCCCAGGAATCCACATATTTTATGACTGAAGTAATTGATTGGTTGAACAAGAAATTTGCTTAAGCCGCCATTTTTAATTTCACTTGCAATTTCATATTCGAAACCTGCTGATGAAAGCTTGGATATGATCCCCGCCATTATGATATATATGATCATCTGGTTAAATGTATATCCAAACATTTCTGAATTTCCAGAGTTACTATAAATAGTACTCCAAAGAAAGAACTGTATCATTACTGGAAAAGATATGCTAAAAAGACTTAATAGAAAATCAGCTCTATATGCCATTGAACTCTGAAGACCAAGCCTGAAAGCCATAAAATATTTAAGCCACGGTTTCATGAAGGAACATCACCATCCATTTTGTAAAGCTTCGCTATCCCTTCTTCTATCGAAATGTCTTCAATGGTGAAATCAAATACTGGAAACCGATCTAGTATTGCCTTCATGGTCTGCTTTATCCCATTTTTATTAACTTCCAGCAAGACATTATAACCACTATATTCTCTAATAGTTCCATACTCTATTAAGCACGCCTGCTCAACAAATTCAGAGAACTGCAAATGAATTAATTTCCGATCCATGAAAACACTATTGACTTTATTCAATTGGCCATCATAGACTACTATTCCTTGATTAATTATTATTGATCTTTTACATAGATCCTCGATATCATTCATGTAGTGGCTTGTGAGTATTATGGTTGTTTTCTTTTGTTGGTTATAGTATTTTAAAAAATCTCTTATTTTTTTTTGTGAAATAATATCGAGTCCAATAGTCGGCTCATCTAAAAACATGACTTTAGGTCTATGTATCAAGGCAGCGATAAGTTCTAATTTCATTCTTTCACCAAGAGATAGCCTTCTAACCTGTACTTTGAGTAGATCAGCGACATCCAGTAACTCTGACATCTCGCTAAGCGAAGATTGATAATCCTTGTCAGGGATCTCATAAATGTATTTACTCAACAATAACGATTCGTTTGCCGGTAGATCCCACCAAAGTTGACTTTTTTGACCCATTACAATTGAAAAATTCATCTTGTATTGTTTTTTGCGTTGCCAGGGAATAAATCCCATTACAGATGCGGTTCCTTCTGATGGATAAAGGATGCCTGACAGCATTTTTAATGTAGTTGTCTTTCCTGCGCCATTTGGCCCTAAAAAGCCTACAATTTCACCTTCATCAATTGAAAATGACACTCCCTTTACCGCTTCCTTGGAAAGTTCATTTCGCTTGAACAAGTTCTTGAACGAATTTCGAAGACCAGTTTCTTTTTCGTAATATGTAAATGTTTTTGTCAGGTTGTTGGCTTCGATGATGGGCAACTAGTTCACTCTCCTTCTTTTTTAAATGATATGAAACTACGAAGAGAGTTCTTGAAATGACCTAATACTCGAGAAGCCCTTATTAATCAAGGGCTCTCTCCAAATGTAATCCGAGTCATCAATTAATAAGAATCTTTATCCGCAAACATGCGAGTACAACGATTACACATCATGAGATTATGCATTTTTAGATGTTCTCTAAACTTAGTCGCTCGTTCTCCCTCCCAAATTTCTTCAAACGTCGAACTATATATATTGCCCAGTTTATAATCTGGCAGGTCAACACAAGGATAAACATCTCCCGTTCTACGAATAATTAGTTCATGCCATGGAGCCACGCATTTTGAACGGCCAAAAAGATTTTCTATATCCGTGTAATAATCATGAATATCAATAAATTCCGAATAATCGACCCCCTCTGAACGCCAAATTTCTTCAAGGTCTCTTTTCAAAATATTTGTATCGATATCAATCGAATCTTCTACGAACCCATTCCATGCTGGAGACACGTCACAATCGAGATACTCCTTCATCTCATTAGCGTAAGCGAGTCCTCTTTCACGTGTAGTGTAGAGGAGAGGCGCGAAATTAACAGAAAGATCCCTTCGTTTCGTCCATGGATTTTTTGTGTCATGCAGAACAACTTTGGCATCTTTAAAACGCTCGCGCAATGCATGTAAAAAGTCTTTCGCACTTCTGTAATTATATTTGGAGAGCACCATTGTGATATTGATTATCGGAAACATCTTATTCTGTTTCTTTTTTTCTCTTATTAATGCTTCAATATTTTCACAAACCGTATTAAAGCTGTTTTTGCCTCTTATGGAATCATGGAACTCCTCTGGCCCATCGAGAGAGATATTCATTGCAACAATATTTTCTAAAATAAATGGGATTCTATTTTTTATTAATGAGCCATTCGTAAGTAGATATACGGAAGCCTTTTTCTTGCGAAGATGTTCCACCAGTTCAGTGAAATGCTTATAAAGCATTGGTTCTCCGCCAGTTATTATAACGCCAAGATTCTTGTTGACCGCAGTGACTTGATCAATGAAATTTTTGAGCACATCAATATCTAGCTGTTCCTTAATAACCCTTTGAGGTTCCTTTAAGGCCCAACCAGTTTCTCCCCATATATGGCAGAATGTGCAACGATAGTTGCACAGTTCAGATGGAAATAACGTTAGCTGTTTAATCTGAGGAGCTAAATTCTGTACATATTCCACCAACTTTTCATCTCTCAGTTCTCCGGCTCTTACTAACATAGTCTCCCTCTCTTTCAATGGATATGATGATTTCGATCGGGCGGAATCTACTTTCCATGTGTTGTACCGCTTCTATCTGATTGATACTGGAGCCATATCATTTCAATCTCTTGTTCTAAATATATCAGAGTGATTCGATATGGCTCTCTAGTATGGTAAGTGCATCACTTTACAAAGTTGTTGGACTCACATTTACCTAAGCAATTGCATTGGTTGAAGAAATATAATTTACAATGTTGTTGATTGTTGAGAAGTTGCTAAAATCTAAATCTTCGTCCTTCCATTTCAGTCCAAATTCCATTTCTGCTGCGATAACCAACTTAATGAAGGTGAGTGAATTCACACCGTAAATTGACAAATCCTGATCAGGATCGATTTGATCCATTTCATTGATATCCTCCAGATTTTCCCTGAGCAAGTTGACTACCTTCTCCTTAATATCGTTTACCATGATAACTCCTCCTTAAATACTAGAGTATTACTGCTTTGCCTGCTCGGGCAGATTCCATCCCCGCTAATGCAATTTCTATAGCTTTATAGGCATCTGATGTCGTAACTAATGCCTCACTATCATCACGAATACAATCAACAAAATTCTTAAGCTCACAATAATACGGATTATCAGTATAAGATTCGACATGGTTCTCGTCTACTGGTGAATCTGTACTGTCAAAACGTACCTTTCCTTGTGAACCAATCACCTCAGCTACATTTAAATAAGAACCAGGTGCCCCCCAATACGCTTCTAAATTTGCTGTTGCACCATTCTCAAACCTCAAAGTACTAGTCGCATATTCCAATTTTTCAGTGCGGCGCATTATGCATTGTATCGTTTTCACCTCCCCCAGCACCCAGCGCAAGTAATCGATATCGTGAATCATTAAATCAAAGATTACGTTTCCACCTTTGTCACTGTCTCGATACCAACTAGATTCCGGAAAAGCTACTGCTCGTCTCGTATTTGCTTTTTCAACGATTCCGATCATGTCAACTTTGATTTTTTCCTTCATTTCAGCATAAGCTGGAAAATAACGCAGTACATGTCCAACGAACAGACGAACCCCTTTCTTTTCACAATGCTCAATCATTTCTCTTGCGTCTTGAAGTGTGTGTGCAATTGGCTTCTCACAAATGAGGTGAGATCCATAATCAGCTGCCTTGACAACAAATGTTTTATGTAGATAAGTGGGCAAAGTGACACTAACTACATCAGGCTTAATCTTCGTCATCATTTCATCAAATGATTCAAATGCCTGGGTTCCAGTTGAATTTGCTAGCTCTTCAGCCAGAGGGAAATTAGAGTCGCAAACGCCAACAAGTTCAACATCGGTCATTTTCTGATAGCACATTGCATGTGTACGCCCCATTACTCCACAACCAACGACTACTGCTTTCATAGATTCTTCTCCTCCATTACAATTTTCTTTACAGTTGATTTTGCCTTGTGACATGATCCAATTTTGCAAACAATGTGATGTGAAATGATTTTTCATCAGCTTCAAGCTCAAGTAATTTCTCATAGGCTGGTTGAAACATATCAGTATGATAAATAGGCTGATACTTGAACCTAAGAACTGATTTTCTAATATGATCCCATTGTGCTATCAATTTAATTACATGAAGCACAACTTCGTCATCTTCACCAAACAATAATGTTAAACGATATTTCTCGATATACTTAGCATTTAAAACATCATTGAAAAAGCTGATCAAAGTATCGAGTTGGGATCGTAATTCTAGCTCATTGCTAGCTAATGTGATGAAATATTGATTGAATTGGTGCAAAGCGTTCATGCTTGATTGTAGTTTATCTCTATGATTTTCTATGTTTTCTGCAAAGATATCGACATAGTCAGGCTTTCGCCGCTCCCTTTTTTGATGACTGAAAATATAATGACTCGGTTTATTTTCACTCGAAAAATTTCTCTTGTACCCTTCCGAACCATTTATAATATCAGTGAACGGCATGATACATTTCTTGTAGGAAAGGTTTTCGCGTCGATCATGTTCAATTACGTGGAAAAGCTCATTTTTTTTATCGTAACCATATACAAGTATGGTGTGATCCAAATGTTGTTTGAGAAAGGTGTCTTTTCGAATTGATTCGTAATAGGAGTCGACCCACACAACTACCGGCCTATCCCCTGAGATGCCTTCAATAATGTCTTCAATTATTTTTTCATGATCCCATTTGCTCTCCACGACAAGATTCGAGTCTTCGAACAGGTCTTGCAATTCATGCGATGCGCAATATTCGACTGAATAGATTTTGCCGCCATCATCAGCTTCCATGAAAGTGAACAAGATGAAATCATCAAGTAGAAAAGGAAAAATATCTTCTTGAAAGTGTGAAATAATCGGAAAGACAGAGTTATAGAAGCAATTTTTGAAAAAAACATCATTAAACGGATTGAATCTTTCCAAAAGTCTACTGTCCTGCAACAGGGAATCCATAATGATCTCATCTGACAGGAAGTTGTTACTTACATTTTTTGAATCTAACTTTTCCAATTGTTCAACTATTGCATGAAGACTCCGATAGTTGTATATCATTTCTGAAGAAACGGAAATATTCAGTCGTTCCAAATCAACTTCCATTTTAACAGCTAAGATAGAATTCCCACCTAGGTCAAAAAAGTCAGCATAAACATCGATTTCAGTAAGTCCCAATGTCTCTCCCCATACAGTTGCTATTTGTTTTTCTAGCTCTGGATAATCATTATCTGTCCTTCCTGTCAGCCTAACCTCTGTATGGTTCAATTGTTCATGAACTGCATCATTCGTATCAATCCAGCATCTGACACGTTGAAATGGGTAGGTGGGGACTCGAACTTTTCTCCTGTTTTCTGTCTTATAATATAATTCCCAATTAATATTTGCCCCCTTGATATACAATTGGCAAATCGTATTTATGTTGACCCATTTATTATTGTTATCTATATCCAAAAGTTGTTCATTCGCTTCATCACTTAACTGTCTGCATTCTTCAGTTGTGATTATCCCCTGTGATCTGTCATTTCGAATCACAGTTACCGCGCGATGTTCGCCAAAGAAAATTCCGTTATTAGGCGGGATATTGAAATTTTGAACTAAGATTAAATTGAGCTTTTTTATCAGTTCTCTTCTGTCATCCGCAATGATAGCCAATCGAACATTGTAATGCCCTCGTCCTGTGTTGGCAGTGTAACAAATGTCATGTAAATTGACTTGGCTGTCCTCTAAAAACGGAATATATTTTTCGACTAATTCTTTCAAAGCCGAATTACTTTTAGCAGATAATGCAAGGACAATCTCGCCACTGGCATCAATAGATTGATTCTCATCTAGAAGGGGAGATTCTTCTAAAATCACGTGACAATTCGTACCGCTAAATCCAAAAGAACTTACACCACACCTTCTAGGGTTATATCCTGTCTCCCATGTCTGTAATCGATCATTCACATATACTGGAGAATCTTCAAACCCAATTTTACTGTTAGGCTTCGAAAAATTAATTGTCGGGAGAAGTTCTTTATACTTTAGTGATGCGATAGCTTTAACCAAACCTGCGACTCCAGAGGTGCCGTCTAGGTGCCCAATATTTGTTTTAACGGAACCAATTCCACAAAATTGTTTTTTATCCGTAAAATGACGAAACGCCCTTCTTATTCCATCAATTTCAATAGGATCACCCAACTTTGTTCCAGTCCCATGTGCTTCGATGTAAGAGATTGTTTCAGGGTCTATCCCAGCATCTTTCCACGCATTCATTAGTAATTTTTCTTGTGAAGCAGCATTCGGTGCAGTAATTCCTACGGAAGCCCCATCTTGATTCATGGCACTGCCTTTTATGACTGCGTAGATATAATCATTATCCGACAATGCTTTTTCCAGAGGCTTTAGTAATAATGCAATACTGCCTTCACCCCAAACAGTACCATCTGAGTCAGCATCAAAAGTCTTCGTCTTTCGGTTAGACGACTCGATTCCTATTTCGAACACGCCTTCGGCGGGTATAAGAGAAACCTTTACACCACCTGCGATAGCTTGTTCACATTCGTTATTCTTTAATGCCGTGCAAGCTAAATGGATCGCAACCAATGATGATGAACAAGCTGTATCAACAAGAAAGGCTGGCCCTTGGAAGTTAAGCAGAAAGGAGATTCGGCTTGCAATGATTGAAGGGGTGTTGCCAACGCTAGCTGTATTAATAAAGGTTGGACAATTCTTCGAAACATATTGACCGTAAACAGGCCAGTCGGCATAACCAAGATAAACTCCCGTTCTGCTTCCAATTAGTTTGTTGCCTCCGTAACCAGCATCTTCAATTGCCTCCCAACAGCTTTCGAGGAAGAGTCTCTGATTGGGATCCATATACGCTGCTTCATTTGGAGATAAATGAAAGAAACTATAATCAAAATGATCAACGTTATCTAAATACCCACCGTAACTGTACCTTATGCTTTTTTTGTCAAGATGTGTGAAGTTTAATATAAATGATTCGCTATCTTGCTTTCTAACATTAGATAGTTCTCGAATGAATTCACGTTTATTTCTAATATTCCTCCAAAATTCATCCAAGTTGCTAGCTCCTGGCAAATTAACGGAGAGGCCGATAACTGCAATATCTTGGTTGTTTGTTGTGTTGATCTCTTTTAATTCTTGTAATATATCCAAGCCAATTTCTTTCTCTAATTCACCTGAAGAAACTTTTTCAAATATTATCCGTGCAATTTTATCCATGCTTCACCCCAATTGCGCGATATAATGTTATAGCTTGTTCAATGGTTATTTCTTCTTGTGATACTCGCTCGAACAATGCTGAGATATTTGATCTGACATTATTGCTTACTTTAGGCTGACTACTGGATGTATAATCATCCTTACTGATATGCTCAGATAACTTGGCTACTGTAGGGTAAGAAAATAGATCTGCGATTGTTGCTTTATTAGGAAATTCCTTATCAATGATGGAATGGACTCGAGTGATCATAATCGAATCTCCACCAATATCAAAAAAGTTATCGTTTACATCCAACTCTTCATAACCAAGAACTTGACGCCACGCCTTTGCAATCTGTTTTTCTACATACGTATATGCACTGGATTTCCCTTTAAGTTTGACCTGTAATTGGTTTCCTGTAGGAACCATGTCCTGTGTGTTAACATTTCCTGTTACTATTTCCTCCCTCACCTTAGGAGATAAGCGGAATGGAAGAAAATCGCCTAGTTCAAATACATCACTATTTACATTTAAATTACCAATGAACATCTGTGCCGAGTCACTCTGGATCGCATTATAAAATGCCTTAACTGCATCTTCCGGAGATAGCATGCTAAATAATTCCTTCTTTTCATCAACAATGCTGCTATTATCAGCTAAACTTGTTTTCTGCCATGACGGCCAGTTGATCACCATTGTTTTTCCAATTTTGCTCCCCCGGTAAGAAGGAAATGCATCCATAAACGCATTTGCAGCTGTATATGGACCGGAACCTAGTCCCCCGATTAAAGTAATGGCTGAGGAGAATAACACAAAGAATTGCAAATCTTCTTCGTGCAGATATTTGTTAAGTAACCAGGTTCCTTGCACTTTAGGTGCCATCACCTTTTTGAACGTATGAAGTGATAAATTTCTTAACAAGTCTCCCTCAGCAATTCCTGCTGCATGTACGACACCGTTGATTTTCCCATATCGATTTTTTAGCAAAGCGATGGCAGTCTTCAATTGCTCTTCATCTGTAATATCTGCTTGGATATACTCTAGCTTGGTCCCCATTTGTTCAATATTTTTCATTGCGGTGAATTGTGCGAGTTGTCGATCCCTATCGCCTGTTGGAGAGATGGATCCCTTCGGCAACGGAGAGCGATTTAATAACGCCAACGTAATTTTTTCTTTTGCAGCCAAAAATGTAGCTATCTCTAATCCGATACCACCTGCTCCTCCAGTAATGATATACACACCATCAGTTTGCAATTTAAATCCTGCTTGGCTTGGGCTTGGAAAATTTTTACTGATAAGCCGTTCAACGTATCTTTTGTTATTTCGATATGCCACTTTGTATTCTTTATCTTGAGCACGGAATTCATTGATCACATTGTCCAAATCAGTTTTGTCATCGATGTCGATACAGTTCACATGCAAGGTTTTATTTTCCCATCCGATGACTTTGCCTAAACCAAATAAAGCAGAACGTTCAGGGCGTATTTCCGTTCTTTCATTACTTACTTGAACCGCATAAGTGGTTACAATTTTAATATTTATCCCATTACTTATTTGTTGAGCCGTTAAAGCTTTTATGAGATAGAACAGACTATATACGCCACGTTCTAAACCTTGCTCCAAATTGTCCAATGTATCTTCATACTCATTGCCAGATAATGAGCAAATATGAATAACTCTGGTCACCTTTGTCCAATCGATATCCTTAATCAACAGATTATAATCATTAATGTCTCCTGCGATAATATAAGCTTCTTCATTAATTTTTTTGAATGTTTCGCCTGCTTCTACTTTTATTACTGTTTCGCCATCTTTTCTAAGCTTTTCAGCGATTATAGTACCTACTCCATGACCATCATTAATTAGCAATGATACTATCGGTTTTTTCTCAACAACCTTTTGCAGATCTTTTATTTCCCATGTGCTTGTGTAAAATCTGTCCAGCTTATTTTCAACGGTTGATATGTTCTTACGCGGCTGAATATCCAACCAGCATCGATTCTTTTCAAATGAATAAGCCGGAAGATGTAACCTGTATCTTTTTTCCCTACGGTACAGACTTTCCCATTCAATATCGGCTCCTTGAACGTAAAGAGTGGCTACTTCTTGCAGTATTCTTGTTTCCTGCCTCTCAGTCGCCAAATAATTGATTATTTGTTCGTGTGCCAATAGAGTCTGTTCTTTATTAGCCACATGTTGTAATGAAAACTCATTATATTGCATCGTGCTTCCGTATTCTGTGTTCAGTCCATTTCGCTCAATCAGATTTAACTTTTCCAGAAGATCTTCTGTACTCTTTGCAATGATAGCCAGCCTGTAATTGTAATGACCTCTTCCTGTGCTAAGCGTGTAACATAAATCAGCAATATTGATTTCTTTATGTACATGTAAGTAAGATATAAATCTTCTAACCAGTTTATTGATAGAGGTCTCCGTTTTAGCTGAAATAAGGAATATTTCATTTCTTGGTACTGGCGCAGATGTTACTTGTTCTGGAGCTTCTTCCATTATTACATGACAGTTAGTTCCGCTTAATCCAAACGAACTTACGCCACATCGACGTTTGTCATTTCCAACTTCCCATTTTTTTAACTGATCGTTTACATATAAAGGTGATGACTCAAAGTTAATTTTACGGTTAGGTCTCTTGAAATGAAGAGTTGGAAATAATTCTTTGTATTTTAGAGAAATGACGGCCTTTAACAATCCCACGATTCCAGAGGTATTGTCTAAATGACCGATATTGCTCTTTACAGACCCTATGGCACAAAATTGTTTTCGATCTGTATACCGTTGAAAAGCTCGCTGAATGCCTTCTACTTCGATAGGGTCCCCCAATTTAGTTCCTGTCCCATGAGCCTCAATGTAAGATATCGTTTCAGGATGAATCCCAGCTTTGTTCCATGCGTCTACTATTAATTCTTCTTGCGCCTCAGCATTGGGTGCAGTGATTCCTGGTGAATTGCCGTCTTGGTTAACTGCAGTTGATTTAATTACAGAATAAATATTATCTCTGTCCTCTATTGCTTTGGTCAGCGGTTTTAACATAATGGCAATTACGCCTTCACCGGTTCCTGTCCCGTCCGAACTATCGTCAAATGCGCGCGTTCGAGAAGTTGACGATTCAATGCCTACCTCGAAATCCCTTACGGGCAATAAATGAATTTGTACGCCCCCAGCAATCGCCATATCACATTCTCCATTACGTAATGCCTGACAAGCGAGATGAACGGCCACAAGTGATGAGGAACAAGTCGTATCTACAATCATACTGGGGCCTTTTAGATCTGTAATATAAGAAATTCGGCTAGCGATGATCGGCCTTACATTCCCTGGCATAGACAACTGAAGGGATTCCGGATCAACTTCATGTATTATTTTTTTATAGTCCGAATCGGATCCGAATCCCAAATAAACCCCCGTATTGCTTCCTTCAAGCTTCTTGCCTCCATAACCTGAATCCTCAATTGCACTCCATGCAACTTGAAGAAAAAGGCGTTGGTTGGGATCAAGTAGACTTGCCTCCTTAGGGGATATTTTAAAAAAATTGTAATCAAACTTATCTATATCCTCTAAATATGCAGCCTGACCGTAACGGATTGCTTTTGATTCTTTGCCTAAACAAGCAAAATAGTTATCAACATCTTTTTTTCTCGAAGTCGGAATATCTCGAACACCATCAAAACCAGTGCGAAGGTTGTGCCAAAACTCTTCAACCGTATCCGCTCCAGGAAGGTTTACACCTATCCCAATTATTGCAATATCCGACACAATAGAATCGTCAACGTGTACGTCATATTCGCCTTTTACCGTAATATCTTTTAATTGAATTGAATTTAGATCTAACATGGTTACCTCCGAACTTCCTAAGGATAATGACTAAGATAAAATATCCGAGAATAAAGAAGTCGTCCCAGTTTGCTCTAAAATCTCTTTAAATCGTTCTTGTTGTTCTTGTAGAGGTACTTGCTTTGTTTCGAAGATCGTTTTCAACAGATATATTGCTTCCTTTAATTCTTCAACAGTTGGGAAATGATCATACAAGTCGATTTTCTGCTGTATTTGTTCGATTTTCTTGTATGATTCAATGACACCCGATCGGTAAGCTTCATTATCCCAATTATTATTTTTTGTGCACACAGCTGCAGCAAGGCATTTCGTTATCAAGTTCTTTTGTTCTCCATTAGAGGTATTACTCATCATTTCGATTTCGAATACTTTCTTTGCGAGCTCGACATCTTGTATTTTCCCAAAAGCTAGACTTACTATTTGCTCATTATCCTTTAGTAATTTCGTCAGTATGTTTTGTGGCCCTAACTCCACAAAGTGGTTTATCCCCATCTGAACAAGATACTGCATAGATTCATTCCATCGTACAGGTGAGGTCATTTGAGCGGTAAGCGTTTCAATGACCTCGCTATCATCACGGTATGGTCTTCCAGAAACATTGGATATAACCGGAAAATCAAACTGATTGTATTTATAAGTAAGCAATTCTTGATGTAGCTTACATGCAGCCGGTTCCATTAATGGGCTATGAAAAGGAGCACTGACTCGCAAGAACGAAACACGGGCACCTCGATCTTCAAGTTGTTTAGCAACTGAGTTAACAGCTTTCCTATGTCCAGAAATAACCGTTTGTTGTGGAGAATTGTAGTTAGATATTACAGCAATTCGATCTGATTCCGAGAATTTCTTGCATTCTTCCTCAACAATTTCTTGCCGCATACCAATGATCGCACACATCGCACCGATCTCTTCTGCAACTGCTTCCTGCATGAATATTCCTCTTTGCCTCACTATCTGCAATGCATCCGCAAATGTAATAACTCCTGCACATGTTAACGCAGAGAACTCTCCTAGGCTATGTCCGGCGGCATAAGCGGGTTGAAAGCCAATGAGCTCCATATATAGCTTGTACGCGGCAACACTCATTGTAAGTATTGCAGGTTGTGTATTTTCAGTGCGAGCAAGCTCATCTGAAGCACTGTCAAAACATAATTTTACAAAATCAAGCCCTAGTGTATCACTGGCCTCCTCAAAAACATCTTTCGCCACTTTATAGTTGTCATAGAACTGCTTACCCATGCCTACGAATTGAGATCCTTGCCCAGGAAACAAAAACGCTAAACGCTTCATATTTCTTCTCCCCTTATGAAAAAACATGATTGTCTGCAAGTTGTCCAACAACATCCAAATAGCCATTAATTAAGGAGGATATTTGTTGCGTTCCAAGTCGCCTATTGTTAAATTTGCATACGAATAAGAACTGTTCATCCTCGTAGTGTTCTTCTAGAATTAGAACAAGATCAAATATTTCTAATAACTTTGAATTAATAGCTAACTCATCACCAATCGAAACTAAAGGTAAGATTTCATCGAAACCTTTGTTTCTTCGAATCGTATAGGCTTGATCCAAGTGATACGTTTGGTTATAGAAATCATCATTTCTTTTCTCACTAATGTATTGAAATAGTCTAGGGAACTCTTGAAACTGTGATAAATCTATGAGCAGAGGAACAGCATATCCATTAGCTCTTGTAAATTGAAGGGTCACTGTCTTCTGCTTATTAATCTGAGAGAATAGAAATACATACATCGATAACAGTACATCTAAGAGTTCAATATTGTTGACTGTAGCTACTTGTTTCAATGTTTTGAAACGTTGATTTTTCAAGTAAAACTTGATTGTTCCCTCACCGTTTGCATTTGTATTATGTTGAAAGAAGTTAGAGGGGAGTTTTTCATAATTTAAGAACACTTCTTCACTGAGTTCTTGTTTTTTGGTCGCAACATATTTTGCAAGCTTGGAAATCGTAGAGTAGATAAATAAATCAGGTATAGAAACACCCCAACTATACTCTTTTTCTAATTTTGCGTGCAGCTGCATTAATAGAATTGAATTTCCTCCAATATCGAAGAAGTGGTCATGCAACCCAACATTTTCAAGCTGTAAAATATCCACCCACACTCGACGTATTAAACTTTCAATTTCATCGGGAGTGTCGCTACTTTCTTCCCCAGCATGTAAACTGCGGCCGCATTTGATCAAAGCTGACTTATCAATTTTTGCATTTGAGGTAAGTGGTACAGCATCAATTTCATAAAAGTGGGAGGGAATCATATAATAAGGCAATTTCCCTGCCAAATAATCTTTTATTTCACTAACCGTTAGTTGAACCTTTGACTTCAAATAAGCTGAAATCGATTTGTTGCCTGTGTGATCATTTACGATCAAAACGACTGCATCCTCGATACTTTCATAACTTGAAAGATGATGAGCAATTTCACCAAGTTCGATCCGAAATCCCCTGATTTTAACTTGCTCATCTTTCCGCCCCATAAAATGTATGGAACCGTCAGGGAGCCACTTTCCGAAATCTCCTGTCCTGTACATTCGTAGACGGGAATTGAAAGGATCTGAAATAAATTTTTCAGCAGACAAATTCGGATTATTTCGATATCCACGACCGACTCCTGCACCAGCAATGCATATTTCACCAGGTATACCAATAGGCAAAATCTGATTCTCTTGATTAAGTATATAGACGTTGTATCCTAATACTGGACCTCCAATAGGGATACTATTATCATCGGTTCGATTGCACCGATAATAGGTGGCACACACAGTTGTTTCAGTAGGGCCGTAAGTATTATAAACTTTCGAATGTCCAATCAGATTAGAGATATAGTTTGGCTTAAGAACATCTCCCCCACTGATAAAAGTATGAATAAAAACAAAGTTTGCTCTTCGATTCAACTCGTTCAATAGAAGAGGTGAACAAGATACAATACTGACCTGATGGGTGTGGAGCAAGTTTTCAAGCTTTTTTAAATCCAGAATATCTTCTTTATCCGCAATAAGCACAGTCCCGCCGTTAAGCAAAGCTGGGTAAACTTCCTCCACAAATACATCAAAAGAGCAAGAGGCTTGTTGAAGAATAACATCCTCCGTTGACAAGCTGAATTCCTGTTGAAATGCTCTTACATAGGCAAGTAAATTACGATGCTCAATCATTACCCCTTTGGGTATGCCAGTGGAACCTGACGTATAGATCATATAAACCAAATGTGATGAGCAGTTCAGATTACTGGGATTTGTGGCGTCAGCTTCACCAAAATCATCTTCTACGAAAACAGTGTGACCTGAAAAATGCATGTCTTTCATAAACTTTTGCTTCGTTACGAGAATGTTTGCCTCACAATCAGCTAAGATTCTTGAAATTCTGTCGGAAGTGTATTCACTGTCAATCGGAATATACGATCCACCAGCTTTTAGAACACCTAACATAGATATAATTAAGGTTTGCGATCGTTCCATCAAAATTGGTACAAAGCTCTCCTCGTGCACACCTTTTTGTCTCAACATTCGTGCTAGTGCATTCGCTTTTTCATTGATCTCACGATAACTATATTTTATCCCTTTATAGATAATTGCCGTTGCATCAGGAGTTCTATCTGCCTGCTTCTCAAAAGCCTGATGAACGACTTCACCATTATCAGGCAAATGCAAATCTTTATTAAATGCATATAAAATCTGATTTTTCTCAGTAGCTGTAACGATTTCTATTTCACTAAGTCTTATTTCTGGCTTGTTAATCACCTGTAACAAAATATTTTGAAAATGCCCATACATTCTTTCTACGAACTCCCTAGTAAATAAACTAGTATCGTATATGAATTCCAGTTCTAATTTTTCTTTCAAATTGATTCCAAGAGTTAGTGGATAATTCGTAGTTTCGTACATTTGGTAACTCTCTATATTTAAAAAACCTGCTTGTCTAAGCTTCGAGTCTACAGGGTAATTCTCGATCACAACAATGGAATTAAATAGTGGCGCGATCCCTTCATGATTGCAATATTTCTCTATTTCCACTAGCGGTGTTTGTTCAAATTCTTCCCTTATTCGCAAGGTTTCATCTACATAGCGAATGAAATCATGGGCCTGCATGCCGAAATCTGATTTTATACGCAATGGTACTGTGTTTATAAAAAGGCCCACCATTTCCTCAATTGCTTCAATTGAGGGAACTCTCCCAGATACTGTAGTTCCAAAAACAATATCACATTGAGAGTTATATTTGATTAACATCAACGCCCACACACTATATAAAAGCGAAGAAATGGTAAGTTGTTGCTGTCTTGCAAATTCAACTGCAAGGGAAGTGTCAGATAAAGACAACTCCGAAATAAACCTATCTACGACCCCTGATGGCTCCCCACTCCAGTCATATGGCAAACTGGATGATTCTTCAAAGTGACAAAGAAAGTTACTCCAGAATGTCTCTTGTTTAGATCTGTTCTGCCGTTGGTGCCACTTGATGAATTCCTTGTATTTTGTTTTATTTGTTTGTTTTGGATGATTACCAAGATAGTAGGAGTTGTACGCATCCAGTAATTCTTTTAGAATAATTGCATTACTCCACCCATCAAATAAGATGTGGTGCCAACGAACGATCATCTCGGAAGTGTTATTCGTTAATTTGCACACTGTTACTCGGATTGGTTCAACTTCAAGGTTTAATCGAACATTACGTTCTTGCTCTCTAACGTTTTGTACTAACTTTTCTCGCTCTTCTTCAGTAAGAACCGAAAAATCGTGAATCGTTACGGGAATTGTATGTTGTTTCAATATAATTTGAAGGGGATGATCTAGGTTTTCCCATCTAAAAACGGTTCGCAGCAACTCATTTGTTTCGGCTACAAAATTCCAAGCTCTTCTTATGGATGATAAGCAAAGCTGACCCGTAAGCGTTAGGTCGAGATGCTCAAAATAATAATCAAGTTCTCCATGTTTTAAATAATGATATAGCAATCCTTTTTGTATCGGTGATAGAGCTACTATGTCTTCTACATTAGATTTATCAATCTTTTTAGCATTGTCTCCTAACATATATGGTCACCGACTCTCCATAGATTTCATTTCAAACAACCTCATCTTGTACAAATTCAGAATCAGCCTTCAACTTCATTTGTACAATCTTTCCCATCTCCATCTTTATAAATTTGTCAGCAACATGATAGAATCGGTCATCATGAGTTACAGCAATGATGCACTTCCCTTGATTCTTCAGTTCAGGGAGTAACGTATAGTAGAAGAATTCTCTGAATTCAGGGTCTTGATCTGCTGCCCACTCGTCAAAAAGATATATAGGACGATCCTCTAGATAACTAATTAATAGAGCTAATCTTTTTCTTTGTCCCGTTGAGAGTTTTGTAGTACTTAATTTACCGTTTTGGATATGAACCTTTTCATTTAGAAGCAATATTTTTAAGAAATGTTTTATTTCATTTTCTTTTGCCGAGTAATCAACCCCGTACAATTTATCAAACAAATAAAAATCACTGAAAATTGCTGAATAATTCTGACTCAATTGATCGTACGTAATTTCCTTACCATTTACTGATATTTCTCCGCAATCCGGCTTATATAGACCAGTGAGCAACTTCGCCATCGTCGACTTGCCACTGCCGTTCCCGCCAGTGATAAACGTTATTTCACCTGATTGAAATACACAATTTATCGGTCCGATCGTAAAGAATTCTTGTTCTCTGTTTTTATAACTATATTCAACTGCTTTCAACTCTAACGTTATTGATTGAGGCTTGCTATTTTCATTATGAGTGAGTCCTTCATCCTCGTTTAACTGTTTGGAAAGCTGGTTGATTCGGCTCCAACTTATCCGAACTCTAAGAATGCTTGGAATCGTACGCAATATCCCATGGACAGGCCCCGTCATATACAAAAAAATGAATACATAATTTCGTAGAGAGTCTATTGTCAATTGTTTCTTAAATAGTAAAGGGAATGCGAATACAACAGCTCCTATTACAAATGTAAAGAGTAATTCCCCAATAACATTAATATTTGCAAATTTAAGGCTTCCTAATATTTGTTTATCACGATAGTTCTCACAACTAATCTGTAAATCTTGTTTGAAATCCAACTGTTTTTTTCGATGTAAACTAAGTTCTTTGAATCCACCGATCATATCATGAATAAATTTATAAAACGTATTCTGTATATCCCTTGTTTGCTCCCATAATTTGTTCGCTTGACGACCTATGATAAAGTGGAGACCAGCTGCTATAACAATGACCATGATAGACGCAAACATACCGTATGAACTAATCGATCCCATGTAGAGAAAACAACAAATGAGAGTGACGAGACTGGTCGCACCAGTAACGATAATATTAGAAAAGTCGCTGACTGTTTCCGCATCATTTATTAATGTTGTCTGAATATTTCCCTGTTCTAGAAGTTCTATTTTTTGATAAGGGGTACCAAGTATCTTACTGATTAATTTGGTTCTTTGGTCATAAATAATATTGTTCGTGATCGTTATCATCCGCGTTCTAACAAGTTTCTGCCCGACAACGTAGATAACAATGCCAAATATGAAATATAGAAGTAACCCAGATTGGAATTGGAGTTCATTATCGCTTCGGTTTAAGGTCTCATTGATAACAAAAATGATAAGTGAGTTTCCAAAACCGCTTGCAAGACTCAACATAATTAGTACTAAGAGAGATTTATCGCCTTCTTTAGGGAAAAGTGAAGTCAGCAAGTAGTAAATATTAAACAACAAAACGGAGATAAATAAACTAATTACAGCATATATCAGACTATCTGGTGCCCATACCCGAACGAAATCCCAATTTAAGTCGAAATACAATACATCCGGGATCTTGTACAGGAAAAACGCAAAAAATATGGTGAAAATCAGCAATAACATAAAACTCTTTATTACTCCACTAGGTTGCCCCATAAACTTACGTTTTTTTCGAAATGTTTGATTAATAGCGATGGATGTAAAAAACAATATGATAGGGATAAACGCAAAGGTAACAAAAATGACTACGGAAGCAGTGATATCAATGTTTTTATAGGTATCAGCAACGGATTCATGAGGCTCAATACCTCGCAATATATCCATTATCCCTTGTCCTATGATTTTCGTGTTAGCTGAGTTCGAATTTGCCAAGACAGCGACTCCAATCTGATCTTGGGGTCTGAATACAATGAACGACGAAAAGTTCGGATTACTCCCTTCATGGGAAATCTCCCCTGTCCCTGACTGGAATACTGACCATCCTGCAGCATAGGAGGATCCACTTTCACCTGGAGGAACAGTACGATCCGGCAAATGTGACTTTTCAACTAGTTGCATATTGAAGTTTTCGTTATTTCCACGACCGATTTGTATTTTTAACCATTTTGCGATATCTATAGCGTTTGTAATGACATATCCAGCCGGCACATTACCTCTGTATATTGGTGCATCATATTCTTCAAGTGTTAGTAAGTGAGGCTTATAGCCCTTGGCCATGCCATGAAGTTCAGCTTCATTTCGGAATAAATAGGTGTTGTTTAAATCTAGTGGTTTTAATATTTGATCACGTAAATAATTTTCAAAAGATTCACCCGTTACCTGTTGTATAATGAATCCTAATACATCGTAATTTATGGTTGCATAATGAAATTTTTCTCCTGGCATAAAATCTAAACTCTTATTCATTAATGTACGAACCGTTTCTTCTAATGCATGATTCCCACTTTGTATCGGGATGTCCCCTATTGTCTTAAAGGGGATTCCACTAGTATGATGCAATAGATGTTTTAACGTAATATCTACATTTTCCCCCTCATAATTCATTTGGAACCAAGGGATGTATTTCGTAACCGAATCGTCTAGATTGAGTTTTCCTTGATCTTCCAGTTGTAAAATAGCAAGTGCGGTAAATGCTTTACTTGTAGAACCGAGTTCAAACAAGGTGTCCGGTGTCACTAATTTTTCTGCCTTTATATCGGCGTATCCGAATCCTTTACTGTATATTGTCTCATCGCCCTTTACAATAACGGCGGAAAGCCCCGGAATTGTAGCATCGTTCATGGTGTCTCGAATAAAATTTTCAATTACAACTTCCTCGGAGTTAGGCAAGACAGTTGCAGCTATGACCTGTTCTTGATTAAGAGAGCAAATTAGAAGCATAAAGAGCATTAAAATAATTACTTTACTTCGTTTCATATTCTGCTCCTTTTTCTACTGTGAGATAATCGAAAACTTGGATGTATAGTTTATTATTTCATCAACAGCGTTCGCTATACCGCCAGTATCAACAAATGATTCATGTATTCTTTTGCAATTCAACTTATATTGGCTATCATTCAATATTCTCTTTACGCCCTCTCTCAACTGAACCTCATCAGCTTCACGATTGCGAATGTATATCCCAGCTCCGGCCTCCTCAACCATCATTGCACCCATAAATTCATCAAAAACTTGCGGAACAACGACTAAAGGTACATGAAAACATATCGATTCGTAGATACTGTTTGCTCCACCATGACTGATAAATACACTGGAACGTTTCAATATTTCGAGCTGCGGAACATAACTTCGGACAATGAAATGATTGGGAATTTCCCCTAAATCATTTAAATCAATTTTGTCTCCGACCGATAATACAACTTGTTGTTCGGAATTTTTAAAAGCTTCAAAACAAGATTTGTATATATGCAGCAGCTCATTATAAATAGTACCAAACGCTATATAAATCAATGGCTTATTTGGATCTAGTTTCTCATAGGGAAAATCAACATGTTCTACCCTTGGATATATGGAATATCCTGCAAACAAATACTGATCACTGAATGCATCAGCGTGAAGTTGAAAACACCTAGATGTAAAAAGGATATTTAATTCTTCTTTGCTGCAAAAGACATCATTTATTATGTTGATTTCTTGCATTCCATATTTATGCTCAATGATTCTAGCCAATTTATGCATGAGATTGGAGTATATTTCTTTTGGGTTGTTAAACCGTCGACATATAGGGTCATCCGATGCTCTCACAACATGCTGCATAAAAAACGTTGGGTCGATATCGGCCATTTCATCGATATATGGGAAATTGGCAATGACAGAGATGCCTGGAACGCCAAGCAGCTCCGCGAACACTTTCCCCCAATGGCAAAACGAATCGTGAATAATGTAATTCGGCTCTAAGTCTCTAATTTCTTCCATAAAATGAGTGACGATGATTTGACTTTTACTTAAAATAAAATCAGCAAATACAAGAAACGTATCAAGACCATGGCCATCATATGTTCCAAATCCAAGGAGGCCTTCATAACTCCTAAAAATAGCTCCTGTATCTTCAATTCTATGCCGAAATTTTTCACAAGAGTAATAATAGATTTCTACCCCTCTATCAACCAGTGATTTGATCAAGCCGAGTGTAGGATTGACATGACCATGCAAATCGACACTAAAATAAACAGCCCTTGGCATAATGACCCCTCCCAGCATCATTGTCAATTGAAGAGTTGATCAAGTTCCTCTTGTGAAATATCAATCGTTTCAAAATCAGAAGGTGTAAAGTCAATTCCACTTTTACTAGAACAATGATGGATGATCTCAGTAAGAAAACCAACAAAACTGTCAATAAAATGTACAATTGTATGTTCTTTAAACTGTTTTTGCCCAAAGGTCGTATGGATACACAAATGACTATCTACGATGAAAATATTAATATCGATTAGAGAAGTAAGATGATTGCTTGAATCATATTCAGAGCCTGTGTTCTCTTTTGCAAAACAAAATAAATCGTTATTAAATGCGGCCTGGAAATCTCCAAGATAATTAAAACGAATCCTTTTTTGTTGGCTAAATGCGGGAATTTCATCTAATAGGTGGGTAAGAACTCCAAAACTTCTGCCACCATTAGGATTATGCCGGAGAACTTCTTTAATTAATTTGATTTGATCTGCGATCCCCTTCGTTAACGCTTTGGTTAATTTAACAGGGTAAATACTCGTAAACCAACCAATAGTGCGTGAAAGATCATAGTTCTCGCCTAACTCTTCACGACCGTGGCTTTCCATTTCTATGACAACATCGTCTATTGAAAATACATTGAATATCGCCAACGCAAGTGCAGATACGATCAAATCTTCTGATTTCGTCGCATACGCAGTGTTTGCTTCAAATAACAACTGAGTTGTTTTCTCTTTCGATAATTGTCGAGTTAGCGTACATGAATTCAGAACCGTATCATCATTTTGATCAAAATCCAATGGGATCCTAGTCTCGTTTTTCAAAATTGAAAGCCAGTATTGTTTCTCCTTTAACGATTCAAAATGCAAATGTTCCAGTTCAAGCGCCCAACTTTGCATCGAACACGTTTTAAGTGGTAAATTCGAGTTGCCCCCATCTTCCAAGCATTTCATTAAAGTGACAAAGTCTTCTAGGAGGATTCTCCAGGATACCCCATCAATCACTAAATGATGAGCTGTCAATAACAATCGTTGACCGTTTCTGCCAAGGTTAAATATTGCGCTTTTGATCAAAACATCTGTATAAATATTAAAACTCGACTTCAATAATGCCCCATACATACTCATTTTATTTAGCTGCTCGTTCTCATCATCTTCCGATAAATCATAAACAATAACTTGACTTTGCTTATCATTCGTGTAAATTAATTGTGAGTTGTTCATGTCAACATTGAGGCGTAAAGAATCGTGGTGTTTCATTAGCTCATTCATAATAAATTCAATCTGTTGAGCCGTTATAGATCGCTTAAGTTGAAGTAATATTGATTGATTATAGTGATTTGGATTCTTAAAGTTTTGAACAAGAAACCAAGAAATCATAGGAGTCGATCTTACGCTGCCTTCACAAACTTTTTGATGAATGGATTGTTGCTTTACATAGGGCTTAATATTAGACGACATGTGTTCGATGACTGGATTGGCAAGGAGATCTTTAACTCTTACTGAATAACCTTCATCAATAAGTTTAGAGGCAACTTGAATAGCTTTTATTGAGTCACCACCAAGATCATAAAAATTATCCGAAAGGCTAATATCAAGACAGCCTAAAACAGCACTAAGTATCTGTAACAACTTTTCCTCTGTTTCATTTCTAAAAGGAAGGTTCTCATGTTTACTTGTGGTTCTTCTTAGTTCCGGAGCTGGAAGTAGATTCCTATCAAGTTTTCCATTTGAACTAAGAGGAATATCTTGAATTTCGACAAAATATGCAGGTATCATATGCTCTGGCAAGAAAGCTTTTAGATAATCTCTAAGCATATCGAATGATAATTCCGCAACTTTGTCCCGCTTCACAATGTAAGCGCATAAATATTTATCATTATTATCATTTTCGCGGTCAATGACTACTGTATTATCAATTGATTCATGCTGGATAAGGTACTTTTCTATCTCAGCTAATTCAATTCGAAACCCACGTATCTTAACTTGATGATCAATTCGTCCAAGATAAATGAACTCGTCATTTTTCATTTTTGCCAAGTCGCCACTTTTGTACATCATAAGACCCGGAACAAATGGATTCGGTATAAACCTTTCTTGAGTTAGCTTCGCCTGGTTTAGGTAACCTCTCGCTACTCCGTCGCCTGAAATATATAGTTCACCGATGGAGTTCTCCGGTACAGGTTTTAGATGTTTATCAAGGATATAAACTTTCACATTGTGAGCCGGAACCCCTATCGGGACAGATACTCTTGAATCCATGAATGGTTCGTACTTCCTAATCATGCACCCTACCACAGTTTCTGTAGGTCCGTACTCATTAAAAATTTCAACGTTACCTCGAAAATTATTATGGATTGCCATAGCAAGCGTAACCTTCAAGTCTTCTCCTCCAACAATAAATCTTTTGACAGAAGAATTACTGCAATCCATATCCCTTAATAACGACAAATGTGAGGGAGTTAACTTAATGACCGTTGCTTTGTTTTCCTTCATTATTCGGTACAATACAAACTGCTCTTGGTTATCCTGGTATACCATGATCGTGCCACCACAGATAAGAGGTGTGAAAATAGAGGTAACGGTTAGGTCAAATGCGAGTGATGTAAATAACGGAAATACTGCATTTTCGTTATTTGCGTACATCTCTTTTGCCCACCAAATGTAATTCATGAGCCCTTGATGTTCGATCATCACACCTTTAGGTCTACCTGTTGATCCGGATGTATAGATGACATAAACCAGATCTCTAGGCGTATTTATCATCCCAAGGTTAGTATCGTTTCCGGTATAGATTCTTGCATCATTAAGATCAATAACCACTCCAGGAAATGTTATTTTTTTCACATTTTCGTTTGTAAGTAATATTCCTGCCCTAGACTCATCCAATATGTACGTAATTCTATCATCTGGGTAGGAAGGATCGATAGGTAGGTAGGCACCCCCTGCTTTAAGGATTGCCAGTATACCTACAACTGTTTCGATTGAATGATGTGTCATGATAGCGACTATACTCTCAGATCCTATACCTTTATCTATAAGCAATCTTGCCAGTTGATTAGACTGTTGGTTAAGTTCCCTATAGGTTAAGCTATATTCATCCCTACAAATCGCAATATTGTTTGGTGTTTTTTCTACTTGTTGTTCAAAAAGTTGTTCTATCGTTTGATTTTTAGGATATTGGTAATTTGTAGCGTTAAATTCATATAGCTGTTTTTCCATTTCATAATTTGACAGAAAAGTAAGATCACAGATTGGGTGATTTGGATAATCGATAATTTGGCCAATGATGTTTTCAATTCTGTAATATAATTCATCAATTTGTTCATCTGTATACTCACTTAACTGGTAATCGATCTCCAATTTCAGACTTCCCGACTCAGACCAATCTTTAATAATCAATTGAAGCGAATAGGCTTGGTTCCCATTGTAAAACTCTATATTCTCAGTAGGGAAATTATCTATTTCAGTATGTAGTTTTGTGTTGTAATAATTTACACAAATATCGAATAACTTCCCTGCCCCTTTTTTTCTAAAATCTAATTCCTGCAATAGAAGATCATAGGGGAACCGTTGATGAAAGTAACAATTCGTTAACTCTTTATTCACAGCAACAATGATGTCGGCAAAAGTGCTCTGTTCATCAATGCAAAATCGAAATGGCATAGTACTTGTAAACATTCCAACCGTACTTTTTTCCTTTTGTCCAGTTCGGTTTAGAACAGGTATTCCTATGATCATTTCATTTTCCTGTCTAGATTTATACAAGTAAAGTAATGTTGTTACAACAAAGAAAGTGTTTAGCGAGCATTTATGATTCGCAGCAAAATTTTTAATTTTTGCTGAAAGCAATGAGCTGTATTCGTATGATTTTCTTTTACCAACGGTCTCTCCTGAATCGAAACATATTAATGAGTCAGGCGTGCTACTGAATTTATCGCACCAAAACCGTTTATTCTTTTGAAAACGGTCAGATTGTACATATTTCTTTTCCTGTTCAATGTAATCAAGATACGTTGGTTCAAGATCCACATTTATCTCGTCATTGTACAGCAGCCGCAAATAAATAGTTCTAATTTGTTCGGTAATAATACCAAATGACCAACCGTCACATATGATATGGTGCAGCTTGACAAAATACCCATTTTCATTATCAGAAATCTTAAATAGTGCAAAATAATATAGTGATTTTTCTCCCACTAGCAGTGATGGTTTGCTAGCCACGTGATTCACCCATTTATTAAATTCTGCTCGCGGATTATTGCTCAGAGAAAAATCCATGCGTTCTAATGGACTTCGTTCATAGTTATGTAAGTATTGATACGGTTCACTGTTGTATTCTATAAAACGCAATCTCATTGCTTCATGTTTTTGAATTACTACATGTATTGCTTCTTCAAGTAAGCTAAAGTTCACTAATCCTCTAACCGTAACTGTTCCGCCTATATTATGAAGAGACGTCTCGGTGTATATTTTTTCAATATACCAAATTCTTTTTTGAGGATGAGTCAAAGGAAAATATGTTTTTCCTTCAGACTGAATAATCCCACCCATATCCGGCCCTCCTTCACTTAACAAGGATGTAAGTTTAATATGAGAATTTCATACTCAATTATTACAATATTGCTAAATAAGCTATTGAGAGACTCAGAAGTCAATAAGTTGAGTTTATAAAACAATTGATTCAATCAAAGTTTCTAATGCGGAACGCTCAAAATCTTTGATTTCGTCAACGATGTATATCATTTTTTCTATATCATAGTGATCTTTGTTAAAAAGACTTTTTATCATCATCATTCTTAGTATGTTCGTTTTCTTCTCAAGAACACTATAATTATTATAGTTCTGTTCTGAATTCGTTAAATAATTGTGTCCCACCATATAGTTAATTCTTTCAAGCATTGTTCTCTTATGCTCCCAGAGCAGTTGGAATGAGTGTCGTTTGAACCGCCCCCCATTTATAACATTGTCCAGGTGTATCTTAAAATCATCATATATTTGAAGACCATACTTCCCCTTTAACGGGTTTCTAAACGCCCTATGCCTCTTTGAAGTATTTCTAGAATAATAATAATCTTGTAATTGTTCATGCACAGAATGAATATCAAAATCATACTTTCCATGTTTATTAAATGAATAAAAAAGTAGATGGTTCATAAAATCCTTTCCATCAATGCAACTTGAATCATGGCTGTAATATGCTTGCTCTACTTGTTCAAAACTTGCAGTGGAAACTGAGTATTTATTACCTCCGAAAAAACCAGCAGTGTTAAATATTTGTTTATCTTGGTCAAATCCATATATTAAAATCATATGGCGCCAATAATATTTTTGATATGCTGGAGAACCTGGGATGTATTGCTCATTCACAAAAGCGAAGAAATAATAATCTTGTTCAATTGACTCTATTATGAAATCAATTATATTAATGTTTAACTTATCAATCGTCATTTTAGGTAGACGTTGGATCTTGATAAATGGTGTATGGTCATACTCAATATCAGTAGTATAAAAATCGATGAGTAGATTGTTTGAATCAGGATCTTTCGTCACCTCATTTTTACTTTGTAATTGAATATATCCACTATAGAAAAAAGAAGAAAATTGTTCGTACGCTGTACAACCCGAAAGAATAAATGCATGATTTGGATACGTAGTCACAGTGGGATAATGAAAAGGAAGGATTTTATTCATGTTATAGTTCCTCTATTCACTAATAGAAGTTATTATTTTAAAGATTTAGTTAAAGTATAGATAGTAAAAGGTTTCTTTGCCATATACTGATTTTTACAATCATATACACTTCTTTACATAGGGCAATCATTGTCTTATACCTTATCCTCAACAAACACACCAACCGATATGCAAATATCGATTGGTGTGCTAATACTGCGAGATGAACTCAATCGCAAGGATCTAAGTTCAATGTCCGAATTAGTGATCTCGGGTAACGATATAATTCAATAAGTGCTTCAAAAATGCAATTGTCCGGGGTAACTCCTTCAAGGCTTCAATGGCCAAGCAGTAGTGCTCCCACATCATCTTCCTCGCTTCATTCACACCTAGGATGGACACGAAATTCGAATTATTGTTCTCCTTATCTTGCCCAACTGGTTTACCAAGCACGTGCATATCCCCTTCTTGATCAAGTAAATCATCCTTAATCTGAAAGGCAATACCAGCGTGATAGGCGAATTTCTTTAATATCATTATCTCAGCTTCAGAAGCCTTGGCTAGAATTGCAGGCATGACCAGGGATGCCTCGAAGGCAGCCCCTGTTTTGTAGAAGCAGATTGCATTCAATTGCTCTAACGTCAGCTGCTTACCTTTTGCCTGCAAGTCCATGGCCTGACCTCTGCACAATTCCTCTGTCTTGCATGCCGAATACCGAATTAAGTCCAGAACAATAGCAGCATCGAATTCATCTAGAGATGATTGCTCTTGAATCGATCTCTGAATTAGCAATAGAGCCGTAAGTTCCGCAGTGGCACTATTATATATATGATGTAGCGTAGGTCTTCCTCTGCGCGTATCTGCATTGTCTTGAGACGGAAGATCGTCGAAGATTAAGGAAGCCGTATGCATATATTCCAGTGATCGAAGCAGCGGTCCAATTGCTGCCGGCTGCAATCCATACTCGTTCACACCTATGATCCAAGTTAATATAGGGCGTAATCGTTTTCCGTCACCTGTTAGACTGTAATTGGCTGCGTCGAAGAGTGAGTCTTCAATCGGAAGCGAGCTAGGCTTGGTGATGTGCAGAATGCTGTTAATCTCTTGTCGAATTGCCGCAATCGAAGCATGGAAGTGTTCCTTCTCCTTCCGATTATTCGCGAGTTGGATAACGAGCTGATCGCGAAGCAGCTTATCGAAGAAATCCACGTTGTCCGCCTTCTGCACCATTTGTTGCACAAGAGAATGAAAGGCCGGTTCATTGAAATCGAATATATCCATGATTTCTTCATACTTCGCTTCCCCTACCCGTTCTCTGCAGCGCTTCAAGCCATTGATTGCCCGATCCAATATGACCTCGCGCGTCGCGGCATCTGAATGATGGATCTGATGGATAATATGGGAGATCACTGACCAGTACAACTCGAACGGATTCAGCAAATCAGGCCGTTGTTGATGATACTTCAAATAATACGTATAGGGCGTTACGGCTCCTTCCTGCATATCGTCGAACATATCCGCGAAATCATCCGCCAGCTGATTATAGATTCCGTAATAGAATGCCCGGTGTTCGAACCCGGAATCTTCAGGTGCACGGATAACCGAACGGACGATTAAGCGGGAAGATGATGATTTTAGGATGATTGGGATATAGAGCTCTTCATTCGTAAAATTTGCATTTGCTAGATCTTTGACACGATCAATGTCCTGAGAATGAAAAAACACATAGGATTGCTCGAAAAAAGTGTTCTCAGACCGTGGATTTTGGTAACCCTTAATATAGGTGAACGCCTCGCTCAGCTCAGAGTGGATAAAGCGGAACATATCTGTATGCTTTCCCGTCCACGCTCCGAGATCTGGAACGATTCCTGTTAGCAGAGCCTCTCGAATCATATGTGTATATTGTATTTGTTCCTCTGCCGTTAATGCTCCAGAATCCAGTAAGTCGTCAACGAACGGATAAGTCAGACCATAGCTATAACCCAATCTGATTGCATCACCGAGCCGCTTGGCGCGGTCTGCTGGGGGCGCATTATCATCTATTTCTTCCTTCATATTCAGAACTACCCCGAGAATGATCTTAATCAGCTTGCGCTGGGCATGCTCTGCATTCATCTCTTTCGGAATATGAGAGGATACGGCATTCAGCTTGTTGATTACCCAGATGACGTCCTCTTCAATTCCCTCCTTCTGGGCCCACCGATACAATCCCGATAAGCTCATCAATTCTGGAGGTTGGTTCCGATTCCTTATTTCCTGAGAGGCAACAAGCTGTTGCTTGATATCGGCAGCCAGACGTTTCACTCGAGCGCGTATGTCAGGAGAATCTAGGGACTTGCCCAGATCTCTCATGTACATGTAGGATACGCTTCGATCCAAGTAATCATCTAGCTTGCCAGTTTGATTCAGCCATTGAATATACCTGTAGTACTCTTTCGTAGATGGCTTTTTCCTAATTTTTGAAAAAAAAGAGAACCATGAATGACGAGGAAGATGACTCTTCTTCCATAATCGAAAATCCTCTGTTAACTTCGTCACGTAAGTCTTCTTAGTTGTCTGTTCATACAACGCTGCAAAATATTGCGCTGCTCGCTGCTCAGCATGCCGGTATGCGGTATGGGCATGATCGATAAGTGCTTCATTCATCTGGTGGCTTCCCTCGACTTCGATTAAGATTATTCATTGTGCATGCGTCAACTCGTCAACAATTATTATCATTATACGTACAAGAATATTTTGGGTTACGTATTTTAGGCGCATCACCTCTTAACTCGAAGAAGCTGCCTTCCCAGACGAAGGCAGCTACGTGAGAACTTATGAATGTTATTGCTAACGAGCCAGTCACAACGACGGTAATGTATTCTCGAATTATCGCGTTCGGCCAAATAGTACAGCGCTCATACAGCACGTCCTAAACTTAAAGAGAGCACAACAAGCAGACGTAATGTTGCTTGGAGTACATCTTGAACATCCCTTACTTGACATAAACATTGCTTACTAGTACATCCGCAATTACTTTTGTCGGTATGATAAATTCAACCACGCCCATATAGCCAGGTGCGACATCATATTTATTGAAGGAAATGACGAGTTTTCCATTATTGTTTATATAGAAGCTCTGATCATGAGTTATGGTTTTGAAGCCCATTTCACCATCTAACCAATAGGTCTTATCGGAATCCGACTTCATTTGCTGTTTCATCTGTTCTTTAATATTTTCGCTGATAAGCTGTATATAGCTATTATCTTTAAATAAACTTGGTAAAGTAATTAATAGTTGATTTTGTTTGTCTATCGTATTGTACGTAAATGTAGTAGATGATGTACCGACCGTATTTGCAACATATCTGCCAATGGCAAGTATCTGATTGTTGTCAGTTTTGACCTCATAGCCGCTTTCTACACCTATATGTCCCCCGCCGCTTTTCTTTACTTCTTCCATTTCATCTTTAAAATCATTGTACAGTTTTTTATTTTCTTCGAGATATTTATTGTTTATGGCAGTTTCTAGTGCTTTATTATCCATATTCGTGATGGCAGGCACCTTGATATTGGCTTTGGCGGTCTCTTCATTCACAGTAAATTCAGTAAACGTGAGCACCTTGACGAGCGAACCAACCAAGGGCACATTCGATATGGCTTTTGCAAAGGCGGGGCTAGTGTTGATCCCAGCTATCATCAGAATAGCTGCAGCTGCGCCTGCTCCAATCAGCTTCTTCGTCCAGTTCACTCGTTTCCGTTTCTTTTTCCCTTGTTTTATCGCATTCTTTACAATAGAATCTAATTCTTTAGGGATGGGTATATCTTTATATTTTCTTTTTAGATGGTCAAGTTGCTCGCTCATTTCTTTACCTCCTCTAACAATTCATTACTCAATTTAATTCGGAGTTTGCGGAGTCCTTGATATAACCGTGTTTTTATCGTATTGACGTTTTCATTCATGACTTCCGAAATTTTTTCTATTTTCATATCTTCAAAATATCGAAGTACAATGACAGTCCGGTATGCAGGAGGCAATTCATCCAATGCGTTTTCGAGATCAATGTCGTGGTAGACATCTTCTCCTGCTGGGCTGTGTAATTCCAATGTCTTATCATCTACAATCTGTATTTTTTTTTGCCTTCTTAGGAAATCGATCGCTGTATTGACTAATATTCTGTAAAACCAGCTCTTTATCGAGCCTTCGGATTTCAACGATTCTGATGATGACAGTGCTTTATGAATGGTATCCTGGATAATATCCAGTGCGTTTTCAGCATTTTTAACGTAACTGTAAGCCAATCGATATATATCCTCTTTATGTTCCGTAATGAAACGAATAAGTAACTTTTCGAACTTGTGATTCATGCAGAGATTCTCCCTTTGATATGCGCATATCTTTTTGTTGCTATAGAATAAGACGAAGACAGCAACTCAAAAAGTTTGTACTTGAGTAGTGAAAAGTAGATGTAAAATTTTCATTTTTTTCGAGCTCATTGGGCAACTTTTATTTAATCACAAAAGTAAGATCATTCTGTGATGTAAATATAGGTACTGTCATCATCGTTTAACATTTTACGTTGTTAATGAAATCAAAAAAACTCGATCTCCTCTTCAAAAGGAAAATCGAGTTTTCGTGTCCTGCAGCTTCATTGATATTTATTTCTAATCTGCAGATGTATTGATAACCTTTCTATATCTCTTAGATGTATGAACTAAAAAACCTATTTAATCAGCACGAAAGATTTATTCAAATTTAGATCTTGATAGAGTTGATCGAACATTTTGCCATCTTTGGACTTCGGATCAAATGGATTGGATTGTGGCGTTGTAGATACATATACCATACCGTCGGCCTCCGCAATTACACTCCCTACAGGCGGGCCATCTTCATTGGAGAGGCTGCTCCAATCAGTCTTGGTAAAAACGGAGATCATCATCATTATTTCCGAATCTTTGTTATCTTTCGTCACGTATTCGAACTGCACGACATGCTTTGCGAATGGCATGACTTTATCTGCCTCTGCGCCTGAAATCGGGTTTACCTTGTAATGCCCATTCCATGAAGCAGGCAGTTTAACGCTGAATTTTGCCTGAGAATTCTCGTATAGTGCTTGATTATCCGCCATAACATCTTTGAGGTTAAGGTTTTCCCCAGTTAAGATAAGATGATCCACGAATCCGCCATTTCCGCCTTGAGGGGCCGTTACGATAATATCGTTCACTTTATTGCCCGTATAGTCGCCAATAATCAAATTCGGTTCTCTTCCGATTTCTCGATACATTTTTCCGTCCGATCCTTTGAATATCCAATCGTATTTCACGTATTTTTTGTTTTTCCGTCCTGAATGATAATGGACAAGTCTCTCGCATAAGTATCCAGTTTTCCATTTAACTTTTCTTTTGTCCCGACCAATATCACGTTGTCTTGAATGTTATCCCCAGTAATTTCGGATTGCTTATAATCAAGGACATACGTATTTTCCTTTAGTTTTAGTTCTGGGATTCTACATTTTTGGCCAATCTCTACTTTTGATGACTGATTATTTTTTGTCGGTTGAGTTACTGCTTTTGGAGTTGAGGATGCCTGTTTTGCAAATAATACTTGCGGTGTTCCGATGCTGACAGCACAAATGAGACCCGCCATCGCCAATAAAGGAATTTTTTTTGCTTGTTGGTTTTTCATTATGTTACCTCCATGTATTCTTGCTTGCTGTACATAAGAAAGACGAATAAGCTATCTGAAAAAGTTTGATTTCGATAAAAAGAACAAGGGGGAATGCTGGATTGTATATGGTGAAGTGTGTTAATGGAACGAAATCATCGGTATAGAAAAACGCCGCTATACTTCGAGGCGGAAGCTAGCGGCGTTTTTGTACTCATGAACCTATGACGATCCTGAATCTTGTTATCATTGCTAAAAATTATAAGTATGATGCTGCTTATCGATGGTCAGAGTTTCAGCTTTCCTCCATAGCATTTCGAATATCATAGTCCGTCGGATCGATATCAAGCTCCATATTCAGTGCCATTTTGGCAAGTTGGCTACCCAAATAAGGCCCTGCCGTCAATCCAGATGATCCTAGCCCATTGGCTGCAATAAGCCCCTCCCAGCCGGGAACAGCGCCGATAACGGGAAGGAAGCCTGGTGTGAAAGGGCGGAATCCGACTCTAATCTCCTCCATTGTGCTGTCCGCCAACGGTGGTGCTAAGTGCAATCCTTTATTCAGAACCTCTTGTACTCCCCCTGCTGTTACTCTCGTATCATAACCTTCGACATCATTTTCATGTGTGGCTCCAATCACGATCTTCTGTTGGTCAAAGGTAAGCAGATATTGATCAGAAGGCGGAATAATTAATGGCCAGCTGCCAGTGTCGTGTTCCCCCTGAACTCGCAAGTGCATAATTTGCGCCTTCTGATAGCCTACCTGAAAGTCAAGCCCTAATGGCTGAAGAAGTGGGTTAGCCCATGCTCCTGCACATACAATTACAAGCTCAGATGTGTAGCTCTGTTCATCTACGGTTACACCTGTAACACGATTCGACTCATATTGAAGCGTAGCATCACCATTTATAAAGACAGCGCCATTTCTTTGAGCGGATCGGAGCAGAGCATCACGCAGTGCACGACCGTCTACTCGAGCGGCACCACTTATATGTACGGATCGATATCCCTCAGCCAACAGAGGAAATCGTTCCTGCGTTTCTGATTCATCAAGCTGTGTGATCTCCCCGATTTCTGGTGCATCTGCTTTACGTACGTATGCGCGCTCTTCCATTTTGATGAGTTTCTCAACATCTTCATGTATACAGAGAGCTCCCACTTGCGCATAACCCGTATCCGTCTCCCCTTCACTCTGGAGATCCTGGATTAACTGCGGATAGAAATGGGCTCCGGCCTTCGCTAATCGGTACCAAGCTTTATTGCGTCGCTGTGACAGCCATGGACATATAATCCCTGCTGCAGCGTCTGTAGCTTGTCCTTGATCCTTACGGTCTACAATCAGGACATCCGCTCCGAACTTAGCCAACTGGTAAGCGGTCGATGCCCCAAGAATTCCTGCTCCTACAACGATGACTTTTTTCATACTTGATTTCCTTTCTTCAATTCCTGAGTCTATTATAACGAACTTTTCTTGAAAGGATAACATTAGCGATAGGTTCCAGTTTCTTTTTTCAGCGAAGAACCAATTCCTGAGCTGTAAGTTCAACAAAAGAAGAGCTTGATGGTTCAAGCTCTTCCTGACACTTTAGCTTATTTCTTGTTTATTTACATACACGTTCATTCAACAATACCTGAAAAATAAGACTTGGGCTAATTTTCATTCCCTATGTTTGAAATATTACATAATCTGAATGCCAGAGAATACGATGAACTAAAGACGTTGTTGACCCATTGGAGGTGTGCCTCGTGTCGAACTTATTTGTCTCGCGCTCGCTAGACGAAATACGTTTTTGGTCGCGCATTATGAAAGAGCATTCCCTGTTCTTAAAGTTAGGATTTAGATGTGAGGATACACAGCTTATCAATGAAGCGAATCAGTTCTATACCTTGTTTGAGCAGATAGAAAATCAATCGCATGCTTATACGGTTGATACAGATCCTCAACAAATTGTTCGTTTTAACACGGAAGTGCGCAACGCAGCGGCGTACATATGGGCCTTTAAACGTAAAATACTCGGCTTTGTGCTCACTTGTCAAATGCCAGGCGCGAATAACTTCCCCTTACTTATTGATCATACGAGCAGGGAAGCCAACTATTTCAGAAATCGTATGGAACAGCTGAACAGTGGTCAGTTGGATCCACTCCCCGATGCAATCATTAATGAAAATGTATTCTTCTTGAAAATCATGGCCGATCACGCGAAGTTTATTGGACATTTGCTTGATCCATCTGAACGCCAATTAGTTGAGCAGGCCCGCAATTTTAGTCATGACTTTGACCAGCTGCTCTATCAAGCGATTGATTTAGATCACATGCGACCACAATCGCAGACGAAGCCGCTATTGGAACAATTTTTGGATCAGAACCGCGTCTCGGTAACCTCCCTGCGTGATTTCAAAAAGACGGCGAGAGACTTGATTGATGCATGTAAAATCAAGAGCATTATTCATCCATTGTTAGCCGACCATGTATTTCGTGAAGCTGAACGCTTCCTTGAAATCATTGATATGTTCGAGAATAGCTTGGAGCATGTGAAACCGTAAGTTGCAAACTTACTTAGTCTATTACTGCTGAAATAATCTTCTTCATCAGTGGCCATCTATCCCGAGGATCCGGCATGAATTCAGATGCAATGGTGATGACTAGATCTTGATCTGGAACGCAGCAAATAACGTTGCCGCCATCGCCTAGTGCCATGTAAGCAAGGATCCCATCCTCCTCACGCAGCCACCATAGGTAACCGTAATGATTAGGGTTCTTCGCTGTTGATTCATCAATCCATGAGCTTGATAGGATTTGATGATTGTCCCACATGCCACGATTCAAATACAGAACACCGAACCGAGCCATATCACGGGGACTTAGTGTAAGTCCCCACCCTCCTGTAGAGTTGCCGTCTGGGTCTTGCACCCACCCTCTTACCTTCTTCCCGAATAAATGGTCAAAGTCATATTCCTTCATCTCATAATCAGGGATTATGCTCATGCCGATGGGGGCAAATAATCGTTCGTTGGCAAACGATTGAGCATTCAGTCCTGTGCTGCGTGTAATTATGGCCGATAGTAAATGTGCCCCTGCTGTTGAATATTTAAAAGTCCCAATACTTCCATTCTGCCCTAACATATCTAGCGTATAAATCATCCAGTTAGGCTGCATACACATCTTGTCCAGCGGCTCCCGCCAGTCCTCAAATGCATAAGGAGCTGTCATCGTAAGAAGATGGCGAAGGGTGATTTCTTGCATCAGCCTGTCAGCCTTATCAGGCACATATTCAGGAAAGAAATCAATCACCCTCTGGTCTATATGTTGAATGTAGCCTGCATCTATAGCAATTCCAATCAGCGCGGAGAGCACACTTTTCGTCACCGAGGCTACATGGTGCGTATCATCTGGGCCGAAGCTATTAAAATACCTTTCGTAAGCAATGTATCCATGTCTCGCAATGACAATCCCGTTTATATTGCGATACTCTGATTGTATGATAGGTTCAAGCGTTGATAGTTTATTAGCGTCCATTCGCAAGACAGATGGGACTTCAACTTGCCATTCTGTAGTTGTTAAGTTATTTCTATTCATATCGCAACTCCTTCGAGAGTACTGTCCTAGTTAATTTGTTTAACCTAATTAAGGATGATGGCAGTCTCAGGTTCTATCTTTTCTTGACAGGAAAATATACCTCAGTAACCATTGCCTCAGGCTCAGCGGCTTGATTTGGATCCGTTACGTAGACTTCATAGGGGGAGTTTACTAGTGCATAACCTTCTTTTTCTGCCCACTCCCTTAACTTGGCATATACCGAGGTTAATTCCGCATATGGCCCCCTCACGACAGACTTTGCACATAGTCCTTCCGGCAAATCTCTTGTCCCCTTAACCGCTTCCCGAATCGGAATAGCAAACTCTGTATCGTTGCCTGCAGGGTTGTATTCTGGACTGTGATAAATCGTCATTGGTGTGCCCGTCATTGTGAGATGATCGGCGGCAATTTTTTCATAGAGCGCACCAAAATACTTGCCATATCCAGCAGCGTAGTCAACGCTGCTCATCATCCGACGCATATACAAAATATTCATAGGCTGAGTCTCAACAAGTTGCACTTCAATATGATCAAGGTATGACATGATCGATACGCCCTCTTCTACATTTGAAATATCATGATTCATTTGTGCAAGCGTAAGTTCTAATGCATGGATTTTGAGTTGTAATTCCTCTCGCTTGCGGTTCAGGGAATCGCACAATTTTTCTTCCGAATCATTCTCCTCCCACACGAGCATGTCTTTAATCTCCTCCAACGGGAAGTGATAAGATTTCAAACGGTTAATGAAAAGCATTTTTGTAAGCTGCTTAATGGAATAATACCGATATCCATTTTCAGGGTTAATCTCACTAGGATTAATTAATCCGATTTCACCATAATATCGAAGTGTTTTGGTCGATACTCCGCATATTTTCGAGAATTCTCCGATTGACAACAAGTGATGCCCTCCGTTCTTTATCATTTATCCAGTCATCAGTATGGATCGTATATCGTTCTGTGTTCAACTCCACTGTACCTCTTCCCCTAAGGGCAAAGTCAACTTCTACCGTTCATGTCTCCCCATCCAGGTTACAGATGTTCATAAATAATATAAAGCTGAAAATGACATGATAAATGTGATGAAACGCTTAGTTCAATTTAGGGTGATTTGTATACATCCTAGCGACAAGAACATATAAGAACAGATTCCATCGTGGAGGATTGCGCATCATGCAAAAAAAATCAACCATCGTCATGATTCTCTTGCTCTCTATGCTGCTTATGATTTCGGGCTGTGGGAATGCAAGCAAGAAGCCCGAGACAAATGCGGGCGAGAACAAAAATGTACAAAAAGAGAAGGATAAAGGGGAAAAAGATGCCACATCAGGTGCTTCAGTGGCAAAGTATACCCCGCTTGAGGAATTGAAGGAAAGCTACGATATTGTTATCGTTGGCGCGGGCGGTGCTGGCATGACTGCCGCGCTTGAGGCGAAGGCAGCGGGGATGAATCCTGTCATTCTTGAGAAAATGCCGGTTGCAGGCGGCAATACAAGCAAAGCATCTTCGGGTATGAATGCATCAGAAACGAAGTTCCAGAAGGAACAAGGCATTTCGGATAAAAATGACTTGTTCTATGAAGAGACGCTCAAAGGCGGACATAACACGAACAACAAAGATATGCTTCACTTCTTCGTAGACAATTCGGCCAAAGCAATCGACTGGCTCGATTCTATAGGGATCACGCTCAACAATATAACCATTACCGGGGGCATGAGCGAGAAGCGTACCCACCGTCCCAAAGACGGTTCAGCCGTGGGCCAGTATCTCGTGACTGGATTGCTTAAAAATGTACAAGAAAAAGGCATTCCGGTATTTGTAAATGCGGATGTTAAAGAAATTACAAGTTCAAATGGCAAAGCAACGGGAGTGAAGGTTGGTTTCAGCCAGCATGGAGAAAAAACGATTGCAGCAAAATCGGTTGTCATTACAGCTGGTGGTTTTGGAGCCAACATGAATCGCATTGCTGAAGTTCGTCCCGACCTGAAAGGCTATGTCACAACGAACCAACCGGGAAGCACAGGTGATGGCATCTCTATGGTTGAGAAAATGGGCGGAACTACGGTTGATTTGAAGCAAATTCAGGTGCATCCTACTGTACAGCAGGAAAACTCCTACCTGATTGGTGAAGTTGTGCGCGGCGAAGGTGCGATTCTCGTTACGAGCAAAGGGAAGCGATTCGTTAACGAGATGGCGGCCCGAGACAGTGTAACGGCTGCGATTACAAAGCTGCCAGAGAAAAACGCGTTCCTTATATTTGACGCGGGTGTCCGCTCACGAGCAAAAGCCATCGAACAGTACGAAAAGATGGGTTTTGTCAAAACAAAAGACTCTATCAAGGCGCTGGCAGAAGAAATTAAGGTACCGGCTGAAGAGCTGCAAAAAACGCTCGATGCGTGGAACAGTGCGGTGAAAAATAAGAAAGACGCGGAGTTCGACAGAAAAACGGGGATGGATCATGAATTGTCAGCTGCCCCATTCTATGCGATCAAAATCGGCCCAGGGATTCACTACACCATGGGTGGCGTAAAAATCAACACGAATACAGAAGTGCTGGACAAGGACGGCAAGCCTATCCCAGGATTGTTCGCTGCAGGTGAAGTGACAGGTGGATTGCATGGCGAGAATCGAATTGGAGGCAACTCCGTTGCGGAAATTATTATCTTCGGTCGCCAAGCCGGTACGAAGTCAGCAGAATATGCAAAATCGATCAAGTAAGCGATAAAGCTTTTATGAGGAATATCAAATTAGCCTACCCAAGGATTGAATAGTAAATTGCTGCATCACAGAATGACCCCACCGACGCATTGGCGTTCTGGCGGGGTCATTGTCATTTTTAGATGATGTGTATCTGTACCCCATTAAAATAGCTTGTAGCCTTAGTCCCCGAAGATATGCGATATATTCATATTGCCGCGCTCTCTATTTGATTCGGGGTGTAGATAGCAATTCCTGTACGGCCTTATTCGCAACCTGGATCATCGCTTGCGTTAAGACTTTCGCTTTAATTTCCAATTGGCTAGAAATTGGCCGCCGTTCATTTCTTACTCTTGCGATTGTCTACATCAATACCTGCACGTTGTAGTTTATCCTCTGCTTCCTCTTCAATGAGTTCTTTCAGCTGGGTCAATACAGGGCTAAAGTCGGTATGCTTCCCCATCATAAAGCTCATCTCGTATTCGATTTCAATCCATGTGCTTATATCCGCCTCATTGTGTTGGATTTGAGCTTCGAGTTTATCCAAAGCATTTGCAACCTTGGCTTCATACGATTGCTTATGTTCAAATTCGATCCACAGGTCATATACGTCTCGCCCTAGATCCCCTTTCAATGTTTCCCGAATTCGTTGTATGGCCTTCATTTCGTTTTGAGCCTTTTGTTCTCGCAATTGTTCGTTGTTCATCGTATCGAATGCAGGGATATCTTTCGCTTCTGCTTCCACTAAATCATGAATAATGATCATTTTCAGCATTTTGGCGGTATCGATCTCTTGATCTAAATACGGCTCAATCAGCATGGCCATGAGCGATACTCTCCACGTGTGCTCCGCCACGCTCTCCTGTCTGCCGTTTGACAGCCAGCTGTGCCGCAGTTCAGACTTTAGCTTCTCACCAAGATTAACCACATTAAGTATATTCATCAATTGAGTCCTCATCGATTGTCTCTCCATCATTTCTTCACTCCCAGTGAGTCATTCTCTACTCTGTTTTATGCTATGAATCTCTTAAGTGTAATAAAAAGATCCTGTTTGTTCAAACAGGATCGAAGCGAGTCATGTTTTTTTGTTAATATGATTAAATAAATGAGTCTTTACTCTTCAAGGAAAGAAAAAGGATTTACGCCCCCGCTGCTGAATATAGGTATTGTGCATTGTTTCGATACAAGGGAATTGACTTTTCCATCGATTTGCGCCTAAAATCACAATATTGAACAATAGAACAGATTGAAGGGATTTATATGCCATACATTCGATTTAAAGCTTTTCCAGATGCCTTCGTGGAAGAGATTACACCAGACATTGTAGAGGAGTTTGCCTCGATTGTTCGCGTGGAGCCGGAGAAGGTCAAGATTGAAGTACTGAACGTTCATATTATAACGAACACTCCGCTTTCGGTCGAGATTATGATGTTCCAACGGGACAAAGAAACACATGACGCCGTTGCCGCCAGCATCGACCATATGTTGCGAGAGCGAGGATATCCAGGCGTTCACATTTTCTTCATCATCCTCGATCCGCACTATTATTATAAAGAAGGCAAGCCATTGAGATGATTAGCTTCATGCCGATTATTTTCCATTTCATTTACACACACTAGTGTATAGATGATGATTGCAGGAGGTATCGGCATGAATGCACAACGCGCACAAGAGATCGCAGGCTCTCCAATGCTGGCTAACGTAACCTACAACGGTAGACAAGTTTATATTCAGCATGTAGATTCCGACAACGAATCTGCTCGAATTTATCCACTTGACGATCCAGAGCAGGAGCAAGAGGTTCCGCTCGCAAACTTGATTGAGCATCTGGGTTAAATGGAACTCGACGGATTGTCAGCTGCATGACAAAAAGTGCCTTCGTCAAGAGGGCACTTTTTTTCTATAACTGTTTTGTATGATTGAACTCACTTAAAAACTTACCTGGGCATTGGTCATTCTATCCCCGATTGGGATGAGTAGTGATTCTACGTAGATAGGTAACATTTCTTTCTTAGAGATCCTGTTCTACTAAGGATTCTGTTATTTTCCTATTAGATTTTTAATCGCCAACATCGAATTATCCTGAATGATACCTGTATCTACGAAACCAAATGAAGCGTATAATGTTTTAGCTATGACATTACTTGTCCGATAAAAGAGGGTTACATATTCTGCTTCCCCATATGGCATATTTTTAATATCCATCAACATTTTTTCAAAAGCAAGTTTTCCATATCCTTTCCCCTGATAACTCTTTTCAATCATAATATGCCAAATAAAATAGCTCTTCTTCCCATAAAAAACTTCATTTTCAAATAATTCATGATCCAACGTATCATAAATATACATCAAAAATCCAACCGCAACTCCATCGGCATAAATAGCAATGGGAGTCGCTGGTATCCCGTCTGCGTTCAACATATGAGCGTCTGCAAAGCTTCTAAGGTTAGTAGTTTGTATATAGTCTTTCTGGTTTTCTCTTACTTCAAGTGCTATTACTTCATCTATGTTATCTCCGGTAATTTTTCGTAATTCGATCATTTATTTATCTCCTCTCCTAAGACAAGCCACTTTCACACATGGCCTCAAGCATCCCGAATATCTTTTCCATAATTCTCAAAATAGGATACACAAAATATTCAACAAAGCTAACTCTTTTTCCCCTGTGATTTCTAACCCTTGTTCCGCAAAATGGCCCGTTTGTTGAATTGTCATAATCCATCTTGTTAATGCAATTTATATTTAAATCTACAGTTGGATCGTGATGTTCGCTTTTTTTATGTACTCGGTATCGAGTATCGCATAAAAATATTGGTCAACCCATTGGTTCTTCCACAATAATTCCTCTTTGAAAATCCCTTCTCTTCTCATACCCAACTTCTCCATCAGGTTCATGGATTTCACATTGTGACCATTACACATGCCCACGACTTTATGGGCTCCTAACTGATGGAATGAGAAATCAAGTAATAGATTTATGGCTTCGTAACCATAACCGTGTCCTTGGAATTCTGGAATTATCGCAAATCCGAGTTCCCAACTCTTTCGGTGTTCGGAGTAACTCCAAATTTGAGCTAAGCCAACTGGATTTTCCTTTCCATCGACTTCATTAGTTATGACAAAATCATATTGGGATGTTGAATTCATCTGCTCAAGATACTTGTTCCTAACTTTCTCTTTATCAGATTCAACTTGTTCTTCATACAACCAGATGCCGGTGTTCGTCTCAAGTCCACAAATAAAATCTAAGTCATCTGCAGTAACCCTTGAAAGACGAACACGCTTTCCATCTATCTTCATTTGAACCCTCTCCGTTTCTATGAATCTGCATCAATTCCCGATCACATATGGATGGGCGAACCTAGTGGTGATAAAGTTAGCTGATGCATTGTGCAGCTTTCTACGGTGTTATTCTCCTTGTCTATAATCAAGTCGGGCTGCAGCGGTTCATCGTAATGGACATCCATTAGCAGCATGCAAGAACGATACTGCTGTAAATGATTGTAGCAATGTGATAATCGAGTCGATAGACAGCAAATGAATCTAAACCGTTCTTTGCACATAAAAAGCCACGTCAGATCGAAATCTGATGTGGCTTGCGCATTGAATCATCTATTTTAACTTGGTATATACGATTTTCTTAATACTGTCGTAGGACAGGAAATAATGCTCCATAAGCTGCTCGATTGTTGCACCTTCGGCAAATCTGTTGCGAATCTCATGATTTCGAAAGGCCAGCAGCTTCCTGCTTCCGGTTTTTGTACCCCATGCCTTGCGTTCTTCCTCGCGTTTCGGAATGTACAGCATGACACCGTTCGTATATTTTTGAACTTCCTTTAGCAGTTCTTGTGGTAAAATGTCCGCGTTGACATATTTCATGATAACTCTACCCCTTATATTAGTTAGATAGTAAGGTGGCAAAGTCTCAATATAAACATATCTCACCGTCACGGATGAAGGCGGTTCAAGCATGCTTGGCTCTATACAAACAACCGCCGTTGTTTATAGGTAAGACTTTGCACAGAGCGATGTCCCGAGTTCGTTTTTTAACATGGTTTAACCTCCTTATCTGAAGTAACGAATTCAGTATAGCATGAATCTATTTCCACAAAAACCCTCAATCTTATGTTGGTATCGCAAGCTTACTCCATGAATCGACGTTTAACCTCATTAATTATCCCTATTAATGAATTGACAATAGCGTATTCTATCTATATAGTTAAGTGAACTTAACTAAACTAAACTAAAAGGAACTTATCCTAACGTAACGGAATTGTTTCTGGTTGAGGAAAGTGAATACTACCGCTATGGAGGGAATTGATATGATTGCGGAATACCGGAGAGTTATGAACGAGCTCAATGATGCTTTTCAAGATTATTTCACGGTCTATAACAAGGGAGCTAAACAAATAGATGATTATCATTTAACCGTGCAACAAGAAAATATGATGCTATTTATTATGCGAAACGAGCGGACGACCGCTCATGAGATTGCAAAAGCATTTTCGATTTCCAAAAGCGCGGTTAGTCAGGTGCTGTCTAAATTGGAGGCTGGGCACTTTATTATCCGTGAGAGCAATCCAGAAAATCTGCGCGAATCCTTTATTCTTCTTGGAAAGGAAGGAACAAACTATGCGGAGCTCATTAACAAAGCAGATGAGTCGATTGTACAAAAGTTCTCATCTCATATTGAGCTTGAGGAGTTGGAACAGATGCTTCACACGATGAAGAAGATCAACCAGGTGATATCGGGGTCTGATGAAGAACAATAACGGTTATGAAACATCATCACACAACATGAATAGACAGAAAATTGAATAAGTGAGGAATAACATGAGTACAGTTACAAAGGAAAAAATGTCATTAGCACTCGTATTGTTTAATTTATTTATTGCTTACGTCGGTATTGGTCTTGCCGTACCTGTCATGCCGTCCATTGCGAAGGAGATGCACTTAAGCGGACAAATGGTCGGGTATATGATTTCGGCCTTTGCTTTTGCTCAGCTGCTCGCCTCCCCGTTTACAGGGGTTTGGGTAGAGACGCTGGGGAGAAAGAAAATGATCGTATTCGGGTTATGTCTGTTCTCGTTCTCAGAGATCTTGTTCGGCATTGGAACGCAGGCTTGGGTTCTATTTGCGTCACGAATATTAGGCGGTATTAGTGATGCATTCATTATGCCTGCCGTTATTACGTACATTGCAGATCGAACGTCAATTGAGAATAGAGCCAAGGTATTAGGTTATCAAGCTGCGGCTATTAGTGCAGGTTTCATTATCGGGCCGGGACTAGGCGGTTTCATTGCCGAATTAGGCATACGTGCCCCCTTCTTCTTCGCTGCAGCCTTTGCATTCATCGCGTCGATCTTCTCCATCTTCCTGCTTCAAGAATCGCTATCTCAGGAGCAAATGGAGAATAACCGTGCACAACATATTCGCGTCAACTTCTTTGCTGAAATGAAAAAATCAGTGCAGTCCGTCTATTTTGTACCGTTCCTCATCGTGTTTGTGCTCGCGTTTGGATTGGCAGCATACGAGATGATGTTCAGCCTGTTCGTTGATGCAAAGTTTGGATTTACGGCCAAAGATATTGCATTCATTATTACGATCGGCTCAATTCTAGGAGTTGTTGCGCAAATTCTGTTCTTTGAGAAGATGGTGGCGAAATTTGGGGAGAAGAATATCATTCACGCTTCCCTCGTTATAGCGGCACTATTCATTATGGCCACGGTATTCGTAAGCAGTTATTTAGCCATAATGGTCGTGACGAGCATTGTCTTCTTCGCTTGTGATATTCTTCGTCCAGCCGTCACTTCCTTACTGTCGAAAATGGCTGGAGAAAATCAAGGCTTCGTCGCAGGAATGAACTCCACCTACACAAGCTTAGGCATTATTGCTGGGCCTGCCATAGGCGGCTTCTTATTCGACCTGAACATTAATGCGCCATACATGTTCGCAGCAGTAATCCTGCTTGCTGCACTTGTGATGTCAACCTTATGGAATCGCAAATCGCAATTGAAGCTCAATGGACAAAGCAATGATTAATTGGGACAGTCTCATAGGCCAATATTAGATTTGAAGCCTCCACATTGATAGGAGCATGCACGAAAAAAGACGCTTTCATCCCCACATATTCAGTGGTTTTGGAAGCGTCTTTGCACATCTTATGGGACTGACTCATTTAATCCTATCCTTTTGAGACAACCCTATTCATTGTGTTATTTTTGCAATTTATATTGGGCTAGCTGATTCCCTTGGCTAATCGAGTACAGATATCCATTGCCTGCATAATGATACTTCTGTCTGTCTTGATCATTAGGATACTCATACATCGTTTGCAGGGTCTTGGCATTCAGCACCTTTTTCGCATTCTCTGTATGTATCTCGATTTGCTGATCTGATGTTTCGTAAATAATGGCTATCGGGAGATCCACTTTCACTTCGGCTTTCGTGACAAGTCCTTGGGCATTGAACAAGCTCATTACCCCATCCGCGTACACAACATAGTTCTGTCCGATGGATTGAACTCTTGCATTTCCTGGAATGCTGCGTCCCCATAATGTTTTCCCTTTATCGTTCATCGCGATTAACTTATTTCCGCTCTTCGGCACATTCACACGAAGCAGAATATCGCCGTTGTTAATGACCCAAGTCGCCTCATTCACATAGGTAACCGCGCCGCTAGGGAGGTTATAAGTGAATAGCTTGTTTAATTTCGAACCATACACCGCTAAATTGGACTTGCCGATCTCTCCTATTTGGGACACAACATATTGACCGCCAATTACGGAATACATTTGTCCCAGTGATAGCTCAGCAAGTTTTTTGCCGTTTGCACTATAGGCATATGCACGAGGTTTGCTTTTCGCTGTAGGTGTAACCTTTCTATCCGGGTCGATTAATAGAATCGTACCATCATTCATCACTTGCACGTCTTCGGCATTTGGAACAGGGATGATCCAATTGCTTTTGCCAGAGGCATTCACGGAGAATAATTTCGTTCCTTGACCATCTTTTACGAGGGCATACACCGAGCCTAACTTGCTATAAGCAATCTTCGTATTCCATGGATAAGGTGTTCCTTTTTGATAGAATGTGAAGGACCATTTCGGCTTGCCGCTGCTCTCATCTACGGCAGTGACAACACCTGCTTCCCATACTTTCGTTTGTGAGGCGATATAAGTATTTGAAGCCAAATACACGGTCTTCGTGCTCGGAATATGAAATGGAGCCTCAATAAATTGATTTACCTCAGACAAGTCTTTTTGCCAACTTGGCTTTGGCAGCGGTTTGCTTGTACGACTAGCTGAGACACTAGTTACAGCACTCAAGCACAATACAACTGCCAACAAAGCACTGCTCCATCTTTTGATCCTTTTGTTCGACAACATGATGTTTCATCACTCCTGTAATGTATGTAACTGCATGAATATATGAACATGTAATATTTTAACACGGACGCTTCAAATTTTCAGGAAAAATAAAGTCTGTCAGGTAAATGTTCAACTGCTATTTGCAGTCAGGCTATTTGTATCCTGATATTCCTCAAGTAGTTTGGCGAGTGTCACCACTGTGTTGTTGTCAGGAAGCGGCCGATACAATGTCACCTTCAGATCCGGAGCATCATATACCTGGAACGTGATATGTTCCATCATCATTAGCCCTGCCTTTGGGTGGAGCAATGCTTTGGTGCCAATTGGGGTTCCCATGATGTCATGGCAAAGCCACCATTGCTGGAACTCCTTACTATGCTCGATTAATTCTTGGACAAGCTCCTGGTACCAATCCTCCCCTACGTAACATGTGCTGGTAGATCGGAATGAAGCAAGCAGCCGCTTCGCGTGACCTTCCCAATCGACCAGCAGCTCTCGGTAAGAAGCTGAGCGAAAACAACGCCATACCGCATTGCGCTCTTTCCCATTCATGGCGGGAAAATCGCCAAATACCGCACATGCAGCGCGGTTCCAAGCCAACACATCCCATTTATGATCGGTTACGTATGCAGGACAATCCGCCCAATGATCTAGAAAATGCTGCACAACAGTTTGAAGATCCGCACGAATCGTTTCCGGCTTGTTCGCTGCCGGAGGCTGCTGAAGAGCAAGTAGAAACAGATGATTCTTCTCTTCCGCGCTTAATTGCATAACCCGAGCCAATCTCTCTAATACGTCTTGGGAGACATTGATTTCTCTTCCCTGCTCCAACCATGTATACCACGATAGGCCGATGCCAGCTAATTGTGCTAGCTCTTCCCTGCGAAGACCCTTCGCTTTGCGTCTCGTTCCGATCGGCAGACCATAATCGGCAGGCTGCAGGCGATTGCGCCGTGACTTCAGAAAGTCCCCTAATTCTTGGCGTCGCCCCTGTTTTAATGGCATTAACATGCGGCTTTACGGTCGCCAATGTGTATGTGAACCAAACCTTGCTTGCCAGTATGGCCCAGACATTCGGAGGGACGATTACTCAAATTGGCTGGGTTGCAACATTGGCGCAAGTAGGCTATGCACTGGGCAATCTGTTCTTAGTTCCGCTTGCTGATATGGTAGAGAGACGGCGTCTTATGATTGTCCTTCTCGGGATCGTGAGTATCTCCATAGCGGCAGCTGCGGTATCCCCGAATATGAACTGGTTAATAAGCATTCATTTGGTTATCGGAATAACCACTGTTATCCCACAAGTTGTCGTTCCGATGGCGGCTTCTCTGGTCATAGCGGAACAGCGAGGGAGAGTACTCGGAAATGTGGCAATCGGGTTAGTGTGCGGAATATTGGGTGCCAGGTTCGTTAGTGGATGGATAGACGCTATCTATGGCTGGAGAGTCATGTACTGGATATCATTTGGCTGCATGATCGGTCTGATGATCCTTGTTCGCAGCTTGTTCCCACGCAGCTATGGCCGAGCAGAGATGACTTATCGAGCGTTAATCGCCTCTCTTCTTCCGTTGATTCGGAAGGAGCAAGTACTACGGAAGACATGTATAAGTCAAGCATTCGTATTTGGAGCATTTAGTGTATTTTGGACGACGTTAGCCTTGCTGCTTGCCTCGCCTGCCTACTCCTTAGGTTCTGGTGCAGTAGGCATGGTTGGACTGGTTGGGATTGGAGGCGCGTTCGCAACTCCCCTCGTCGGGAGAGTGATCGATCGCATGGGAGCTGTGTTTGCTGGAAGAGTATGTACGGCTGCTGCTCTGTTCTCTTACTTGCTGCTTCTGCTATGGGGAGAAAGACTGATGGTACTCGTGTTCGCCGCTTTCTTGATTACGGTTGGTACGCAAGCAAATCAAGTGGCTTGTCAGGCGCGTCTTTTCGAACAGTCTTCCGAAGCTCGCAATCGTCTGAATGGACTATATATGGTTGCAACGTTTTTGGGAGGGGCTCTAGGCTCTTACTTGGGTTTGCTTGCATGGAGCCATTGGCAATGGGGAGGAGTCTGTGTCACAGGACTTTCTATGCTTCTCATCTCTTCCATCGGTCTGATTGACAGAGGGAACTCATTTGGAACATCTAACGGTTGAGCAAATGGAAAGTGAATTTTTTACAAAGGGGAAATTTCATCATGTCACGCTGTGAAGACCACTATCAAAAAGGCTTGGACATCTTGGCACGTATCGACAAAGATCATGTTGAGGCCATTGTAAACAGCTTCAAGGATTCGCCTGCTCCGGACTTAGGACGACTTGCAGTAGAATTTAATTATGGACAGATCTTTTCACGACCAGGGCTCGATTTGAAATCGCGACTGCTTGCTGCGGTGGCAGGTTTGACTGCAATAGGCAACACTACGCAGCTCAAATTTTATATCAATGGAGCGCTCAACGTTGGATGGACAGAGGAAGAGATCGTTGAAGTAATTATGCAGATGATCATTTATGCCGGATTTCCACATGCCCTGAACACGATCTTTAAGGTAGCAGCGGAAGTCTTTGAAGAGCGAAGAGCAGCTGCTAAGTAGGAATTTGTAGGAATTCAATATGAAATCTATATCTTCCCTGGGTACTTTGGCTGGTGATGGCAAGGTACTCAGGGTTCATTCACATTCAAGGTTATGTCAAAAAGCGGTTGACCCGATCTGCATACTTCGCCCGACTATCTTGGTATTCGGCATAAAGCCGGTTGTTCACAACTGTGCTGTTGCCGAAGAAGAAGCGCTCATAGACAGACTGCCTCCCACCGAATGAGCTGACGCTCAGCTCCCATGCCAATCGCGCCAATTGCACGCTCTTCTTGGCATCCAGATCAATACCCTTCATATAACGATCTAGCTGATCGCGAATATCGGTGTTGAAGTCCCTCTCATTTGGAATCATGATTAAATTGCTGGCGCCAATCAATTGGATGATTTCAATGATACGAGGATACATCTTCTGATAATATACATTGGCGGCAATAAGCGGCTTGCGATTAGGAAGCATACTGCCCCATCTGTCCTTAGCTGCTCCCTTCTCGGCTGCAAGTTGGAAAGCCTTGAGCGTCTCCACGGCTACAATAACTTCTGTAACCTTTTCAATAATATGTTCATGGTTATTAATCCCAGTGGCTTCGACCAGCATTTCGATCGTACCGAGCATGAACTCCGTTTTTGCAATATTTTTGCAAATGATTTGAGTGCCGGCATAAACGTGGAATTGACTTTCCGTCATGAGCCGAGACGCCATCCTCTCGTCCCCGCATACAAATACCCGATCCCATGGGACAGTAACATCATCGAACACGACAAGCGTATCCATCTCTTCAAATCGGGAACTAAGCGGGTAATCATAGGAAGAATCGCCTGCTGAGAAGCTTTCTCTGCATATAAAACGGATGCCCTCTAGGTTGCTAGGAACCGCAAATACGAATGAATAAGGATTGTCTTCCGTTTCAGTCCAAGAGAAAGGAGTTGGATATACGAGTATTTCATCTGAGGTTGCTCCCTGTGTATCTAATAGAAACGCCCCGCGAACAACGATCCCATCCTTATTTTTATCCATGATACGGGCAGCTTCCGGTTCTCTGAAAGTCCGGAGAAAGGTAGATATTCTAGCTGCCTTAGGCTGAATGAATACATGAGAGAGCGTGATATCGTTCTCGCGGCAATACTCATAATACCGTTTCAAGTTGGATGCATACGCAGGGTAATCATCTTCAAGTATCCCGGCAGCTGAAGCATACGCCATAATGGCTGTGTTCATATAATCGGGAGCACGACCAAGAAATCCATGATGGACATTCGCCCATGTCTCCATCATAGTTCTTCGTTGTACGAGATCCTTCATCGTCTTCGGCTGCATGTAGGACAGACCTACTGGATCGCCTGTTAAGGGCGAAGAATACACGAGGCGTGCCTTCACTTTCCCGGCAACCTGCATGTCATACATGTTCGCTTGTGTAGCCATAAGTCCCTTGAAGGCTTTGTGTTCGGAAATTTCCCCTCTTATCTTCCCCCCTGCGATTCTAACATCGGGGAGATTGTTGTTAATCCGTTCTATATATTCCTTGCCACTCTTCACGGGCATTGAATCCGCCTCCATCGCCGCTGCGTTGTTATGGATACATTATTCCATACAGGGCGAATTGGAAATGGGCGAATACCCGAAGCGCAAGCCATATTGGCAAGTATTCAATAACAATCCCAATTCAAATACCACTCATCGTCTGTCGTGGATCGGTATATACATGTTCCGTTGTCACCGATCATGAAGCTAGGCTTCTCTTCAGATGCGATCTGCATGACGGATTCAAATTCTTCCATGGATTCAGGACATTGGATAAAAGCGGATAACTGTGTCGTACCAGGTCATATATATGAACTTTTCACTGGAGGTTAATACTAATGTACTGACATATTTACCCTTATATGTTAGTATAGTACAGAGATAAGAATAACATATGAATAATCCCACATTACACATCTTACATACTTCTGCATTCGAACTAAGGAGTAAAGGGGCTGTGCATTCATGACACAAAAAGGGTATATTCCGGCTATGAAGTTCCATTGGTTAACCCCTATATATGATCCGGTGTTAAAATGGGGGATGAAAGAGAACAAGTTCAAGACCCATTTGGTTCAGCAAGGGAATGTGAAGCCAGGTCAACGTATTCTCGATTTGGCTTGTGGAACGGGCACATTGACGTTAATGTTGAAGCAAGCGCAGGGGGAGGCTGAATTTGTAGGGCTTGATGCTGATCCAGAAATATTGACGATTGCGAAGAATAAGGCAGTACAGAATAAGGTGGATATTGAGTTTCAGCAAGGCATGTCCACGGATCTCCCTTTTCCAGATGCCCATTTGGATCACGTTTTTTCAAGTCTCTTTTTCCATCATTTGACCCTCGATATGAAGCGTCGAACGATAGAAGAGCTGCATCGCACCTTGCGTCCTGGCGGGACGATTAACATCATTGATTTTGATAAACCGCAAAACAGTTTGATGCGTCTTGCCTTTTACCCGATTCAATGGCTGGATGGCTTCACAACGACCCGGGATCATGTCCACGGTATTCTTCCTGAATTGTACCAGGAATGTGGATTTGAGAATGTGGAGCAAACCGGTCAGTTTGCGACCATATTCGGTACGCTGCGCTCCTATCGTGCACAGAAGCCGTCAGTTTAATGGCCTCAACTTATTTCCACAACATGTATGAAAATTGTTCTAATCTCCTCTATTGAAAAAGAAGTATTCATTCTATCACATTCCCATGTTAAGACGACTCCATCGAATCAGAGGCTATGTACAAGGATGACCAATTGTTTGATTCTATTTCTTCTAGCTTTACTATAAGGAGGCTTTCTATGAAAAGGATGATTGATAAGAGAATATTCATTCTAGCAATTGTGATAATAACCGTTCTTGTATCTCCTCTTACTGCCTTTGCTGCTTTATCTTCCCCATCGTTAACGGTTAGTTCTTCGAATGCAGCTTGTGCCTTGAGCTGGAATGCGATTAGCGGAGCTACAGGGTATGATATCTATCGCAACGGCAATTGGTATAAATGGACAAATACGTTGTCCTACTCTGATACGGGATTGACCAATGGATCAACCTATACGTATGCGGTTGCTGCGCAAAATGACAAGACTAGTCCGGTAGAGACATCCCCGCATAGCGCCAGCAAAGCTTGCACGCCAACTGCCTCAGGCGGCAGCACATTGCCAGCCCCTACTTTATCGGTAAGTGCATCGAATGGAACCTGCAGCTTAAGCTGGAATGCAATCAATGGCGCTACAGGCTACGACGTCTATCGCAACGGCGATTGGTATAAATGGATCAGCGCTTTGTCCTTTTCCGATACGGGATTGGCGAACGGAACAACCTATACGTATACGGTTGCCGCGCAGAATGACACGACAACTCCCGTTACTACTTCCCCGCAAAGCTCCAGTAAAACTTGCAAACCTGTTTCTGGCGGTACTGGTGGGGGCTTTGTCGTTACCGAGGCTCAATTCAATCAAATGTTCCCTAACCGCAATCCATTCTATACTTATTCCGGTTTAGTATCCGCTCTGTCCTCCTACCCTGCCTTTGCCAATACAGGAAGCGACACACTCAAAAAACAAGAGGCAGCAGCTTTTCTAGGAAATGTAGCCCAAGAATCGGGACATTTAAAATACATCGTCGAACTGGATACGGCAAATTACCCGTTTTATTGTGATAACACGAGTGTTCTCTACCCATGCGCACCTGGTAAGCAGTACTATGGAAGAGGCCCGATCCAATTAAGCTGGAACGTCAATTATGGAGCCGCTGGCGCTGCATTGGGACTTCCGCTTTTGACCAATCCAGATTTGGTCGCGCAGGATTCCTCAGTAGCATGGAAAACAGCCTTGTGGTTCTGGAACACACAGAACGGAGCAGGGACTATGACACCGCATAATGCAATCGTCAACGGCTCAGGCTTCGGGGAGACTATCCGTTCGATCAATGGGGCGAAGGAATGTAACGGCTTAAATCCAGCCGCAGTAGAGAATCGGGTCAATTTCTTCACGATTTTCGCTAATTTGCTCGGTATCTCAACGGGAAACAATCTCAGGTGTTAGATTTGGAACTGATGTGCATAACAAACTTTTCTTCGAGCAGGTACGGAATGGCCATATTAAATGAACTTAGTCAGTCTGTGTTCATGTACAAAAAAACGACTCCGTGGTAACAGAGTCGTTTTTTTTACATATTCAATTAAAATACTTTTGTCGTCCAAGATTCACAGTTCCATGTCTCTGTCACGATATCGCGATAGAATTCAGGTTCGTGGGAAATAAGCAGGACGCTGCCTTTGTACGCTTTAAGGGCACGCTTCAGCTCTTCCTTCGCATCGACATCCAAGTGGTTCGTCGGCTCATCGAGTACGAGCAAGTTTGTCTCCACGTTAATGAGCTTGCACAAGCGAACTTTCGCCTTTTCCCCACCACTTAGCACCGCAATTTTACTTTCGATATGCTTCGTTGTCAGTCCGCATTTCGCCAGTGCTGCACGAACTTCGAATTGTGTAAAGGAAGGGAACTCCTTCCAGATCTCTTCGATACATGTATTGTAATTCGCGTCTTTGACTTCCTGTTCGAAGTACCCGATGTCCAGGTTGTCACCTTTCTCTACAGAGCCCGAAATTGCAGGAATTTCGCCCAAGATGCTGCGAAGCAATGTCGTCTTACCGATGCCGTTCGCGCCGACGAAGGCGATCTTCTGGCCGCGCTCCATACGGAGGTTCAATGGACGGGACAATGGCTCATTGTAACCAATTACCAAGTCTTTCGTCTCGAATACAAGCTTGCTGGAAGCGCGGGAATCCTTGAAATTGAACTGCGGCTTCGGCTTCTCCTTCGCTAGTTCAATCACTTCCATCTTGTCGAGCTTCTTCTGACGGGACATCGCCATGTTGCGTGTCGCGACGCTCGCTTTGTTGCGTGCAACGAAGTCTTTCAGGTCAGCAATTTCCTGCTGTTGGCGCTTATACGCAGATTCCAGCTGCTGCTTCTTCATTTCATAGACTTCCTGGAACTTGTCATAGTCGCCCACGTAGCGGTTAAGCTCCTGATTCTCCATATGGTAGATCAGGTTAATAACGCTATTCAAAAACGGAATATCGTGTGAGATGAGGATGAATGCATTCTCGTACGCTTGCAGATAACGCTTCAGCCATTCGATATGCTGTTCATCCAAATAGTTCGTAGGCTCGTCCAAGAGCAGGATGTCTGGCTTCTCAAGCAATAGCTTTGCGAGCAGCACCTTCGTACGCTGACCGCCACTCAAGTCATGTACGTCTTTGTCCAGGCCAATATCAACCAAGCCAAGTCCTCGAGCAGTCTCCTCGACCTTCGCATCGATCAAGTAGAAGTCTTGATTCGTAAGTGTGTCTTGAATCGTACCGACTTCCTCTAGAAGCTTCTCTAGTTCCTCTGGCGTTACGTCACCCATTTTGCCATACATGTCGTTCATTTCTTGTTCCATATCAAATAAATATTGGAACGCGCTTCTCAATACATCACGAATAGTTAGACCCTTGCTAAGTACGGCATGCTGATCGAGGTAGCCGACGCGCACGCGCTTGGACCATTCAACTTTGCCTTCATCCGGCTGTAGTTTGCCAGTAATAATATTCATAAAAGTGGACTTGCCTTCTCCATTGGCGCCAATCAGTCCAATGTGCTCGCCCTTGAGCAGGCGGAAGGATACGTCCTTGAAGATCGCACGGTCTCCAAAGCCGTGGCTGAGTCGTTCTACGTTTAATATGCTCATTCATGACACCTTTTCTTATAGTCTTTGTACTCGATATATTATAAACGTTATCGAGCTTAAAAGTAAGCGTAAAATAGGTTTCTTCAATTTTAAAGAATGTATTGTGCCTTTTTGCCGATATTTGCATGAAATTGATTGTTGCTAGCGTATATTGTATAAGCATGTTTGTTCATTTGACAACAGTTCGTCTTCTCCTATAAAATGAATGATAGTCAGTCATTTGTGATCGAGTTAGAGGAGGTCATACTCATCGAAGACAAAAAGGAACGTATTGTTCGTGCGGCTATCGAAGTATTGTGCAGCAAAGGCATCGAAAAGACGAAGGTATCTGATATCGTGAAGGGAGCCGGGATTGCACAGGGCACATTTTATCTTTACTTCCCTTCTAAGCTGGCTGTCATGCCTTCTATTGCAGAAGTCATGGTGCAGAAGATTATAGAAGCGCTTCAGAGCTCAGTAGATCAGAACGCCCCATTTCAGGGTCAGATCAAGTCTTTTATTGCAACGGTGTTCCAACTTCACCATGATAGCCGAGAGCAACTAGCGCTGCTGTATGCAGGATTAGCCTCCAGTGAGCATCTTAAGGAATGGGAATCCATTTATAAGCCTTATTATGACTGGGTTACTGCACTGCTCGATAGAGCTCAAGCTAACGGATCAATCCGGAAATCGCTCAACACTGCTAGAACGGCGCGAATTGTGATTGGGGCCATTGAATCCGCAGCTGAGCAAGTGTATCTGTTCGATCAAGCGGATGAATCAGAAATACAAGCGCAAGCGGAGGAAGTATACGCCTTCGTCACTCACGCACTAGGGATTCAGGTCCTGTAGTTCAAGGGCCTATCTTTTTGTCTACAAAATGACTGAATGTCATTCATATTAAGAGAGGTGTTATCATGAATCGTTCATGGATGTATGTGATGCTCACTTGCCTGTTCGAGCTGCTGTGGGTATTCGGCTTTAATATGGCCTCATCGTGGTGGCATTGGGCCATTATTCTCGGAATCATTACTGTTGATTTTCATTTCTTGGCTAAGGCTTGTGAGAAGCTTCCTACCGGTACCGTATATGCGATCTTCGCAGGTGCAGGGACAGTCGGTACGGCACTAATGGATGTATTGTTTTTCGGCGGAAGTCTTAGCATAGGCAAAATTGGTTTTATGATTGTGCTTGTTGCAGGCGTAATTGGACTTAAATTGGCAGATCAAGCTGCCACGGATCATAAACAGAAAGGAGTTGCGTAACGATGGGATGGCTGTTTGTTTTCCTAGCGGCAATGTGTGAAATGGTCGGTGTAGTCGGACTTAAAAAGTATTCCCAGCATAAAACGCTGCAAAATGGAGTGATCTTCTTAGGTGGATTCGGAGCTTCTTTTGCCCTACTCTATACTTCATTCCTATATCTTCAGGTTAGTGTCAGCTATGCAGTATGGGTCGGAATTGGTACTGCTGGAGCCGTTCTTCTCAATATGATTTTCTTCGGTGAAAGCAAAAGCCCAGCGCGTATCGTGAGCCTCATCGCCATTATTATTGGGGTTACGGGTCTGAAAGCTTTGTCCTAAAGAACTTCTGAGAACACAACTGAACAAATAACAGAAAGCCGCCAAGTCGAACTTGGCGGCTTATTTTGGATGCTTAACTACGTTTACATTACATGCAATTTGCGATCCGAGAGATGGAAGTGGACATCTGCGGCATGCTCCACGAACTTCTTGTCATGAGACACGAAGATGATCGTTCCCTCGTATGCGGCAATGAACCGCTCCAATGCTTCTATAGCAAGAATATCTAAAAAGTTGGTCGGCTCGTCCAACAATAGTATGTTATATTCCCCTAGGAATAGCTGGCACAGCTGGAGACGAATCGCTTCCCCACCACTTAAGGATCGGACACTCTTCTGAATGTCAGTCCCGACGAACTGCATAGCATGCAGCACACCTCGCAAAAAACCTTCCTCATAGTCGGAACGGTTTTTGACGAATTGCAGTACGGACTCATTGCTTGTATATTGATAACTCATTTGACGGAACCAGCCTATTTTCGCTTTTGGGGAAATGGTTAAGCCTGCCCCCGCATTTGCTATTTGTGCTAATAGAGAGCTTTTCCCGCTTCCATTTGCACCCGTAATCGCTATTTTCTTCCCCTGAGGGAGCTGGAAATTTACATCTTTAAGTAATACAGTGTCACCCAATTGGAGCGTGAGTCTGTCCGCCATAATGGGAAACTTATTGTGCAATTCTACTGTTTTCGCTTGGCGAAACACGATCTGTCTCTCTTCCTGTACGGCCTCTACTTCTTGAAGCTTTTCCATACGATGTTCAATAGCGCGAGCGGCACGATGGACTGCTTTTTGACTGGTGCCTTTCGATTTGGTTTCGAACATGCGGTTTGCCAATGCCTTCGACTCTTTCTTAGACATACTGCCTGCTTGCGCAATCTTTTCGGCTTTCTTCATTTTCTCTTGTACAGCTTTTTCTAGGCGGGTTTTCTCCTTGATAAACTGCTCGTGTGCTTGCATCTGCTGTTCGCGCTCCAGACGCTTCGCCTCGACGTAATCGCTGTAGTTCCCTGAATATACACGCACCTTGCCTTCATGCACTTCCCAAATCGTCGTGACGAGCTCATCCAGTACTTCACGATCATGACTGATCAGGACAAGCGCTCCGTAGTAATAGCGAAGCTCATCGAGCAGGAACGCAATGCCCGCTTGATCTAAATGGGTTGTTGGCTCATCGATGAGCAGCGCTTCATAATAATGAGTCAGCATGTGCGCCAGTTTCAGCCTTGTCTGCTCCCCGCCGCTTAAACCCTCAGTATGATTCGGAATCGCCAATCTGCCTAGTAACGCTGGATCTGCTTCAGCATCTGCAGGCGCCTCCATTTGCTCAAACAAGCCATACTCGACATGCCGCTTCACGTTCCCGCTCGTGGGTTGAACAGTACCTGCAATCAACCTCAGAAGCGTGCTCTTCCCTGCCCCGTTCTTGCCAACGATGCCAATGCGGTCAAACTGATGTACAGCTAACCGGTCAATCTTGAGTATCTCTTTATCTAAATACGTCATTTCGACGTTTTCGAGTTCAAAACAAATGTGTTCCATCTATTTGCTACCTCCGAAATATCATCATTTCGTATCGATAGCCATAGGAATGGTTACGATACGAGCTTCTATCTGGTTAAGAAGAAGCCCGTATTAATAGAACAATAAAAACTGCATGTATCTTACCTCCTGCGTCGCGTAAAAGCATGGGAGCCTATTTGACTCCATTCCAACATATAGCATTTGGTTTGATGCGTCAATCATTCTTACCAGGTACCTTGCTCGTTCATGATTGCCTCGGCAAAGGCTACCTTTTGGAAAAGGGCAGTATATTCCTCAGGTGTCGAACCGTCTTCTACACACCAACACATTCCCATTGTCGTTTCTACATATAAGCACTTCCTAATCATAGGATGCGGAATCGATAGCCTGCGTGCCAGCGTGATCATGATACCATCTATCTTCTCATAGGATGCTGCAGTTATTTCGTTGTCGAACTCATTTAAAATAAATCGAGGAATATCGAATATAGGATCACCGATCACACCCTTCGGGTCGATGATCACGTATTCCCCATCGCTGCTGAGCAGCATATTATCATGATGAAGATCGCCGTGCAGCAGCAGATTTTGGGAATAGGACGAAGCAATGGTCAAGCATATATCTCTTGCTCGTTGCATGTGTCTAGTTAATTCAGGGCAATCGTGACGCTGACTCATGTAAACTGATATTCGTTCTACCCAACCGATATAGGTTGGGTACTTTTCTTCCTCAACAGCCGATATATGTAAATTCGAATATAAGGAACAGAATACTTCCAATCGTCGCTGTATGGAACTCTCATCCCGCAAGGTAGTCCCCGGCTGCAAACGTTCTAATAGGATTACGCCATTCTCTATATCCGCCTCATATACCTTGCAGAATCGCTGCCCCTTATATTGACGCAATGTCGAAACTTCCGTCCAAATCGTTTCCGATGGTTGTCCTATTTTAAGTATCGCATGCCCAAATTGTTCCGAGAAGCAAGTGAACACTACGTTTGCTGAGAAGGATGGAATCAGCTGCAATGAGGACAACGACCACTTCTCGGCATAATCATCGAGATGGAGCAGCATCTGTTCATAAAATGTATTTCCAAATCGCTTCACGATAGTTTCGATTTGCTCCTGCGTAAATATGCTAGATTGGCACTCCATACCCATTCCCTCCATTGTTTAAATATCTTTTTATCCATTTTCAAGTAAATAAAAAGCTGCCCCACTAATTCATTCAGGACAGCTTTGATTGCCTTGTTGTTACGCTATTTAATTGTTGCTGATCGTTGCGGCAGGTTCTATCTTCGTCTGATACAACTTTTTCGCAAGCAGTGTTTGCAGAATAACGAACACGCCGCCTACACACCAATACATCGGTATGACTGCGGGAGTGGTCAGGGAAAACACGGTCATCATAATGGGAGATAAGTATCCCATAAATGCAAACTGCTTGCTCTGCATCGGATCCATGCCGATTTGTGTAGCCTTATATTGAAAGAAGTAGATGATCCCAACGAGCAGTGGGAGCACAATGTCTGGTCGTCCGAGCTGGAACCATAGGAACGAGTGTGCAGCTACTTCCGGTGTGAACTTAATGGCATAATACAATCCGGACAAGATAGGCAGCTGGATAAGCAGCGGCAAGCAGCCCATTGCCAGCGGATTCACCTGATGCTTCTGATACAATTGCATCATCTCTTGCTGCATCTTTGCTTTTGATTCCGCATCCTTCTTATCCTTATATGCGTCTTGAAGAAGCTTCAACTCTGGCTGCAAAACGTCCATCTTCTGTTTCATCTTCTGCTGATTGCGATACTGTCTCATCATGAGCGGCATCAGCGCTAATCGTACGAGCAGTGTGAGCAAAATCAATGCCAGACCATAGCTTCCTCCGAAAAATGCCGCGAAATGTTGGATCAGATACACAAACGGGTACACAATATAATGGTTAAAAAATCCTGGCGTATTAGCATCAACGGTGGCATTAGCCCCGCTTATCCCGCATCCGCTTAATAGCACGAGGAGCACCAGTGCCCCGATTAAAATGAACTTTCGCTTGTAGGTGAATACATTGAACTGCTCCATAATCGTCCTCCTTGATTGGGTAACGTTCTGATTCCAATCAAGGAACGGCAGTCTCCAGAATCTCCATCCGGCGCTTCTTTTCGCTTCACGCTTCTGGTTAGCCAGTGATGTATCTCTGTCCGACCGACGATCCGTTCCTGATGAGGAACAATCGCGACTCGGCCTCTGTATGCAGGGACTAAGAAGCGATCGACTGCGACATACAGATGTGCAACGTAAGCATACGTCAGTGAGCATATTAGACCGATCGAGATCAAATACGGAATCAAATCAGAAGACATCAGATCCTGGAGTTCCAACAGCAATGCATTCACCTCCCTTTTATGCAGATGACTACAGTATCTCATATGGTAAGACAAGTTTCAATTCGGGGAAAAACGAACAGTTGGATACAAACTCGAAAAACAAGTATGGATCTCGAAAATAGGAAGAATCGTCTTCTATCTATTGAAAGAACCATCGGTTCATTGGCCGCCACCAGTTGAAAAATAAAAAAGCCCTGCTTAGAGCAGAGCTTGTGTACATAAAGTCCATATTGTGATTTGATGAAAGGTCAGCAATCGCCATTTAACCAGGAATTCTTAGAATGGAATACGTTCCGAATGAATCTTGTAACCATACTCTGCAGCCCATGAGACGAGTCCATTCCAGAACTGTTCGCACGCATCAATAATTCGATCCGGTTCAGACAACTGACCAGACATGACCATATTGGCGACCGCGTCATAGCCATCTGGGCGCTCTGGCAGCTCCAATGATTCTGGAAGTACCCTAGCTCCTGTCGAGTACAGCTTCCGATTGTGAAGACCGATTAACATGGCGCCGTATTTGGCAAATTGCATAGCTAAGTAAGGAAGATAGCTTTGTGTGCCGGTTCGATTTGCATTCCGGAGCTTTCCAATGAACTCATACATTTCTCCCACGAGCACTTCATTAATTGAATTAGAGAAATCAACACTTGAGGGTGAATGTGCCGCTTCCTTCAGCTTAGAAAAAAATCCATCCGGATCGTACAGACTTAGCGGTGAGAAGAATGGCCCGTGTGTTAATGGCCAGTCCCCTTCCACTGTGGCAGCATCGTTTAGAACCACACTCGCACTTCGAACATTCACTTCGGCCTTCCAAGGCCCCGATGACCATTCGTAACTGAAGTCTACCTCATCGTCAGCGTCTTTCAGCACACAGAACATCTCAATGTCCGAGTAAGGGCCGTCCGTGCCTCGGGATACGGAGCCGTACACCCCGATTGCAATAATTTGCTCGCCGTATACCTCCTGCAAACGGTCGGCGATCTCATAACAGGTTGCCAGTCTTTCTTGTCTTGAAATTTCAACAGGTCCATTCATGTTCATTTGCGTATCTCTCCCTTGGACTGTGTAATTGCAATGAGTGGATACAGTTCATGAATGGCGGGCCACGGGCTTAACGAGGTACTTTCTTCGCGTGCATAGGAACCCCTCCTCTTAATCCTACCGATTGTCCACGGAATAAATGTTCTTCCCCTATCTTATCAAACCTCTAGGCTGACTAATTGGATGTAGATATGCAACAAAACACAATAGCGCCTCAATCTTCACGTATTTATCTTAGGATGGAGGTGCTTTTAGCTATCATATCTAGCTATTGTCATTGCTTTAAGCCTTTCTAACCTACTCCTATACCTGATAAAATATTCGCTCCCCTGCTAAGAATGGCAAACAATGATCAACACAAAACTTCGGCATTTTCTCCCGCATCCAATTATGTACGGACTCGTTCCCCATTTGAAACGCGTAATATCCGATAATCGAAATCAGCATCATGCCTTCGATGAGAACAAGCTCGTCCGCAGCTTTGTTCGCAGTTCCGTAATATCCCTCTAGGAATATATCTCTGTGTGCTGCGGGAGCCATCATCGCCCCCATGGCGATGTCTGTCCAATCGTATCCTGGGCCGAAGAATCCGAAGTCAATGAAGCTTAATTGTCCTTTAGGAGAAATAATCATATTACCAAAACCTAAATCACCGTGAATAAGTCCCCATCTATCCTCGGTTCCGAATTGCTCAAGTTTATCGTTGATAAGATGAATGCATTTCTCGATGATCGCGACATCTGAAGGCACAAATAAACCGAGTTCCAACCCTTTATGTATTGTTGAAATTAAGCCAACATTATATGCAATCCCTTGCTCTGGTCGATTCTTTACCCGATCGCGCGGATACTGACGGTAAAATCCATGGAGTTCAGCAACTTGAGATCCGAGCAGCTTGACCAATTCTGGCTTCTGAACGTCTTCTTTCTGAAGATCCCTGCCTTCCAGCCATGTTAGAACCGAACAGTTCAATCGCTGCCCTTCATGTTCGATGACGGTAATCAATTCCCCATCTCGATTGCGCAGCGGCGATTGCACCAGCAGGCTGCTCTCCTTCGCCAAGGCTTCCAGCATGAGCAGTTCACCTAGCAAACCTTCATAAGTATGTTGCAAGCCTGTCATACTTTCTTTAAACGGCTGATGAACACGTAGGACATAAGTTCTGCCGTCAGCGTCGCTCACTTTATATGTCCGATTCTCATTATGCCTCAGGAAAATGATCTCAGGCTTTTGGAAGCGAAAACAGTGTAAAATGTGATGTAATTGTTCATCTGTCATCTTCAATATTTCCTCTCATTGTTAAAAATGTAGACATGTCTGAAATACTATATAGTTAGTCTACTTCCTAATGTTGGGATTGTCTACGACAGGGGTGAAATGGATCGATTCAAAAGCGGCCATGCTCGAAATTGGTACGAACAGCAATTAGAAAGAATGAGCAAAGGGAAACGTCCATCCCGATTATCGTGTTTGGTTATCATTATTGAAGTATTTTATGGAAGAGGAACACGGACAATCGCCTTCAGCACCAACCAAGTGACACATGCTGAAGACGTTTGCCCATATCGACGTGTATGCATGAGGCGGGCAAAGCGATTCACAGATTATCCAGAAACAGCATGCTGCATTGCTCCATACGAGCTTATTTTATGCAGCTAGTAAGGCTTCGAAATGATGGAACATCTGCTTATAAGCCCGCTGCTTCTGTTTATAACGCATCTGATTCGACCTAGAGTACATATTTAATACAGGAACGAGATCCTGTTCTCCCTGCACAAGTCTCAATACCTCATTGACTTCTCCATTGACAAATGCAATAGCGAGTGCCCGTATGTGGCTTTGAGCTTCCACATTATCTGGCAGGGCCGCTTCTTCCATGTATTCATCTCCCTTCACATCAAGCAGCACCTTCCGTGCTCGATGATATGCAGCCTTCACCGCCCCTTCCGTTGTCTTCAGCTTATTTGCAGTGTCAGCAACAGAATACCCGAGTACGCTGCGCATAAGGAGGACGGTTCTTTGCAGAGGAGACAAGTGTGTCATCATATATTGGAAGGCGGCTTCGATGTCAATTGTACTATTCTCTTGTATAGGATCATTGTGTTCTTGAGATTGAAGCTGCTGCTTTACCAGAATTTGATCCAATCGATGTCTTCGGCGCACTTGGTCAATCCAAGCGTTCTTGGCTGTACGCAGCAGCAGCGCTTCAGGATTGTTGTGTTCTATCTCCTTGTTACGGGCTAGAATCTTGACCCACGTATCCTGTACGAGATCCTCAGAATCCCATTTGGAATGTGTGAGAGAGAGGCAATATCTGTTCAGTACGTCGTTCAACTGCTCCAGATTAGGTTGTTCGACGCTCTGCACTTGATCTAGATTGGTCATCCTTCACAGTCAACTCCTTCATTCGCTCGTTCTCGCTTTCTCTTCATCAGCCTTCTTCATCCCTAACATGAATCGTTCATGGCGGCAATTATTTATCTTCTAATCAGTAAACGAACGAAGCATGCATTGCGTTACGCAACCTTGTGAAAAAAACTTTTGTCCTCTGAAGCGTATCTTCTGCTGCGATCCATTCGTTTTCTGAATATTCCACAGTGGAAAAACAGAGGAGGTATTACCATGTCCAACTATATCCCATATGTTGTTGAGCAAACGAGTCGAGGCGAACGCTCCTACGACATCTATTCCCGATTGTTGAAGGATCGAATTGTTTTTGTCGGTTATGAAATTAATGATAGTCTGGCCAATAGTGTTGTTGCGCAACTCCTTCTTCTTGCAGCAGAGGATTCAGACAAAGACATTTATATGTACATCAATAGTCCAGGAGGCTCGGTCACTGCAGGATTTGGCATCTATGACACAATGCAATACATTAAGCCGCAGGTTCATACCATCTGTACAGGATTAGCCGCCTCCTATGGCTCGATTCTGCTGTTAGCTGGAGCCAAGGGCAAGCGCTTTGCACTACCCAATAGCGAAATCATGATTCATCAACCCCATGGAGGCGCTCAAGGACAGGCAAGCGACATTGCCATCAGCGCCAAACGCATTCTCAAGATGCGTGAGAGACTTGTGCAATTAATGGCTGGCCATACTGGTCAGCCCGTCGAACGAATTGAGAAAGACATGGATCGCGACTACTTTATGACTGCAGAAGAAGCGCTGGAATATGGGATTATTGACAAGATACTCAAGTAGTACGTGACATAAAGCGATCAAGCTGCTATCCATGTGCATTAGTCAGCTTGATCGCTTATGATCTGCTTTCTTTATTAAATCTAGCCAATCGACATGCTTGTAATTCCTCCAATTGCACTTTATCAATAATTTCCTTAGCAGCGAGTCAGCTGATAAGCGAAGCTAATATGATGGCGGAATGCATGACGGCAAGATACAACCCCTTCTTAGATTCGTGATATCCGATTATCGGATACCCATCCCCAGGCAGGCCTCAAGCTAACCTCGATGCTTCTCAGATGAAGCTCTTCCCCACCTTTTATCGTATGGCGATGCGTCTCATAAGCGCGATGGACAAGTTTCGTTGGAAATGAATTCCCTTGAACTTATTATAGGAATCATGCATGTAAGCAGTCAACGGATGGACTACGAGGCGATTCGAATGATGAAACTTGCCCCAGGCTTACAAATTCGTAATGATATTGAAAGCTTGATCGATAGGTAGAGCCAAGTTCTTATTGTATGATTTATGTATCAGAACAAGACAAGAACAATAACTACTAGAGGTGAACATAAATGAAAGAAAATAAAGTAATATCGGCATTATCGTACTGGAGCGTTCTCTTTGCGCCTATCTTATTCCCTGTTTTAGCCTGGATTGTTGGAGATTCGGTAACAAGAAGCCATGCCAAACGTGCGCTATGGACTCACCTTATTCCAAGTATCGCGGTCATTATTGCGGTAATGTTGTTTGGCTTAATTGGGGTTAGTGTACGCGACATTGGCGTCGCATGGGGAATCGGTGCAATTATCGCATTTTGTATATGCGGAGTGATAAGTGTGTACTACTTTGTATGGAATATTATCAAAGGGATTCAGGTTATCAATTCTTAATTCATTTCGAATAAGATTCTTCTTCCCTGCATGACTTGAAATTATATACGCCACACAAAGGTACCTCTTTCGAAATGGGATAGAGGTACTTTTTGTGGCGTATCCTATTTATATTCAAATGATAGCATTTCCCTTAATTCTCTACAAATTTCCCCGACATTCATATTGGAACGAAGGCTCAGTCTGTATAAAATAACCATTTCTAACCCTAGCGACCCAGTTCTGGAACAACTCTTTCCATTCTACAGTTCCGAAGAAATCATTGAGCGGCTTCGTCGAATCCCATTCGATAATAAAATAAGGTTGAACTAAGGGATTCCAGATTCCGATACTGTTTACTCCCTTTTCCTTAATCAACAGCATAGGCAATCCGTATAGATACGCCATAGAAGGTTCAATTTGCAAGAACGGTGCTCCCTCCCAAGACGGCGCTGGTGGTTGTGAGCCAGTATTGGTCTGCGTATACATTGCGAACACCTGCTGCAAATTAGTGGCGATGAAACCGTAGCTGGATAGGATCATACGGCGTACACTCGTTAAAGTTTTCTCCGGGTACTGTTCTGTATCGGGCAGCGTACGAGGAAAGAGAAGCGCGTTCTGAATCTCTGTAATTAAGCGACTTAAAAATCTCAACTGTGTATTATTTAGTGTGCTAGGATGGCTGAGAAATACAGGAACACGGAATGCCATATCAGCAGTACTTTGCAATATTTCCATCGAGCTGTTGCAGTGGTCATCTTCAAACCCATGATTGCACAAAATTACCCCCCCTATCATTACAATTATATGAAATGATCATGAAAGATGACGCGGTCAACCAGCTAGAAATAGAGGTGAAATACGCCTGTTTTGCATGTGCTGTCCAGGTTCAAGACATAATTTCATTATTCTTTTTTCAAAATTATTAAGCAATAAGCCGTTATTTTCCGATAGATAACATGAAAGCAAATTACTAATTACATGCAAAATGATGGAGGGTTACATAGATGCGTATTGAATCTTATTATCGAATCCCGCCTACCGCGAAGCGATCCAAAGCACAATCTGAGCCGTTATTTGCGGACACAATGAAGGAAATTCAAAAGCAGGAATCAGATGAAAAAGAGAACAAAAAAGGAAAACTCGTAACGGCCCGTGAAGACGGCTATATTCGGCAATATCTCGTCAGACCAGACGGCAGCAAAGTATTGTTAGGCGAAACAAAACAGACTTTTGGTGAATTCATTGGCAATGCTGAGTCGTCCGTAGCTCAACAGCCGGTTAACAATCTATCCAGCAATTCCAGTCAAAGTACGCAAGATATGATGGCATTATTGAATTTCTATGCTGGAGCAGTAATTACGTCACCAGTGAATCAACAGCAGCTAAATGCTTTGAAGGATTAGAAGTGAATTCACAAACGAACAGAGGGATACTCACTCCCTCTGTTCAACTACTTCCCCATTTTCCATATGGACCTACAATGATGGTTTCATCACTCATTTCCACTTTACCCTATATTGCTTCCCATTCCTGTGTTTTCTCTTCCTCTTATTACAAACAATTGATCTGCTAGGAACAAGCTCCCGGGTTGACGGGAATAATGGCGCCCTATACAATGTAGAGAATTACAACCGTATACTTCTTCGTATAACTTTGGAAATATGGTCCAATCGTCTCTACCGAGCTGCCGTAAACAGTTTGACTACGAGGAAAAGAATGCTTGCTATGTGGAATCGGATTGAGCGCTAACTCTTCTATCTATCATGGACAGGCTGTTCTTGCTCCTTACCGTCAAACTTTAGTTATCAGAACTAAAGTTTTTTTGTATTTATATGGGTGCTTTATCCCCACACTATTCATACAACGAGAAAAGGAATGTGATTTCGAATGAATTGGAGCAAGCAGCATTGGAACAATCGAATTGCCGCAGCGGGCAGAATGAAGTCTGCTGATCTTGTCATTACGAACGGAAAGATCGTTGACGTCTTCAATCTAGAAATTATGGAAGGTGATGTCGCGATTGTAGATGGCATTATCGTAGGAATTGGCGGCAGCTATGAAGGAGATCGCGTCATCGATGCGAAAGGCCGCTATATTGCACCCTCTTTCATCGATACGCACGTTCACATTGAATCTGCTATGGTTACGCCATCCGAATTCGCTCGTGTTGTACTTCCGCATGGAGTTACGACGGTCATTACAGATCCCCACGAGATTGCAAATGTTGCGGGAGCGGATGGCATTCAATATATGCTCGATGCCTCTGAAAATCTGCCGCTGGACGTCTTTGTCATGCTCCCATCGTGTGTTCCTTGTACGCCATTCGAGCATGCCGGAGCGAAGCTGGATGCTGCCAGTCTGGAACCCTTCTACACTCACCCACGCGTCCTAGGATTGGCGGAAGTGATGGATTACCCTTCTGTACGCCGTGGTGATGCGGATATGGTGGACAAGTTGTTATCATCGCATCGGCACGGCAAGCTGATTGACGGCCATGGTGCTGGATTAGATGAAGAAGCTATCAATGTGTACCGAGCTGTAGGCATTCGCAATGACCATGAATGTGTGACAGCTGAGGAAGCAAAGGCAAGACTGCGCAGAGGCATGTATGTCATGCTGCGCGAGGGATCGGTTGCGAAGGATGTTGAGGCGCTCATCCCGGCTGTTACAGCGAGCAATGCCCGCCGCTGTGTGTTCTGTACCGACGATAAGCACTTGGATGAGCTGCTCCATGAGGGCAGCGTTGATCATAATGCACGCCTTGCTATTCGATACGGTCTTGATCCGCTGCAAGCGATTCAGATGGCTTCTCTGAATGCAGCTGAATGCTTCGGCTTGCATGCGAAGGGTGCGATTGCCCCAGGGTACGAGGCAGATCTGTTATTGTTGGATGACCTGCAGGAACTGACGATTGCTCAGGTGTACAAAGGCGGAAGCTTAGTCGGCGAGAATGGCCAGTATACAGGGCCGAAGATCCAAGCAGCTGATATCCCTGCCCCTTTATTGAGGACCGTACATCTGTCTGAGATTACGGAGCATGATCTGCAAATTGAACTGGGTGAAACAGAACGACACTGCCACATTATCGGTATTAATCCGAATAGTCTAATCACGACACATCTTATCGAGGAAGTAGACGTAGCGAATGGGTACTTCTGCCCTTCTACCAAGAAGGATCAATTGAAGATCGCCGTGTTCGAGCGACATCACCATACTGGCTGTGTTGGACTAGGCATTGTGAAGGGATTTGGCATACAATCCGGAGCGATTGCCTCTACCGTAGCACATGATTCGCACAATTTAGTTGTAGCCGGAAGCAATGATCAGGATATGCTGACAGCTGTTCAGGCGCTGCGTGACATAGAGGGCGGCTTGGTTGTAGTAAGCCAGGGCGAAGTTCTCGCATCCATCGAGCTTCCACTGGCAGGATTGATGGCGAAGGGCGAATATACGGAGGTACTTGATCGGATGGAGCGTCTCAATGATGCATTGGCACACATTGGAGCTTCTCAGGAGTTCAATCCTTTTGTCACCTTGTCATTCCTCTGCTTGCCGGTTATTCCGGAACTGAAGCTGACCGATATGGGCTTGTTTGATTTTACTAGCTTTACGCATATTCCAGTGTCCGCTCATTCATAAATCAATCTGATATTACCATCCCATTCCTACACGTTTTGACCTGCAAATAAGAGAATGGATGCTGCTCTATCACATAAGGAGGAGCAATATGTTGCGAAGAAAGTTAATCGCTGAAATCGCGGATCGAATCGTAGATTTGAGATTAGACCATCCGATTCGTGTGGGGATTAGTGGAATCACTGCATCTGGGAAGACAACACTTGCAAATGAGCTAGCTGAGGAACTTCAATGTAGGCAGAGGCGCGTGATTACGCGGATATCATTGTGATCAATAACGATACTAGCAATCCTTACGTGGTTGCATGAACCGAAGAGGGCGGCTCTCGTGTGTAGAATGAGGCCGCCCTCTTCGATTTATTTATGAAGCTCGTAATAGATCTCTTCTGCCTGCTGGAAATCAACATTATTTTTATCAAAATCGGCATATTTATGAGCGATCACGAACCCGCATTGCTCAACGATGCTATCGAATTCATTCGGTTGATAAAGTCTTAAATGAAAATCCTCGTATTCGGTACGTACAGATCTATTATCGATATACAACTCATAGGAAATCATCGAGTACAAAATTTGTTGATCCGTATCGTAAGCATGCTTGCTTCGCAGTGCTACTTCTACGGAGTCCTTCCCTACCCTCCTGCCTTCCTCGAACGCTGCCAATTCGAATTGCTGTTGATTCATGCTAGTTTCTCCAATTCCACGATAAGGAAGGTCGGATTCAACACTTAACACGATGCGACCTGTCGGAGTTAGACAATTCTTCATAACTTGGAGAGCCTTGATTACCTCGTCCCGATCCGTTAATAAGGAAAATGATCCGGCTGCAATAAAGATTAAATCATACTTCGCAATCGACGTATCAAAGTTGTTGAAATCACATATATCAATGCGTGTACTGAAGCCTAATGATGTGAGCTTCTCTATACATCTATGTATCATATCCGCAGACAAATCGAATCCATCGATCTGATAACCTTGTTCAAGAAATGGGACTAGAAAACGGCCTGACCCGCACATAGGCTCTAATATTCTCATAGTCTTATCGGCATAAGACATCCAGAAGTCCATTTGTTCCTTCGGTGCCTCTGGCTTATCCAAATCGTAAAATAAGGAGCATAACTCTCCATAATATTGCTTCTCCATACTCTATTCCCCCTGAGCAGTTGATTTTTGGACTGGGACATAAATATCCATGACGACATTGCGATGTCCGTGGCAGCGTTCATCATAAAATTCAAAATCGAGCTTGGATTCATCGTATACATATTCACTGTTCGGGAACCATTCCTCGAAAATGTAGGTCCAGGTTGCTTGAACGGCCGCAGCTAGCGGATCTGCATCATAAGCTGCATCGCTTCCGAAATAATCGACTGGCGGTGTTGTGAAGACGGCATAATGTGCCTCAGGAACTTCGACAGTTATCATGTCGGGAGTAACCTTGCTATAATCTTTAACGATAACGCCAAATAAATAGACAATATTCCCTTCATCTGATGCGGGGATACAGATTCCTACCTCGCCGTGCTCCGGCGGAGTTAATTGCTCATACATCTTACTTTCCAAATTGTCTCCGATATACATATCCCAATAGGCTGCGATGTCTTTCGTATACCCGTTCGCCAGATTCGTGTAAATGCCATAGCCAGCTACTTTGAATTCGGATTTCGTTACAAAAATAGGGTGCATTCTGTCTCCCTCCAAATGAATGTATAGATTGCTTGAATGCCATGCTTTGAACTTAGTAAGATAGACGGTCGGACTGTAGCCAAATTCTTTGCGGAAGGCTTTGGAAAAACCGCTTGCTGTTTCGAACCCGTAATCTAGGGCAATATCAATAATTTTACGGTTCGTGAGCAGCGCTCTCCTTGCCTGAATCAATCTTTTCTTACGCACAAAATCCATCAGAGGCATACCTTGGTGGACGCTGAATACTCTGCAAAAATGATATACCGAGTATCCGATATGCTCTGCAATTTCAATGGCAGTAAGCTCTCTGGTTAGATTTGTTTCGATATACTCGATACTGCGCTGAATATCGTCCTTGTAATCCAATGCAAAATCTGTCCTTTCCTCTAGCAGTGGTTCGTTGTTACCTTTATTGTATCTGTTCTGTGGGATAGATGCTGTTCCAATCTTGCTAAAGGCTTGTATGTTTGCAAAAAAAGAAATGTCCTCAAGCTTGCGTATCATTGATACGACAAAACCTGAAGACATGTGAACGTCGAATTACAGTCAAGTGAACCGTGATGAAGAGCCTAAAACAATACAGGCAAGCTCGCAAGTGAACGCATTGAGTCCTTGTTATAGGTCAGATGCTCGGGATCAATTGCCAGGCGCAGATTAGGCAGTCGTCGCAGCAGTGTGCGGAAAGCAACCTGACCTTCCAATCGGGCCAATGGGGCGCCTAAGCAGTGATGAATTCCCTTGCCAAAGGTTAAGTGCTCATTCTCTTCACGCGTAATGTTCAGAGTACCGGGATTTGCAAACTTATGCGGATCAAAATTGGCTCCGTTCAGCGTAATCACAATCATTTCGCCTTTGCGGATCGTCTGGCCGTGAAGCACTATATCTTCGCCCGCAATTCGGCTGCCAAGCAAGACTGGACCAGCGAAACGCAATAATTCCTCCACTGCGGAAGGCACCAAAGAGGAATCGTTCTGGAGCAGACGCATCTGATCAGGGTGCTGAAGCAGAGCCAGCGTGCCGTTGGCGATCAGATTGAATGTCGTCTCATGTCCGGCGGAGATAAGCAGCCATATGGTCGATAGGAGCTCATTCTCGCTTAAATGATCACCTTCGTCATAGGCCTGAACGAGACTGCTGATTACATCGTTCCCAGGATGTTTGCGTTTCTCGACTAGAAGTAATTGAATATATTGAATAAATTCATTCAGTGTGGCAACAACCGCCTCACTTTCCTTCGGATCCAGTGAGGCTTGCCCAAGTGTACGCGTCCATTCTCGAAATTGACTTCGCTCAGCGACGGGAATGCCAAGCATTTCCGAAATGACGGTGATAGGAAGCGGATAGGCAAAATCCGATACAAGATCCATCTTTCCCTGCTCCTGCACAGCATCCAGCAATTCATCGGCAATCTGCTGAATACGGGGATGTAGCTCCTCAATCATGTTGGGGGTGAAGGCTCTGGATACCAGCCTGCGCAGCCTGGTATGATCGGGCGGATCAACAGTGAGCATATTCGGCATGTTGATCACCCATTCCATCAAGGCATTCACGGATGCGTTCTCCTCTATGGGTTGTTCCCTTGGTGTCAGCTTGCGGATGTCTTTGATGAAGCGCGGGTCTTTCAATATTGCAACAACATCATCGTGGCGAAATGCGAGCCATGCTTCCCCCATGCCAAAAAAATTATCAAGGCGGTACAGCGGTTCCTGCTGCTCATAAAATTTCGCATAAAATGAGACGACATCGTGCATTGGTTCCGTAGAGATAAAATCGTCACTCGTTAATCTCTTCATATTTTCGCTCCTTTTCACATTCGCCGTTTCCATAATCATTGGGTCATGCATTCGTGTCAGTCGTGTCCGATGCAATTCCATGACGGATCATGCAGCAGAAGCTTTTCATCTCATCAAGCAAGACATCAAGGCATTCTTCCTCAATGTTATCAATATCCTTGAGCTCCTCAATAAACTTCCTTTGGAAATGCTCTAGCGTAATCTTGATTAGCTCAAAAGCTTGCTTGCGCGGAACGCCTTCTCGCAGCTGAACTTTTTCAAATAATCGTTCCCACTCTTGATACCTGAGGGCAATTGCGTGCCCATACTTCAGCTCAATGTCTTCTTTCAGTTCATCAGGCATCAAATAGAAAGCCTCGTACACCAATTTGTACTCATTCGCGTGTTTACGAAAGTAATTGAGTTTTAAGCGGCTTATCGTATCTATAGCCTCAAAAAAATCCTCGTTATCGAGTATGTAGTCCGCTCGAATTTTGCTTGATAACTTTTCAATGCAATGATCCAATAAGCTGAAATACAGCTTCTTCTTGCTGGTGAAATGATGAAATATTAAAGCCTTCGATGTGCCGGCTGCTTCAGCCAGCATCCCGGTCGAAGTGTTTTTATAACCATTGCTCGCGAATACGGATATGCAGGCCCTCAACACTTTTTCTCTTTCGTAGAGCCTTACAGGCAAAGCTTCTCCTCCTTCACTTTTTACTAACCTTTCGGTCAGTATCGATCATATGATGAAACGATCCAAATATGCCGCCCTCATCCTTTTTCATTATGAAATTAATCTCAAGACAAAAAGAGTTCAAGCCAATCCCCTCTAGGGAGACTGGCTTGAACATCTAAACATAAAATACGAGTGTAAACACCCGATTACTTCGTTTATTATTTCAGCAGAAATAGAATTACATGATTGTACTCGAAATCGATATAAAAGCTTAACCCGATGGATCATTTTTTAGTTCTAGATGCAGCAATGGAAAAGGTCGGCCTGTTCCATCGAGAGCTGAACGCCCTATCTATACGTACGAAGCCATATGTCTACTAATTGTTCATGGCATTTCGCATCATACGCGACAATTGGGTACCTCATTATCGACTCTCCCATGTATGGCTCGCTACCTGGCCTGATCATCTGCATACCGGCCAGAACGACCATTTATTCAAAAAATTCACTTGGATACTGCACAACCCCGGAAGCGTGATTCAGAGCGTGCTCTTGCAGCTCCAATGCCATAAATACCTCGTCAGGCACTTCAAAAGGTGGTTGTATCCCCCATATTGAGGCTTTCTTGAAGCCGAACTTCGGATAATACTGAGGATGACCCAATACGATCACAGAACTGTATTCCAACTGTACAGCTAGTTGCAGTGCATCGCGGATCAGCTTCTCTCCAATTCCGAGAGCTTGGTATTCCGGTAACACGGATACGGGAGCCAAGACGAGTGAATCTACGGTGTGCTGATCTCCACGAATTGTTATTCGAGATAACAGGATGTGACCGACGATACGATCACTGAGAACAGCGACTAAGGATAACTCCGGAATGAATGCGTCGGATTGCCGGATACGGGATACTAATTCATGTTCCTTTTGATCACTGAATTCCAATGAGTCGAATGCCTGTTTCACAACGGATTCAGTCACTTGGTAGTCTGCTTGTGTTTCTTTTCGAATGATGATGTTCATGTTTTCTCCTTCTTGATATATCATAATGTTTTCTTATTCATGAAATCAAATGTATCGTTGCCGCATGAGTGGCAGCCTCGGTGCTTGAGCTGCTCTATCGTTGCGATATCACATTGGCAGCCAACCGTGATCTTGTTCCCGCACTGTTTACATTTGTACGTACGCATCGTCTGCCTCACTTCACCTGTGTATAATGCATCCTCAAATGTCCCTGAGCAATCCGGTATGGTACGCTCAGTCGTTTTGAGAATGATCATCTGGCTCCGATTCGCGATAATCTCTGCTCCTTCGTATTCATTAAATCGCGGCATTGTTGCACTGGTCGTCACCCCCATTCTTAGGAACTCACGCTGCATCGTAAACATGTAATCAGGTGACTTATGTGCGAAGGATAAGAAAATTGGCAAGCCTTTTCTCTTCCGCAGTGCGCTAATACCTCGAGATACGAAGAGGCTCATCCCCTGCAGCGTATACGGGGGATCTGTGAAGAAACAATCGAACTTCCCTTGCAAGTTTGCCGGCAGTGGTTCTCTTAAATCGTGATAGATGCATTGAATCGGCAATCGTTTTTGCTGTGCCACATCATGAATGTAATGTAAAAATCGCTCATCCATGTCAACGACATGCACTGCTGTTTTGGAATGTCTCCTATTAGGGAATAGAGCTTGAAGCAGCAGTCCAATTGATACGCTAACCAAATCGTCGTCGCCCACACACATAATCTGTTTCCCAATTAAGAATTGCTGCTTCAAACAAAGCACTGCTCTGCGTAAGCTAGTCTCCGGTGTACATTTGGATTGATCGATCCGAGTATCGGCCTGTGGACGATACTTCATGATTTCCCGCAAATCGGCTAATACATGATCCAGATCGGGATGAATCCCATTTTCGAGAGACATCAGCTCTTGATAAAGGTTTCTTTGGATTCCACGATACCCCCATTGTTCCTCAACCCATGCTTTCCCTTTCACGGTACAGCGTGCTCCTTTATCCTGAACAATGGCTCCGACCTTGATAAGTTCCCGTTTAACGGCAGCAGCAGTTGGTATCGGAATAAGAGCTTTCCGGGCCAATTCTTTGGTAGAGATTCCAGGGTTCAAATAACATTCCAACAAGAGCTGCTCAATGACAGTGATCCCTTCTTCCAAGCGTACGCCTTCATTTGCGATATCGATAAAATTGCGCATTCGGTAATTCCTCCTTGTTGGCGGAATGACGCTCATTCATGTCACATAAAAAAGGCGCAGAATGAACAAACGTCATTCTACGCCCTTCTTGATTGATGCCTAAATAAGCCCCCAAATAAAGCAAAAATCCGTGCTTCAAGAAGCACGGATGCGGGTTCAATAAATAGGCATACTTATGACCTAAGGCAAGTATGATATCCGTTGTTCTTAACTAATTCCGAGGGTACGCAAAGCCACAGCAAATAAATATTGCTAAGCAGCAACACTTCTCACTGGCATTACATATTCCTCACTATGGAATTTGATTAGTTAAGAACGACCGCCAACATCAACATCTCTCCCTAGAAAATTTATGCATTTATCGTAACACCTTGTAATTGTACATGTCAAGTTACTGATTGTACTCTCTATCACGTCCCGCAATAAGTTCGGTAAGGACGGGAAGGCGTAGGCGGCAATTCGCAGTATTCATCCTGATCCGCAGAGTACGCAAATGGATTAGCGAGAACATCCAACAGCCGCTTCATCACGCTGAAATCCCCTTCTTGCGACGCTGCATCCAAAGCTTCTTCAACTCGATGATTGCGCGGTATGACGGCTGGATTGCTGCTGCGCATAAGCTGAAGTGACTGTTCCTTGGATTGCGGTTGTTTGGCTAGTCTTGCTTGCCATTGCTTATGCCATTGTCCATACTCGGTGCTAGCGAATAAAGATGACTCTTTCTCGCCCGTATTGAGGGTCAATGCACGGAACGTATTGGTATAATCAGCATGATGCTTCTGCATCAGATTCAGCAGGTCGTTAATCAAGGCTTCATCGTGCTCTTCTTCATTGAATATGCCTAACTTTGCTCTCATTCCAGCCAGCCAGTGACTATGATACAGCTCAAAGTATTCATTCAGGGCATCCTCGGCCACTTCCACGGCCTTCAACTCGTTGTCATGCAGCAGCGGCAAGATGGATTCCGCGAACCGGGCAAGGTTCCACCCGCCAATATTCGGCTGATTGCCATATGCATAGCGGCCTTCTCGATCAATAGAACTGAAGACGGTATCTGGATTGTACGCATCCATGAAGGCGCAAGGGCCATAATCAATCGTTTCACCGCTAATCGCCATATTGTCCGTATTCATGACTCCGTGAATGAATCCGACAAGCTGCCATTTAGCGATGAGCGATGCCTGGCGCTTTATAACCTCTTTGAGCAGGATCAAATATCGGTTGTCACTGTTGTCTGCTGCTCCTGGGAAGTGCCTGTTCAGCGTATAATCAGCCAAAGTATGCAAATCCTCGGCACCGCACCAATTGGATACGTATTGAAATGTCCCGACTCGTATATGACTCGCAGCGATACGAGTGAGTATCGCGCCCGGTAGCTCTGATTCACGTATGACTCCTTGACCGGTGGACACTACCGCTAAGCTGCGTGTCGTTGGAATGCCAAGACCGTACATCGCTTCACTGATGATGTATTCTCGCAGCATCGGCCCGAGGGCGGCTCGACCATCACCACCTCGTGAATATGGGGTTCTGCCGGGGCCTTTCAATTGAATATCGAATCGTTCATCCGTAGGCGTAATATGTTCGCCAAGCAGAATTGCTCTTCCGTCCCCCAGCATATTGAAATACCCGAATTGATGTCCAGCATAAGCTTGGGCGAGCGGCAGCGCCCCTTCTGGAATCGTATTGCCGGCAAGCGTAGCTACGCCATACTCGCTTCTTAATGCTTCTGCACTCAATCCGAGGGAGGCTGCGAGTGATTCATTCAAAACACGAAGTTCCGGCGCTCGGACAGGAGTTGGATTCAGCTTGGAGTAAAATGAATGTGGAAGACGGGAGTAACTGTTGTCAAAGTTCCATCCTGCGTCTAAATTAGAAGGTTTCTCGTCCATTGTATCTCCTTTTCATTCCTGCTATTTCGTATGTATCGTGCTGTTAGGGTTTGCTAACGTATATTTATTATACCTGTTCAGGTAAGCATGCGGCCAAGGTAAAGATAGATAAATCACCGAAATTACGCATTACCCTTCTCTATTCTTCTATTGATGGTGATAAGTTCTGTATAAATTAGCTTGCAAATAACTGAAGAATCTCAGCAATAGTGGGAGCAAGCTGGCGATTGCCATTCTTGATTGCAGTGAAAGTAGGCACTGCCTGCTTCAATAAGTTATAGCTATAGTAATAATAACTAAAGAACGGAATTGGATCATATCCAGGCGGTTCACCTTCCTCCCACTGTTCCTCATCCTCTTCCTCGCTCTCCGGCCATAAGTACTTTTCTTCTAGTAAGTCTTCCATCTTGTCAACCGCTTGCCCCACCTCCATGTCTTGAAAGGCTAATGCGGAGGCAACAGCCGGGTAAGGCGTCATTTCGTTTTCCGTAATTTGTTCTGGTTGGCTAGCTCGATCCGCCAGCTTCTGCAGCAACACAAGCAGTACCCATGGCGTTACCTGCCACAATGTCCCCTGATGCTCGATTAAATTAGCCAATTCATGATATTGTCCTTCTTCAATCAGTTGAGGAATGTCCGTTCCCCTTCCATAAGCGGTTGTCATTCGCTGCCATGGAATACAGTCTAATGAGGCAAGCTTGCTATTCATCGCATTCTCTCCAATCAAGTGTATGTATTTCCCTCGATATACCCTTGGTTCGCCTTCACGCTTTGCTTATTTCTCTTGATTGTTCAAGTATTCTCGATATAACCATAGTGCTTCATCCAATTGATCTTCGCTTTCCAATAATACCATCACTGCATACGAGATCATGTCTACCCATTCATCCATTTTTTGAACTTGTTCTTGGGAAAGCAGGCCATTGCTCTGCAGCATGCCGTCAGGATATAAAGCCCATGCTCGGGATAGCTGACAGATGCTCCAGAAGCACGATATCAAGATTCTGTTTACTTGCGGCTTCGCGAACTCATCAGCCAGAACTTCAATGATCTTCATCAGCTCGTGGAAATTATCTTCAATCAATTCACCGCGAAAAGGTCTCAGCATGCCCAAAAATCCATTCGACATTTTTTCGTGTTCGAAATCGTCATGATGGAAAGCATGGCATTTAAGAAGAAATAGCGCCTCGTCTTTCGTCATCTCATCTCCTCCTTTCTGAAAAAAGTTAGGTTCAATAGAAGCACTGTTACTACCTACAAAGAGTTTTCTCCCGTTATCTTACAGTTCTCGATAACCAGCCATAAATTGATCTCGTCGTAGTCTACGACGAACCCTTCTATACAGTAGCTTGGATATAAATATTGTGCAGGCGTTAGTTCTCTTAGTTTATTATAATCTGTTACGGCATAAGCATCATCGCTCAAACGGATGATCGCTCCTTGCGGATAAAACATCGCAATTTCCCCGCTTACCGGACTCCCTGGGGGATACTGCTTCTTCGTTATCTTCCATGCCGCTAGGTTAGGCTCAATCGCTTGCTGCCACTCGATTTCAAATTGTTCCTTCGTAATGATACGATCACCCGCCTCAATAACTACTTCTTGATCGCACAACACAAAATCGGGCGCAGTGGAGACCTCGCTATGTAAATCGCCATGTTTGCTTATTTGTCGATAAGCTGTTCCGTTCTCGTCAATCTCAAAATAGTACATTTCGTCTTCCTCGACCCCGGCAGCTTCAATATATATCATTGTTATTCCCTCCTACTAGTCTGCGATGCTAGAAAGTCTACCGTGCTGTCAACCTCCAATCAAGTATATAAAGCCTGTTCTTGCAACACAATCACACGAATGACCTAGTTAGCTGTCTAAATGGTAAAGGACGCCCATCTAGGGCGCCCTTGTCCTGCAACTCGTTTACAACTTGTTTTGGCTAATTATACTTTCCTGCCTGCCCATACATCCTTCACATATCTCCCGTCGGATCCAAGCTGCTCCAGCCATCTGTCTGCTTTCGTCTCGCTAACACCATGAACGTCTTGATACATTTGCTTAAGTGTTGCCTCCACATCTGGTGACATAGCGCTCCCGTCTCCGCACACATAGAACTGTCCCCCTTGATCAAGGAGACCGATCACTTCTTGCTGACGCTGCTTGATCAGGTGCTGGACATAGGTTTTTGATTGACCCTCGATACGAGAGAATGCGGTGTGTACCGTAACAATCCCCTCTTGTTGATAATGCTCCAGTTCTTCTTCATAGATGTGATCCGTCGCATCTCGACAGCCGAAATAAAGATATGCGCTGCCGAGCGGAATCCCTTGCTCCTTCATGGCTTGCCGAGCTTGAAGAAATCCACGGAATGGCGCAATTCCTACCCCCGGGCCTACCATAATAATAGGTGTGCTTGGATCCTCTGGCAGCCGGAAATTGGACTGCGGTGGCTGAATAAACATCCTGATGGATTCGCCTGGTTGTCTGTCGGCAAGATAGTTAGAAGCAACTCCACGATATTCATGGCGTCCATCCCAAGCCGGACTCTGTACGACCCCTACCGTAAGACTAATCTGATTCGGCTGTACACGAGGAGAGCTGGATATCGAATAGTATCGTATTTTTAGTGGCGGGAGCAGCTCTAGAAAGCGCTCGAATGTCATTGAGCAAGCTTCATATTTCTCAAGTAAATCTAACATTGATATTCGCTTCTCTAGGATATTCCGCCTATAGTCTTCTGCCTCAAGCAATGCTTCTAATTCAATTCGATGCGGAGGACATACCATCAATGCGGCAAGCTCGCGAATTTGCGCTCGGCTGGCAGGCTCCTGAAGTTCGACGCTCCGGCTTAGAAGATCATGTATCAACACAGGTCGATGTAACGGCAAATGGGAAAAACGGTTCTCTATTGTTCGCAACACCACGTGATCGCTTCCATTTAAGTCAAATCTGCTTATTACCCGTTCGACTAGATTATCCGAATTGATAGGGAACACACCTAAATGATCCCCTTCAAGATAAGACACTCCTTCAGGTAGTTCAATCTCGATATGACGTGTACTACGCCCGTTTCCTCCCCTTTGCAGCTCGTGATTGTCTATGACCGTTGCACAATGGACATGGTATGATTCGGCAAACGGTGATTCAACCGATATGTTTACAACCTCTACAGTTAACGAAGAAGCTGTCGATTCCTCTGTTCCATCAATTCCATCAAATTCTAATTCCAGTGAACGCATAACTGCTGGCCACAGCATAGCGCGCCACTCCTCCACTTCGGTTTCGAAGTCACCGCTGGCATCGCCATGGCCGACATGCAGCAGTCGAGTTGCTCCTTTAGCCGCGAGTTGTTCATCCATGAACATGGGAATGCTCTGATAGGTACTAGGCCAGTTATGATCGCCGCAACCGAAGACGCAATAGCGAATTCCTGTCAATGCTTCCGGCCCCACTTCCTTCAGCCACTTCATGAAGCGTCGTGCATTGCTGGGCGGTTGACCGTTATATGATGCTGTTATGATATAGGTGATGCCTTCCTTGGGAAGACCATCTGCATAATCGTTAAGGGGTGCGACTTTACTTAGGAAGCCTAGTTCACGTCCTTTCTCTGCCAGTTCGCGGGCAACGCCCTCTGCTGTGCCGAAATTAGAGCCGTATAATACGAGGAGCGGCGTATTGTGAAGGGATCGTTGAGGCTCTCGGCTTAAGGCGACTCCTTCATTAGACGGGTCACGATTTTCAATGTGAATGGCTGCGGCTCCGATTTTAGTGCGTCGCGGACGGACTTGCATGGTAAACCCTTCGGGCTTGATGGTCAGCGACTCCATAAGCTTCAATTGATAATTGGTGTGATCGATGAGTTCGAAATGTTTCAAGATTAAACCAAGCATTAGTGTCGCCTCTTGAAGAGCAAATTGCTGACCGATACAAGCGCGTTGACCGATTCCGAAAGGCTTATAAGCATCATGAGGGATTTGGCTTGGATCCTCGAATCGCTCTGGACGAAATTCGTTCGCATCAGATCCCCATACTGCAGCATCTCGGTGCAATTGAGGAAGCAGCAGGAGCAAGCGATCTCCCTTCTTCATCTCATATCGATCCGCGAGCAGCGTATCTTGCTTCACATGCAAGTTGAACGCGGGTGCTGTTGGCCATAATCGCAGCGATTCATCGAGAATCATGCGGATGTATTTCAAATTCTTGATCTGTGTGTAGGTGGGAACGGGATCTTTCAGTACACGATCTACTTCCTCATAGCCTTTTTGCAGCTTATCGCGATTGTTCAGCAGAAAATACAGGGCGAAGGACAATAATCCGCTTGTTGTCTCATGTCCGGCTACTAAAAACGTAATAATTTGATACCGAATGTTGGCGTCGTCCAGAGCTTCACCTGTGTCTGGATCCTTGCCTTGCAGCATGTAGGCTAACAAGTCATCTGCCTCTTCGTGTCCGTGCGCTTTGCGTTCAGCGATCATTTTATCGACTAAGGAGAACATGACATCAATGTCCTGCTGGAATTGCCGCCGGGTTTTGACCATAAGCTTATCCTGAATGCCAAGCCGCTGCGCTTGATTCAAGGATTCATCCAATGCCCGAACCATACTTGTTACAAATGGGTGGGGCTGATCACGGTAGAAGCTGTTAAAGCGGTAATTGAAGCCGCATAGCCCGATCGTATCCATCGCCAGTCTTGTCATATCCTCCGGCACCTCGATATGATCATCGGGATTTAGGCGCCACCACTTCTGGATTAACTGCATGGCGAGATCCAGCATCTTGTCAAAATAGCCCCGCATTGCTGTTCGGCTGAAGCTCGGGAGCAAAATATTATGGGCCTTCTTCCAATTGGGCTCCTCCGTCTCAGAAGTAAATAAACCATCCCCTGCAAATGCTCGCACATTGTTTAATACGGTTTTATCTACGATTTTGCCGAAGCGAGCAGTGTCGCTAAATTCCTTGGCCAACTCGTACCCGGAGACGACATGAAGCGTTCCAAATGGCAGCTTCATGCGGTAGATTTCACCGTATTCATCAGCAAGATTCATGAAAGATAAGATGGGGGTATTCGGATTCAGTTGAGGAATGTTGCCAAGAGGGCCGTAGGTTTTGGGTTGTGGAATCGCAATAGACATATGATATTGCCTCCTCTATATGGAATACAGATTCGTTCGTAAGAGGTAGCTCATGGATGTCAGTGTTACATTGCAGCAATAAACGATTGAAGTCAACAGTAGACAGGTAGGAATGAATATTCATTCCGTGTTGCAGAAGGGAACACAATCGAGTTAATGAACTCGGATTGCATTCCAGCAGCATTCCTCCACTCCTACAAGGAGTTCGTGCGTTTCATCGAGCACTTCTGCCCGGATTGTTTCGAACAATTTGACAAGCGCCCCGTAGAAGATAGAGATTAACGCATTTGGCGGCAATGGAGAGATAACGTTCTGCTGCTGGCCGTTGAATAAGAAGTGGCGAATAAAATCCATGCCTATTTCAAATGTTTTGAGGCTTTTCTCGTCCAATAATCGAGGATTCAAGTGAGAGTCAATGAACGAGAAGGCTTCCCTGTTCTCTTTCGCGAAATGAATGGTCTGAACAAAAATGTGATGAAATTGTTCGCGGACGGTTGCAGAATCAGGAAAGCCTTGTTTAACGGCACGGAAGAACTGCTCGGTGCATTCTTGAAACAAAGAATTCAGCAGCTCCTCCTTGTTCTCAAAGTAACGATAGATGGTGCCTGTGCCAACCTTGGCTCGTTCAGCGATCATCGGTACGGTAGTCGCGTCGAAACCGCGGTCAGTAAATAAATGCAATGCTGCGAGTAAAATATCGTCTCTTTTGTTCGTGGTCACTAGCTATCACCCTTTTCGCAGAATGAACGTTCATTCCCTTACATAATATCCCATCAAAAAGGGCGGTTCAAGATCAAATTGTGGCGGATCGATGTCTAGCGATCACTTGAATCACATGAGCTAATCCGGTATGGCCCTTTCCTTCCACTCGGTTCTGTTCCCCATAATAGAAGTGCAGAACCTCAAGCTCCTTGCACCAAGCTAGCATCCCAGCTGGGTCATATAGCATATCAATATCCGGGGGGCCGCCTGTTCCATAACGCAGCTGCTCCTTCGAATATACTTCAAGCATAATGATGCCCCCTGGCTTCACGGCCTGCTTCAGCTTATTCACAATTAAGCCTTGCTCACGTTGGTGAAAGTGGCCGAAAACCATAATTGCAGCATCGTATTCTTGTTGAGCGATATGATCCGTAAGGAGATTTGCCTGCTTGGTATGCACTCGAACATTGTATTTATGAGCCAACTTCTCCGTTTTGTTGAGACCGTTCTCGGAGTAATCAATCGCTGTCACTTGATGTCCAGCACGAGCTAAATAGATGGCATTTCTGCCCTCCCCCTCCGCAAAAGCAATGATAGTTCGGCAATTCTCAAGATGATGAGCTTGTTCTCGGATAAATGCATTTGGCTCTTCTCCGTAGTAATATTCTGCTGAACCGTAACGCTCATTCCATGGAATGTTCATGTGTTACCCCTCCAATAAAGGTTTGAATGACTACCAAAGTGATTTCGTCCTATCTAGTGCTCCCCCTGTTCGAATTCCTCCTCGGTCAATTCTCGATTAATTTGCATTGCGATTCGACTGCCGTCTGCTGCAGCGAATACAACTTGGGAGGGAGAAAAGGAAGCCGCATCCCCTGCTGCGTAAACACCCGCTATCGTAGTTCGCCCTGAATCATCTGTTTTAATCCCTCCAGTCGCGGTCAATTCACAGCCCAACTGTGCAGCAAATGGTGCACTTTGTTCAAACTTGGGAGTGACGAAGCCACCTGATCTTGCAAGCTCTGTTCCATCTGCAAATCGGAGATGTTGTAGTTTGTCATTATGTCCGATAAAAGCGGCTATCGGTTGTTCCATGACCTTCACCCCTTTGGATTGAAGCTGCATCTTCTGCTCGTGTGTAAGGGTTGAGTGCCCGTTCGTACATAGGGCCAAATCCTTGCTCCATTGATAGAGCAATTTGACGGTGTGAAATCCAGCAGCATGCTCAGACACGACCACAAGTGGTTGATCGCGCAATTCCCAGCCATCGCAGTATACGCAGTTGAACAAGCTTTTTCCGTATAGTGGAGTGAATCCTTCTATTTCCAGGAATATCTCCTTGACCCCTGTCGCAAGTATCAATTTCTTCGCTTGAATGCAATGCCCCAATGTATCGTGTACGTGAAAGACACCATCCACTTTGGCAACTTTCGTAACTTCAACATGCATCAGACGAATGGATGGATAGCGCCCCAGCTCTTCGTGCGCGATGCGCCGGAATTCGGGAATGGTAACCCCGTCCCTCGTAATAAAACCATGGGATGCATGTGTCACCGCATTTCTAGGGCGATTGTGGTCGAACAAGACAATGCTTCTTCTTGCTCTTCCTAGGACGAGAGCAGCATTCAGTCCTGCGGGTCCTCCCCCAATGATGGCGCAATCGTAAATCATAATACTCATCTCCTTATTAAATAGGATATTACAGACTGATAATATCTATGATAACATATTCTTCTCCGATTTATGAAGCAGATAATACTCGCGTTATGGCGGTGAGGTTGTATCATCGAAAATATACAGAAAGAACCCTCCTAACTTGGAGAGTTCTTCTTATAAGTGGTACCTGTGCCCATCATGCTGATTGCTGCATTAACGTGTACTTGTTTATAACTAAGCGAATACCTTCTCAAGCTCACTGCACCACTTCGTCCAGCCATACTTAGCGCCTGCGAGTGCTTGTTCATTGGAGATTCCGGTTTGTTCGAGATGAAGGTTAACGCTTCCGTTCCCTAAGTCTTGCAGTGTCCACGTGATCGTGTGCTTCTCCCCGCTTTCCCATGTATAGGACAGCTTGTTGGGTTCGTCTACAATCAGTACTTCTCCATCAATAATTCCATTCCACCATTCGTTCGGCTGCGTGCGGAACTGAAAATGGTGTCCAACGACGGCTTTAAAATCATTTTCCATTGCTTCACCAGTGTGGATGTTGTGAACCCACTTGGCAAGCTTGCTGGAATCGGTTAATGCGGACCACAACTTCTCAATTGTAGTCTTGTATTGAAAATCCAGTGTTAATGTTACACTCATTCTTCTTCCTCCTCTAATAAATGTTGCAAGCGCAACATATTCAAACCCCAGAACTTGCTGTAGAAAGCCACCCAGTCTTGGACTTCTCTCAGTGGTGCAGCATTCAGCCTAAATCGTGTCTCTCGGCCGACTTTGCGGTCATATACCAGTCCGGCTTCTTTAAGAATTGTCAAATGCTTGGATACCGCTGTACGTCCCATTTGAAATTGTGCCGTTAATTCATGAAGCGGTATCTCCTCTTTCTCTGCTAACAAACGAATGAGTCTCCGCCTAGTTGGATCTGCAATCGCGTCAAACACATCCCGCAACTGATTATTCTCACCCACAACAACCTCTCCAATATCTTACATTCTGTAGTAGAAATCTGTTGGTGATATGAGGGATCAGCTATGACTACTTCTATCACCTCCTTAGAGTTTAAGGCTATTTTGACACAGTGTCCATGAGGCGATGTTCAGTGCTGCATAAGAAAGCGGGAGGATCGCATAAAAACCGTAATCACCATAATCATTAGCAAACGCATGAGAGAGAGCTGCACCAGTCATGACAAAGAATATTTCAGGTGAAACATAATCAGGTTCGCAAATTTCGCTATGACTGTCTTCAAAAGAGACACCTTTTGGTGTCGGTTTGATTATAAGACACCAAAAGGTGTCCTGTCAACGGTTGATTTTCATGCGCCCGATCCACCCCCTATTGTTTGTATTGGCATGCATATAAATAAAAAAAACCGCGCAATGCGCGGATCTACATGAAGGTATGTTCTTGTCCACCTACGATTATCGTCAAATAATCTAATCTTTTAATCCCTTTCCATCAAGAATTTGCTGTGTATATTTCTCTACCCTTGATGTTCGCGTTTTGGATTGTTTGGGTTCTGAGAAATAATACAGGTATTGTCGTTGACGCCCTGGCGTTAACGCCTCAAATGCTTCTTTCAAGGCAGGGTTTTCATCGAGTTTAACTTGAAATTCTTCGGGAACTGTGTACTCTGCCGTTTGCTTAAAGTTCACTTCCAACCCCGCTTTTTCAACGTCAATGGCCTCCTTAATATAGGCCTTCAAGATATCTTCCATCTCAACGATTTCTTGAACATTGGTGAACCGAATCTGACGGGCTGCTTGTACATTCTCCGTCTGTTGGATGAGAATTCCGCTTGGATCTTTTAACAGGGCCCCTTTATGAAACAGAAGTGCACAGTACTCTTTAAACCCATGTATTAAAACGATGTTTTTGTTCTCATAGGTGTAGCATGGGTGCATCCACTTATAATCTTCGGTCAGCTCGCAGTCAAGAACGATATGTCTAAGCTTCTCATATTCTTCTTTCCACGTTTTCGCTTTCCGTAAAAATTCATCGACCTTCGGATTCAATTGACGATTTGACATCAAGACACACACCTCTTCACTTTTCGTTCAGCGGACAGTTCAAATCCCTTGAGATTTATTCTATCCCCCTGCATGAACACTTCATATTTATTTGTAGTTTGGAACATTCGACATTTCGAGATACACATATTAACAACAACATTAGGTACTAGACTAAATGATCTCCATTTCAGTAGATTACGAATGCGATTTTTTATGGAGTTGTTGAGCGATATCGACTAATTTCTTATTCTTCAGATGATTCTCCATCTTCTCTTCTGCTTCCTTCATCACGGCTTGAATCAGGCATTCTTCGCCGTGGACGAAGTTACATTCGAATAACGAGGTCGAGCCTTCGATAGCATGGATAATATCCAGAAATGTGATATCGTCTCGATGACGAGTCAGGCGATATCCCCCATTGGCTCCCGAGATCGATTCAATCATGCCGGCTTTCACAAGTCTCGTTAATATTTTGGACAAGTACGTTGGGGACACGCCCTGGGATTCTGCTAACTGTTGTACGCCAACTGGCTTAACGGTAGAAGCCTCAATCAGCATGAGCATAGTATGGAGCGCATAATTCGTTGCTTTTGTAAATTTCATGGACAACCCTTCTTAATCATAGATTTATGATATCGATAATATCCGCGAATGGCTAGCATGTCAATTAGACTGCAAGGCATCGAACGATTCGAATTATACCCTAGAAGCGCTGATATTTCCTTTCTTCGTCATACGATGTTTGTATTCCCTAGTCTGTATGTATGATTTCAATCAGATACTGATTAAACACGGATTCCCAAGGAAATGAATAGACAAAGACAATCTATATAGGAGGTTCGCTACTATGCACAATGATTCATCGTCCATTCAAGATCTCCCCCAATTTCCTGAATCCTATTGGCGGGACTCCGCAACGATTCCCTCCTTCCCGAAACTTGCTAAACATACGGAAGCAGAAGTTGTAGTAGTTGGAGGCGGAATTTCCGGCATAACAACGGCCTACCTCTTGGCACGGGAAGGACTCCGCGTCGTGCTTGTTGAAGCAGGTCAGCTGCTGAATGGCACGACTGGTCATACGACGGCCAAAATAACAGCGCAGCATGACCTTATTTACGACGAGTTCATTCAGCATTTCGGTCAAGAACAGGCAAAGCTGTACTATCAAGCGAATATCGAGGCAAAGCAATTTATTAAGCATATGGTTCATGAACATAAGATCCCATGTGATTATGAGGAACGGGACGCTTATATTTATACAAATTCGGATGAGTACCTGCCGAAGCTTCAAACGGAGCTCGCTGCCTATGAGAAGCTCGGGATTGACGGTGAATTGGTCACTCAAATCGATCTGCCTGTGCCGATCAAGGCGGCCCTCGTAATGCGGAATCAAGCCCAATTTCACCCGGTTAAGTATTTGGACAAGTTAGTTCAGCTGTTTGTGGAATTAGGCGGGCAGATCTATGAACATACCACTGTAGAAACCATCGATAAGGGTACGCTGCCGACCGTAATTACGCAAGATGGCTTCAAGTTAACCTGCAAGCATGCCGTTTCATGCTCCCACTTTCCTTGTTATGACGGGATGGGATTTTATTTTGCAAGAATGCATGCTGAACGCTCCTATGTTGTGGGCATCCCCAATAAAAATGTTCAATTGTCAGGCATGTATATTAGCGCAGAGAACCCAAAACGCTCGATCCGTACAGCGGCATTGGATTCCGGTGAAAGACTGATACTTATTGGTGGTGAAGGTCATAAGACCGGACAGGGCATTTGCACCATTAAGCACTATGAAGCACTGCAAGCATACGCGAATGATGTATTTGGGGCAGCAGAAATATCGTATCGATGGTCGGCTCAGGATTTAGTTACTTTGGATAAAATGCCGTATATCGGACAAATATCTTCTTCAGTACCGAATGTTTACGTTGCAACCGGATACCGGAAATGGGGCATGACCAATGGCACGGCTGCTGCGCTCCTGTTGAGGGATATGATTATGGGCAGAGAGAATGCCTATCAGGAACTATATACACCGTCGCGCTTTCATATCGATCCTGATGTGAAAACATTTTTCGCTCAGAACGCGGATGTAGCCAAGCATCTCATTAGCGGCAAATTGGAGCGTGTTCACAACAAACCTGAGAATCTAACGAATGATGAAGGCGCTGTTGTATCGATTGACGGTAGAAGAGCTGGAGCTTATCGAGATGATCAGGGCATGCTTCATATCGTTGATACCACTTGTACACACATGGGTTGTGAGCTGGAATGGAATCACGGCGAACGAAGCTGGGATTGTCCTTGCCATGGGTCAAGGTTCTCCTATGAAGGCGATGTATTAGAGGGCCCGGCAGCCAAACCATTGACCAAAATACAGGAATCCTGAATCTTGATGATTCAGGACTCCTGTCATGGATTTATATAATACTTGTTATGCACGACTATGTCTGAGGTCGTCGTTATTTGGATATGAAGGTCTGCTTCAATTCGTGTAGTCGTTGATCATCCATATATCACCGTTCTCGTTAAACTCTATCGCAAATATACGCTCTCCATCTTTGACAAATTGAGCACTGCCGGGAGCCTTTGGATTTCTCTGCATTTCATATTCATGTAGATTATATCCGAGCAATTCAGCAACAAGAGGGAAAGCAGCTGTTTGTAATTGCTCATCCGTGATTTCAAGCTTTTTCTGCTTTTGGCTCGCGCTTGTTTTAGGATTGCTCGAATAGGTAGATAATGAAGAATCATAAATTTGACGAATCTTATAGGTTTTCGGATCGAAGCTGACACCGCCGTCAGAACCATAAGACAAATACACGGTATTGTAGCTGTCAGAGAAAAGTTTGGATGCAGCGGTGAGCTGATCAGCTTTTTTGCCGCGCAGTACAGCAAGCATGTATTGACCTTTTTTATTTTCATCATCCGAAATTTGGTCAGGACCTACATCATAGGACGTAGTGATTGTGTCATTCGAAAATCGCACTTCAACTCGATGATCGTTCTGATTATCTATCAATTTCGTTTGAACCGTATATTCATTCGTGTTTGGATCATTGAAAATGGTACGACTGATTTTAAAATATGGATTCCCTTTGTATCCACTGTCTTGCAGCGCTTGCGCAGCCTTCTTCAACAATTCAGAGCCGGCTGCTTCTGGCGTCAGATCCAACCCTAGTTGTACTCTCGATAGCTTGCCGGTGTCTGCGTTTACCCATATGTAACGCTGACCGGGTCCGTCATTTGGAGAGCTTTTGAATGCAAGGAACAAATCCTTCGTGTCTTCTGTGGGCACGATCTCTTGGAGCGGAAGCGGCTTGCCCAACTGCTGCATGACATCACTAACCGTTTGCTTAACCGTAGTGCGGATTTTTTCATTAACCTGATTAAATAATGGTTCATTTGCATACAGCTCAAGGATTTCGGATTTCTTCGGCCCTGGTTTATCCGCTGCCGCGTTCGTTAGGGCAATGCAGGCAAAAATGGAAATGATCGCGATCCCGAGAATGGTCCATTTATACGAACCTCGTTTGAACAAAGCAATCATGTTGATTCTCCTTTTAATGAGGGATTTGTCGGTTGAGAAGCTTGTCGCACTGACAGAACGAAAGCCGCTTGTCATATTCGCTTCCACCAGCTTGACAATGGTGTATCCGTATTGCTTGACCTCATCTTCTTCCAAACAAGAAATGACGCGATCGTCACAAGACAGCTCCTGGTCTTCCCTCATTTTCCTGGATGCGTACCATAGAATCGGATTGAACCAATTCAGGATAAGCAGGATGGAGAATAACCAGTTTGTCACAATATCCTTGCGTATGTAATGAACAAATTCATGAAGCAAAATATGTCTTAGTTCTTCATTGCGAAACTGCGCAAAATACTTGCCAGGCAGCAATATCTTCGGTTGTAATACCCCATACAGTGTAGGACTGCTCACTCCTTTCGATATCAGCAGCGGCAGCGATCTCTTTATCTTCAAATCCTCGCGACATTGCTGAAGTACGCGCAAGCTATCTTCATCGGATACAACATAGGCTTCCTTCACCATCCTTCGCGACAATTTGCGGTTCGATACAAGCACATAGGCTGTGATTGCCAGTACGCCAAGTAACCAGCTAAGTGACAATGCGGAATGAATGAATGCAGGACTAACGTTATTCGTGACATCTGACCGCTCAGCACCAGACATGCTATTGTCCAGAATACGGCTGGATTCGTTTATTCCTGATGCATGTTCCACCGATAATCTGCTCATATCATCATCCATTGACGAGATAGGAAGCGTAATTGGTTTATCTGCAATTGAAAATAGATTATATAAGCTGAACGAGCTTTCAGGTACCCAAGGCAGCAGCATCCTGGCAAGCAGAACGAACCAGAGCATGTACTGCCATTTGATCGGGAGACGATCCTTCAATGCGGCCCTCACAAGCAAGATAAGGACAACAATGATTGATGCCATTAAGGAAGTCTTTGTAACCCAATCAAAAATTATAGTTAACCATGTTAATAAGTTATTCATCTCTACGCTGCCCCTCGTCGAGTATTTTCTTCAGCTCCTCTACTTCTTCTGTGGATAGCTTCTCTTGCTTCAGGAAATTAACAAACATCGGCTTCAAGGAGCCTCCATATAGACGCTGCAAGAAGGAATTACTCTCTGCCCTGACGCACTCTTCTTCACTGACTACAGGATAATATAGATAGGTTTTTCCTTCCTGTTCATAGCCGAGTGCATTTTTGTTGAGCAATCGATTAATTAACGATTTAATCGTAGCTGGCTTCCAGTCGCTATTCTCACTTAGCTTCTCGATTACATCGTTCGCTGACAGCTTATGGTTTGTCCCCCAGAATACCTTCATGACTTCCCATTCAGCATCCGAGATTCGCGGAATATCTGGCATATTTTCAACCTTCTTTCTATTGATTACATATGTAATTAACATCCTGAGGTATAGATTACACTCGTAATCGGAAATTGTCAAATTTTATTTATAACTGTACCTCGTATTTTACTCTGTAATAGAGATCTTGCGATTAAATCATAGTAACGTAATATATATTATGTAAACCAGTTGCTAGTTTCATTTGCAAATAAAAAGCCCAAGTATGCTGATCCAGCATGGAACGACATACTTAGGCTATAAATATTAAATTGCTTCTGGTGTTGATTCCTCGAATTGACTATTATATAGATCCGCGTAGAAGCCTTTTTGTTCGAGCAACTCATCATGGGTTCCTTGCTCAATTACAGTACCTTTGTTCATTACAAGAATCAGGTCAGCGTTACGTATTGTCGACAAACGATGAGCGATAACGAAGCTCGTTCTTCCCTTCATCAATTCGTTCATCGCGCGCTGGATATGAACCTCGGTACGTGTATCGACACTGCTCGTTGCTTCATCCAAGATAAGAATGGATGGATTCGCAAGAATCGCGCGCGCGATCGTAAGGAGCTGCTTCTGGCCTTGTGAAATGTTGGAGGCCTCTTCATTCAGAACCGTATCATATCCCTTCGGAAGCGTACGGATAAAATGATCGGCGTGCGCTGCCTTCGCTGCGCGTACAATCTCCGCTTCCGAAGCTCCTTCCCGGCCATATGCGATATTTTCACGAATGGTACCATTGAAGAGCCATGTATCCTGAAGCACCATACCGAACATCGACCGCAGACTGCTGCGTTCCATGTCGGTTATATCCACGCCATCGATTTTGATGGCGCCGCCATTAATTTCATAGAAGCGCATCAGCAGGTTAATAAGCGTCGTCTTCCCTGCTCCTGTAGGGCCTACAATCGCGATCATTTGTCCTGGTTTTACGTGGATGTTCATATCTGTAATGAGCAACTCGTCTTCTTTATATCCGAATTGTACATGCTCGAATTCCACTTGACCGACTGGATGTGCGATTTCAATTGCCTTCGCTGCTTCTGGAACCTCTTCTACCTCATCAAGCACCTCGAACACCCGCTCTGCCGATGCAATCGTTGATTGAATGACGTTCGCAATGTTGGCTGTCTGAGCAATTGGCTGCGTGAATTGCCGAGCGTATTGAATGAATGCTTGAATATCACCGATCTCAATCGATTTCTTCGTTACGAGCAATCCGCCTACCACGCAGATAAGAACATATCCGATATTGCCGATGAAGTTCATTAGCGGCATAATCATGCCGGAAATAAATTGTGCCTTCCAACCCGATTCGTACAAGCGTTCATTAACCTCGTTAAATTCTTCGAGTGATTTTTCTTCATGACCGAACGCTTTGACAATATTATGCCCCGTATACATTTCTTCTACATGACCGTTTAGCTCACCAAGTGATTTTTGCTGTCCCATAAAGTGTTTTTGTGACCGAGATGCCACCATCTTAATGACGATCGCACTAAGCGGCAATGTCAGCATACAGATGAGGGTTAACAGCGGGCTGATGGTCAGCATCATCACGATGACGCCAATAATCGTAATGATCGATGTAATTAACTGCGTTAAGCTTTGTTGTAATGTTGTACTTATGTTATCTACATCGTTCGTAACTCTGCTTAGAATCTCGCCATGCGTGCGTCCGTCAAAGTACTTGAGTGGCAAATGATTCAGCTTATCATTGACTTGCTGGCGCATGTCATACACAATTTTCTGCGCTACACCTGCCATCAAATATTGCTGTATATAACTGAAAAACGCACTGAACAGGTATAAGCCAACAAGAAGCAGTAGAATATTAGTAATAAAGTCAAAGTCCATGGCAGCTGGGAGTCCGTTGAACTTCGCCATTGTGAATTCAAACAGCTTGGTTGTTGCTTTACCCATAATTTTAGGACTGACGATTGAAAATATGGTACTGAGTATAGCCATCAAAAAGATGATGAAGAGCTTGGTTCGGCTCGGTTTCAAATAACCGAGAAGCCTGCGTAAGGTACCCTTGAAGTCCTTGGCCTTCTCACCCGGCATCATCATCCCCGGCCCCATCGGTCCACCGCCACCATGCTTACGGCCGGAATTCGCTGCTTTATTTTTTTCACTCATGCGATCTCCTCCTCCGACAGCTGCGAGGATACAATCTCACGATACACTTCACTAGATTTCAGCAGTTCTTGATGCGTGCCAATATCTGCGATTCGTCCTTCCTCCAGCACAATAATCTGATCAGCGTCCTTCACCGTACTTACACGTTGTGCGACGATAATTACAGTTGCGTTAGTTGTTTCTCCTCTTAATGCTGTCCGCAGCTTGGCATCTGTTTTGAAGTCTAGAGCGGAGAAGCTGTCATCAAAGAGATAAATCTCAGGCTTGCGCACAAGTGCCCGCGCAATGGACAAGCGCTGCTTCTGGCCGCCTGATACGTTCGTTCCCCCTTGGGAAATAGCTGAATCGTATCCTTCCGGCATAGCTGCAATGAAATCAGCAGCTTGTGCAACTACTGCTGCATGCTGCAATTCCTCATCGGTCGCATCCTGCTTGCCATAGCGAATATTATCTGCAATTGTGCCTGAGAATAGTACGGCCTTCTGCGGCACGTACCCAATCTTCTCCCGCAAGCCCTCCTGAGATAACTCTCTGGCATCTACACCATCAATCAGGATGCGCCCACTGTCAATGTCATAGAATCGCGGAATGAGATTCAGCATCGTAGATTTACCGGAACCTGTACCGCCGATAATGGCAGTCGTCTCTCCAGGGCGGGCGCTAAATGAGATATTGGACAATGCTGGATTCTCTGCACCCGGATAGCTGAACGTCACGCGATCGAACTCAATGTATCCGCGAAGTCCTTCCGCTTTCTTTACATGATCCTGATCACGAATGACTGGTTCCATGTCAAGCACCTCGTTAATTCGTGTGGCAGATGCGGAGGCGCGCGGTATCATAACGAAAATGATCGATACCATAACAAGAGAGAACATAATCTGAGCCGCATATTGGATAAATGCCATCAGATCACCAACCTGCATGCTGCCTGCATTAATTCGATCCGTTCCGAACCAAATAATCGCAAGAGTCGAGAAGTTAAAGGCAAACATAATGACTGGCATTAGCGATGCCATAATGCGGTTTACCTTTACCGCTGTCTGTGTTAGGTCTGTATTGGCTTCGTTGAAACGATCCTTCTCATGCTCGGTGCGATTGAAGGAACGAATTACCCGAATACCAATCAAGCTTTCGCGAAGCACTTGGTTCAGCTTATCGAGCTTCTTCTGCTGCGCCTTGAACAAGGGAATCCCTTTACTAGCTACGAGAAAGATTGCAAGTGCCAAGATTGGGATAACAACGGCTAGCACTAACGTTAGCTTGGCATCTTTATTAACGGCCATAATAATCCCGCCGATACACATCATCGGAGCGCTGATCATCATGCGAAGAATCATGACAAGCACCTGTTGTACTTGTGTAATGTCATTGGTCGTACGCGTAATAAGCGAAGCAGTACCAATGTTGTCGAACTCCTGCAGGGAAAAATGCTGAACGTGGTTAAATACCTTGCCGCGCATTAATTTTCCATACCCCATTGCAACCTTGGCTGACAAATAACTGCTCACAATCGCACAGATTGTTCCTCCGATTGCTACCGCCAGCATGAGACCGCCAATTTTCCAAATGTACGGGACATCTCCTTTTGAAATCCCGAAGTTTACAATATCAGACATGAGTGTCGGCAAATATAGCTCCGACAGCGATTGTACAAAGACAAGCGCTAATATGACGCCTATCGGCACTCGGTATGGTTTCAAATACCGAAACAACTTTATCATGCTTCCTCAACTCCATCTCCATCATCATGTGTCTTTTCTTGTTCTCGTTGTTGGCTGCGGATGTCATAGTATTCGTATACTTTCTTTAACAAATCCGCGAGATGAAGGCTATCCTCCTCACCTAGATGCTGAATCAGCCCGTTAATCTGTTCCTCGAATTGTTTCTGACCTTCTTCTGTTGTCTTCAATCCCTCTTCGGTCAGTTGTACTCGAACGGCACGCCTGTCTTCCTTATCCATAAACCTCTCCACAAGTCCCTTCTTCTCCAACACATTCAAGGTCTGAGTAACCGTCGGAGAAGTGAGCCGCAGATGGTTGCTGATGTCGGATACCCGCATAGCCGGCTCTCCCTCTTGCGCATGGCGCTTGATGCAGAACAGCATCATCATCTCACTGCGCTTCTTGCCTGCTGACATCCGTTGATTCCACTCGGCCCGATTGAATCGCATGAACGATTGGACGAGCTTATACGCCGTTGTATCTGGATCGAACATTTCCGCATCACCTCATAGATTCTAGAACACGTTTCATCTCTATATTAGGTTAGCTAACTATTAGATAATCAAATAATTAGGTTACCTATTATTTTACTACTGAATTATATACCTCTAAAATAGTTGATGTCAAATTCAGATCCTCCCATGTTCTCAATCATTCTGTTAACAGGTAAAGCACGATTAACTCCATTCCCCCTTCTTAGAGTCGGTAATCACTGTTAGGAAGTATAGAAAAACCCCGCCCAAAGATGGACGAGGTTCGTCAGAATAATCATCTGTATGGAAAGATAACAGGCTCACATATGCCCACTTTCTCAGCGTACATGGCTATGTGTGGCATACTGCACTTGCTTGTTCATTCGCACGTTCTACCTCTTCCAAGAACGCCAAAATAGTATCGTTAACCAAGATAGGCTGTTCACGAATCATATGGGGGCGGTGACTTGCTCCCTCTATAATGAGGTATCGTGAATTGGGAATAAGAGAAGTCACTTTCATTACATCTTCTTCTGGTGCATAAGGATCATGCTGACCAGCAATGAACAAGGTAGGACAACTTATGCCTCTGAATTGTTCTTCACTTAGCTGTGGATATGTTCGCCAATCTTTAAGCTTTTGGCGCAAAAATTCCTGCCAGTTACCCTTATGTGCTTCTCTATGCCTATCTTCCATTAACCGGATAAATGCATGGCCATCATTCTCAAGCAGCCACTCCGGTTCAAATTCCTCAGATCCATACGAAGCAACATACCCGCTCTGACCAATAGAAGTTAACGAAGTTACACGATCAGGATGGTGAATCGCACAATACAAGCCGACCCCTCCTCCCATGCCGTAGCCGATCAGATGCGCCTGTTGAATCCCTAATCGATTCATGAGTGCAATGATGTCATCAGCATGCTGCGGCGTACTCCATTCCAAGCTGCCACTTCTTGTTCTGCCATGCCCACGGAAGTCGGGGAAATAACAAGCATACTTACTTTGAAAATCAAGAATCTGGCTGGCAAATGCGAGAATCCCTCTTGAAAATCCGCTATGCAGAAAAATAACGGGAAATCCAACGCCTAGCTGCTCGACAAACATGTCCATATTATTGCAAGTAATATGCGGCATATTGCTCCATCTCCTCTTTTTATTTTTTATTTGGTGAGATCCTCCCTAATTCCCGGTTGAATGATACATGGTGTTGAAATTCGCTCATTTTTATAAGTAAGTATAGAATAGTACGACAGAGTTAGATGATCAATACATTTCCTTCCATATAAAAAGACAACCGCGTGATTAGACACTGTTGTCTTTGTCGTTGAAAAAATGATGATAACAATAAATCAGATTCAGCCTGCCACCGTTAATAGAACACCAATCGTATTCGTTATGCCATGGACAAGGATTCCAGGCCATACTGAACCCGTACGCTCATACGCCCATGCGAATATGACTCCGCCAACAAAATTAACGGGCATCGCATTTGTCGTCGGGTAGTGCGCTGCAGTAAAGATCAGCGCGCTTAGAAGGATTGCTCCTCCCATTCCAACACGTGTCCGCAGCCAGCGATAGATGAAGCCGCGATAGAAGATTTCTTCATATACTGGCGAAATGATCCCTGCCGATATGACACCAAGCAGCAAGGTAAATAACGTAACATGCTGTTTTAGGCTCTCTGTTTTACTATTCTCCACCGTAGTCCCTAGAAAGCTGGTAAGATAAACGGTTGCCAAACTGAGTATAATAAGTGCAAGTATCCAGAGTATGATTCTCCACCAATCTTTAGCCGAAAATGACTTTACTCCAACTTCTGCCCAGCTCAATTTCTGTGGCCGTAAGGCAACGAAATATATGCCCAGCATTAGCGTTATGGCTATAGTAAGTCCCGTCATCGTGCCTGCATATAGTGTGTTCTGCATCCAATCAGCGTACAATTGCTGCAGTGGATATTTAATCACACAAATCACAAATACGAATTCCAGTGCCAGCAAGGCCAGCATTTGGCGCCAAGTCCAAGGATCACTTTTCTTCCACATTTCGGTTGTCTTCAATCTTCATCCCTCAATCCCCTGTGTTATAATCCAACTATATTAGGTGACCTTACGTAACCTGCAAGCACTTTTTTCAGGAGGACTGACATGAATCGCTGGACAACAGGACAAGTATCGAAGATGAGAAATGTATCCGTACGAACATTGCGTTATTATGATCAGATTGGCCTGCTTACGCCGAGTCATAAGGCAGACAACGGTCGACGCTATTATTCGGAAGCAGATTTATTTACACTTGAGAAGATCACGCTCATGAAGTCATTGTCGCTCCCACTGGAGGATATTCAGAAATTGATAGACAAGCTGTCTTACCGTCACATCCTAACTGCCCATTATAATCAGCTTCAGGAGCAGTTAACATCGCTGCAGACGAGTATTTCCAATACAGCTACACTTATACATATGATTGATATAGAGGGAAATCTCTCTTGGGAGAAGGTATCGAGTCTTGTGCAGAACGCACCGGAGAATCCGAAGCAGTGGATGGATTACTTCGGAGAAGAAGAAAGCGAGTTTTTGCGCCAGACTCTTCCGAATCTAGGCAATAGCGACCCAATCACTCAACAGTATGTGTCCTTACTGCGGCGGATTGAATGGTGTATCCAGCAGTCTATCCCGCCAGAATCGGTTGAAGGCTGCAAAATTGCAATTGAGCTGAATGAGCTGTCGATGATCACATTTAAGGGTGATGAGGAGCTAATCGAGAAGTTCTGGGAAGTAAGAAAACGTCCTGCCAGTGAGACGGGGTTATTTCCGATATCAGATGAGGTATTGGAGTTCTTAGAAAGAAGCACGACCTATGCCTTGGAACAAGAAAAAGCAGGGGTAAAATAAATACGGTATTCGATAGCAGACCAGCTTGCTTGCCACTTATGGAGGAAGCTGGTTTTTTAGTTTTGTTGTCGGATAAATCCTCTGATAGATGGGTACTTCCAATATGAATTACATGATTCCCATTCCTTTCTTGTAATCTAGTTTTGTAAATAAGCGAAAATCCGATTATCGTCTCACAAGACCATTTGGTTCGATCGGCTTACTTAACCAATGTTCATCGGTTTGAACATGATTGCGGCGGACAAACTTAGCTGCACTTTCCTTGAATGCATCATAATGAAATGCTGACGCGAGACGAACAACATAGCCCTCCTGTTCCCCACCGCAGCGGGATTGCATCGTATAGCACTTCTTGATGGCTTCCTCATCCCATATTCCCCGATACAGCACTGGAACAACAGTAAGCTGAAGCTGTTCAGCCCATTCGAGGGTATCGTCCCAAGATAGGCATATGTTCTGCTCATTCCATACCGAGAACAGCATGAAATAACTCGGCAAGTCCGTATAAGATAGCGAATGCTTCGCATATACATTTTCACCGCATAATCGATAGCCTTCAGGGATCATGTATTGAATGCCGCCATGCTGCATTTTGACGATGTGCCGAGAAGGGTGATCCTTGCTGTCCAGGGAACGAGCGTGGATGCCATTGTTATACATCGTTGTATTCTCCCCGTCCATTTTTTCTGTAACAACAACCTCGCGGCCGATGAAATGATCCGTATTCCGCAAGATTTTATCGTCATTCGTATAGCTTCTGGACCAGGGAAGGTGCATCGTTTTCGGATATTTGATTTTCATGTCGTTTCACCTCCTTATTTCGCGAAAGTGTCGGCTTCCGCAAAAAAATACAATTGGGCCAACATCTCATCGCCTAACAAATGATAAATATGAGATGCTCCAGCATCCCCGCCGTGCAGGATGTCCATATGGAAGCTAACTAGATTGACAACCTGCAGGACAAATTCCTCGTCGTACCCCATTTGCTTCAGAACATGGCAGGCGATCGCTGCGGATACATGTTCATGACCATAATAGGAGTAATATCCCCGGCTTTGCTTCCACACCTTGCAGAATGGCTTGCCTGCATCATGAAACAGTGCAGCGAACTGCATTGCCAGCATGTTATCCCCTTCGTAGAATGCACGTACATATTCCAGCACCGCATAGGTATGCTCGGACAACGTTCTCGAATGATGCGGATTCTGTTGATCATATCCTACCATTACCCGAAAATGCGGAGAGCTGGACAAATAGTTGAACAATTCGTCGTGATCCGGATTATCCGCAAGCAGCTCTTCCAGCTCCGGGCGCGAAAGCATAGCATCAGCTGGAGCATGCACGATATGAAGTTGTTGAAAGCCTTCACCAAGGACCGGAAACTCAAAGTGCTTAGCAAACTTGGACATTACACTCTCGTCGATCCTACGCTTTCTAGATTGAGCCCGCTGCATGGCGATATCATAGGGCGTGCTGCACACATGACATTCCACCGGAACCTCCCTGAACCGCTTCAAGAACTTCAATCTTCGTTCTCGGCTGACATTGGTTGCGTCAAATACTACATTGCGCCCAGAAGCCAATGCTTGCTCAATCTGAGAGAACGCTTCATCAAATACGATATACGTATTCTTTTGCTTCGCCTCATCTCCGAACAGTTTCTGACGTATGGAGTCGGTTGCTACATGAACAGCCCTGTGCTGCTTGCACAACTCCTTCGCGTAATGGCTCTTCCCGCTACCCGGTATGCCGGCCAGCATGTGAATGGAACTCATCGATTTCTCACCTCCTTTCAAATCTCTTTTCATAATCGAAACCTCTATTCATACATAAATAGACATCTATCCAAAAACTAAGATCGAATTGTTTGATGTGACGTATGGCAGAGGCAGTCCAGCGTATGATCATTCACCATGCCAACCGCCTGCATGAAGGAATAGCAAATCGTGCTGCCTACGAATGAGAACCCGTCTTTCTTAAGTTGCTTGCTCATTCGATCACTAATATCGGTTGTAACGGGAACTTCCTTGATGGTCACCCAATGGTTTACAATGGGTTGGTTATCGACGAAGCTCCATATGTACGTGGAGAAGGAGCCGTGCACTTTCTGGAGCCGCAAAAAAGCGTGTGCGTTTTTAACGACACTGTGAATTTTCAATTTGTTGCGAACGATCCCTGCATCATCGAGCAAGGATTCCAGCTTCTCTTCCGTGTACTTCACGATTTTCTCTGCCTCGAATTGATCGAAGGCTTCACGGTAATGTTCTCTCTTCTGCAAGATTGTCCACCAACTGAGCCCCGCCTGCGCACCTTCCAAGCACAGCATTTCAAATAACTTTCGATCATCATATACGGGAACTCCCCACTCTTTGTCATGGTAGTCCACATATAAAGGCTCATTTTCTTTTACCCAAGCGCATCGTTTACACATCGTTGTAGACCAGTCCTTCTTCAATAAATCTTTCTTCAATAAGAGATTTTACATCATGATTTTATAGTGTGATGCTGACAACTTACAAACTCAGAAACTCACTCTGCGCAGATCATCAATATTATATTCTTATCTGGTTAGCAGGTTCGATCAGTAGAGCGTTTTATGCCATACTTCTTCCGTACTTCTACCTTACTTCAACTACCAACGCAGCGGTTCCTCATCTCGCCATAGAATCCAGCGGTCAATCTCTATGATATTCGCAGTACCGATGCTGTACTCACTCTTGACACCGCTCTGTAAATCAATGAGATGCAGCATTCCTCCATATGTGCCTACCGCTAATCGTGATTCATCTGGTGATGCGACAATACCGGATAAGGTGCTGCCGACAAAATATCGCCATATCTCATTACCTTCACTGTCTATTTTGCGCAAATATCCATAGGCATCACCCAATATATGACCATCTATCAATGCAGCAGCGGCGTATACACGCATCTCATCATTCATGATCGGCCACTCGTGTTCTGTCCCAGCATCAAGCTGCCCCAAGTCTGCAAGCGGGACTTGAATCGTTGCCCCATTATAGAAATGGCATGCATTATACCACACTTCGCTACTGTCCTTGGCGAACAGCGCATAATGCGGATAACTGGATTGCGGCTCGATCGTATACACCTTCCCACTCGCCGCATCTCGCAATAGATGTTCACTGCACTGGCTGCCATACGCAAGCCAGCGTCCATCTGGAGACACAGCGCCGTGCACCATATCGATGTGAGTATCCTTGTAATCATATTGCTGCATCTCCGTCAGTTCAGGATGAAGCAGCTCGACTTGGTCTTGGCTAAGCAAATAGATGCCGCAATCGGTTACGAGAAGAAGACGTGAGCCATTGTCGAATGGAATAGCCTCCTCAATATGGCTAGCCGGATGTTCTGAATCGGCAAGTGATTCACAATCATTCAAGATTGCCTTAATACGTTGCTGTATAACTTGCCAGGACCAAGCGGAAATCTCTTCGCCCTCCCCCAAGCTTGTAACGATTCCTCGTATTATACGTATTCCTTGTTCATTACTAAGCGCGAAATAGTTTCCGTCCGAGGAGCATCCAATATGATAGAAGTCAGGAAGCTCAGTAATTCGATCCTGTTGAATGAGATAGATGCTGCCGCCATAAGTACGAACAAGAACAGTACCATCATTCAGACAGACAATTGGTTTAATCGCTTGCTGCTTCTCCTCATAATCGGGTGTAATTGGCCAGGATGCTGGCGGAATCTCCTGTCGCAGCCGTTCGGTATCACCTGCTTGATTGGCAGCCCGTATCATGTCAACGATGTCTGCGGCCATGCCCGAACGCTGATCATCCCCTGGCTCTTGTTGTGCCTGTTCCCAGTTGCTTTCCATCCCGACGCGCACATATTCATTAATTTCCGAGGCATACCGCTTTCCTTCTGTGCGCCACTTCATCGCAATTTCTTCTCTTAGCCAGCTCATGACAACTCCTCCTCATACCCATTCATGTCTCTCGTGTCAGCCTTATCCAATAACCTCGACGACGTTGCCTTCTTGATCCTTAATTTCTGTTATCTCAATCTGAAAGACGATGCTCTGTGTAGACGCAAGTTCGATCATGCCCGCCTTCGGCTCCAGCCTCGTGCTTAGTTCAGCAACCGTACGATCATCTACGAACAACTGAATCGCATTTTCCGTCGTTTCGTGAGAAGTACGATCGCCCGATTTTATTACGATTGTAACCTCTGGGCCAACCAGTGTAAGTTCTTTGCGCTTCAAGATCCGCCCCTGCAGCAGCTTCCCTATTAAGGCCGCCTGCTTTGCACCGATGAGGAGTTTAGCCGGCTTTTTGCCTAACCATCCATTTTTGCCAGATTCCCATCCTAATTGCTGAACGAATAAGATACCGGTGTTCGAACCGTCATTCTGCATTCCTCGCTCTGCAGCTTCGGCCACTTCTGGCATGCGAAGAAGCGACTCCCGCTCCAGATCGGTAATGTAATAAGGCAGGTGCGTTTCGGATGCATTCAAAAGGCCTAATGTATTCCAAGTTTGCATCGCTTCAAGCTCATCATTCGTAATCCCTACCATCTGAATGAACTCTACCTTGCCATTCGGTGTATCGATTGCACGCAAATCGGGATCTTCAGCGAAGGCGAGCGCTGTTAATTGGGTATCTGCATCCAAGCATATCGGCCCGTTCGCATCCAGATAATCTCCCGATCGAAATACATTGCCGGAGTTGAATACGTATCTCCCCATATTTTGCAGCAGGTTAAGCGCCCACGCGGGAGGTTCCTCATCCTCAGCCTGCCTAACCAGTCTGAATGTAAGTTCAAACCCGTATCCGCTACATTCTTCATCGTCTAATTCTTTATCATAAAGTTCTGAAAAACCATAGGTTACAAAATGCCAATGCGGGTATGGAAAATCCGCCTTGTATGCACTTAATCCATCCAAGGGGTCATGTCCACCCAAAGCATATGAAATGATCGTGCCGTAATGCTTAGGCTCCTGCTCGCCATAAATTGCTGTGACTGCTTGATCAATCGCATCCCATCCGGCGGTGCTTGCTTCTTGGTTCATGTAGCGTTTCCTCCCCAAAGGCTCAATCTATGTAAATTGGTAATACGAACAAACAGCTTACAGCGGACACGCTCTGTTGCTGTAATTCTATCAATCTCCTATCTTGGTAATTATATCAATGATAGAAGCAAAAATGAAATCTTGAAACTATTTTTGATTTAATCGTATTAATAATTGATTGCATTTAGCTTCTTGTAATAAAATTAGTAAGCTTAGGCAACAATTTCAGTTATCTTATTCATCATTTAGGAGGAAGCAATGGATCCCGAATCGGAACGAGAAACGGTATTACAGTTAATTAAGAAAGGAAATAAGTCCTCTGCAATTGCAATGATAGGAAATGCCATTATTGCAGCTGCAAAAGGCGCAGGTGCTGCAATGAGCGGCAGTGGAGCGATGTTCGCATCTTCCATGCATTCTCTGGCGGACAGCGTGAATCAAGGCTTTGTATTCGTCGGCAGTATACTTGCGGAGAAGAAGCCCACTCGCCAATTCCCTACTGGATTCGGTCGAGTCATCAACCTCTTTTGTATGGTGGCTGTTATCGTTGTAACGATTATGGCCTACGAGACGATACGTGAGGGCCTGCATTTACTTCAGCACCCCGTACAAGCGAGCAGTGGGGCGTTCTGGATAAATATCGCGGCATTAGTATTCAATTTAGTTGTTGATGGAGCTATTTTGCTCAAAGCGATGAAGGAAATTACGAAGGAAGCAAGAGTTGAAACAAAAGGTATTGCATTCATCCCCGCTTCATTTAAGCATGTTAGTCGTTCTGCACCACCTACTCGCTTGGTATTCTATGAAGACCTGGTTGCTGTTACGGGTGCCTTATTGGCCATGAGCGCAGTTGTCGTCACTTCCTTGACAGCATTTAAGGCTTTGGATGGAATTGCGACGCTTCTAATCGGGATATTAATGATTGGCGTTGCTTTTCGAGTCGGGTATGACAATATGGTTGGACTTATCGGGGTCGCAGCTCCTCGCGATGTTGCGGAGAAGGTAGCTTTCCTTATTCTTGCTGACTCGGACGTTACGGATATTAATGATTTGCGAATTACGCAGGAAGGGCGCTATTATCACGTCGATGCGATGATCGAACTGCGCAAGGGCTTAACCTTAGCCGACGCTGATGATATTATTTTCCGCGTTCAAGACAAGCTGATGGCCGATCCAGATATTACAGACGTTATTTTGGGTGTTTTAGAGGATAACGGGGTTACGGACTGGACGCCTGAAGCGTTGAACGAATTCTCATAATCCATATACAAGAGCGGTACGATTCAAGAAGATTCTTGATCCGACCGCTCTTTTTTATACACAAGTGTATGAAGCATCATTCAACTATAAATAAGAGGTTATCAGAACGATAAACGATATCATATACATGCAGATCTTCCCTAGCGTGCAAGGTTAACTTGATTCAGTTTTACTTTCGGTACGCACAGCTTCTTCGATAATCTTTTCGAACGACATGCGTTGAATAAACGTAGCGTATTTCTCCTTCTTCTTGCCATTCGCTTGAAAGAAATCGATCATTCGGGTGACGCAAGGGATTAACTGCTCCGCTGTTACTCCGGAAATCGCCAATTGGCCGAGGGTTGGCTTGATTGTTTTCGGCTCTCCGCCAATGTATATATCGAATACATCCTTCATTTTCACAATCCCAATATCCTTCAGCAACGGTTCTCCTGTTCCGAGTGCACATCCAGAGTAGCCTACCCTGAGCGGGTACGGAACCTCGATTCCAGCTATCGCTTTATTCAGCTGCTTGGCAAGCTCCATATTCGTGTCTTCTGCTCCTCTGCAGAAATTACATGTAATCAAGCTCTTGGTGTAGAAGCCCGCTGGATAGATCTCTAACCCTACTTCCTTCAACCGCTGCTGTACCTCATCCATTCGTTCTTCTTCCATTTCGACATACAGCTGCTTGAAGGTAGTCAACTCGATCTTTGCCTGATTGCCTACGATAGAACCAAGCAGTGACAACTGTTTAGGCGTAAAAAGACTTCCTCCTTCTTCAAAACCCGGAGTTACTGCAAACTTCGCGAGATGCGTCATCCGATCCCTCCTCTATATACTTAGGGGGTATGTTCGTGTTTTGTTACTTATATAGTATACCCCCCTATAGTATATAGTCAATGGGTTACTCCCTGTACAGCCAATAAAAAAAGCGAGCATGCTTTGCCCGCTTTTTACTCATTATTTTATGGTATTCCTTGAAATGTATGGGCCAAGATCTTGCCATCTATCGCGTCACAATAGGCAATCCCTCTTCTTGCCACCTGACGATGCCGCCCTGCAGGTTGAAGACATTCGTAACGCCGTGCGCCTGAAGAATGCTGACTGCAATGGCGGAACGCATTCCGGTTCGGCATTGGACGAGCACGGGCATTTCAGTCGGAACCTCCCGAACGCGTTCCGGAAGCTTGCCAAGCAGTATATGTTTGGCATGTTGAATGTGGCCTTCCTCCCATTCTGCACTTGAGCGCACATCCACAACTGCGATCTCGCCGCCAACTACCTGGTCTGCGATGCTCGCAGGAGTAACGTCAGGATAAGATTCCAGCAATTCTTTGGAAGATGAACGGAGGGCGCTATCCACCCACATCTTCGTCGCTTCGATCAGGCCTTCAATTCGATCAATGCCGATGGATCGCAAATCTCGGGCAATATGGGGCAATTGCTCTTCTTCCCCCATCACATACAGCGGGTGCTCGTCATTCAGAAGCCATCCGGCCCATGAAGTAAAGGAACGGTTGTATGGCACATTAATCGTCCCCTTTACATGCGCGGCTCCAAATGCAGCACATGGGCGAGTATCCACGACGATTGCTCCTGCTTGAACGAAACTCGCGACTTCTTCCACACTCCCTTCGATCTGCTCTGGAGCAACAAGCTGGCCGAGTAATGCAGGGCCTATCCGGTTCATGTGCTTCATTCTCGGAAAATAAGTTGGCGGTTCGGGTTGCCCAGCCAGTAACGAGTTAACGAACTCATTTTCGTTCGTGAAGGACAGGGCCCAATTGAAGCGCTTCTCATAGCCTACCGTCGATGAAGGAACTGCGCCCAGCGCCTTGCCGCATGCGCTTCCCGCACCATGGGCAGGCCACACCTGCACGTATTCGGGAAGCTCCTTGAAGCGCTGTAAGGAGCGGAACATTTGCCTTGCTCCCTCCTCTGCCGTGCCTGCCAGCCCTACTGCCTTCTCCAGCAGATCAGGGCGTCCCACATCACCGACGAACACGAAGTCGCCCGTAAAAATGCCGATCGGAGAATCGGCCCCTCCGCCCCGATCCGTTAGCAGGAACGAAATACTCTCAGGCGTATGGCCAGGGGTATGAAGCACTTCGAATTCGAGATTGCCGATGTAGAATCGGTCTCCATCCTGCACAAGGCGATGATTGACCTCGTTCCCGCTCTCATCGCTCACATACGAATATATCCAATCCGGGCCGCCTTCGCCCGATAAGTAAAGTGTTGCTTCTTGCTCCACTCCGAATTCGCGCATTCCGGACACGAAATCAGCGTGGATATGGGTTTCGGCAGCAGCGATAATGTTCAAGCCTTCGGATTTAGCCGTTGTGATATATGGCGTTACATCGCGAGCCGGATCGATCACGATCGCTTCCCCCGTAGCTTGGCAGCCGACCAGGTAGGAAGCATGAGCTAACTTGTCATCATAAAAATAACGCAGCAGCATTAGGCAATACTCTCCCCTTTCTAAATAAAACAACCACGGGTACTTGATTAACTTCACACCCTGAAATTTTCGTAGACTTCCCTTACATTCGACCCTTCAGCATGCCGTGCCAGTACATTTTAGGCAGCAGATTTTTTTTCAGCATATACATGCTGTACCGTTCCTTCGACTGATCAAATGGGAATGTTTCCTGCGGGGACAGATCATAATCGAACTCCGCCAGAATAAGCCGATTATAGCCGGTAACGAGCGGACATGATGTATAGCCGTCATAACGTGCGGCAAGCGGTTGTCCAGCCAGCAAGCTGATGATATTTTGTACGGCGACGGGAGCCTGCTTGCGGATGGCTGCTCCCGTCTTGGAAGTCGGGAGATTGCTGCAATCTCCGAGCGTGAACACGTTCTTGAACCGGACATGCTGCAGCGTATGTTTGTCGACTTCGGCCCATCCTGCGGCTCCTGCAAGCGGGCTATTTCGAATGAAGTCGGGAGACGACATGGGCGGCACGACATGAATCATGTCGTATCGGAGTGTCTCCCGATCCTTCGTAACCACGTGCTCGAACACGGCTTCCTTCCTCACCGAATCAATCGAGATCAGATCAAGCTGATATTTGGTCGCAATGTCTTTTCGTTCGATCACCCGATTAAGTGCCGCAGCATATTTCGGAACGGCAAAGATAGACGCATTTCCCGAAGCGAAGATAATGTTCGTCTTATTTCTAATCCCTGCTTGACGGAATGCATCGTCGGCCAAATACATAATTTTCTGAGGCGCTCCCCCGCATTTGATTGGCGAGTTCGGCTGCGTGAAGATCGCATTGCCGCCACGGAACTGGCGAATGGACTTCCACGTGCTATCGACGTATCGATAATCATAGTTGCTGCACACCCCATCCCGTCCGATACACTCCTTCAGTCCCTTGATCCGCTCCCAGTCCACCTGAATTCCCGCCGCTACGACGAGGATCTCATACTGGATGATGGTGCCCGCCTTGGTAACGAATCGGTTGACCTCCGGATTGAATTCCTCAACCGCCTCCTGAATCCAGTCGGCTCCCTTCGGGATCAGCGATTGCTGGCTGCGTTCGGTCGTCTCCTTGCTGACGACGCCTCCGCCGACAAGCGTCCACAAGGGCTGATAATAATGTTTGGTTTGCGGATCAAGTAGCACGACTGAGCCGTGAAGCGCTTTCGATTCGCGTAGCAAGCGGGCCGCGACCGACAATCCAGCGCTGCCTGCCCCGACAATTGCAATGGTATAGTGAAGCTTTTTTGGCATTCAATGTCCTCCCCCGCTTACACGTGCTGCTAGCTGGTGCACATGGGTATTTTCGCGCATTCTTGCTTGCCCTCATTTCCAAAGGAGTTATTGTGGGATAGTGAATCCACTTAATGTACCGATGGTCAAAATATATGGCTGGAATCCTCATTCTATGATTGCATAACAAAAAAGCAATTCCGCTTCCATCTTGCGAGGCAGGAATTGCTTTTCATTCGATAAATTTTATTATCTTAGCTTTGCATGTGCTCTAGTAATAACGCTATGAATGGTTTTTGCTAATCGCTTCTGAAGCATGGATTTGGCTCGTTTGTTTGCTCGTCAACAAGAACAAATTCAGGCGCTTTGATCCGAATACGAGCAGCAGCATCGTTACCATCACCCCGAAGAAAAGCCACATGACGGCTTGAACCGGCCATATGTCCATCATTCTACCGACTGCAATCGGCAGAAGCGAACCACCTAGTCCATTTGCCGCCAGCAAAATACTCGTTGTCCGCTCAGTCATGCCGGGAAGGGCACTATTCGCATAAATCAGCATGATCGCGAACATGCCTGCCATTCCAAGCCCGAGGAGAAAACTAATGACGTACCCTCCCCAAGCCTGTGAAATGAAAGGCAGAATGAGCAATACAAGGACACTGAGCACTGTCGTGATCCATAAAAATCGATAGTACGTTATCTTTTCTGCAAGTACACCGCATAGCGCACGGCCGATAACCATCGCCGTCCAATATACCGTAACCGTCAATGTTGCATCAGAGGTCGCGACGCCCCATCTCTCGATAAACAGGGATGGGAAGAAGTGCACAACAGACACTTCGCTTCCTCCATAGAGCATGAAGAAGAAGGCGCATAGGACAAGGAAAGGAATGGACTTCGCTGAGTAAGATTCACGCCTGGCTTCGGAGCCATTACCTACTGTGCGCGTCAACATGGCATCGACATGACCGAATGACATCCGCTGCCAGGCGATTGCCGTGAGAAGTGCGCTTATGCCGAGCAGCAGGAAAGAGTATGTCCATATCCCACGTGCGATTAAGAAGCTTGCCACGAATGGTATCATCAAGGCGCCGAGGCCAAAAGTAACCTCCAGCTTGCTCATCGCGATGGCTTGCTTCTCTTTGACAGCGACAAGAATAATGGTACCGATCCCTGACTCCACAAGCCCCGCTCCTGCCCCCGCAAATCCGGCTATCAAAATAACGACTGGCCATGGCGGGAGGAAAAACAGCAGCAGCTCGGCGCTAATCATCAGCAATCCGATCATAACTCCTCGTTTCCGACTGAACCTTCGAGAAATAGCAGGCATACTGAGAACGCCGAGCAGCATGCCGACGAATTGAACGAAGACAAGTATTCCACCGTCCGTATAATTCAAGTCATAGTTCAGAAGCAGTTCAGGGAGCACTGCACCCATAATGACAAGTGTTACCCCAGTTACAATGTAGGATAGACAACCCATCCAAATTAGTCTGTTAATCATGGTGCACCTCTCTGTCAGCAATGATGATCTCAACGCCTATTTCATTTACATAACGCTGCCACTCCGCATCTGGCTCACGATCTGTGACGATAAAGTCTATATCTTCTAAGCCTGCAACACGATGGAACATCGTCTTGCCGAACTTGGAGTGGTCAGCAAGGACAATGACTTGGTCTGCGCTGCGAATCACCTGACGGATGAGATATGTCTCTTCTTCAAAGTCGGTCGTCAGTCCATTCATGGATAATCCACAAGTCCCGAGGAAGGCCTTGTCAAAATGATAGTCGCTTAGCATCTCAATCGCCCGCGATCCATAAATCATGCGTTGATCATTGTTTAATAGGCCGCCAAGCAGCTGAATGCGAGCTTCATTCCTTGCCGCCATCATACCAGCCATGTCGATGGAATTCGTAACGATGACATTCCCCTTGGTCTTCATATGTTCTCCCACACACCGTACCGTCGTGGATGAGTCCATGTATAAGTAATCTTCGTCGTGAAGGAGAGCAGCGGCAACCTGACCGATCATCTGCTTGGACGTCGTCTCCTTCTGTAACCGTTGGCCGTAATTGGGCATTTCCTTCGATATGGTAGGCAGGACGGCTCCACCTCGTGTGCGGACGATACATCCTTGTTCCTCAAGCTTGATAATGTCCCTGCGTGCCGTATCTCGTGATATAGACAGCAGGTCGCATACTTCTTCCACTTCAATGCGCTTGTTTCTCTTCAGGTGCTCTAATATAGCTGCCAAGCGTTCCTCTTGAAACATGGATTCTCCCCTGTTCTGTTAAGTAAAGTTAAGTGTTAATAAGTAAATCTAAGTATTAATCATGATTATAAGCCATAAATGGGAAGTGTCAATAGGAGAAGCGACACAGTTTACCTACATGAAAAAAGGAGTTCTGATCGATTCAGAACTCCCCTACTTCCGTTCTATTAGGATTTGAGCTGCCACAGAGCTGGAACGTTAGACGGTTCCCAACCGAGCAATGAAGTATGAGCTTGCCGGCATACATAAGTCTTTTCGCCATAAGTGACTTCGTCGTTTGCCTTATAGCTGACATTTGGAGCCCATGGCTGAGCCCCGCCTTGTGCATCTGTCGTTACTTGAACAATGGTTCCAGTGGAAACATTCCTTGCTGCATCCTTAGCAGTTACGGTAAATACGTAGTTTGTATTTGGCGTTAATTCTGTAATAGTTGCGGTTGTGTCCGACACATTGACAGCATTCGTTCCATAAGACACGGTATAGCCAGTCACACCGACATTGTCCGTCGAGGCCGACCAGCTGAGTATTACTGAAGTTGCGGATTTTCCTGTTACCTGTAAATTACCTGGGGCGGTTGGGGGTGTTGTATCTCCACCTGATCCCGCTGGAGCTGTCTTCACCGTTAGCGGTGCGCTTGCAGCGGATTGGTTCCCCTTCGCATCCTTTCCAGTAATCGTGAAGGTATAATCCGTATCTGGCGTCAATCCCGAGATGACAGCATTCGGATTCGAAACGCTCACAGATTGAGTCCCATAGGAGACGGTATATCCGGTAACCCCAACATTATCTGTGGAGGCCGTCCAGCTGAGGCTCACACTGGTGGATGTCTTAGCTGTAACGATTACGTTTGTTGGTACGGAAGGAGGTTCCGTATCGGGAATAGGCGGAGTTAATGCATCCAGATAAGCACGATGACTGTTTGAGAATTCAAAGTTATTGAACTTATCCCAGTTCACTGACCATGTCATCAACCCACGGAAGTTCGGATATCCAGTCAAACTGCCTCGTGTCTTGTAGCTGGACAACTGTACGCCTTTCATGAGCGCATCAAGTGCTTTATGCACTTCTGCGACCGTAGTGAACCCGCCCCCCGCATTCGCATTTGCAGGCAATCCGAGCATAACTTGATCCTGACGCAGTGCCGGGAAGAAGTTGTTTTGATTTTTGGCAACAGGGAATCCGGTCAAGAGCATGTCGGCCATTGCCACATGGAAGTCAGCATTCCCCATCGTGTGATACTGATCATCCAGTCCTGTAATCGGGCCTGAGTTGTAGTTCTGCACTTGTAGCCAATCCAGAATATCGCGGGTTGCATGGATGACGGGCAAATAAGCTCCTGCGCGGTTGTCGCAGCTAATACAGCTGCCGCCATAGAAGGTATAGCCTAATTGAACGAAGAAGGTTTCAGGAGCCATGGTCAGGTAGAAGTTATCGGTTCCAAAGTGGTTATTAATCGTACGGAGTGCTGCAATGAGGTTGACGATAACTGGAGTGGTGGGATTTTTGAAATCACTGTCGCCAGCGTTCAAATAGAGGGAATGTCCTTCGAAGTCCACATCAAGTCCGTTGAAGCCATATTTTTCAATGATCGCAATGACTGAATTGACGAAATTATCTCGGGCTCCGGCATCCGGCAGTTGCACCTGCCCATTCTGGCCCCCGATCGAGATGATGACTTTCTTGCCTTGGCTCTGTAAGTAAGCGACATCAGTCTTGAAGTCGGCATCCGTATAATTGTAAGGCGTGAAGCCGATTGTACCATTCGTGACGCCAGAGGTTGGTTCTGCGAAGGAGACGTTAATGACATCGAACTTAGGAGATACGTCACGGAGCTTGATGAACCCGGAGCCATTATCGAAGTTGTGCCAGTACCCTACAATCGTCTTACTGGATACGGCAGCTTGAGCTTGCGGCACCCAGAGTACCAGACCTTGTAGGAGCATCAATGCTAGAGCTGCATGTAAGACAACCATCCATTTGTGGCGGGATGTATTCCCTGTACGTAACATACGTAATCATCCTCCTTTAATCCATAATGATAGCGCTTGCGAAATGTTGATAACAGAATTGGTTATCCCTCCTACTTCATGACCAGACATATGAGACAACACCTGCATGAGCATCTGCACTGGCGTTCCGTGCAGCTCAGCCTTACACCATCATTATCAAGAAAAGAAGGACTGATCATAAGGGATAAATTCCAATAAAAGGGGGAGAAATACCTCTCTATATAAAAATGAGACAGGGCCAACTTCTTCCCCATGATTTCATGGTTCGCAGAGTCGGCCCTGACTATTTATTATTTGAATTGCGGAATTTCGATCGTCATCTCAAGGTTTTTCCAGTATGTTCGATCTCCAAAAACGTTCTTATTGGTTCGTTTCATTTCAAAGTTCTTGTTGCTAATTGTATAGTTGTAAGGCTTGATTGTGATGGATTTCGATTTCATCCCTACTGGCGCATACCAATCGTTGAGGTGATACTCGGTTGTTGGCAGAACAGGTGTATAGATAAGTTTGGATGGTCTTAGTACACGTCCCTGATCATCCACAATCTCATAGTACATTCTACTTGCATGATAATCCCCCGTTTGTTCCGCAGAGGCCGGAACTGGACCCTTGCTGTCCAATACGATACGAGTGGAAACAGGTGAGATATCAAGCTGCTTAACTGTATACGAGAACTTGCCGTCCGACTTGGTTGCATTCGGTTTCAAAATCATGGCTCTGTTCTCAACCTTCACAGGAATTTTTAATTCATACGTTTCCTTAACCTGTGTCACTTTTGTCCGCACAGTCAGTTCAAATTCATCCGGTAAGGTTGCGACATGTCTAAATTCCAGCATATACATCGGCTTATCATCCATCATATAGCTGCTGAGTTGGCCAGAGGATTTGATAGGCTCACCGTTGATTAGAACTTCCGGGCTTCGAATATACCCTCTCTCCTGTTTCTCATCAGGAGTGCCGAAGGATTCCGCCATACTTTTGTTTGTCTCGTAGAATTTATTATAGAGCGCAACTCTTTCCTCATTCGAATAGCCTTCTACATATGGAGAAGCCAGATACTGAGGCAAATCTTTGCCCTCACGTTCTATGCGGAATGACAAGCGAGTACCGTCAAATAATACTTCAGTTACCTTTAACGTAATTCCATCATGCGTATCGCTAACGTTTGGCGTGGATATAATCCCGCGCTCAATCGCCTTCTGAACTGCGTCTTCGCTCGCCTCATAGAATAGCAGTCCGATTACCGGCACTTTCTTCAAAGCTTCCGCCATCGTTGGGGATACATATCCAACTCCGACCATTCCTACTCCGAGAATGACTGCGGCAGAAGCAGCGAATAAGGTTCTTTTTAGTATACTCGGCTTACGATGGAATGGTAATGAGCTTGTCCATTCCATTTGTTCGATTCGATCCATGATTTTATCGGTTCGAATGGGAGGCGGTGAGGATTGACGAATCATTTGTTCGATCCCGTCCATCTCAGCGTATTCCGTGCGCTGCATATGTCCCATGGGCCTTCTCTCCTTTTTCACTAATTCGATCCATTAATTTTGCACGTAATCTTTCATACTTCTTGCGCAGCGTTGCTGATTTCAGGCCCATAATTTCACTAATCTCTTCAAATGTATACTGCTCCACAGCCTTCAAGAGCAAAATATGCCTCTCTTCTGCAGTAAGATAGGTTAGGAGATCGCTTACTACCGTTTCATGCTGGGAAAAGGCAATCTCTTGTTGTTCTGTCTCCTTCTCCACCTGCTTAATCAAATTAAGCCAACGGCTCTTCTTCTTCTTCAAATTTATCAGATGATGATAGGCGACTTTATATAACCATGCAGAGAAAGAAACCTGCCTATTATATTGATGTAAATTCTCGTAGGCACGGATAAATATTTCCTGAACAGCATCTTCCGTTTCCGCATGATTTTTTAAAATATAGTAGCAGTATGTATACATTTGGCGTTCGAAATTGTGTAGGATCGTTCGGTAAGCTTGTTTATCACCAGCTTGTACTCGCGTAACGATTTCTTCAACATTAATAGGCTGCACTACTGACTCCCCGGGGCTGGTAGATTGCAAGTGCTCAACTCCTTTCTTGTTGTCTTATTATATATAACAATCTGAACCGTTCATTTTGTGACACGTTCAATGAAATTTTTTATTCTATGCTCTGTAAAATAAGCGACCGTTTTATGTTAGCATAATACTACTGTGCATAGTAGATACAAATTCGAAGATGTGCGTAATAATCGCCTCAGACGACGACTTGTTACCGCATGGAAAAAGGGCAGCCCAGCCATGCCTACATGGTTCTGGAGCAACCCTTGTGTTGTATCTATTATCGATTGATCGGAATCGTAACTTGCAAATCCTTCAGATAGGTTCTCTTTCCTTCACTGCCCTTTTTCGCTCCGAAGATGCTCCAATCCTTGCTGTTTACCGTGTATGTATACGGCTTGATCGTAATAGATGTCGTCTTGTCGTCAATCGGATAGTAGAATTGATCAACATGGTATTTGGTTTCCGGTTTTTTATTAAAGAATCCGATCTCTTCTTGATTTATTTCCTTCCCTTTGTTATCCATAAGCTCATAGTAGACCTTGCTTGCATGGTATTTCCCAGATTGCTCGGCAGAAGCAGGCACTGGACCTTGACTGTCTAGAATGAGTCGGGTCGAGAATGGCGTCAGTTCGAGTTGCTTGACGGTATAGCTGAATTTCCCAGACGTTTTGGATGCTTCTGGCTTGATAACGAGCGGTTTGCTTTTCAACTCGATCGGAACCTTGAGCTCAAATGGTTCACTAACTTTTGTAACTTCAGCCCTAATGGTAAGCTCGAATTTCTCGGGCGCTTTGACTCCTTTTGCGACATAATAAAAATTATTCTGAGGACCAGAGAAACTGGCACTGTTCAATTTTATCGGCTCTCCATCAACTAATACCTTCGGGCTTAGAATGTAACCCTTTAGCTGATCCTGCTCAGGGACGGCATTTTTTTTGATAAATTCATTGTTCGGATTTTCTTTTAGATCCTCCATGCTGAAATATGGGGATACCGTACCGTCCAGATTTGCTCCTTCTCGCTTGACTAAGATGGATAATGTAGAACCGTCGTACTCCACTTCTTCCAGCTTCAAGGTAATCCCGTCATGCTTCACACTCAAATTAGGCTTGTACAGGTACCCCTGCTCGATAGCCGTCTTTTCATTGATGCCGTCTAGTTTCGGCGCTGCTGCTGCGGGCAAATTCGAACCGAGTGCCCCCGTCCCAAGCAGTGCTGCCACAGATATTGCGATTGCCGTTTTTTTGATTGACTTCATTTGTATCTGTCATCCCTTCTGTTGGAAATCATTTTTGTGTTATCGCTTGATTGGAATCGTGAGCTCCAAGCCTTTCAAATACGTTTTCTTATGAGTCATTTTCCCGTTGCTCCCCTTCTCCTCGAGGATAGCCCAGTTTTTGCTATTAATGGTATACGTATATGGCTTAATCGTGATGGAGGTCGCCTTGTCGTCCGTTGGATAGTAGAATTTATCAACATGGTACTTGGTTTCCGGCATTTTATGAAAGAATCCAATCATTTCAGGCCCTATCTCGTTGCCGTTGTTGTCGAATAACTCATAATAAACTGGACTTGCATGGTACTTCCCGGATTGCTCGGCTGAAGCAGGGGGCAAACCTTCGCTGTCCAGGATGAGCCGTGTAGAGAACGGCGATAGAATAATCTGCTTAACGGTATAGCTGAATTTTCCGGAAGTTTTGGATGCATTATTTGGCTTCACAACGAGCGGTTTGCTTTTCAACTTCACCGGCACTTTGAAATCATAAGTTTCCTTCACTTTCGTCACTCCGGCCTTAATCGAGAGCTCGAATTCGTCAGGGAGCTTCACCCCTTTTGCATAGTATTGATAGCTCTTATTTTCTCCAAAGGTCTCAGAGCTGCTTATGGTGATGGGTTTGCCATCGGCAAGCACCTCACACTCTGACTTGATGTAACCTTTGAGTTTCTCTTTCTCCGGGTTGATGGTAAAGGGAAAATCAAGATTCGCTCCTTCCGGACGCAATGCGAAGGATAATATCGTTCCATCGTAGCGAACATCGGTCAAAGTTAGGGTAATTCCATCATGCTTGACACTCAAATTAGGCTTGTATAGGTACCCCTGCTTGATAGCCGTCTTTTCATTGAAGCCATCTATCCTCAGTGCTGCTGTAGCTGGCATGCTGGAACTGAATGCTCCAATGCCAAGCAGTGCTGCAGTGGAAGTGACAATGATGGTTTTTTTGATCAAGCTGAACTTGTTTTTCGAATTAGGATTGCTCTCTACATGATTCATACGAATTCACCATTCCAATCTCTCTTGTTCTACTCTATATAACAATTTAAGTTGGCTCTTTTGTGACAGAAGGCATGATTATTTATAAGAACTGTGAAATCTGGCAACAAAAAAACGAGCCAGTTAGCTCGTTCTTTGTCCATATTCCTCTCTTAATAACCCGTAGAATGCCAAATCGTAATGCTGACCGAATCGATACACATGTTGTTTCAGTGTTCCCTCATAAGCGAGACCGATCTTCTCCATGATTCTCCACGATCCAGGATTAGAGGTGTATGCTTCAGCGAATATTTTATGAAGCCCTAGTTCTTCGAACCCATAAGATAGAATCGCTTGAGCTGCTTCGGTGCCATACCCTTTGCCCCAATAAGGCTTCCCAATCCAGTATGCTAATTCTCCTCGGTTATGCATTGCTGAGATGCTGATATTCATAATGCCGATTAAGTCTTCAGATGATTTCTCGCAGATTGCGAAAATAACCACCCTATCATTCTTCTCAGCTTCCAGCATGCTGTTGATAAATGGCTCGGCTGCACCGCTCGGATATGGATACGGAATATTCAACGTCGTCTTGGCGACGTCATAATCTCCAGCTAATTGTTCAATTCTCGCAGCATCGCTCAAATTCAGAGGTCTTAATGATAATCTATTCGTTTCAAGTTGTGGCATACTGATGTCCCCCATGTTCCTTCATGATTCATGATTTTAATAACAAGAAATTGTTCGAATTCTACCATATTGAACCGGAATATACTAGTCTCCACAAAAAAAACCATGGGGATATGAGTATCCTCATGGCAAATTGCATGGTCTGTGCTGCAAATAAACAGCGTTAGACAGCTCTACTAATTTCATTCCAATTAGACATGCTGAACAGCAAGTTTCTCTGCTTATATGAAAATAAGGATGTCGTCTCCCGGATCGCACTAGCTAAGGAGGTGGAAGTTGATTCGCTAAAGCGGGCACTCTCGCCCGCTTCCGTCATTACTTATGATAATGTGGTTCATTTGACAGCAATTGAAGGGAATAACGTTGTCCCAACTCTTTCCGCACCTCGATAGCCGAATCGAAAAATTCGCTCAGATGAGCCGAGGTCAGCTGAGCGGCTGTATTGCCTGATGAAAATACAGATCCCTGTTTAATAAGCAGCGTTTTGTTGAAGCAGGGCATGATCTCTTCAACATGATGCGTAACATAGATGAGTGTTGGCGCTTCAGGCTCGCGTGCAATTGCTTGAATCATGTGGAGCAGTTGATCACGCGCGAAGATATCGAGTCCCGTGCACGGTTCATCGAGGATCAGAAGCTTCGGGGAAGCCATTAACGCACGCCCGATGAGCACACGCTGCCGCTCGCCCTGGGATAATGTATCATAAGTGCGGCCTAGCAGTCGCTCGCAGCCGAGCAGCTTAATTAAGGTTAATGCCTTGTCCTCATCAGACTCTTCGATGTTATCGTATAGTCCGATTGAAGCGAACTTTCCGCTAAGAACGATCTTCTGAACTGTTTCGTGTCCATGGAGTCTCTGCTGCAGCGAGGTGCTTACCCAACCGATCTGCTTCCGCAATTCGCGAAGATCGAATGTGCCGAATTTCTTTCCGAGGACGGATACGCTGCCTGACGTCGGCCAGATATAGCCGTTAATCATATTCAGCAAGGTTGTCTTCCCCGAGCCATTAAGCCCGAGCAAGCACCAATGCTCTCCCTGCTTCACCTCCCAAGAGACCTGTTCCAGAATCATCTTGTTATCCCTATTCCAAGTTACATCGCGAACATCAATAACCATAACGTCTCTCCTCTCCCTTGTGTGTTCGGCAGTTATTTGCTGTTTCTGCGGCCGCCTTGCGGCTCCAGATTGGCAAGCGGCAAGCGAACGGCGGTATCGGCGTCTCTATTCGCAATCGCCTGCAGCAGCTGAGCATGCAGCTCCGACCGGTCTTCATAATGCTGCGTGTCGACGATGAGGTGGCTTAGTTCACCGCGAAGCGCGCTGCAGAAAGCACGGTACAGATCAATCAGCACAGGATTGTGGCTCGCCTCTGCAATCGAACAGTGGAATTCCACATCATAATCTACATAGGCAGCGTAATTGCCAACCTCCAGTGCCTTTTTTCGTTCTTCAAGAAGCTGCTTCATTCGCTCAAGATCCGTATCCGTGCGGCGCTCTGATGCCAAGCGTGCTGCCTGAGCATCCATCATGCTTCTCACTTCGGTAATGTGCACGGTCTCCGCTCTAAGCAGCCGCTGTTCCAACGAATCTGAATCAGAGGGGCGTGAACGAACATACGTCCCGTCCCCCTGTCGCACTTCCAGCACACCAGCATGCACCAGAATCTTGACTGCTTCGCGGATCGTCGAACGTCCTACGCCGAACATCTCCATCAGCTCCGGCTCAGTCGGCATACGATCGCCAGGACGATAGTGGTGGTTAAGCGCATCATGGAGTTGTTCTAGCACTTGATCCACCAGCTTGCGGCGAGGGACAGCAGTGAATTTAGGTGTATTCAAATTCATCAGATCATCTCCTGTTATAAAGGAGTATATTCCTTTTTTTACAAATGTCAATCCAATAGTTAGGTGTAACTCGAATCCTGCGTATGAGAAGCAAAAAACCGTGCATCGCACGGTTTTAGATAGTAAATTCGAATTTATGCATTCATATCCTGCATCGCAGGAATATTGATTTCTTTGACACAGGCTGCTTTGGATAGTCCGATTACGCATGTGACGAGTGATAAGATATCTTGCACTGGGATGCGGGTACTGTCATAGGCAGAGAGCGCCTTTTCTGCTCCCTCTTCATAAGGAATTTCAGCGGCGAGCTCGCCTGGATTAATGCAGGTAACGGCTATCTGATCTTGGCGAACATGCTCACGCAGCGCATTCGTTATTCCCCGCAGCCCGAACTTAGATGCAACGAACGAAACTTGTGAATTGTTCGTATGATCTAGCCCAGCCGTCGAACCAATGAAGATGATCTTGCCTGCTTCTGACTTGCGAATATTCGGAAGCAGCGACTGGATACACATTATTGTTGATGTAATGTTGACATGAATGATTCTAGCAATTTCCGCAGGATCATCATTGTCGAAACTGTAATCGTCTTCAAAACCGTCCTGTTCCCAAATGCCCACGTTGTATATGATTACATCAATCACATCCTCTGCAACTGCATTCGCTATACGAGAGGAAGCCTCATGCTGCGACAGATCAGCCTGAATCCAGATTCGCTTGACCCCATCTTTCAGATCTATGCTGGTTGGACGATTACGGGAGACAACCCACACTTGATCTCCTTGCTTGGGCAGACCTTTTACGAACGCATCACCTAGTCCCTTACTTGCACCGAAAATAATGTATTTTTTCATTATTCCATTCCCCTTTCAGGATTCGGATTATTTCGGATTAACCATCGGTTGTGAATCGGTTATTGCTACTCGCTGGGCGATTTGCGCTAACTGCTGAATTCCCTCTCGTATTTGGATCTCGTTCATAAGTGAGTAGCTTAGACGAATCCATGATTGCATGTCGTTCTGCGGATCACATATATGACCGGGGACAAAGGAAATGGATTGCTGGAAGCAGTTGTGTAAGAGTGCGCCACAGGAAATGTCGCTTGGCAGACGAAGCCATATGTTCAATCCGCCTTGCGGCGTTGTCCATCTCCAATCAATGGGGGCTGCCGATAGTTCCTCTTCCATTACGTCCCGTCTAATTTGCAGCGCGATCCGCAACTTCTCTAGGTGCTGCTGCATCCGTTCAGATTGATAATAATGAAGAAATATTTTTTGCGTGACGAGTGGTGTTCCGTTATCTGCAAGCGATTTGGCTGTAATCAGCGGATCGATCATCGATTTGCGAGCGAACACCGCGCATATGCGCAAACCAGGAGCAACGTACTTGCTGAAGCTTCGCAGATAGACAACCCATCCATAGGTATCGTACATGAATAAAGGCTGCGGCGGCCCCTCATCGAAATAAATATCATGAAATGCATCATCTTCCACAAGCATGCAACGATACCGCTCAGCCAATTCTACAAGCTGCTTGCGCTGGGACGGAGGAAGCGTATAACCCGTCGGATTATGGAACGTTGGGTTCATATAGAACATTCGTGGACGATGCTGCTTCATCAGCTTCTCTATCGCTTCCAAATCGTACCCCTCCGGCGTGAACTCCACCGGTATCAATCGGGCGCCATGCCCTCGGAAGATGTCAATCGCAGCGCTGTATGTTGGCCGCTCTACGAGAATGGCATCGAGCGGTCTAATTAGGATTCTGGCTAGGAGATCAATCGCCTGCTGTGCACCCGTTGTGATCAGAATTTCGTCAATAGTCAGATCGACTCGATATTGCCGCATGAAATATTGACACAGCACATCACGCAGTTCCTCATCCCCTTGCGGTGTGGAATAGCTTCCCATGAGCTTGGGGTACTTATCGAATACTTTCTTTACGTATTCGGACAGGAACAGATTAGGCAGTAAATTCGGATCGATTATAGCTTGAGAAAATTGATAGTTAGCCGCAACTCGGTGAATATCGGACAGATTGCTTGTTAACTGTATGGCTGTTGAGCTGTTCTTACTATTGAAATAATCCAGTTCAACTGCTGACTTCGATGGGCTTACGTAGTAGCCGGATTTCTCCTTGACATAGGCCACACCGTGCTGCTTCAACAATTTGTAGACTTTGAATACGGTCAATCGATTCACGCCGAGTTCAGCGGCAAGGGATCGCACCGAAGGGAGCTTATCATGAGCCCCCCACTCTCCTCGTTCAATATTCGTCAATATGTAATCGTATATTTGCTTGGATCGCATCGGCACGCCTCCTCTCCCATCTGAACTTATATTGTACTACACCCATCTTCAATCTGTTCTATTTGGAGCAATCTGTTCTAGTTAAGCACATGTACGACCATACCATAGGGAGTTACAGCAATCGTGATCCAGCCAGTAATGAACCAGGCATCTCAGACATGAATCCTAAAAACCTTCAATAATTATTCCGAACCAATACCTAGTCATTCTACCTCAAATCTGGTGCAGTTCATGCCGTGAAGTTGATGCGATTAATCCGCATTCACTTGGGTTGTAGCCATAGGTTTTCCGGAAGAGAGAAGCAAAATGGCTGACATTATGATACCCAACCATCATTGCCGTCTGGCTTACATTGGCTTCCCCTCGTTCCAGCACTCGTCTTGCTTCATTCATGCGCAGTTCCCGTACGTAACCAAATACAGTAGTCCCGAATAATGTCTTGAAACCTAGCTTCAACTTATAATCATTAAGTCCTGTTAAGCGCGCAAGCCCAAGCAGGCTGGGCGGCTGCTTCCACGTTCTTGTCAAGATATCCTTCGCTTCATACAGACATTGAATGTCTTCGGCAGTCAGCTTGGAAGTGGTCTGTTGCACTGGCTCCTCTTCTTCCAAGGCAGCTAAATGAAGCGCCAGCAGCTCAAGCGCCTTTCCTTCCAAATATAGCTTTTGGAGCGTGCCTTGGTAAGGGCACTGCTTCATCTGTTCTACAAGCAATGAGATCTGGGCTGAGCCAGCCGTTTGCTTACAGAAGACGGAGCTGCGAGTCAATCGTTCAAGCTCAGGAAGATCGTTGTCGAAATACCTGAGATCAATCCGGAGCTCCATATGCTGCATCCGTTCATTAGGGTGCAGCTGCGCAATCATGTTGGCCTCTTTGACATAGATGAGCGAGGACATCCCCGGGATCATTGCATATTCTTGCGATGACGCTGACCAGCTGCCGCTGCCTGAAGTCGTATATGAAATTTCAAGATGAGGATAATGGATATCGACGTCCATCGTTACCGGACGATGAAATTCTGCGTTGAAGAAGTTGATTTCTAGCCCTTTTCTTAAGAGAAACCGCTGTAGTTGCCCTGTTCCGCTAGGTGTAGGAATGGAATAGATGCGCTTCTGGTCATTTGGCCGAAGTGAAGGAGTGATATCTATGAAATCTCTGAATGTATCACTTAAGTCGCGGGAATCGATGTGCAGTTTCAAGACCTTCTCCTCCACTCCATGTCTATATAAGTTTCTGTATGGTACTGTATGGTACATGAACAAAGCAATCCTGTGTCGGTATATTCCCATGAAACCTAGCAGGCTTAGTTGTGACGCTCCTGTTGTGCCGTCCCCCAATGTTAGTCCAAATCGAGCATATCCATGTATTTATCTCCATATTAAAGCAAATGATTATCATTATCAATGAATGAAAATAAAAAACTCTTTTTAACATTTCACTTATCTTCTTGCTGTTCTTGTTATTTTTAGATGCTTATTAGTCTACGGTTAGAGTCTTATTTTATTTCTCGATAGCTGAATTGCTAATGGTCGGCTTATTCAGTACAGCAACCATAGTAATGCTCAATATAAGAACGAGTACACCCATGATTGCAAATGGAACATGCTTATCCAGCCGATACAGCATCGTGCTTAGAATAGGTGCAATTACCGCAGAAATTCCTTGTACGGCCGCAATAAGTCCTGCAACCCCTCCCTGTTGTTCACTGGATACCGCAAGCGATGCGCCTGTCATGAAGCCGGGCATCAACAATCCAGCCCCTACTCCGAACAGGGAGAATGCGATATAGTAGCTGAGCAAGCTATTTATAAACAGGAACAGTGCGATACTGCATAGAAGGAGCAGCGATCCGACGAGCAGCAGCTGCTTGGGATGCAGCTTCGATGATTTCATTTGAATGCCCTGCGTCAAAATCATTGCGATTCCTGTCAGCATTAATCCCATGGATACCATGCGGGCTGTTTCTTGCGTAGTGAGTGCAAGCTGGTCTTGAAAATAGAAGCCGCCAACTACCTGCAGCGTAATGATACTGAGCATGGTAATCATCCCGGCTAGTAAGTTAAGGGGAATCCCTCTCTGGAACGGACTCACTTTGGGCGGCTTGGTGTGATTCAACTGCTTATGAGTAGGAATTAACATGAGCACGACAAAGAATGCGATAATCGGTAGTAATGCCCCAATGTACAGCGGCCATATCAGCCCAATAAATGCGAATACAGCAGCTATTGCAGGGCCGAGCACAAGGCCAAGCCCATTTGCTGCCCCTATAAGGGCCATGCCTGAAGAACGCCCCTTCTCATCGGTTACATCAGCCATATACGCCTGTGCGGATGAAGGTACAGCTGGAATGAACATGCCAACCATAGCTCGTGCAGCGATTAGAAGTCCAAGGAGCAGCCCCCCTTCTATTGCTCCATATAATCCGGCATACATCGTTGCAGTGAAAATGACATAACTGACGAACATTCCGATGAAGCCCATTAAGATAACCGGCTTTCTCCCTTTGAGATCACTGAGTCGTCCCCATACAGGAGCCATAACGGCCATGGCGACAGAGCCTAATGAAATGATGATGCCTGAATGCACCTCACTTAATCCCAATTCACGAATGAGCGGCGGCATGACCGGCGCAATGATCATTAACGCAACCATCGAGACAAATACACTGAAAAATACGCTAAATCGAATTCTAGCCATCTTAAATGGCCCTCCTCTCCCATACCTCTTCTTCGGATGATTCCCTCTAAATGGTATAAGAAAAAGGATTGATCCTGCTACCGCAAAACGGATTGATTATGCCGGTAAACGGATTTTCCTTGATCCAGAGAGAGAAATAGTTGCGGTTGAGGAAGCCAACAATATTTTTTGTTGCTCCTGATCAATATGTAGGTTCAGAACGAATTAACACAATTCGATATTGAATTGCTGATAGATTCTGACATGTTACTTAATTTAGTAGAGTAGGCAGCTTACCTTTACAAGAATATAGCAGAAGAAATGTGAACCATTGATCGAACTTGAAATCGATTCATATGAACAAAGCAAAGAATCGGCAGCTTCCACACCTTTACATGAAAAGTGTATTGCTGCCGATTCAATCGTGATGTTAATTATTTCTTCCTAATGATCGTGATTACGTAATTGCTACACCAGCACTTGCATATCCTGCAACCGTAGTACCCAGTGTCAAACCTGTTGTTGTAACCGAGAAGACCATTAACAAGCGAGTCTCTGTTGTTACAGGTATAGCTAGTCCAGTCGTTACTCCATGGGAGATTGCACCAATTGCTAGTATTCCAGTAAGAGCTGGTGCTAATGTAACGATAGCTCCTGGAATTGGAGTGAATGTGTTGTTCGGCGTAGTCGATTGCCACAATTGGGCCTGTATCGTTGCAGTTGCTCCAATTAGGCTAAGGGCTATTGTCGTACTAAAGTAAGCAGAAATAGACGTAATTATGCCATTACGTGGCATCGAGAATGCCATGTTCAGAAGCAAACCTGCCGCTCCTGTCAGATCAATTGTTGCACCTAATGCACTTACGGTCGGCGCAGAGTTACCAAATCCAATTAGTCCGCCTGTTCCTACCAATCCGCCTGCGAGCGTGGTCAATAGTACAGGTACACCGGAAGCAAATGGGATAATGGCTCCTGTACCAGGAGCTCCAGTTACGCCAGTTACGCCAGTAGCACCTGTAGCTCCAGTAGCGCCGATAGCACCTGTTGCACCTGTAACACCAGCAGCTCCAGTAGCGCCTGTTGCACCTGTAACACCAGCGGCTCCAGTAGCGCCTGTTGCACCTGTAACACCAGCAGCTCCAGTAGCGCCTGTTGCACCTGTAGTACCAGTAACGCCAGTACTAGGGCCGGTAGGGCCTGTCGGCCCTGTTGGACCTACAGATATCGGTGTAGACAAGATGCTATCTAGTTTATTCTGCAGAAGAAATTCTTTTTTGGTTAAGTCTTGAATTGTATTTCTTACACTTTGGTTTACAAGCAAAATGTCACTAATTGTAGCAGGTGGAGAAGTAACACCTGGTAAAGTACCTAAAGCAAACTGAATTTTTTCACCTTCAGCATTAATAATGTGGCTTAATCCGAGCTCTTCCAAAGCAATAGAAGATAACAATAAATTGATTGCATCGTCTCTAGTTACAGAAATAATAGGAGTAATGTTGGGGATATTAGATTGTGACAAATGAACCCCTCCCGCAAGTTGTATTTTCAATTACCCTATAATTATATGAACATATGAAAGAAATGATTGGGTAAAAAACGCAAGGTAAAGACATAAAGTATGTTCCGTTTCTACGCGTCATAACAAATGTGTACTCCTATGATGACGAGGGGAAACCAACATCGTGTTTGCATCCAATGAAACAACAAGAAGCTGGATACTACTCATTAATACACTTGCTTTCATCGTATGGACATGTATACAACTCTTTCTTCTTCCCATTGTTAACCGTGCCGAAGTAATCTGTTCTATTTGTAGTAATCTGTCCTATCCCATAGCGTGTATGATCAATCCAAAAGGAGGAGAAACCATGGTTATCTTCAATTATGTGCTCGTTTGTCTCATCTTCAGCACAACCTTCCTGGCGGTGAAAATTGGTGTGGACGCCTCTGCCCCGCCTTTCCTGTCAGGGGGGCTTCGATTTTTCATTGCTGGAATCCTATTGTTCAGTTGGATGCTATGGAGGAAGAAAGCAAGCCTGTCCTTGTTATTGCACAAAGATTCGCTCCTTACAGGGATAGGTCTTACATTCGGAACTTTTGCTGCTCTATATTGGGGAGAACAATTTGTTGCTTCGGGGATCGCAGCGATTCTGTCAGCTACAGCGCCTATTCTAGTACTTGTGCTGCAGATGATCTTCATGCGCCACAAACCCACCATTCACGCTTTACTAGGTTGTGTCATAGGATTCCTAGGAGTTGTTCTTATGCTAGTACCTGGGATCTCAGTATCGGCAAGTATATGGGTTATTGTCGGCAGCATCGTTATAATCTTAGGTCAATTGTTCTATGCAGGGGGTGCAATTTACTCCAAACGGGTTGCGAAGCGCTTTGCAACTACGTCACCATTTGCACTTAATGCGGTTCAGATGATATATGGAGGAGCTCTACTGCTTACTCTATCCGCCTTTACGGAGGATTGGAACTTTGGGAGTATACTAACTGAACGCGCACTTGGCTCATTGCTTTATTTAATTGTGATTGGTTCGATGATTGGGCATAGTCTGTTCTATTGGCTTGTCGCCAAGACGACGCCAATATTTGCTTCTACTTGGCTGTACGTATCTCCGATGCTCGCGCTTGTAGTTGGCGTACTGTTCTATGGGGAGAGGATCACATGGGTATCGGCTGTTGGCGCAGTAATCATTATTGTCGGTACAGCCTTTATCAATTACGACAGCTTGAAACAATTGTTCCAGCGGCCTAAGAAAAGCCATACTGATCTCCAAGGAGTACAGTCTGGGTGAATCACAGCAATAAAATAAGCTCTCCCGAATGTGTTGCATCGAGAGAGCTCTTTCTCCATTTTCGTTCATATTCTCCAAAGAAAATGATACATTTTCGCAGAAAGCAAAGATCTATCATGTTATTTCGCCAAAACTTCCACAACAAACGTCTTCACAGCAATGAAATGACAAGCAGATTATACAGCACGAGTGGCATCCAAATGATTCGCTCCATACAGAGCTTATTTCTTGACCCAGGAATCCTTCAACAGTACGATCCGATGAAATTCGAGATGTGTGCCCTCCCTACCTTGCTCCCTGGCAAAATAACCATGTCTGATAAACTGGAATCGCTGTTCTGTTAGAGCTTGTGCTGCCCAAGGCTCCAACATAACGTTAGAGATACGAGTATGTGAGTCTCGGCAGATTCGGTCAGTCCAGATGATGTCGTTATCCTTCGGTACAGACTCTTCTAGCAAGAGGTTCTCGTACAAATGTACGACGGCCTCCACCGCATGAGCTGCTGACACCCAGTGAATGGTTCCCTTCACTTTCCTTCCAGTAAAGCCTGTGCCGCTCTTCGTGACCGGATCATAAGTGCATCGAAGTTCTGTAATTTCGTCGGTTGCTGGATCTTTGATAACTTCATCACACCGGATAAAATAAGCACCCTTCAATCGAACCTCGCCATTGGGACGTAGTCGGTGGAACTGGCCTGGTGGCTGCTCCAGAAAATCATCCCGCTCGATATAAATGGTTCTCGAAAAGGGAACATCCCGTTGGCCCAGCGGCTCATTATGAGGATTGTTCTCCAAGTGCAGCCATTCTACCTTATCCTCTGGATAGTTTGTTATGACAACCTTTAACGGGTGCAGTACTGCCATGATGCCGCATGTTCGGTCTTGAAGATCTTGTCTTGCGCAATGATCCAGCAGCGAGATATTCGCGGTGCTCTCGATCCGAATGCTGCCGATCTCTTCGATGAATGCGCGTATACTCTCTGACGTGTACCCTCTTCTACGAAGGCCCCGAATCGTTGGCAATCTTGGATCGTCCCAGCCCTCAACGAGTCTCTCCTCGACTAACTGACGCAAGTAACGCTTGCTTGTTACGACACCCGTAAGATTCAATCGTCCGAATTCGCGCTGCCTTGGAGGCTCTGGAACTTCGAGTTCGCGAAGAACCCACTCGTACAATGGACGATGGTCTTTGAATTCAATCGAGCATAACGAGTACGTGATGCCTTCGATGGAGTCTTGAATCGGATGTGCAAAATCATACATCGGGTATATACACCAGTTATCCTTTGTTCGATAGTGCGCAGCATGAATAATTCGATATAAAATCGGATCCCGCAAATTCATGTTCGGCGAGCTCATATCGATCTTGGCGCGAAGCACTTTAGATGCGGTAGGAAAGACTCCTTGTCTCATGTTGGTAAATAGCTCCAAGTTCTCTTGTATCGTGCGGCTGCGATAAGGGCTGTTTCGGCCAGGCTCTGTCAACGTCCCCCGATATTTCGCTACTTCGTCTGGCGTAAGATCGCAAACATAGGCCTTCCCTTTCTTAATCAAGGTCACAGCTGCTTGGTAAATTTGCTCCGAATAGTCCGATCCATAATAAATATAATCGGGGTCATATCCAAGCCATTTCATATCCTCAATGATGGAGTGAACGTAATGGATGTCCTCCTTCAGAGGATTCGTGTCGTCGAATCGCAGATGAAATGAGCCTCCATACTGCTTCGCAAGCATATAGCTTGTGTGAATGGCATAGGCGCTCCCAATGTGAAGATAGCCATTCGGCTCTGGGGGGAACCGCGTGCACATGCTTCGACTGAACGGCGAAGCTTCCTGTTCCTCATGTATGAGTCTGTATAAATAATGGTCAGTTGAATAGGCAGTATCTTGATTCATGGTGACGCCTCCTCATGAACTTGTGGGGTGAATCGAGTGTTAACACATATCTAAAAAACGCAATAAAAAAAACCTCACCTCCAAGACGTTAAGTCTTGGGGACGAAGTTATCGTGGTACCACCCCGGGTTCATTAATATGTCGCCATATTAATCTCATCAAGTACGGCATAAGAAGCATGCTTATACTCTAGCTCTGTAACGGGAGCTCCCGTCATGCCATCCCACGGTTGAACGGATCCGGCATGCTGCTCAGAGGCTTGGTTCGGGAAATGGCTCATTGCTCCTTCTCAGCTGCAGGAGCTCTCTGTATATGGGCATATTTCCTTACTCTTCTCATCATCGCGTTTCTATTATTGGGATAGATAATAACAAATCATTCCACCAATGTAAAGTCGGATGTTAGACAGGCTTCTTCTCCTTCACCGATGGATTGTACAATTCGTAGTTTCATATCAGAAAATGGATGCGAATACATAATGGGAACGGCGCATGACATAACATGACCGTTTTGCCTATTCCTTACTCCCCTCTTGTTGACATGATTCCTGTCTCGATTGTGCCCGCTTGTGTCGAATAGAAACAGCGAGCAGCAGAAGCGGGACTAAGATTCCGAACGTAGCAACGAACGGAATCCAGGTTGTCTTGTTATAATCGCTGTAGTGCACCGAGCTCGGATGAACAATTATGGAGAAGATGACTAATAGAAGACCTAACGGATATACAAGTATTCGGTAATCGTGCAGTCGCAATGTCTGTGACAGACCTACACACGAGACGTAAAAATACATCGACATTTTGAAGTAAATGGTAATGAACCACATGACAGCTACAACTACTTCGACATGCTGAAAAAAAGTCCCCACCATAATTCTTTTAGCCAGCGCATAGCTCGGATATAATTGCCGTGAAGTTGTCTCTGCTCCGAGAACCAGGATCGTACAGGCGATAATGATTGTCAACACAATACCGGCCAGAAGCACTCCGATATAGAACGCTTTTGTTGCTTTGCTCACTTCTGGAGTGGATGACGGATAGATCATTAAGAAGACGACAGCTGGAAACAAGTATATACTGCTGAACAATAATGTCGCACGGATCATCGGTTTCATACTCGACTCGAAGATAGGCTGAATCTTATGTATATCGATCTGTGGTGCAATGCATAACAGAAGAATGAGGAGCAAGAGTATGAAGTATGGAAATAGAATCTCTGCAGATCTTGCCAGCACCTCTAAGCCTAAGCGCACACCCATAACAACGATGAATGCGAATATGATATTCGTAGCGATCATAGGAGTATTGGGCAATATCTGAGTTGTCATGAAGAAGCCCATATAGTTTAGCAGCTCCGATGAAGTGATTAATGCAAAGAAAACGAAGAACCACGAAATAGCTGTTCCAAGCCATTTGCCTAAGCGCTTCTCAATCATTTCAACGAGTGTCATTCTCGGATGATGCTGTGCGACGATGCTATACAGCTTCACAAGAAGCATGCTTATTCCAATGCTAATAATTGAAGCAATCCATGCATCCTGCTTCACTTCTTCTGCCAAGCTTGAAGGGATAACTAAGATCGCCGTTCCAACGGAATATAAGAAGACGAGAATTGTAAACTGACGAACGCTGATATTATTCTGTTCCCCTTTTCCCATCATGATTGCTCCTCTCGTTCATCCCTTCAAGAATGTTGAAATCAGGCTTGTAATTGGTTTATAGATGGCTGCAACCATGTCAAGCGGACTTGGTACTTTAACATGAAATGCCAGAGCGATGCCAAGTACTGTGCCGAGTGTAAGCAGTGTACCGAATGCGACAGCTTCTTGTTTACTTCCGCTCTTCGACAATGCTGGGTATTCCATGATAATAATGGTGACTGCAATAATGAGGATCCCTAAACTAGCTAAAATATGTCGTAATCCTCCATTTCCTATATTGTGGATATTTGTGATCAATCTATTTCAATTATCGTCGTTGAGCATTTTTTTAAACGAATTGGGAAAAATTTTTCAATGCAAGGAGCTCATCATCATTGTAAGGAGCTCTTGTGCAATGTACGAAGCTGATCGCTCCTTAATATGTCCTTAACAGGCGGAACGGGCGGTGCAATGCCGAATGAGACTGCATCCGAATTTACGATGTATCCCGGCAACCGCTTGTTCATTATGATTTCGACAGGCTTACCGCAATTGCTGTACGGAGAATTAGGTTTTAAGCGCGTCTTACTTCGGATTAGAATTGACTATGCGGATGAAATGAAATAAAATACATCTATATTAAGTTGAATAGGCGATGGAGTTCGCCATAACCGCCGTCTAGGCTAATGACTCCTACCAGAGAATAACTTCCCTGGTAGGAGTCTGTTTTTTTGTCCAGAATGGTAATGACAGAAAGGATGATGAGATGTTGTGAAGAAATGGAGAGGGTTGCTCATACCTGTCTTACAGAAATCTACATACGCCGCTATTATGGCTTCTTTATTGAAGTGGATTGTACTTGGGAGTATCGTCGGGCTATTGACTGGTTCTGCCTCTGCGATATTTCTCATCAGCTTGGACTATGTTACGGGGACGAGAATCGAGCATCCTTGGTTGTTGTACCTGTTACCGCTGGGCGGTGCTGTGGTCAGTTACATGTATTTGAAATTCGGTAAGAACAGCGCGAAAGGCAATAATCTTATTATTGAACAGATTCATGATGGCAAAGAAGTGATTCCACTGCGTATGGCGCCCCTAGTCTTATTCGGTACGCTCGTTACGCATCTGTTCGGAGGCTCCGCAGGCCGCGAAGGTACGGCAGTCCAGATGGGCGGCAGCTTATCCGAATGGCTTGGCAAAATGCTGCGAGTCGATCAAACTGATCGTAGAATTCTTCTCATTTGCGGCATTAGCGGTGGGTTCGGTTCCATATTCGGCACCCCGCTTGCGGGTACAGTATTTGGACTTGAAGTGCTGGCCATCGGACTCATCCGTCACGAGGCCCTGGTTCCTGCATTCGTAGCGAGTTTTGTGGGGAATATTGTCACCTCGTCAGTATGGGGAGTATCACATGTCCATTACGTCGTCAATGAATTTCCTGAGTTATCGCTGCTTGTACTGGGAAAGGTTGTGCTGGCCTCCATCTTGTTCGGACTCACGAGCCGGCTGTTCAGTCAACTGACCCACTATTTGAAAAAAGGGTATGCCAAGCTATTCGCAAATCCGATGCTTAAAAGTGCGGTAGGCGGGCTAGTTATAATCGTATTCGTGTATTTTGTTGGATCACGCGATTATCTTGGCTTAGGTATTCCGCTTATTCAGAGCTCATTTACGGAGGACGTATCTCCATTTGCCTTTCTTGGGAAGCTCATTTTCACTTCCTTTACGTTGGGTGCAGGCTTTCAGGGCGGTGAGGTCACGCCGTTATTTGCCATCGGAGCCACATTAGGCAATGCATTGTCGGGCATTTTGCAGTTGTATGCCCCCTTCTTGGCTGCACTAGGATTTATTGCCGTATTTTGTGGAGCAACGAATACACCGATCGCCTGCTTCCTGATGGGAATTGAGTTGTTCGGTTCTGAGGGAGCGATTTATATGTTTATTGCCTGCTTGATCAGCTATTTATTTTCAGGTCATACCGGTATCTATACTTCACAACAAATTGGAGTATCTAAGGCGAAATTGATACGGATTGCAGCAGGAAGTACGATTGGCGCAGTCAAAACGGAGCAGCGGCAACAGGATCGTACTGAGTAATATGACGATAACCACGGAATGAGGCTGTCCAATTCGTTAGCTTACCTTCTGCGGGATCCTATCTAATAAGAGAAAGGTCGAGTTCAGGGTAATAAGGCGCCCTGCTCTCGACCTTTTTTCACTATCCGATTTAATTGTGGATTGCGTCACATTCAATGGAAAATAGGAGGACTTTCCCATCTTACTTGTGATGACTCAGGCTATCTCATTCCTACTTATTCGGATGAAGATACGGATATAGTCGAAGCAGCATCGGTCTCTGTTACGCTTAGACGGTTAGACTGGAACTCGGCCATGATGCATATCCGTGCTTGTGTAATTCAAGCAATGCTTCGAGACGGGCCTTATATCGATTGACGAGCACCTGAATATTGGATTGCTCATAGTCCCGTGTGTTGTACACGAACCGAACGACAAGCTGCCCTGCTACAATCATGGCAACCGCCTCTAATTGATACATTCGTCCATTGTCCAGTCCTATCGTATCACCTGGCGGCATCGCTGAGAACGTAAATTTTTCATTAGTCAGCTCGTTACCGAATTGACCCATATAATTGAAATTTATCTTTGCCTTCCTCTCCAAAATTGCTGTACCGCTTGCTGACTCATGCTTGGTCAAATACTTCAGTACCCCGTAATTCATTCCCTTGTTCGGAATGCTGCGCAGCATTTGCCGAGTCTGTTCGACAGCTGCGGGAAGGGAATCGGCTCGTGACATATCGAGAATGATTGGATACATCGTCATGAACCAGCCGATCGTACGCGACACCTCTATCTCTTCCCCGATTGCTTCTCTTCCATGGCCTTCAACATCCAAGCGAAATGTGCGTCCGCCACTCCAATCCGCAAGCGCCATTCCGAACGCAGTTAGCATGAGGTCATATGCTTCCGGGCTTGCTGACGTATTATTGCTCCGAAGCAGTGTGTCGGTTGCTTCCGAAGAGAATTCAATCGTAATCATGCCATTATCGCTCCATACACCAAGATCGGCAGCTTGCACATCGCTGCGTAATCCGAGTGGCAATGGATCCCCTGAATATTGTTCAAGCGCAAGCCAATAAGGAAGTTCCTGAATAACCTCATCCTGCTGAGCATAGGTGAGTAATCTCTCTGCCCACTGCTTCAGAGAAGTTGACTTTGGCCTAACTCGCAGTGGATGTCCGTTCACAAGCTGATCGTATCCATCAGCAAAATCTTCGAGGAGCACACGCCAAGCATATCCGTCTACAATCAGATGATGAATCGTGAGCAGCAGGTGATCCCCACCCTTCGTACGGAATAGACCAAGCTTGACAATTGGACCCTTGTAGAGATTCATACTCTGCTGCAGTTGAGTTGCAATCTGTTCCATTTCTCGCTCAGGATGGTCAGCATCTTCTAGATCGTATGATACGAAATGATAGAAGGGCCCTTCATCCGGCTGGCGGATGGTTTGAACGATCAACTTCCCTTCTGGGCGATAGGTCATTCGCAATGCATCATGGTGAAGAACAAGATGGTCAAATACATGTTCGATGTGCTCTTGCACAAATCTCGTCTTACTGAATAGGACGAATGACTGGTTCCAATGATGCGGGTTCGCGAACCGCTGCTCCCAGAACCACTGTTGAATAGGTGTAAATGGAACGACTCCAGTGATGATCTCGTTCTGGGGGCGCTTGTCTGTAAATCTCATGCGGGCGGCTGCCTCACCCAACGTTGGATATGAATGAAGTTCCTTTACTGTCAAGGTATACCCGAACTGATGCAATCGCCCCATAAATTGAAGCGCTTCGATGGAATCACCGCCGAGTTCCCAGAAGCTGTGGTGTAACCCGATTGGGTGCCTATTTAGCGTCTCTGCCCACAGCTCCGCTAGCAGCTGCTCACGTTCGGTAGCAGGCGCAATATACGGTTGATTGCCAGAAGACAGTTCGGTCATGTGAAGCAGTGCCTTACGGTCAATCTTGCCATTGTGTGTTAGCGGCATGCTGTTAATCTTCATGAAGTGTGCAGGAACCATATAGATAGGAAGCTGATTCAGCAGCTGAGTACGAATGTCTGAGATCACGAGTCCTTGATCCGATACAATATAGGCAGATAGCGTCGAGTCGGAAGCACCTTGCTTGATCATAAGCACGGCAGCTTCTTGAATGCCTGGCAAGCGCTGCAGCTGCGATTCAATTTCACCAATTTCAATTCGATAACCACGAATTTTCACTTGGTCGTCTGTACGACCAATGAATTCGAGTTCCCCGTTAGGAAGCCATCTGGCATAATCACCGGTCAAGTACATTCGCTTCCATCCATCCGAGTCGAAGAAGGGGTTCGCTATGAAGCGCTGCTCTGATTGCTCCGGTAGATTGAGATATCCGCGAGCAAGTCCTACTCCGGTGATACATAGCTGTCCTTGTGCCCCAATTGGCTGCAGCTGAAGATGCTCATTCACGATATATACGAAGCTATTCGCTAACGGTCTGCCAATGCTATAGGCTCCTCCCGCTTGCGCGTCTTTCTTGATTGACGTGACAACGCTGTTCTCGGAAGGGCCGTATTCAATTACAATTTCAGTGTCGGACTGAAGCTGCTTGCTTCTCTCTATCACCGCATCACTGACCCGCTCGCCTGCTAAGGTAACAATCCGAAGACTCGACATATCTTCTGTTGATAATCCTGTGAGTAAAGACCCATATAGGCTTGGTGTGGAAATAATATGATAGACCTTCTCTTGTATAATCAAGTTACGTAGGGCATAGAAGTCTTTCATCGCCTCCTCAACTGCCAGCACAACTGTCGCTCCCGTAATAAGCGGTGACCAGCACGTCGCCACAAAACCATCGAACGCGAAGGAAATCAACGGGAGCACGGTGTCTCCTACCCTTGTCTTGTATTCTTGGTTCCGATAATGCAGAGTGCTGCCGAATGATTGATGCTCGATCATCACCCCCTTCGGATTGCCGGTCGACCCGGAGGTATAGATGATATATGCAAGGCTGTTTGGAGCAGGGTGAGTGACTTGAATGTCATCTTTTGAAATGTCATTTAATAGCTGGCTTTCTTGCCTACTTTCTTGCTTGTCGCTGTCTGCGGTGCATTTATCTAGATCCAACCATTCATATGCTCTATCGATATGGAAACGCCTTTCTAGGCCTCGATGCGTAACGATGACTTTGACACTGCTGTCTGTAAGCATAAATGAGATTCGTTCATGAGGGAGTGCAGGGTCTAGCGGAATGTAGGCCGCTCCAGCTCTCCATATCCCGAGCATGCTGACAATGGTATCGATAGATCGCTCCATCAGGATGCCTACGACATCGTCCTGCCCGATACCTTTATTCCTTAGATGCGCACTCAATCGGTCAGCTCTGGTACTTAATTCTCGATAAGTGATGGATTTCTGGTCGCATCGAATGGCTATAGCTTCAGGGGTTCGTTCGCACTGCTCATTGAACGCTTGGACGACTAAGAGAGTGGGATTGGACTCTTGTGTTTTCGCTGCCTGAAAGGAAGTCATCAGCTCTGCACGCTGCTCAGGCGTGCAAATTTCGGTTGAGTCGATAGAGCGTTCAGGCTGTGCAAGCACTTCTTCGATTACATATACATACTGTTCAATCTGCCGCTGAATTTCTTCTGAACTGAACTTAGCTATCTGATAATCAAAGTGCAGGGACAATTCATTCGTCGCTGCGACTCGCTGTACCCGGAGCAGGAAGTCATTTTCCTCATAGCCACAATGGATGTGCTCCCATTCATATTGAACGTGCTCATTGCTGTTTACATTCGACGTATCCGTCTCTCGATATTCAATGGATGCGTGAAAGAGAGGCGAGCTGTCGCCTGTCTTAGAGCGAATGTCCTGTACAAGCTGATTGAATGGATATTTCTGATGCCTTGCCGCTGAGAATTGCTTTTTGTTCACTTGCTTAATGAAGGAGATCCTGTCTTGTTCCCCTTCTATCTGGAGACGGAGTGGCACGGTGCTGACGAACATACCTAACATGTTTTTCTCTGCTCTATTCGTTCGATTGCTTAATGTCGTGCCGATGACTTGATTTTGGTTACTATTCCACTTGTATAAATAAATGGCGAGTAGTGCGGTGAATAACGTAAATAGACTTACTTGATGCTTCTCGCAGAATTGATATACGTGCTGCTGCATGGATGCAGACAACGGATAAGATATACGATTGGATTTACAGGTAGGATCATGCAGTTGGAGTGGCGAGATTGTATGTACGCTGTCAGAGCGATGTGCTTCAAATTCCTGCAGCCAATATTGTCGGTCTTTCTCCCGGCGCTCAGATTGCTCGTATTCCAGCTCACTAGCGATGAACTGCAAGTAGGAAGGTCGATGTGACTCAGGCAAGGCTGCGCCTTGTACAAGGCAACTGTAATAGGCAAGAATATCATCAATGATAAGCTGCTGGGAGATTCCATCGTGAATGAAATGATGAAAACGCTGGTATAATACACAATCCGTAGCATTTATCCGCAACAGAATGAACTTAAATAGATCGGCATCCTTCCACGGCATTGGCATCTGAGCTCTCGCCTTCTCCCATGATTGTACGTCAATACCGACAGCATCAATGACTGGAACCTCATAGTTTTGATACTTGCTGATGTATTGTCTTGGTCCCTGTCCGTCCCTCTCTACGATACGAAGACGCAGAACTTCATTTCGTCTTAAGAGCTCATTTACAGCTTGCTGCAGGAAAGGAATCTCCAGATTGCCTTGTTTCGACTTCAGCCGCAACGATACTGAAATAATGCCTAAGCTTGTATTCGGCTGCATATTCTCCACGTACCAAATTCTAAGTTGAGGATGTGTAAGTGACCAATCATTCATCAGCCTCGCCCTTCCCTGTCAAATTCATCTACTAGCACATTGAAACATGTCATTGGAAAGAGGGTCAATCAAATATTTTCTAAAGAGAATTGTTCATTTGATAATTTCTTGTAAATACCAAGAATGCAGCTATAATTGTATAAATTTCGCAATAACGGAGAAACTATCCCCAGCGTAGTGTAAAACCTTATGGAGAAATAAATCGATGAATTTACATGCTTATGTACTTTTATGTCGGCTGTTGCTGTTAAGTATATCCATTCCATTTGTAATGGTCGCCCTTGTTCCAGATATGGTTGAAGCAAAACCTTTGAATACCGTTGAATCGAAGCGAGATGACTACTCGATCATCATCTTCCCCCACCTTCACCGCCTTGTTGTGCAACAGCATAACAAGACAATCAAGTCTTATCATATCGCAGTTGGTGATCCCGCTACCCCAACTCCCACGGGTGAATTCCGTATCATATTTAAGGGGGAGAACTGGGGTCCATCATTCGGACCTCGTTGGCTCGGCTTGAATGTCACATGGGGGAATTATGGTATCCATGGTACAAATAAGCCCTATTCCATTGGACGTCATGCGAGTCATGGTTGTATTCGTATGCGCAATAAAGATGTTATTGAATTGTATGAGATGATTCCGATCGGCACGAAAGTAACGATTATGGGACATGCACTGGGTGATTTGAGGCATAATCCACGCGATTTAGCGGAAGGTGATGTTGGCGGAGATGTGCAATTGATTCAGTCGAGGCTGCAAAGTGCAGGATATTACACAGGAAGGTGTGACGGCAAGTTCAGATCAAGCACGACGCAGGCCCTCAAGCGTTATCAACGCGATCACCATCTAGAGCCAAATGGCGTTGTTTCCTTCCCTATTTATGTACATCTTGGATTGGTAGAATGACCGTGGGTCTGCACTCTTCACATTAGCTGTTTTAGGATGCTTCCAAGATACTGCTTATGCACCCTGTCGTCATTCTGAGACGATAGGGTGCATGCTGTTTCTTTAACATGTCGGCGAATATCCGAATGTGCGGTTGCGAAATGCTTCTAAGTGAGTGAATCCCAAAAAAACAAGGGAAACTGTTCAATCAGCCTCCCTTAGTTCGTAGTCATAACCTTTGTTCGGATTTGAAAGATTGTATTTTGCTTCAAATCCTACAAGACAACTCTCCAATTATGACTGTACTCGGCTGTAATGGTTCCCCGCTTCCTAATATAATCCACGATTAATTCAGCCATATCTGTCGGCAGATCAAGCACAATTGGCTTATTGGCGAACATGACATAATTCCCCCCGCCCCCCGCTCGATAATTGTTCATGGCCACATCATATTCAGCGTTCATCTCAATTGACGCGCCACCAACGTTTAGCGTAGTAACGCGCTGTCCTATCGGTCGTGAGACTTGAATCTCATATTCAATGCCTGACCACATATCATAATTATAATGCTGGGGCTTCGGATATAAGAACGCTTCACTAACCTGTATCTGATTCCCTTGTTCCGATAATGCAAAATAAGAGGCAGATTGCTCCAAGGCGTCCTTAATATCTTGACCCGAGACGCGAATGACTCTTAGCGTATTCGGATACATATAGTTGGCCAGCACCTGTCGCATCGTAATCTCTCCAGAGAATCCTGGCGCACTATCATCGAAGAGAGCGGTATTCGATATTTCGGCACATCCGTATTCCATTTGAACCCGATTAATGAATGCGATCAACGGATGGTCTGCAAGCCGGACTTGCGACGGATCATCGACCAACATATTGCCTTCCATAGTACCAATCGGTTGATCCAGCCAGTGTTGAACCTTCTGTTCGATGTCATGGATCGCTTCCAAGATACGTTCGTCCGGGACTGTTCCCTCTACAGAAATGAACTGAGATTGACATTGTTCTAGTGCCCATTTCCCCTCAAGCTTGGTCATACCGATCTCCATGAATCCGATTCCTTGCCCATGGGAGCTCGGTTGCGCGATCCATACCCCGTTCACCTGCTCATCTACAATCATTCGGTGCTGATGACCGGTTAACAAGATGTCGATTCCGGGAACGTCCATGCAAATTCGATAGCCTTGATTTTCCCCTGTATCTGCCTCTGTCAATTCGCCAGTACGCATGTCCCGCTCGAATCCGCCGTGATAGGATACGACAACGAGATCAACCTGCTCTTCATTTCGAAGAATGTTCACCCAGCGCTTCGCCTCATCAACCGCGTCTTCGAAGCAAATTCCTGCAATATGCTGCGGCAATTCCCAGTTCGGAATATACGGGGTTGTTAAGCCCAGTATGCCGATCTTAAGTCCATTCGCATACTCCTTTACAATATAGGGCTTGCCAAAGTAAGGCTCTCCGTCTTCTTCCCGAAGTAGATTTGCGCTGAGCCATGGGAACTGAGACTCCTTAATCGCCTGCTTCAAATAGGGAAGCCCGTAGTTAAATTCATGGTTCCCGATGACGGCAGCATCCGCCTTGATCTGGTTCATGCAGGCGACCATTGGATTAGGCAGCTCTGATTGTATGCGAGCATGATAATAGGTTAGCGGTGTGCCTTGAAGCAGATCGCCATTGTCGATCAGTACAGATTCCTTATACTGATGGCGCAGAGTGTCAATAGCGGTCGCCATTCTGGCTAACCCTGCTCCAATATGCTGCTGATCCGCATAACGATAAGGCATAACGGTTCCGTGAATGTCACTTGTATGTATGATGGCTACTGTGCAGGAATCACTGTTTTCGTGAAGAGGTGCTGCTGTTTCATTGCTCATATGGATTCTCCTCATCTGTGTTGGAAGCATCTATCTTATCTTGGCTGGTGTCTTTCGAAAGAAAGGATAGAGAAGCCCTGGCAACCCCGCCGGGACTTCTCTATACGATCTAGCTAAGTCAGACAATTCATGACATTTATAGCTTAAGGTGCAATTGTAATTGGATTAGTCTGATATACATTGCTGCTATCCTTGCGGAGACGAATGCTGGCTGCCCCGCTCTTGCCTGATTGTGTTCGCACCTGGATTGTCTTCACGGCAGTACCAGTGCTATCCGCTGTAAGTGTGAAGCTATTATAGCCATATCCGGTAGGCCAACTGCCATTATCTTGCTGCACTTGACCGACTTGCTGCCCGCCCGTTAAGTATACGCCGATTTGAAGCGTAATGCTGCTGTTCGGCGTTAATCCGCCTGCTGTAATCGTTACATTGAATGGCGTGGCTGCAGTTACCGTTGCAGGATGTGTCATCGCAGGATTGCCAGATGGGTTCTGTCCCCCACTTGGAGCGCCATATGAGCCTTTCTTAAATGTGGAAGAATCCCACCATTTGTAGCCCGCTGCAGGTGCCGCCCACGGCTCAGGCTGCGGCTCTGTACTGAGCTGCGGTGTCTCGAACGGCAGCAATACAGTTGGTGTGTCAAGCTGCAGTCCTGGCACCTGTGTGAAGCTTGTGTATGACTCCTGCTCGGCAAGCCAGTCGATAAGGTTCATGAGCAGTGCGGCATCATCCTGCTCTTTGTAGCCATCATATGTTTTTTTCGTCTGTCCATTCTCTTCGCGCAAATATTTCGGTGTTGCATCTTCTACTGGAGAGGAATCACCAATGACAGCGGCTTTCCCTAACCCGACCTTCGAGATAGATACATAAGCCCCTTCTGCGACACCGCCTCCGTTATATACGCCTTGATCTACTGCATTTGGCCATTTCTGGCTGCTGCTTACCGCAGGCAAGTACACGATGCCTTTCGCAATTTGCGGATTTGTAATTGCAACCGTTGAACCCGCATGCATGGCAACACTGCTTACTTGATTCGTAATGCCGAATGCTTGCTGTGGATCGACAATCACGTTAGCATTAATGTCACCGAGTGCATTGTAGCGAATACGAACACCGAAGTTGTCGGACAGCCAATCGGAGCTTGCAACATCCTGCATAGCAGCTGAGTTGGCCTCCTCTGTGCTCATCCCTTGTGCTGGGTTGCTCCATGCTCCACGGCGGTAGCCGTTAAATGCTTCAGAAGCGTCCCAGCGGTTCTTGTTGCGATCCGCATTGTAATGGTCTGCGATGAAGAAGATGCTGCCCCCACTGTTGACATACTGCAACATTGCTGCTTGCTCGGATGTCTTATACGGAATGTTGGCCTCGCCAATAACAAACACTTGATAATCTTTCAGATCATCATAAGTGATTGGCGTAGACTTGCGCAATTCCTTAACCTCATAGCCTTTGTCTGCAATGCCGTTAGCGAAATCTGAGAAGCCGCCATCAATTACCCAGTCTGCTGCGCCAGCCGTTTGACCGTGAGTGTTATCGAACAATACTTTCTTGCCGTTCGGTGTACCCTTTGCCGTGATATACGGCGCCGGATCGGCTGACCCCTCCGCATAAGCGTTAGACCCTGCTCCCAAGGACAACGTGGGCAGTGCGATTAATGCAGCAAGTACAACTTTGAACCATTTGCGTTTCAACACAGTTAGCATATTCATTCTTCTTCGCCTCCTCATTTTGTGATGCGGGGGATTGCACCTCTCCGTTCAACATTATTATGGGGCTCGTATGTTAAGGGAAACTTATGTTCATGCGAAGATTATGTTAATCGATCAATTTTTATGAATTATATAGAAAATATTACAACTGGTATAAGTAAGAAATCAAAAGCGGCGAAATGCATCTACTACTACTGGAATAGGACGATATGTTCTTCGAGAAAGCTATCGAGCGTTCTCGGTGCTTGGCCGAGCAATCGAGCAACTGTATCAGTAGGATGCTCCGGAATGGCTGCAGACATGGCTTGAATCTCTACAACGTGATTCGCAAGCCATAGCGGCATATGATCTTGTTCCATTAAGGAACGGCGCTGTGTGTTCGAATCCATGTTGATATACGTAATAGGACGACCGAGCATTGCTGTGAATTTGGCCGCAATTTGTTCATAATTGAACACTTCTGAACCAGTGAGTGTATAGATGCGTCCTGCTTTCTTGTGATTCGTTAGTACTTCTGCGGCGACATCCGCAATATCTCGGCAATCGATGTAGTTGCATGCTGAGTTCCCCATTGAGCCGTAGAAGGCATTGTGCTTGCGAATCGGCCCAGTCAATCGAAGTAAGTTCTGCATAAAAGCATAGGGTCGCAGTACGGTATGCAATATACCTGAATCGTTGAGCAAGGTTTCAATTTCCAGATGCCATCTGGCAATCTCCACTGGAACAAGAGCGTTATACAGCGGGCTAGAAATCTTTACAATATGCTCAATGCCGGCCTCGATAGCCGTTCGGATGACCGAGCTCTCTAATTCCACTTGTCTTGGACTATTCGACATGGACAGAAAAAGTTGGCTCGCCCCTTGAAATGCAGAGCGCAATGCTGATGCGTCGGATGCATCTGCCTGGACAATCTCCACCTGTCTATGGTCACCCGCACCCAATTGAATCCGGAGTTTGTCCGGCTCTCTGCTGATGGCCCGTACGGGTACGTTTGCTTGAATCAGACTGTTTAGCAGTTCTCTGCCGATGGTTCCTGTTGCACCGATTACTACGATCATTTCTTACACGCTCCTGTTCGATGTATGTTTGTGTGTTGCCTTATACCAGCGGCATACTGTAGTTGTGCTCGCTATCGTGACAGATAGAGGAAAGTCTATCCACACCCGATCCAACCATGCAATCTCTTGTGAAAATGCATAAATCGACAGTTCTGTAACAACCAAAGCTATCAGCAGCCCTGTTGCTACTCCTAAAAAGGCGAATATCGTTGCAATGACAAGAAGATGCGACCTGTTCAACCATTGTGTATGTAATCCCCAATCTTGCAGCCAACGACCAATGATCCATGCTGTTACGGCAGATGTCCCTCCTATCGAAGTAAAGGCGGCAATGAACAGGATCTGGTCACCGATCACCACTCCTCCAATCCCGGCCATCAACGCCGGCGCAGCATAAGCTATCATAATATCGCGCCAGAGAACAGAAGGCTTAGATATCCTATTACTACCATCCTTGGTCTCACTTGCATCATTTGATCTGTTCAATGTTTGTCTTCACCCTTTCTGTTAAAAAAATTGCTCACTCCTACACCCCATATAATTAGGTTCCTAACTATATGGGTGGAAAGGAGGGCTAGTCAAGACTAGCCCCTTTCACGATCATCCACTGTCCCTGTTTAGACGATAGATTCCGCGGTAAGTGCTGAAATTCCTTCGGTAACCCTTCCGAGTAGGTCGAGAAATACGGTGCGCTCTTCAGCAGTAAGCAGTCCTACCATGGCTTCCAGCCTTGCAAAATGTTCCGGTGCCATCTCACGAAGCTTATTAGCTCCTTGATCTGTGAGAACAACTGACTTTTGCCTACCGTCTGATGCACTAGTACGCCGAGTGACGAGACCATCGCGTTCTAAGGTATCGATTAAGCCCGTGACAGTCGCACGAGTCACACCGAGGTTGTTGGCTAATTGCGATGGCAGCTCCTCTCCCCCATTGTCCTCCAAATCGGCTAACAAGCGATATCGACCTGTTGATAGTCCGAATCTGGAGAAATGAACTTCTGCCGCATGTCCTAGCTTCGCACCAGCCTCCATTAACCGAGCAGCAACAAGAATGGCTTGTGCGTCGACGTCGAGGTTGTAGCGATCAATCTGCCGCTTGGATTGAATGAGTGTAGGTGCGGTTTCATTGCTCTTAGTAAATAATGGTTGATTGGTCATACAAATAGTATGGCTCCTAACTATATAATTGTCAAGTCCTCATTATTTTAGAGCCGAATCAACTACTTGTAGATTCTTTAACAACGGTCGATCGGCTCTCAGTCTGATTTTATGAGGGGTCATCCACTATTAGAGTCGTACAAGCTTATCTGGGTTGCGTACGAAATAGATATTGCGAATGGCAGCCCCCTCCGAATGAAGCAGGATAACGGTGTCGGGTCGTCCATCGGTATGAACGATCACTCCCGCTTGCCCATTAATAGAGGTAATTTCATAATGCAACAGGTTCTCTTGTTGGACAGTCTTCTTCATAAGTCCGATGAGGAATTGTGCGACTCGTTCTGGCGTTGTAATTGGATGTGCAGCAGCCGACACCTTGCCGCCTCCATCAGACAGAACAACGATATCTTCATGCAGCATAGACACGACGGCATCCACGCTATTCGACCTCAGTGCTTGTAATAAACGCATTACCCATTCCTCACTAGCCAGCTCATGAGGGATAGGCTCCTCCTCCGAAATTCCCATCTTATTGCGGGCTCGGCTTAACAACTTGCGGCAATTCACCTCATTTTTATTCACAATTTGTGCAATTGCGGGATAGTCGAACCCGAGCGCTTCACGCAAGATGAAGATCGTGCGTTCCACAGGCGCTAATCGTTCAAGCAGCACAAGCATCGCGTAGGATAGCAAATCAGAACGTACAATTGAATCTATCGGATCCTCGTAGGTTGTCGCAACAGGCTCTGGCAGCCAAGTACCGAAATATTGCTCTCGTCGGCGCTGAGCCGATTTTAGCAAATCATAGCACTGATTCGTAACCATTTTGCACAAATATGCCTTCGGTTGTTCAAGCTCATTTCCGTTCAACTTATGGATTTTGACGAATACCTCTTGCACAACATCTTCTGCGTCAACAGTTGAACCAGTCAACTGATAGGCAAGTGTGAACAGCAGTGCTTTATATTGATGATAAAGTTCTGTCGTATCCATATTGTCCTTCTCCCTTGTAATCACAATTGATGCCATTATTTTATCAAACTAGCAGAATCCCAGGTGAACTTTCGTATCTTCCATCCGAGCTTGCCTGTCAGTACGAAATCTATTCCCCATTGCCGGCACCACACCAATCCACTTTCTGGACCTAGGCCAATACAAAATAACTCCATATAAGACTGGTGTAATGGCGCAGGACGATGGGCAATGTCTGCTGCTATGATTTTGGCTAGCCGATTTGCTTGTGGAATAGCTTCCTTGCATGTCATACGATCTGGACTACCATTCTTCGGATCAACGATATGCGCACAATCACCGATACTATATACTCCCGGGAGGCCATGAACTCGATAGCTTGCATCTACGATGACTTTCCCTTCTTCAGTTACGGGTAAACCAAGTGAACGAAGGACTGGATTAGGCTGAAGTCCCAGTGTCCAAATACATAAGCCAACTGGCAGCGGATCACAGCCATCAAGGTGCAGCATACCATCCCTTGCATGACTTGCTCGACTGTGGTGAATTACAGCAACACCTAACTCGTTCAGTGCAGCTTCCAACTTGGCAGCTACCTTCAAGGGGCCTTCGGTGAATAACCGCTCCTGCGCATTTATTAAAGAAACTCGAACGTCATTCGCAGCTAATCCGAGCTCAATAGCCTCCATCCGCATTGCGTAAGCTAATTCGGCAGCAGTCTCAATGCCACTAATTCCTGCTCCTACTACAGCAACCGACATGAGACGCTTGCGTTCGAGCTGATCTTGTATTCCTGCTGCCTTCTGTATATTGCTTCGCCATTGCTGTTGGATCTGCAATGCTGCATGTTCATGAGTAAGTGCAATTCCTCCTTGTTCTTCAACCGGTTTACGAATAGTACTCCCAAGAGCAACAATGAGAAAGTCATAGGAGATACGATGTAATTGGCCATCCCGGCCTTCGTATAGTACATGCTTGTTGGCTCCTTGTATGGAAGTAACACTCCCTTGAATGAATGTAACTCTGCTCGGCAATACATCCGACCATGGAACCGTAATGGTCGAGTCTGTGGCGGTAGGCTTGAAAAGGAGTACTTTACGCAAATGATGTGCTTGCTGGTCAATAAGAAAAATATGAAGGGAGGAGTCTTTCATGCCCTTCATACTACTTGACATCGCGTGTGCAGCATTTAATCCGGCATAGCCGCCTCCAATAATGATGCATGTCTGTTCTCTCATGTGCTTCTCTCCTTAAGATCGATTTGCACATAGAACGACATAGCACAGCTGTTTGTGACAGAAGAAAATGGATTTGTTTTGTTTCTATCGAATTTGGGATATAGCCGTGAGCATTATAGGGATTCGCGGATAGACTGATGCTGAGATGACTGATATATACAAGGAGGCACTTATGTAGTCCTGATGATAACCCCCTGTGTAAATTTCTAACATGATTTGGAACACAGGGGGCTCCCTATCTCACTATCATTCTGCAAATTTCTACTTGCGGTATCTTATAACGATAAGGAAAGCTGCGCTTATCCAATAGAAAAGTGCACTTAGAACAATCAATGTTAGTTGCCCTTCCTTAATAAGGGGTGAGATGAGGACAAACAGGATACAAGAAAACAATATGAGATCCCATCCTACCCACTTAATTGTGAATAAGGTTACGTTAGCATTCCGAAGCGCATGCAAATTCCAAAGAACGGCTACCGTTTCCATAAGAAGAATTCCAATCGCAGCTCCTCTGTACCCAAACCCTGGAATTGCAACAATAAAGAATTGAAGCAAGACGGATAGGCCGATTCCCAGTGCAAGTCCCGTTAATGGAGTCCGCTTGCGCTCTTGGGCCCACAGGATACTCGTGGTAAGTTCACGCAACCCAACAATAAGAGGGATTGCACATAGGTATCGAATAGGCTCAGCTGCAGCTTCCACGCCGAATAGGAGTATTGCCGCTTCCTTCGCATACAGGAAAATAAAAAGTCCGCTAATGATTCCCCATGTCCAGACAAATCGGAGAATTCGTTCGATATCTCGCCCGCTCTCCATGCCTGCTTCGTGTTTCGCTGCTATCTTCATCGTTACCGTATAAGAGACAGATGCCGTTATCATCGTCGGCATATAGACGATGACAGCAGCCATTCCTGTAATAATGCCATACATTGCGATTGAATCTGATATAGAATACCCTGCAGCCTGCAATCTGTTCGGAATAAGGATGGAGTCAATGAAGTCTGAAAGTGGTACAAGCATTCGCGTGCAACCGATAACGAAGGAGGATCTTAGAAAAAGGCCTAACCCTTCTTTGCTCAATGGGGAATATGTGATCATTATCGCCGCACGCCGTGTGGAAGATGCATATATCGTCAAAAACAAAAACGCAGCAATAGCTGCAATTGTCGTGCCATACAATCCGTAACCTATGGCTCGACCTACTCCTTGAGCCGCGTACAGGCTTACGAAAGTAATCAGTACCGTAATCCGCACTGCTTGCTCCGTTAATTCGGACAAGGAAATCGCTTCGTAGCTGCGGATTCCCTGCATATAACCGCGTGCTAATTGGAGAAGTGGTACAGCGATTAATGCCGGGGCTAGGGCTCGCAGCGCCCATGCAAGTTCAATATCTCCAATTAGCACAGCAATGTTGTTCGCATAGTATTGTGTCCAAAATGCGAGACCCATCCCAATCAATGCAGTATAAACGGATAAAAGCTGGAATACCCTCCAACCTCGATCAGTCTGCTTCGCTGTGAATAAGGCGAGCGTAGTAGGCAACCCTCCGGAAATAACCATCAAGGCCATGCCAAAGAAGGAATAGGCAATCTGGTATAACCCAATGCCTTCTGCACCGAGCATTCTTGTTATGGCTACTCTGCCTGCAAGGCCTATTCCTTTACCAATGACGAGAACTGCACTTCGAAGTGCAGTTTGCTTTACGAGTGATGACAACAACATTCGTTCACCTTCCGACCACTCCTTCTTGTCCTCATCATTGTATGATCGGAGTGGACGAGGTATGTGCCGAAGTGTTGACCAGTACTGCCAAGCTAATCACGGATATGGATGAGCCAGTACATCGTATATTTATCCCAGCCTAGGTCAAAAGGCACTCGGTAACGATCGGCAGTGTGTGAATTCACGAGTGGATAACCTTGAGCATCAAAGCCAACTACAATCGAAAAATGATCGATATCGCCATTAAGCTCGTACCCAATCAGGTCTCCCGCCTTAAGACCAGCCCAAGCGCCATTTGGATGCTGATTGCTGGTCTGGACAATTGTAGTGTAGGTTCCTTTTTTGATGACTTTGCCGTACCCGCTATATATGAGGAAGTTTTTGAAAGCATCGGTCTGTACCCATGCTTTACTGCCGCCTGAGCGATAGTGATGCCATCCACCCTTCATGCGCAATCCACCGCCTTCTTGATCGCCAATACATTGGGAAGCAAAATTGGTACAATCCCCTCCTTGCCCGGTATAATCCCGATATCTAGGATTGTAGCGATGATTGTTACCAGCCCCCCAAGCTATTCCTGCGTATTTATTCGCATAATCAATAGCCTTATCACGGTTGTAGCGAGTTGAAGTTGAATGTAGACCCGATGCTTGGTTTGTCTTGGCATTAACCCGATTAGACGCTGAATTGCGCGGTAACTCGGTTAATTTCGGGATTAGATCAGGATTCTCTTCCAGAGGGTCTAAATACCATTCTCGCAGTACCTTCCACGATCCATTCTTCCTTATCAGGGTAAGCGCATGCCGCGTACCTATCCCGAAGTGCTCGACTTGACTTGACGGTTGATTGTACGTATATCCGAGACGCAATGAATCTACAGCGGAGACAAATACCTGATCATTACGTTTTTTCGCCCGAATTACTCTTGGGCTGCTAGCAGCATCCGCCAATTGAAGTTGCCTATGCTTCACCCACATTTGTACATATTGTGCACGCATCTGTTCATGCTTCATCGCCCTCATGCTTGATGCGCGTTCAGGCATATAAAAATCGCGGAGCAGCCCATCTTCCTGACGAAGTAAATATTTGGCTCGATTCGCAAATAATTGCTGAATAAATGTTGTAAGCTCATTATCTACTGTTTGCTGTTCTGCGGAGAATGCGTATTGCGGTATGGAGGATACAGCAACACAAACGATAACGAATATAGGGATAACAAACCATCTATACATGTTAACGACAAACTCCTCCCTCTTTTTCCTTTTGTCACTTCGACCACATAAACTTCGCACCCTGCTCGTGAAATACATAAATACAGCACCCTTTTACTATGCCCTGCATCGAATAACTGATTCTGCTAAAAAATAATAAGCATGGTTTGTACGTTTTCGATGAACAATGATAAGCAAGGATATCATTGAAGCAAGCAAGAAAGCAGGTGCTGATGTGAAAGATGTAAATAAACGCTTGTCATGCCGGATTGCCCTTAGCCTTATAGTGGCATTCCTTAGCTTGCCGTTATTCCCTGTTGACGTACAATCCTTATCCGATCGGCAGCACGGAGAAAAAACGGCAATGATCATTATTGATGATTTCGGGAATAACGCCAAGGGTACTACAGAGATTATGGAGCTGCCCTATAAAGTAACTGTCGCTGTTATGCCCTTCATGCCAAGTACAGAAAGAGACGCGAAGCGTGCGCATGCTGCTGGTCATGATGTTATCGTTCATATGCCGATGGAAGCATTGTCAGGCAAGAAACATTGGCTTGGGCCTGGAGCAATAACAACGGATCTGAGTGATGCAGAAATTCAGAAACGGGTACATGCAGCTATCGATAATGTCCCCCACGCCATAGGCATGAACAATCATATGGGTTCTAAGGCTACAGTTGATGAGCGTGTTATGCGAAATGTGTTGAAAGTGTGCAAAGAACGTGGGCTTTTCTTCGTGGACAGCCATACTAATTTTCGCAGTATTGTTGGCAAGATCGCAAGCGAGGTGCAGGTTCCCAGCCTAGAGAATCACATCTTCCTGGATGATGTACATACGAAGGCGGCTGTTCATAAGCAGTTCATGCTAATGCGCGAGCATTTCCGCCGTCATGATGTATGTATCGCAATTGGGCATGTCGGTGCTGGTGGGAGAATTACAGCAGAGGTTCTTAAAGATCAGATGGTCAAAATGAACCAAGAAAATATCCAGTTCAAAAAAGTAGCCTCTGTATTAAAGAGTAATGCACCGCGGAAATAACAAGTGTGTTAACCCAAGAATAGGGCGATTTCCAACATGCAGAATAGACGAAGAGGATGTCCGAATGGACATCCTCCTCCTCTTTATCTCGTAAACTTAACCAATAATGCTGCGAATGAACATTTCCAACGCTGTCTTATCAGTAATGTTCTGATTGCAGGTATGGCTGTTCACGCACATATAATTACCAATGGCCTTGTAATAATCAGGCGTAGCATTCGCTGGTTTGGTTTTCGTTTCTGCTGTAAATAAGGCCACTTCTTCCTGTCGATTGCATAGGAAGCACGTACCCTTCTTCTTTGCTTGGGTGAATTTCCCCTCAATACCGACAAGTCGTCCGTCTAACTGATAGATCAGATACATGCGATTCGTTCCAATGTCCGTCCATCCAAGATACGTCGTATGCCGGAGATCCAGTCCCTCCATATTCGGAAGCTTCAGCTTCTTACTCTTCGGATAGAGCTTCTTCAGCTGCTTGTCAGTTACCTGTTCGAACTCAATCAGGTAAGGTTCAAGAGAAAGCAGAAATTGAGAGAATTCTTCCGTTTTGTCGAGTGTCGTAATCCGCTCAAGCAGACGAAGCTGCTGCTCTTCTGCACTCTGGAACGCCTCTGTAATCTTGGTGAACGCGCTGTATCGTACTGTATCAACAATCTTGTGATCCGCTACTGTCTGACAAGTATGTTGAAGCAAAGTCGCTTGCTTTTTAATCAAATTATATTGGTGGTTTCTAATAAATGGTGTTGTCATGCTTTACAGCTCCTTATTTTGAATAGTTAAAGAAATAAGGTGCAAAGCCCATTATTAGAAACGATATAAGCGATCTTGGGCGACAATCATTCCTTCGTATTGTCCAGCCCCATGCAAAGTATCGCCCCTAAATCAGGCTTTGCATGAGTCGTTGCTGATTCTGGCAAAGTTTTTTGCCATCCCTTGCCACCTCCCCTGTTACTTAATAGTATAAAGAAAACCGATAGTTGTTGCAACTCATCTCTTTCCGTCGAACAAAAAACAGGTAGCGCTACAGCATGGGCTCCCCATATCTCACAAGTACATGCCACAGCAATTTCAACTCCTAAAGTACTTCCTTATCGCTGCCACGATCCATCCATTTAGTCGGGTCGCTCCTTAATTCCATGACTGCATCGCCTATCACGCTGGCATCTACCCTGCCCTCACGAGCAATGCGCATTGCTAATGATGGCATTGCCGATCCTCTAAAGTCACTAGGCACCTCATGTGCCAACAACGAGAATCCCCTATGCCAGTAAAGCGCAATTGCATACTTACGGCATATTTCCTCCAGTGTCCTGCCGATGTGGGTATGTATGTAGGAGGGATCAGCGACTAGTATATCAACGTCATCCTGTAGTGAAAGGTCGCCATGAATCTGCGCTTCAATATATTCATCCAGATTGCGACTCGGTTCTCTGCAGCAAGGATTGGGAAATGAACATGCCAGCCTGCATCGTAATTGATTAATTAGTTTGCTTGGACTAAGATTTTTGTCCCCAATGGCACAGTTATTGTGATATGCATCTGTTAAGAGAGCCGCCAATATATCATCAAGCTCGTCATAGGTTCCCATTTCCAACGGATCTAGATGGGAATCCATATATGTGAAGGTACACCGCGTTGATACTTTGGGTGACAAGAGGAAATAACACGAGCCAAATCGAGGAGCGGGCCCGTCAGAATGAAGCATAAGGTTAAGCGCCCCATATTTGGGACGCTCGCTATTGCTCGTGCCTTCGCACTGATAGGCGCCGCCAAACAACTTTTTCTCCCAAAGATCGCGTTCACCTCCAGGATAAGCAGATACACTTCCATTGGATAGAAGCGTTTCAAATTGGCTTTTGTACAATCCTTGTACCAAAAGAGCTTCAGCAACACTTTTCATGTTCAGGTCAGGTCTGTCCGGGTGGAAGTGTAGGGCAACTCTAGCATATGACTTTATCATTCGTACAGCTTGGTCATATTCGGATTGTGAAATGGCGGCACCTTGTAATATGCTCGCTATCGTATGCTGTGCGTTCATTTTTCGGCCTCTCGCATAGGTAGCCACAAAATGCAGCGCGGCTCGCTGCGAATTCGATAATTCTGCAGCCATTCGCTCCCCTCCTTATTAAGTTCCATATCATCATCTCACAATACTAATTAATCCTATTACCTGGCACATGATATGCATCAAGTAAAGTCCTAAATTCGCTGCAACTTCAACCTGTGGATAAAATCCTTTTGTTTAATCCAAATTATCATTAACTACGTTAAGGGGAAATTAGACCATATGAAACTAAAAATGCTGATATTATTCGTATGGAGTATGTTAGATCCGTTATATTTTTCGTTAACCCGACTGACCTTTCCTGAGCAATCACGTTCGAATATCTTCAGGGTAAGATTACTCCGGTATCGAGGCAAGACAATCATACTGTCTGATGGGACACGCATCGAACATAGCGATCTATTGGTAAAAATACATCTTCATAATGTTCGTTTACTTACGGAAATTTTTTATATGGAGAATGGTGTAAAGAAGGGGCGAATTATTTATCGCACGGTAGAGCAGTCCTTGCCTGGGGTGTGTCGGCACATTCAAGCCCATCCAAAATTCCGTGAAATTAAGGCCATTATCGGTATTACGATGCTGCATCGAGGATGCACGCATTTGGGATTCGATATCGTACAGATCCATAATCCGTTATATCGTGCTTTTAAATGGATCGGCCAAATGCCTATTCATTTTTTGTCCGTATCCAATCCGCTTAAGACCTGTACAAAGCAAAATCCTAGATTTTTACTGATGTCTACAGACTTGTTAATGGATAAATACGGAAGTGTATGACAATAAAGAAAGGGAGAGTTTTGGGAATTTATATTATTTTGGATGGAGACGAGATAACATAATATGATGAAATGTCATATGACATTTCGTCACTATGCCGGATGACAAATGAACGAGTATATTCACCTTGAGCCATCTGTTAGGTGTGCTACACATTGGAGTAAAGGGTGATTGTATTTGCTCAAGAACAGTGTCATCATGTTGATTGTGATCGTTCTATCGGGAATGCTGGCTCGGCCTGCCTTTTCTTTAATAGAACCACCAAATCCAAGTAATAAGAATCGTTTAATGGTGCAGGACGTCATCATAGTGGATGTGAAGACAGGCAAGCTTAAACCAAATCAGTCGGTAGTCATTCAGGGCAACCAAATTACAGCAATAGCTGATACGACTGACGTTGATGTTCCTGACGATGCCCATGTGATCAAAGCTAATGGGAAATATCTTATCCCTGGTTTATGGGATATGCACGCCCACATGGAAAATTACATGGATAGTGCAGTCCCCCACTTGTTAGCAAACGGAGTGACAGGTGTTAGGGAGATGGGCTCCAGCCTCCACCATGTTCAAGAGACGCGCAGCATTAATAATCAGGAAAAGTTGACTCCGCGCATTGTACAATCCGGTAAAGTTATTAATCAATTTCCAAATAATGAGGTACCTTCGCATCACTATAATTTAAAAAATGAAGCAGCGGTTCGCAAAGCTGTACAACAGTTGAAAACATATCAGGTCGATCAAATTAAAATGTACTCCCTCATGCCTAAAGACCTGTATGCTGTGGCTATGGAGGAAGCGAGGAAGCTACAGCTTCCGGTAAGTGGCCATTTACCATTTACTGTACGCGCAGATGAAGCTTCTAACGACGGTATGAGAAGCTTCGAGCATTTGCATGGGATGCATATTGCTACAGCATCAAAAAAATCAGGTATTTTCAACAGCCTTGTTAAGGATACAGAAGCGGGTATTATTAACAAGGATCAGTTGTTGTATCTCGAATACGAAAATAAAGCTGCAAAGCATTATGATGCAAATGAAGCCGGAAAGTTGTTTGAGATCTTTAAACGGAACGAAACTTGGCAGGTTCCTACACTTGTAACGATGACGAGCTTAAATAAGCAGGTACCTGATGAAAGAGTGCGCTTCTTAGAACCTGCTGTTCAGAAGAAGTGGGCAGCATTAATAGAAAATTGGCACAAGGATAAAAGAGGGGCTGCTATCCATCAGGAGCTGGAACAGAACAATTTGCAATTAGTTCGCAAAATGAATGAAGCTGGGGTACCGATTATGGCTGGCACTGATTCTACTTACTTGATGCCAAATCTATATTACGGCTTTAGCCTGCATGAAGAACTTCAACTGCTAGTCAAAGCAGGACTAAGTCCGCTGCAAGCCCTTCAGGCTGCCACGATTAATCCGGCTCGCTATTTAGAAAATGAGGATAAGCAGGGCACGGTAGAGGTAGGAAAGCTAGCCGATCTCGTCCTGCTAGACGCGAATCCGCTCGCAGATATCCGCAACACAACCCAAATCCATGCGGTCATCATGAATGGGCATCTAATCGATCGGACAGAGATTCTCAAAAAGCTAAAAACATACCCGATTATTAAGGAGTTCTCTCGCAAGCAGAAGTAAACTGTGGTAAGAGATACGTCACGTACAACTATCGCTATGTTCAACTTGTAGAGCCTGAACCTACAAGGATTCAGGCTCTACAAGTTGTTTTTTGTGGATTCATTACCCAAACCAATTTACACTTTTACATGATTTAATCCCGGAGCGTTTGTTCCTGGATCCCAGAACACGGTGGCGTAATTCCGTTTTCACATCATCCTCCCGGATACTTCGGTTCCAGCTTCACATGAAGGACGTGCACGCCGTTTTCACTGCTTTCCTTCTGTTCTACTACATATCCTTCGCCATCGACGCGTACCTTCCATCCGAGAAGCGAAGTAATTTCCATCACTTCACGCAGCGATTTGTCCTTAAAGTCCGGAAGTAGCAGCTTCTCAGGGTCATCCGTAAGCAAATATATGCGCTGTCTGACAGCCATCGGATCACCCGGCTTTGGATATTGGCGTTTCACTGTATCTCCTGCGCCAATCGTATCGAATACCATACCTTGTTCTGCAAGCTGCTGCTTCGCATCGCGCACCTTCATGTTTTGCATATCGGGTGTCGGTACGGTCGGCCGCGAGCCGAGCTTGTTACCACTAAACTTCGGATTCGACTGCAAAGAGGAGGGTACCCCCATGTAGCGCAAGGATTGGGATACAATATCCTTAAACATATAAGGAGCGACGAAGCCGCCGCCTTGGTAAAAATCTTTGGGATCATCGACCACGACGAGCAGAACAATCCGCGGATCCTCTACGGGTGCGAAGCCGATAAACGATACGACCGCGCGGTCATTATTATACTCCCCGTTAATAACCTTGATCGCGGTACCCGTCTTGCCTGCGACGCGATATCCGTCGATATAGGCATGTCTACCTGTACCGATCTCTTGATCGGCAACCACCTGCTCTAAATATTCACTTACTTGTTTGGCTACATTTTGATCGATAACCTCGCGCACGATTTCCGGCTTGCGCTCCGACACCTCACCGCTTACGGTATCTTCGATTTTACGAATAAGATGCGGCTTCATCAGATTTCCGCCATTCGCCACTGCAGATACGGCCATAACCTGCTGGATCGGCGTCACCAGCACCTGCCCGTGGCCGTATGAAGCAGCGGCCACATCTGCCGCATATTCAAAGCGAATCAGTCCGCTGTTCTCACCAAGCATTTCAATCTCAGTCTTCTTGCCGAAGCCGAATTTCTCGATGTACGATTTCAATTTCTCTTCCTTCAATTTCTCGTAGCCTAGCTTGACGAATGCCACGTTGCTGGATCGCTTCAAACCCTCTAAATAAGTGATCGTTCCCCATGTCTGATTCACGTCGCCAATGGGTACTCCGCCGGCTATGATTTTGCCAGACACGAACTTTTCATCCGGATTGAAGATGCCCTCCTGTACGGCTGCCGACAGCGTCACGATTTTGAACGTCGACCCAGGCTCATAACGCGATTGGACTGCATGGTTATAAAAAGCGGATAGGTCCTTGGCTTTCCAATAGGAATTCGGATCAAAATCCGGCATATTGGCCAGTCCCAGGATGTCGCCCGTTTTCGGATCGGCCGCGATGACTGTCATGCTTTTGGGCGTATATTTGTTATACACCTCGCGCATCGAATTCACGATATATTGCTGGATCGTGCTATCTATCGTCAAGTAGATGTTGCTGCCGTCCCGGGAAGGCTGAAATACTTCCGATGCTGTGGGAAGCTTATTTCCTAACCGATCCTTCTCATATTGTAGGAAACCGACAGTGCCTCGAAGCTGTTCATCGTACATTTTCTCAATCCCGCCGATGGGATTGTTCTGCTTATCCATATATCCAAGAACGTGTGAGGCCAGCGCATTCTTCGCATAGAACCGCTTGACCTCGGGCAGCAGGTAAAGTCCGACGTCGCGCAATTTCGTCATATCTTTTAATTCCTCGATAAATTCGCGCAATTTCTTGGCTGTTTCGTCGTCCAACTTCCATCCTTCATTGCGCACCTCGACCTGAGGATAATATTCGTCTTTGCCGTCCTTTGTTCTCATTTTTCGTGTAAGCTCAAAGAGTTCATTCTCAGGCTTTTTCAGTACGGCATGCAACTTGTCTACGATGATGCGCTCCATATCAATCCGTTTCTCGATCAGATCCCCCTTCTTGCGGAGCTCCTGAATCACCTTGGGGCTTATCGCTACGGTATAAGTACGGGCATCCATGGCCAATACGTCGCCATTCTGATCATAGATCGTTCCCCTGATGGGAGTCAGCTCCTTCCTCACGGACCACGAATCTCTCGCTTGCTCCATCCAGAACGATTGATTGATAACCTGATACCAGAACAGCCGAATGAAAATGACCCCGAAAAAGATCGTAAAGATGGCTCCAATCAATAATGTGCGCAACTTTATTCGCTTGATCACCTTATCCCTCTTTCTAAAAGTAATTGCCATGATTATATAAACGTGGTACGTTTGCGAGTTAGCAAGCGCAGCTCGGGCTTTCTATCAAATTAGATGTTTCAACACAGGAAACAGTTTCATTTTTTTTATGAAATTGTGCGCTGTGATGAAATATATTGGGTTAATGCTCACTGATACGCTATTATCTTGTATAGCATCAATTTCGCTATTAAACTTACAAAAGCAGGTGTTTACCATGTCTGAGGTAGTAATCGATCCGAAAATATGTCCCTTGTGCGGCAATGAGAACCACTGCGCATACCAGGCAGGCCGCCCCCATCAGGAATGCTGGTGTATGACTCTATCGGTGCCGAAAGCATTGCTGGAAAAGATTCCGTCAGAAATGCGCAGAAAGGCATGTGTCTGCGAGCATTGTGTCCGTGCATTTCTCCAATCAACGCAAATGAATGAGTGACATCAACCTTACGAGTAAAATTTGAACAAATATGCATACTACTCATGTCTGGAACACAGTGGAACGCACGATGTTGCCTTCCCATCATTGACAGGGTCTGGAGGTAGTATGCTATGGATTTCTCATTCATTGGGGAAGCAGTCATTGTTCTCAGCTTTGGCTATTGTCTGCTTCGCGTTCTCGGTAAAAAAACGGTCGGAGAAATGACAGGCGTTGAGATCATTACGCTGCTCGCGATGGCCTCCATGATTGGACATGCTGTCAAAGGGGACGGTCTATTGCGAACATTGATAACCTTATGCATCTTTGTCAGTCTTCTCCTCACTATTCAATTCCTTGCCATTAAGTTCAATTGGGTCGAGAAGTGGTTCGTGGGGAAATCAACGGTAGTAATTGAGGATGGGGTTATTGTTGAGAAGAGTCTCAAAAAGCTGCGGCTAACCGTCGATCAGCTAGAAGCAAAATTAAGAACAAAGGGAATTACTTCGTTGTCGGAAGTGAAAACGGCGACAATCGAGATGAGCGGTCATATCGGTTACGAGTTAGCACGACATGCTAAGCCTGTGACGATCGGAGAATTAGAAAGGATCATGAAAGCATGGAACAAGACTGTTCCGAAGCAGCCCCAGAAAGAAGAGAATTTATTCGATGAAGTTAAGCAGGATGGACACCGGAAAAAGATTGCTCCCCATTTGGAATGAAGCCAACTGGATTTACGCTATATGCAACCTACTATGTAAGGTACTCTCATACGACTGATGAAAATAACAAAAGGCCGACCCATAGGGTCGACCTTTTTACAAGCTGTTTAATCGCTGATTGAGGTTGTATTGGCTTCAGTCTGTTCTAGTTTTGCTGCAGCTTTGTTTCTTCTTCTCTTGCGAATAATCAAGAAGATAACCAAGATTGGAACAGCAATGAGGAAGATATACAGCGAGACGTGCTTAACCATTCCTTCCGCAGATCTACCATATAAATAAAACAGCAGACCTACTGCATAGAACTTAACTGCTCTTCCGATTGCTGCATATCCGATAAGTCTCCATAGCGGAAAATTCATGCAGCCGGATAGTATCGTAAATACTTTGAACGGAATTGGAGTAAAAGAGCCGATAAGAATCGTAGTTTCCCCATTTTTCTTAAACATTTGATTGGCGCCGTCAATCCATGATTTTTTAAGGATTTTCTCCAAGACGGAGTGGCCTAACAGCTTACCGATCATGTAGCCTACTGGTGTACCGAGCAGACATGCGATATATCCTGCTGTTGCTAGCCATAAGGCATTGGATGGATCCAGTAAGCTTAATGGCACCTGCAAGAAGAAGGCTGGTACAGGAAAAATAACTGCATCTGCGAAAGCGTGGATGACTAGCCCCCAAATCCCGTAGTCCATTAGAAAATCAATGATGTTTTGAAACATAATCTACTCCTATCCGGAAAAATTCTTTCTATAAATTGATTGGTAAATCTCATTTTACCTTATTTCGTGTTGCGAATGATTACACTTTGGTAATGTTGACATTTGCTGTTTGGAAGCAGCTACTGAAGAAATGTACTCATTCCACTCTCAGGTATAGACGTTTTTTTGTTGCCGCGTCCCTTCACACGAAATGGTGGGATCTGCTACCAATACAATATTCGTTTCATTGGCCAATGCGCTAGGTAATATCCCCTGCTGTTGTTAGTACGGGGCTAAAGTCCTATCGTTTCAGGTAAAATAAGCATACTGATTTTTCATGCAACTTACCAATGTTATTTTTATTCCAACCATCAGCTGAATCTCGCCTTCCTCTCATTCCAAAGGTTTGCAATGACAATTATCCTACTACGTTTATATGTCTTTTTCTATTTTAACATGTCACTCAAGAATTTTGGCAGAAAATGACGAAGACCGCTCCATGGGCGTAAGCGGTCATTCAATTGTGTTTATAGATAATAATCGCTTGAAAAATGTCATTGATGCCGATTCCAAAGGGGCAAAACAAAGTGTGATTTTCATCACGCATTGTTATTGTTTCTGATATTGTTCGAAATAGTGAACCAAATTTTCCTGAGCTGTGTTTATATCACTGAAGCTGGCACAAAGGGATCCCAATCGATAGCGTCCGGTCTTCACAAAAAAATAAAACTTGTATAAATGAGAGGAGTATTATTCACATGAAATACGTAAAGAAGGCAGCCGTTGTCGCAACGGGTATCGCGTTGTTGTTTGGCACCGCAAATATGACGGAGGCATTTGCAAACCAAACAAACTCCGTACAGGAGTTGGAATCGAAAACGCCGGCGGTTGGTAAGGAAGCTGTTGAAGCGGCAAAAGCCGAACTCTCCCAGAAAGTAAATGGGGAGATTGGAAAGAATACAGGGGATACGTACCTCTTGTACGTAAGTGACCCAAGTCTCAATGGCGGATCTGCATTCTTGTATTATCTGGATATGTTCAAATTCACAAATTATGATGATTATTTAAACCAGGCAGGCAAACTGCAGGGTCCTGTGCTTCAAAAGCCGGAAGGTCTGCCTGAAGGTTATAAATTTGAGAATGGAAACATCCAACCCCCGATTGCAAAGCATCATAAGGAGTTTCAAAGAGAAGTGAAAGCGGAAGCTCAAGGAAAAGGCGTCTATTACAAAAAATTCGACTGGAACGAAATGGGCGAAATCAATCTTACATTCGTAAACGGAAAAGACAATTTAGAAATGCAAGTAGCGCACAGTCTTGGCAGAAAAACGGCAAACAACGGATACCGGTACATTAAATCAACTGAAGTCGATGCCGAACAAGGCAAGAAGATACCTGGCTTGGTTCGAAACAAGCTGATATGGTCAGATCAGGATCATATTTATAGCATCACAACCAATCCGGGCAACCCGCTCACCAAAGAAGATTTGATAAAGTTTGCTGAAACGGCTGTAAAGAAATAAGAAGGATTGTCCTAGCCTGGTGACGTAAGCAGGTATACAAGCAGGCGACCCAAGGAATAAATGCAGACAAACTTAACTCGGGTTCAAAAGAACGCCGGCCAGATCACATCATGGATCTGGCCGGCTTTTTTCGCATCCAATTGAAATGCATTGACTGCGTATATGTTATATGACACTACCCTAGCGCAGTTATATCTATATCGATAAATAGGTTCCTGTACAAGACGCTTCAGAGCTAACGATTTGCTCCGGTGTACCTGCCGCTATAACCTGACCTCCAGAGTTGCCTCCGCCTGGCCCCATATCAATGACCCAATCTGATGCCGCAATCAGATCGGTATTATGTTCGACCAAGATTACGGTATTTCCGGCATCTACAAGCTTATCCAATAATACATACAGCTTGTGTACATCGAGCGGATGCAAGCCTGAAGACGGTTCGTCCAACAGATACAGGGTGTGACCGTTAGCAGGTGCACTCAGTTCCCTAGCAAGCTTTAAGCGCTGCCCTTCCCCACCGGAAAGCGTTGTTACAGATTGTCCCCATTGGAGATAGCCAATACCAACATCACACAACAGCTTAAGCAGCTTCGCCATTTTTGGGTGGCCCTTAAATAGTGATAAACTCTCTTCAATACTGAGCTCTAAGATGTCAGCTATGGTGTAGTCTTCATACGTAACGGCCAGGACTTCCGGAATAAACCGCTTGCCATGACAAGCTGGACATTGCACACGCAGATGCGGGAGGAAGTGCATATCAACTTCAACGATTCCGAGTCCTTCGCACTGCTCACATCTTCCGCCCGGTGAATTGAAGGAAAAATATTTCTCGTTCAAGCCACGTGCCTTCGCTGCTGGAAGTGAGGCAAACACCTTGCGAAGCAAGGTATACAGGTCTGTATAAGTTGCCACACTCGAGCGCTGCATTCGTGATATGGGAGATTGATCTACAGTAATGATGCTGTTAACTTTATTCAGCCCTGTGACTTCCCGGCATCCTTCGACTCGGCCTCCAGTGCCGCTGGCATTTGCCAACAGATCGAATACGAGTGTCGACTTGCCAGAACCTGAGGCTCCAGATACCGAGATCAGACTGCCTAATGGGAATGACACGGATACCTGCTTCAAGTTATGAAGGGTTGCCTCATGAATGGAGATGACATCCCCATTGCCTTGTCGGCATTTGAATTGAAGACGTGATTGCGCTCTAACATAATGTCCAGTCACGGATGAAGTCTGTTCCATAAGTTGCTTAAGCGTACCTTGCCCAACAATCTCTCCTCCGAACCGACCTGACCCTGGACCGATATCGATGATGTGATCCGCCTGCTGCATCACACGTGTATCATGCTCGATCATAAGTACAGTATTACCCATATCGCGCAATTCCTTCATCACCTCGATCAGACCATCTGTATCCTTTGGATGAAGGCCGGTGGTCGGCTCATCAAGGACATACAGTACACCAGTTAACCCAGAGCCAAGGATCGATGCTAGCCGTAGTCGCTGCGCTTCTCCGCCTGATAATGTGATCATCTGTCTGTCGAGCGATAAGTAGCCAAGTCCTACAAGAATGACGCGCTTTATTTTACCAAGGAGTTCTTCGAGTACGGCTAGAAGGATCATATCGCCTTCCATTCGAGACTTCGCATGAACGGCAAGCAACCAATCATTCAGCTCTTCTAACGAGCATCTCGCCAGGCTAGGCAGGGTACGGCCTTCGACGGTAACTGTCCTGCTCTCGGGCTTCAGACGATCTCCCCTGCAATCGGGACATGATTGAGTCGTAAAATAAGCCGCCTCGCTTGACTGCCCATCCCGCTCCTTGTACTTCTGCCACATTGCAGTCAGTACACCTTTAAATCGGCCTTTGCCAACTGTTTTGGGCGGATCAATATTCGGGAAGTGACATGCAAATGCTTCGCTCTCCACCCCATGCTTCAATAATTCCCATTGTACAGGGCTAAAACTGTGCAGCGGCCCACTCATATCCAAGCCATAATGCTTCCCTGCCGCCTCAATAATGTTGGCTTGATAATCAGTTAGGGATTCGTACCAGAAGGTTACGGCTCCTTCACGAATCGTTTTCTCCTTGTTGAATACAGCCTCAACTTGAATATCGACTACGGTTCCTAAGCCACTGCATGTGGAACACGCACCGCTTGGTGTATTGAAAGAGAAATCCGCCTTCGTCAGTGGTGTATGTGGCTGTGAGCATGCTGGGCACTTTATTGACTCACCCGCAACGTCTACGGGAGAAGGAGTTATGCTCTCTCCACAGAACTTACATGTCCTAACTCCCTTTTTCTCATAAACTGTCCGCAAATACGTGTACATATCCGTAATCGTCCCAACAGTTGAGCGAGGATTGCGGTTCGTCACATGCTGTCCAATCGAGATTGACGGTGCAAGTCCAGTAATCGAATCGACATTAGGCTTGGCAATGGATTCGGCTGATATCCCACTAGACTCCACATACTGCCGCTGGCATTCCCGCTGCAATATGTCCATAGCAAGTGTTGATTTACCCGAGCCGGAAGGACCCGTAACCACGATAAGCTGATGCTTTGGAATGTCTAATGTCACATTTTTTAAATTATTTTCCCTTGCGCCTTGAATACGGATAACGTCTTTCATGCAGCACCCTCCATCGTTCTAAAGTGACGGTGAAATACGAGTTACATGATCCACTTTACAACATTCATGCAAGTGCTAAAGTTTTATAAAAAAATGTGTTGATAGACGCATATTTATCGTGCAATACTTTAGCACGGTGCTTTAAGGTTTTACTAGAAGATTTGATTTTATGGGAAACGATCTGATACAGTGAGGTCATTACTAGCTGAGGAGGAAAGACATGCAGTATTACAAACCTGTGGATATCGCAAGGGTACTTCATATCAGTACGAGTGCTCTGCGGCATTATGAATCATGGGGAGTGGTTCCTGCACCGGATCGGGAAGCGAATGGATACAGGTTGTACACCGACGTACATCTTGCTTATTTTCGATGTCTTCGTGCGATGTTCCCTGGCTTTGGGGTGGGGCTAACTTGTACAGTTCTCAAACATTTGCAGAAAGAAGAGGTGGACGAAGCCTTCTGGCTTGTCAATGAGGAACAGGCTAACTTGCATCAGGAGAAGGTTGTGGCGGATCAATTATTAACGGTATTGGAGCAGATTGACCTCCCGACTATAGGGAACAAGACCTTCAAGAGCCCAATGACTATCGGCGAAGCTGCTGAATATACAGGGGTTGCCGCATCCGCCATCCGGCACTGGGAGAAGGAAGGGTTAATCATCCCGGAACGCAATCCCGAGAACGGGTATCGGATGTTCAACGCGCTGCATATCCGCAAAATATTGCTGCTTCGCACCTTGCGCAGTACGTTATATTTTCTCAAAAGCATGAAAGAAATTGTAAATGCTCTTGACCATCACAGCATCGAGCAGGCCAAAAAAGTGACGGAAAATGCTATCCGCAGCCTCCATGATCGAAATCGCCAGCAATTCCGAGGAGTACATGAACTTGTTAAACTGTGCAAGGTGCTGCAGCTGATGTAAGTTATCTTAAAGTGACTGCAACTAAGTTGTCGCTTCTTCTGCATTCGTGTATACGTTACTGTACCTTTTTCACCATATGTTCATAATCTTCCCCTGCAATTGTTATGATCTTGCCATCTGCTGTATACCCTTGTGCTTCATACAATTGCTTCGCTCGCGTGTTCGCAACGTTCACTAACAGCGAGGCGATGCTGAACCCGAATTGAGCTGCTTCTAATTCGAACGCCTTCATGAGCTTCGTTCCGATCCCTAATCCACGCTGAGAAGAATCTACAGCCAATGAATCCAAGTAGTACTCTTCCCCTTCTGTTTCTTTGATAAGTTGAACAGGATTGCCTTGAAGAGTAGATAAACGTTCCTCCAATGGGCGATCCAATTCGACCAGCTTGTACCCCGCATAAGCCAATGCATAGCCGACAGGTACATCTTCTTGCAACCAGACCATACTGTTCTTCCAGCTCAAGCGGTTGTCGGGCTGCTTATAGAATTGCTCGAGTATGCGCATCGTCTCATCTCTGTTCGTAGTTCCAGATAGTTCATAGGCGATGGTGCCGATCGCCTCCATCATCAATGGGATAATGTACTTGCTGTCTTCTGGTGTAGCTTTGCGAATCATGAATGATACCTCCTGAAGAGTAATGACAGCTGATCATCCTCTAGTATTGCCCTCCTGAGGGATGAGAGTCATCTGTAATAGCTGTCATCTATTATTGTACACATGTCCAATGATGAATGGTCAATGATAAATAAGTTGAAATTATTTACATAATTGGTCAGGAGCAAATATGACCACTGTCAACCTGTTTGCGTAAATATTTTTTTCCTCGAAACAGTCTGGATTTCACCGTATTGATTTCAAGGGACAAGACATTCGATATTTCTGCAAGCGAATATTCCGATAAGTAACGCAGCCGGAACACATCTCGATATGCATCGGGCATATCATTCACGATGTTAATTACGTTGTGTTGAACTTCTTGTTCAAGAATTTGCTGTTCAGGTCCTTGAGCCTGATCCTGCAGGGTTTCGATTAATGCTTGTTCTTGATTGTCGTAGGCAATGTTCTCCGTAAAATGTACGGCAGGTTTACGACTACGCTGCCGTATGAGATCAATGCATAGATTTTTTACAATAAGCTTCATCCAGCTGCATATTTTGCAAGAGAAGTTGTACCGATGCAAATTTCGGAATATGCGAATATACGCCTCTTGTACAACATCCTCTGCGTCTTGTTGATTGCGGACATATCGATAAGCGTGCTGAACTAGCAAGCTACGATATTCGATATATAATTTCGTATATACGCGTTCATCTCCGGCGAGTACGAGTTGTTGAATCTGATCTATGCTGGTGTTCATTGTTCCTCCAAATATCCTTACCCCAACGCGCAAACGCAATATGTGTATACTTGCTTGGGTACGTTATCGTGCTCTATCGAACATACAATAACATAAACTTATGAAGATAATATGAAGTTCAGATGAAAAATAAATGATATTCCCCAAATCATTGTTACAAATTGTTGCTTTTCATGCTTGTTAGTGAAAACCTGTACGCCTGCACGAAAAAAAGCCGCATTACACTCCAATCCGTTGAAGTGTAACGCAGCTTCATTCATTTGCATATCATTTCATTATTCGATGTAGTCCTTCAAGCGTTTGCTGCGGCTCGGATGTCTTAACTTACGCAAAGCCTTCGCCTCGATTTGGCGAATCCGCTCACGCGTAACACCAAATACTTGGCCTACTTCTTCCAATGTCCGAGTACGACCATCATCGAGTCCGAAGCGCAAGCGAAGAACGTTCTCTTCACGTTCAGTGAGCGTATCAAGGACGTCACCAAGCTGTGTCTTCAAGGACTCATAAGCTGCTGATTCTACTGGAGATTGGGCGTCCTGATCCTCGATGAAGTCGCCAAGCTTGGTATCGTGCTCTTCCCCGATTGGTGTTTCCAGTGAGATTGGATCTTGAGAGATCTTCATAATCTCGCGAACCTTCTCTACACTCAATTCCATTTCCTTAGCAATCTCTTCTACCTCAGGCTCTCTTCCAAGCTCCTGCACCAGCTGTCTGGAGACACGAACAAGCTTATTGATCGTTTCAATCATATGAACAGGAATACGGATCGTTCTTGCCTGGTCAGCGATTGCGCGTGTAATTGCTTGTCGAATCCACCATGTGGCATAAGTACTGAATTTAAAGCCTTTTGTATAATCAAATTTATCTACAGCTTTAATCAGACCCATGTTGCCCTCTTGAATAAGATCTAAGAGTGACATGCCTCGCCCGGCATACCGTCTTGCAATGCTCACGACCAAGCGAAGGTTAGCTTCTGTAAGCATTTTCTTCGCTTCTTCATCGCCTTCTGCAATACGTTTAGCCAAAACTACTTCTTCTTCGGTGCTTAGAAGACCAACCCGGCCAATTCCCTTTAGATACATCCGCACAGAGTCATCTATCTTGACTCCTGGAGGTAGTAAATTAATATCTGCATCTGAATGAGTTTGCTCATTGTGTTCTTCGTTAGTCAAACTGTCGCCCCCCTAAAAGTATGCGTACGTATTCGAGCCGTTTTTTCCGGTATGTGAGTGAATTACTCATAATTGACAAAGAAAAAAGTCTATGATATGATTTATTTTAATTGCATGTAAAAATTAAGAGCACACACTATAGTAACATATACCTAGTAATTTTTCAATACTAATATTTGTATGTTGATCATACAATGAACCCCCCGGCATTCATGCCGGGGGGTTTTATGTTTCTCGTCTGTGAATTATGCTGCAAAGTGCTTATGATGGAGCTTTACGTTAATACGTGTCCGCCATCTACATGGATAACGGTACCGGTCACGAATGAATTCGTGAGTAGATACATCACGCTCTGCGCAGCATCTTCTGGAGTTCCTACACGCTGTACGGGAAGACGGCTTGCGATCGATTCATACAATTGCTGGCGTGCTTCTTCCGTCATCTTGCTTCGAGAAGGTGTATCCATGATTCCTGGTGATACAACGTTTACCCGAATTGGCGCAAGTTCCAACGCTAACGTCTTCCCCATATTGGATACAGCAGCATTGGCCGCGCCGAGAATAGATGAACCGATCATCGATTTATAGGCAACAACGCCGGAAAATAACACGATTGAGCCATTAGGAGACAGCTTTGGAGCGCCGTATTTGACTGCATAATATTGTCCCCAGAATTTATTCTCGAACAATTGTCTTGCCTGACTCGTATCCGTCTTCAGGAACGGGCCGCCAGACGTCTCTGCCGCACTTACGACAAGATGGTCAAATGATCCAATATTCTGAAAGAATTGCTCTACCTCATGTTCAATCGTGAGGTCAAGCTGTTGAACCGATGCTTTCATTCCAAGCTGTTCCTTGGCATGCTGCAGCTTGTTCTCGGAACGGCTTGCTATGACTACTTCAGCTCCATGAGCAATCGCTTGCTTAGCAGATTCAAGTCCGATGCCGGAGCTGCCACCGATAAATACAACCTTCTTATTGTGCAACATATTCATCTGTAAATACCTCCATTAAGTGCTGCTCAAGATTGGCAATATAGTGATCAATGTTCGGGTTCTTAATTACATCGTAGCAAGAAAAGCTTGGTAAAGGCTTCATACCGAGAAACTTGTGTATGCGATGAAGGTGACTTAGCACATTGTCCAAGCCCTCCCCTTCAAAGAATTGATCCTTTCTCTCAAATGCAGAGGATGGGGCGTTCCAAGTCGTGGAGAGCATGTATTTCTTGTCTGTCAGCAATCCACCTGCGCCATATTGTTCGGAACCAGTGAAGAATGTACCGTATGCATACACCTCATCCATATAGGTTTTCAGCAGACCTGGTACACTGAACCAATAGATTGGTGTCTGATAAATGACAACATCGGCCCAGTAAAATTTCTTCTGTTCTTCCTCGATGTTATAACCATTTTGGATAACTGTTGTATTGACATTATGGTGTGGACGTAACACACGAACCATGTTTTCCATTAAGGTGTTGTTCAGTTTCCCTTCAGAAGAACGGTATTGTTGATGACCGTTAATAATCAGAATATTTTTCATCAGATTCAGCTCCTTGAGTGTGAAGTATTGGCTGCAAGAACAGTATAATACTCAATAATTCCTTTAAGGAAGTACTGATATTTTATTCAGCTTATTTCCGTTAGGGAAGTATTGTGTTATGATGGGACGTAACATCTAAAAATTGTTGAGGAGGATCTTTCATGCTACATCCATCTGAACCTGTAACATTGACAAAAGGAACCCCTGGTCAAACCTGCCCCATCGCAAAAACGCTTGATATAATCGGTACGAAATGGACGTTTTTGATTATTCGTGACTTGTTGATCGAGGGAACAATGCGGTTTAGCGATTTATTGAAAGCAATGGATGGAATAAGTCCGAAGACACTCTCGCTTCGATTGAAGGAACTGGAGCAGCACGACATTGTGATGAGAAAAGTATACCCTGAGGTTCCTCCCCGCGTAGAGTATTCGCTAACAGAGAGAGGCAAACTACTGGAAGGGACATTCATTGAGCTGAAGAGATTCGGATTACAGTTATGAATGTAAATGAAGCCGGAGCAAGCACTGACTGCCTGACTCCGGCTATTGATGCAGAACTTCATTCGCGTCTGTTCACTTCAACGTGAGCTTCTTCTTCCATTTCCGTTCTTCACCAGCATCGTTGTGGAATACGAAGGTGACCTCACCATTCTCCCCCTTTAACTGTTCGTCATAGATAAATCCTGAAAATTGTCCATTTCCGCTAATATAGAAGCCATCCTCCCCATTTCCACCGTGTTCGATAGCTTGCTTTGTCGTATTGATAATGTTTGTCTTCTCTGATTTCCAACTCATCTCGGCTAGTGCATATCCTTTAGGGAGCTGCTCCACTTGAAAATAAAAGTGATGCTCGGATTGGCCTGGATTCGTCGTCTGATCGATGACGACCAAGATTGGATCTTTCTGCTTGACCTGCTCCTTCACGGCAGGCGTTGGTTGAACGTTCTTGCCTGAGTCTGCGGTTTCGGTTGTTCCGCATGCGGTCAGCAGTATAAACGATGCAAGACTAATAAGAAGCCAATGCGATTTAAACGTATTCATTATGGTCACCTACTTCACTTATTGATTGATCTACTGTGAAATAAAACAATACGCCATCCTTCGTGTTCTCTACCCCATACGAGCTGCCGTGCAGTTCAAGAATATGTCTGCATATCGCCAGCCCTAAGCCTGTTCCGCCAGATTTGCGATCCCTTGAGCACTCACCTCGGTAAAATTGCTCCCATACCCGTTGAAGCTGAATCCAATCATTTGAAACGCAATCGAGATACGCGCCTAGACATCATTATTCCGAGAGACATACATTGTCTTGACAATAGAATTATGACAATCGGAGCAGGCAAAATAATAATGAACTTCCACCCACGTATTTACTTATGTAGAACGACCATTGTTTTTGTCTATTGACGTTATGACGCGTTTCTGAGTTGTGTTCGCATAGGAGGTTATCGATACATGATGTCCAGTGAGGAACGTCTTTGTCGAAAGTTCGCAATGATCATTGGTGGCCAACCAGGATTTGCAGGTGGTAAATGCGTAGCTACGATATCTCGTCAGCAGATTCGGGCATTTATTTTAGGAAAGAAATTCGGCGTAACCTCTTCTTTTTCATTTGAATCCCTAAATAAGAGAACAGGCAGAGCTTTATGTTTAGGCAGAGTAGCCTTATTACAAAAAGAAACGAACCGCTTCCTATCCGCTATTCGCGAGCAAGGTATCCTCGTATCGTCTGTACACAGTGAATGGCTGTTTGAACGTCCACGCTTAGTCTATGTCAATATTGAGGCTGTTGAGAAACCATTGATCTTCGCAAGAAAGATCAGAAAAGCGTTGAATCTCAGCAAGCAGACTAGACTTGCACCAGCTAAGTAATGCAATTCCTTGTTGTAGGACGAGAGCCCAGTCCGCATGCTCATGGACTGGGCTCTCATAAGAGTACCTAACCTCGTGTATCTAAATTCTCGTGTATGGATGTCCAATTGTTCAGTATGTCCCGAAACACCTTCTGTACGATAAGCAGCTCATCTTCATTATAGGGATCTAGGATACCCAGAAATCGTTGTTCCAGTTCATGATGCACATCCTCATGCAGTACATTCAATTTCCTTCCCTTGGGATTTAAGCGGAAATAGACCTCTTTCTTGTTATCGCTTAGTTGGGTTCTTCGTATGATGTCCATAGATAAGAGCTTGGAGCATATTCGAGATACTGTCGCTTTAGATGTTCGTAATCGTTCCGCGAGCGCCGTCACATTAATAGGTTCATGCTCCCCAATACTGGATATAACGTGAAGTTCTGTGATATTCAGCTGCAGTCCCTCGTCGAATTCATCTCCTAGCTTTCTCATTTCATGAGCGATATGCTTCTGAATCAAATCCTCGTGCTGTTCCTGTTGATGAATAAGCTCAACAAATATGTTGTATATTGCGTGCTTGCCATAAGCTGAAGTTACCTGATCCATGCCCTTCCTCCAACTCGATCTAATGATTCTATTATACTCGATCAATCATCTGTAGAATAGCGAGGTGCATGCAATAGATCTGACTGGCAAGCTACGCTAGTTTTATGGTTCCGTGATTGGCATTCATCCTTTGTTGCAGCTTGGCAGCTCAAGGGCATCATGTTCAATAAAAAAGAGAGGGTATCCCCCTCTCTCAGACTCGACAAAATCCTGTCAAAAGTCTGACGCGACCCCTTAAGGGATCGCGTCTCAATCAATTAACTCTATAAATACTTTATCTCATTCACCATCTAGACAAGACGGAGCATCGCCTTCATATCTTCCTGCGCATCCCCGATAAGCTTCAGGCCGAACAGATCGGTCAGTACGTTCATCACGCGTTCCGAGATGAATTCCGGCGGCTTCGGCCCGATGCGAATATCACGGATGCCCAGACTGAACAAGCCAAGCAAAATCGCAACCGCCTTCTGCTCGAACCACGAGAGCACGATCGACACCGGCAGTTCATTGACACTACAGCCGAAGGCGTCTGCAAGCGCAGCTGCGATCTTGACCGTGGAGCCGGAATTATTGCACTGCCCCAGATCGATATAACGCGGAATGCCTGTATCCGCCACCGTACCGTAATCGACATCATTAAACCGGAATTTTCCGCACGAGGTCGTCAAAATAACAGTATCGTTCGGTAGTGATGTCGCGAGCTCCCGGTAATACTCGCCGCCCTTGCCTGGCGCATCGCAGCCCGCGATGACGAAGAAGCGCTTGATTTTGCCATCCTTAACGGCCTGAATAATTTCCGGCGCCAGCCCGAGCACCGTCTCGTGGTGATACCCCGTTGTCAATGTCTGCTCGCTCTCCACATCCGCCGCGGGCAGCACTAGCGCACGCTCAATCAGCGGCGAGAAATCGTCGTTCACGATCTTGGTCACACCTTCGAGTCCGGCCACGTCATAGGAGAAGAACCGATCGGCGTAGGTCCCCTTAATAGGCATTACACAGTTCGTCGTCGCAAGGATGGCGCCAGGATATTGCTCAAACAGACGGCGCTGGTCGTACCAGGCTTTGCCGATATTGCCTTTCAAGTGCGGATATTTCTTCAATGCCGGGTAACCATGCGCCGGAAGCATCTCGGAATGAGTGTAAATGTTGATTGCCTTGCCCTCCGTCTGCTTCAACAATTCCTCCAGCGCATACAAGTTGTGCCCTGTCACGACGATAGACTTGCCCTCTATCTTGTTCTGCGGGACAGTAACCGGAACCGGAACGCCGAAATGCTCCGTATGGGCCCGATCCAGCACATCCATAATGCGGATCGCCGCGCCCCCTACCTTCATCGCCATGTCCAGATGCTCCTGTAAGTTGAAATTCGAGTTAGTCAACGTCATATAAAGCGCTTCATGCGTAATCGCGTCAACCTCTTCATCGACATAACCCAACTGCCGCGCATGCGTCGCATACGCCGCGATGCCTTTCAACGCAAACACGATCGTATCTTGTAGACTAGCAATCGTCTCGTCCTTGCCGCACACTCCGACAACCATGCAGCCGCCCGACGGCGTCTGCTCGCATTGATGACAGAACATTGCGTTTCCCCCTGTCAAAATGATTTTCTATTTTCAACATACTACATGGGGAAGCACCCCCGAGTGCGTACGATCACATCAAATATTTCAAAATCATGAATATCGCGTCAATTTCACAATCTCGCCTCATGTCACAAAAAACAGCGCGTCCATAACGGATCACGCTGCCCATATGCGATAAGTGGGTATCCCTCTCTTTTATTGCTCTCGCTATTACAAATGTGATCCTCCGCTCGCGTCAATCAATTGTCCGGTTACCCAACGACTATCTTCTGAAGCTAGAAATGCGGCTATATCAGCTACATCTTCCGGTTCTCCCCATCTGTTGAAGGCCGACAGTCCAGCCGCATACCTCTGTCCTTCGGACTGGCTTAACGTGCCGGCGTTCATCTCTGTGTTAATGATCCCTGGCAGAATGGCGTTCACCGTAATTTGGCGTTTCCCAAGTTGCTTAGCGAGAGCGGATGTTAGTGTGTTGATCGCCCCCTTCGTCATGCTGTACGTAAAGACGACTGGCGACGCCGCTCGGGTGACAAAGGATGAAATATTAATGATGCGTCCGCCATCATTTAATCGCGGCAGCGCTTGTTGAATGACGAAAAAAGGCCCTTTGACATTGATGCTCATTACTTCATCGAACGATTCTTCCGTTGCCTCTTCCAGGCTCAATATTTGGCCGATTCCAGCGTTATTCACCAGAATATCGAAGCGATTATTCCCTGTATGCTTCTGCAGAGTGTCGTCTAGAGACCTATATAAATCATGAATCCCGCTCAATTGACTGATATCTGCGCCTATCTTAAAAGCCAAGCCACCCTGTTGTTGAATATGCCGTACCACTTCCTCAGCAAGTTCTTCTCTTCTCCCGAAATGCACCGCAACGAAGGCTCCTTCACGCGCAAGGCGCAGTGCAATGGCACGTCCGATTCCTCGACTAGCGCCGGTTACTACGGCGACTTTACCTTGTAAGCTGTTCATAGTTCATCTCCTTATGTATAGGGTCAACTATGTTATAGCACAAGGCATATTTTGAAATGTTGCTCTTACATATATTCTGACCTAATGTCCGCTCATTGTTTATTTTCTTTGTACAAGACAGCTTTGACTGCGAAGCGCGGCAAAATCAATTGTCTCTTCCATCTCGACGGCTGATTAAGCAGCCGATGCAGCCATTCCAGATTCAGCTTCTGCCACACAGCAGGGGCTCTCTTGACCTTCCCTGCAACGATATCCAGACTTCCCCCGACGCCAATTGCTACGCGGGAATGGAGCTGATGCTTGTATTTATGTATCCACCGTTCAGCGTAAGGTGCTCCGAGTGCCACGATTAATACATCCGGCTTCACGGCAGCAATATCGTTGACTATCTTGGCTTCGTCCTCTGAATGGAAGAATCCATGATGCCTTCCTACAATATGCACATGAGGATAAGACTCCTGGATAACCTCAGCGGCTCTCTTACTCACAGTTTCTTCTGCACCAAGCAAGTAGAAAGACCACTTTCGCTGATTCCCTTCGCTTAAGAGATTGAATAATAAGTCACAGCCCGTCACCCGTTCAGGAAGCGGATTGCCCTTCAAGCGAGATACCATGACGATGCCGATACCGTCAGCTGTGAGCAGCCCAGCATCGTCAATGATTGCTCGCAGGTTCTTATCCTGTTGGCAGGCCATCGTAATCTCAGGATTTAGCGTCACTACATGGAACAATTGTTGATTCTCCATGCCCTCAGTATGAATGACATCGCTAATGATATGCACAGTCTCTGTCATCGTTATTTTAGGGACAGGTATTCCCATAATTCGAGTTTCATTCGACACAAAGATGCCTCCTTTTCCAAGTATATCCATATAGTAGCACAACTTCTGTACGGAATGCCGCAACATATGGAATATGATGGTATGATCCAGTCTTTTTGCATGGCGTCAACTTTTTTCAATTGCCCCTATTTATCTGACTTCGTGAAAAAAGGTTTCTATAGACCCACTCGATTTTCATCTGCTATGGTTGACTATGTTGGCAAGAATAAGTTGATGATAATGGTAAGGGTGATGATCTTGAACGGACAAAAGGTTGCATTTTTATCAGTTCTTAGCAATACAACTGTTGTGATATTAAAGCTGGTCGTAGGAATTCTGACGGGATCGATTGCCGTTATTTCAGAGGCGATCCACTCTTCCTTGGACTTGGCAGCGTCTGTAATTGCGTTTTTCTCCGTACGCATATCGAATCGTTCAGCCGATCGCAATCATCCCTATGGACATGGTAAGGTTGAAAATATTTCCGGTACGATCGAAACACTGCTCATCTTCGTTGCAGGCATTTGGATTATATATGAGTGTGTTCATAAGTTATTGCGGCCAGCAGAAATTGAGATGCCGTATCTTGGAATCGCGGTTATGTTTATTGGTGCTGGGATTAACTTGGTCGTTGCGAGGAAGGTTGGCAAGACCGCAGATGAGCTGCATTCTGTGGCGATGAAATCGAACGCACTGCATTTGCTTACTGACGTGTATACGTCACTTGGCGTAGGTGTAAGCTTGCTGCTCGTAACGCTGACAGGGTGGACAATCTTAGATCCGATTATTGGGATCCTTCTTGCGGTGTACATTATGAAGGAAGCATTCACGCTTATGAAGGAATCATTTCCTCCCCTGATTGATGCTAGATTGTCCGAAGAGGAAGAGCAGCAGCTTCAGCAGCTGATACTCTTGCACAAAGATAAGTATATTGAGTTTCACGATTTTCGTACGAGACGCTCCGGCCCTGTTGAATACGTGGACTTTCATCTCGTGGTACCTTCTGGAATGGATATTGCAACCGCGCATCATCTGTGTGATGAAATCGAGCATACGATTCAGGGCAGTTTCGAGCGGGCAGAAGTACTGATTCATATTGAGCCTGAGCATGAACGGAGAGATAGACTTGCTCAGCAATAAATAGATAGACAGGTTTTTGTTTCATGCTTATTGGCGTATATCCATAAAATAAGTTATAGACTGACCTGAAAAATAGGAACAGCGACAGCTAAGGACAAGAAAATAAAGTCCTAGACTGTCGCCGTTCCATTGAACAGACGTGTCCCGTTAGAATGACAAATTTATGCTGGTTTTACCTCGTTTTAATGCGAGATAGTCGCTGGCTGCGCTGTTCAGTTAGCCAGTGCAGGGTTGTTGCCTGATTCCGCCTACTCAAAATACTTCGAGCGACCGAGCAGCCGTTAGGCTGCGATGCGTGAAAATGGTGTTATGCGATGGTCTGTTCTTCCTGAATCAACTACCAAGGCTCTATTCTTAAATCATTCCATTGCGCCTTCCATCGACTTACTTTCTTATCGTAGATCTCTTTAGTAATTTGTCGCTTATTTGGTCTTACAACTTTATTAAACAAATCATCCAATCCGTAAGGTGCATATACATCCCATTCATCGGAAGTTATTCTTATTCCTAAAGACGTAGCTGTCGTTGGCCATGTATCGATTGCTTCTTCCACTGACTGATAGGGCTTAATCTCATATCCAAACCGGCTCTTGTACCATAAATGAACTCTAGCTTCATTCTTTACATCGATCTTAAATGGATAATTAGGAAACATCCTTTCTAGCTGTGATTTTACTTGATCTTCCTTCTCTTCAGATAAATCACTATCATCAAAATAGACTAAATCCACATCCTTAATTCCATGATCGAGGGGCAAATCACTTAAATAATTCCATGTTGTCTGAGTAATACATCCCGCGCCAACATAGTAATTATTTATCTTCAGTTCTTGAACTCTATCAAGAAATTCATATATAGCTTTATGTTTTCGTACGATTTGAGCTAGTTTTTCTACTTGATGATTTAATACATGAATTTGAATCACATCTTTCTTAATGGTCTTTGGCTTGTTTGTTCTAACAGACTTTTGCATACCGTCTTATTCACGAACTTCGTAAATAATTCCTTATGTAGGGTATTCGCGAAAACTTTGGACTATCCTGCTGGTATAGCTTAATGAAGTATCGTCAGTCTACAACTTTATTTTCTTTCAGAGAAGAAAGGGAAATAATCGAATTACTGCTTTGAACACCGATCATATTACTCAGCGTATGAGATATGAAATATTCCAATTCCTGCATATCTGCAACGAGTACCTTTAACTAAGTAGTCGTATTGGCCGGCTACATGATGACATTCGAGTACAGGCTCGCACGCGACAACTGCTTGCCTAACCATAAATACATAAATTTTAATGCTAGACTGTTTATTCATCTAAATTTATTAATTGAATCAGATATAAGTTGGCAATGTAGCTTAACATTTTAGTTGAAAAGGTTCATATAAAAAAGAACAGATTGGAAAGCACATTCTTTCCAATCTGTTCTTATCCAATTCCTATTCGGATTTAATGATTGCTAGAGGTCTATCGAGACCTACACATATTGCTTCATCCAGCCAACAATCCGGTTCAGACGCTCTACACGAAGCTCTGGGTGCCCGTTGCGCGATAGATCATGATTCGCATCAGGGAATCGCACGAGCTGCGTTGTCTTGCCCAGACGCTTCAAGGCCACATATAGCTGCTCAGCCTGCTCGATTGGACAGCGCAAATCCTGCTCTCCGTGCAAAATAAGGAGCGGTGTCTGCACAGTGTCCACATAGGCGAGCGGTGAATGCTTCCAGAGCTTCTCCGGGTCTTCCCATGGCTGTGCACAGATCTGATACTCGGTAAAGAAATAACCGATATCGCTAACCCCATAGAATGAGAACCAGTTCGAGATCGAACGCTGTGTAACAGCTCCCTTGAAACGATTCGTATGGCCGACAACCCAGTTCGTCATGAATCCGCCATAGCTGCCGCCCGTAACGCCAAGTCTATCTTCATCGATGAAGTCGTAGCGGGCAATCGCCTGATCAACGGATTCCATAATGTCCTCGTAGTCCTTCCCGCCATAATCCCCACGGCAAGCATCCACGAACTTCTGGCCATAACCGAGGCTCCCGCGCGGATTTGAATAGAGAACCGCATAACCTTGAGCGGCAAGTAGTTGGAACTCATGCATGAAGGAATTCGCATACATCGTATGCGGGCCGCCATGAATTTCAACAATTGTCGGTACCTTATCGCCTGCTGACATTGCTGGTGGCTTCATGATCCAAGCTTGCACCTTCCAACCATCGGTTGTCTGGAACCAGAACGATTCCGGCTGGCTTAGCGTCAGTTCCGCTAGTAAACGTTCGTTCGGGGCTTCAATCAGCTGTTCTTGCCCTGTGCCCAAATTCTTGATGAATAGCTCTCCAGGCTGCAGCCTATCAGCCGAAATGAATACAATCTGCTCTCCGTCCTTCGTGATCGTAAATTGAGTTATCTCCCGATCACCGACCGTTACATATTCACAGCTACCTTCTAACGAGATCCGTGCGAGCTGTACATTGCCTTCAGCTGAGACAAGCGAGTATACAGCAGAACCATCTGATGTAAAGACGAGTGGCGAGGATCCAAGACCCTTCATATCGGTAACTGCTGCATTGCCTACGTACAGATCAAGGTCGGCAGTAACGCATTCAGGTGCTCCTCCTGCTGCTGGTACGGTGTATACCTTAAGCAGGGTGGCGTTCTCGTATTGTCGGTCATGTCCATAGAATGCAATCGATTGGCCGTCCGGCGAGAATGCAAGCTTCCCGATGACGAGACCAGATTCCGTTATACGGCGGCACACTCTATCCTCACAGTTTATGATATAAATGAATTGACTAAGAACCAGATCAGGGTCAACTTCTTTATCCTCAACACGATTCGTAGAAAAGGCCACTTCCTTCCCGTCTGGTGACCATACGGAATCATGGACATCATAATCTCCGGAAGTCAATTGAACGGATTGGCCTGTTTCGATATGATGAACAAATAAATGAGTGCGCTTGTCGTCCAGCAAGCCTCTTCCATCTGCCTTGCATCTTAACCGATCAACTACGATCACCTGCTTGGCTGACTTCTGACTGTCGTCCGCAAGCTGCTCCTTCTCTTCTTTCTTGGAAGAATCGATACTCGCTGTGTACAACAGTCGGGAACCATCCGGCGACCATGAGAATGCGCTTACTCCGAACTCCGCGCCTGTAATCGCCTCTGCTTCGCCGCCATCAGCTGCCATTGTCCAAATCTGCTGGTGCTTATCCTTCTTGCGAAGAAAGGCCAGCTTCTGGCCATCCGGCGACCAGACCGGAGCGCTATCCTGCTCTCCATGGGTAAATACCTTGCTCTTCGTTCCATCTGCTGACGAGATATGTATGCGCGAGCGATAACCGCTCTTCTCTTCATTGACCTGCTTCGCTACATAAGCAATCGTTCCGTCTGCAGGATTGACATCCGGATCAGACAACCAGACGAACTGGTACAAATCTTCTGCTGTGATGGTACGACGTTCCATTGCAACACCTCCCATGATTGATATACATAGTATGGCATTCTTTTCCGGAAAAAGACAAGTGCATTCGAGCTAACTTCCGCCTATTGCTCCCAATCTCGCAACAGGCTAATAAACTCGACGTGTCTCTCTTTCCTCAACTAAATCGATATTGCTCCGACATTCCGTAAGAAAGCGTCAAGACGCCGCCATCCTTCACCAAGTCCGCTCCCTGCTCCTTCGCTTGGCAAATTACGTTGTAAATAGAGCTGACACTTATATATTGCTTGTATATGTCATCATCAAATTCTCCTGTACGGAAGCCCTCAAACAATGCAGCAGAAATCATAAAATAGCTGGCAAATTGAGTCCGATACACACGGAAGGATTCATCTCCCCTATACAAAAGCATCTCTTCGTTGTAAGTAAGCGTATCAAAAGCATGCTCTGCACAGATCTCAGGCAAAAAGGCGTATAGCTCTTGGGCTAAATCAGCATCCTGCAATCTCTCAGCCAATAAATCCGGGAAACTGTCGTACTTCTCCTGCGTATCGCACTCCATGAAGAGGCGTACCGCTGTATGCGTGGCATCCTCAATTTGCTCCGGCTGATATGGATACGGTGTATATGTGTCCTCCGACTGCTGTAAGAAAATAAACTGCTTCTGAGATGCAAAGCCTTCCACCTGCCAATTGTTTGCGATATCCGCTACCATTTGCCCCAGTTCCGGGCTCGAAATATCATTTATGCGGCATTCACCAGTAATGTCATCTCCGTGCTTTGCGGCATAGATTTTGATATAGCACAGCTTCTGATCGCCGATTCTCTTCGCGATTTCGTCCTTAAGCATTTCCCAATATGGGGATTCTTCCATCTCAGGTGATGATTCTCCCAGGCCGACGATATTGCTCTTATACGCCTTCCAGTGATGCACGGTGTCTCCGTAAGTCGTATGCAGCGTCTCAGGATTTCTGTCCTGCTCCATGGAGGCGATTCCTTCCATGAGGGAGAAGGCAAAGCCGCCTATTGCGGTACCGAATGCATTTTTTAGATTACTGCCGATGCCCGCCGTCGTTTCGAAAATATCGCGATCCCATTTCGGTGAACTCACTTGAAACTGTAGCATGACGGTCTGATCCGTCCACTTCGCCACATGAGGACGTATTGTAAGTTCCCATTTCGGGATGATGATACAGTCCCCTTCTATCATTTCCTCAGCCTCAAAAATTCCTCTCATCCCTTGATGAAGCAAAAAATGTGCGGGGTCATCAATTTTTTCTTCTTCCCAATCCAGCGCGATTTCTTGTTCTCTCGTCATCTTGCAGCTCCTCCCTTTATGTCTGCTTGCTCATATGCTTTATCAAAGGATACCATATTTCAGGGCTGTCGAGTGACACACAAAAAGAAAACAGCAGCATCGCTGATGCTGCCTCTATCCGTTTCACCTGTTTAATTTTTTGCTGCAACTATTTTTCAAAGAAAATATCCTCTAGCGTAACTTGCTTCGGCTCCAATTTATAAAGACGCACTTTGTTGTCCACCAACGTTTGCACGATATCAGGGATGGCTTCCTCATCAGTGATTGTGCAAGTGATTTCCCTTTCTGAAACAGCGAGGTTCTCTGCGATATCGATGAGTTGCTTTTTTATATTTTCCCCCTGCTCGGAAGACAAAGGACTGATTTTGCAGAATAATTCGATATGCTGCTGATATTCCTTTCTTAAGTCTTCCATCGTGCCGTATTTGGTAATGACGCCCCGTTCCATAATGGCGATTCTACTGCATAACATCTCCACTTCGTGGAGATTATGGGAGGTTAAAAAAATCGTCTTGCCTTGGATATGAAGGTTTCGAATGATTTGCTGAATATCGACTGCCGATTCGGGATCTAGTCCAGAAGTAGGTTCATCAAGGAAAATAAGTTCCGGGTCGCCGAGTAACGCTTGCGCTATACCGAGCTTTTTTTTCATGCCAAACGAAAACCCTCTTACCTTGCTTTCTTCATGTCCTCGCAAACCCACGCTTCCCAAGAGCTCAACGAGTTCATCCCGTTTCAATTTTGTTCGTTTCAATTCAGAAAAATAAATCAGGTGCCCAAGTGCGGTCATGTCATAATAATAATTAGCCGCATCCGGCATAACGCCAATCTTGCTTTTGATTTCGTTAATCCGGGCATGATTCTCCCCCAGTATATGAATACTGCCTTCCGTCGGACGAACAATACCGGTCAGCATATTGATAGTCGTTGACTTCCCCGCTCCGTTTTTGCCAAGAAATCCGAACAATTCCCCACGCTTTACTTCAAATGTAACCCCCTTAACGACATATGTATCTTTATATTTCTTTTTCAGACCATGTACCTCGAGCGCATTCATTATAAGTCCTTCCTCCTGAAAATGAAAATGGACACATATACAAACAGGATGGAAATCACGAACGGAAAATAGGACTTCCAGTTCGATTCAATGAGATAAAAATAAGGAGTTGCATATTTAACGAGCTGAGATGCTTGATTTTCCGTAAAAACGCTCCACATTCCAGCGGCTGGTAACAGTAATCCACACAGCAAACTCGCGAAAATCGAATAACTACCTTTGGGAATGATTGTGGATAACAGCATGTTCACTCCGACGGCAAATGAAATAAACACGATTAGTCGAATATATTCTAAAACATAAAGCTGCCCGATACTTAGGAAAATGACTATGAATGAACAGGCCAGACATACTGCCCAAAACAATAAAATGCCGAGATATTTCCCGAAAACGATGGATGTCTTCGGTACTTTAGTCACGACAAATCGAATGGTTTGGCTCTCCACTTCCCGATTAATCGTATCGTGGGAAAGGGTTAAGACAAATAAAAAACCAAGCCCCGTTACAAGGAAACGAATACCTGATACATAGGGATTTGATTCCTCTCCGAACATCAAACCTGGATTATTTTTCACGAAATTCGATATCGAGAAAGCAACGACACAAAACAATAGCACTATCGCAACAGATTTAAAGCTTTTGAATAGCGTCAAAAATTCCCTCTTTGCAATTGCGTACATGCCGGTCAGGCCGCCCCCTTTTCTTTATTTGTCATGATGCTCAACCTGATCTGCGCCTTTCTTTTTTCTGTTCCCCATGAACGCCATAACCAAGCCAACGATCATAATAACGACAAAAATATACTGATAAGGCGTGCTTGAGCGAAACACGATGTAACCAATAAGGCCGATAAGTATAATTAGATGCGCCATGTTATCTCCTCCCTTTTATTTCTTTTTCTGTTTGCCTGCCATCCAAATGCAATAATAATGAACACGTCAATGATTATATGAAAGTTGTAAATGAGAACTAACGCTAACAGGCATAATGCACTGTATAACGCAACTAGTTTCAACCTATGTACTTTTGAAATAGGGGGACTTGCAATACGGAATCGGGTGCCGATCAAATAGCAGAAATTTAAGTAAAGAAGGCTTTTTGCCAATACAATGATTGAAATGTCCATAAGCATGTATCTGTAAATGAAGCCGATTGATCCGAATAAACAGACAAACAGCAGCCCGCAGCTCTGTACGATCCTTCTTTCCACAAATGTGGAAACCGGAAAAAAACGCAGCAGCGAGTGCTTTTCAAGTAGAAAATTCAATCGAATCTCACTGAAGAAGTAAATACTCATAATATAGGCCATTACCATGAAGTTTATCGAGCTGTTCGTGTCCTCTCGCAGCATATAGCTAAACGTAGAATATGCTACGGTCAATGATGCGATAAGAGCATACTTCGATAAAATTTGAATATTTCGTACGTAAGCCAATAATTGATATCCCATAAGCGATTTCCATTGCGAAGGCATGACATAGATGTGGGAGAGCTTAGACATTGAACGGCTTAACCGAATTACGGCAGCGGGGACAGACTTTTTTTGAGCTACTAGCAATTTGGACACAATGATGGGGCAAATGATGGCGGTCAACACAAATCCAGATATTATTATTATATCGAAATAATGGATGAAAATCACCTGTATGTGATACTGAAGTTGTTTTGCATTGCTGACGAGTAAGCTGATAACCAGCAAAAGAACCGGAAACGCAAAATGATAAAGAAATTTTTCTTTATAAAATATGTAAACATACTCAATCGTCTGAGCTATAAAGAGCATGATGAACAGCCTTGTAAACAAAATCAGCACGTCTACCCACGCAACCTGGCACAAAAGAAAAACAAGAATGAAAACTGCATATAACAGCATTTGATCAAGATTTAAAACTTTGCATACATAATTCATCCTAATAATAAGTGCTTTTCTTAGAGGTGTCGTCTTTAGAAACGAAAACAAGTGGCCCATGTTCCCTTTTTTCGGGTCTTCCATAAAAATTGCAATGACGTGCAAAAAGAAAAGTATGGAAGGAATGGATTTCAAAACAAGCTCTGTATCTGTTACATACAATAAGGCTACGAACGCCAATCCACCTGCAATTAGAGCGCTGATAATCGACAGCGCCCACGAAAACGAATACCCAAGTATTCTCGAATAAAGCTGCCGATATTCCTTCATTAACATAACGTCTCTGTCCTCACTCGCTATTTGGCTATCTGCATAATCTGATTGTTCTCTATCCGGTACACAACTGTAGATACTGCTTCGAGCAAGTCTTGCAAATGAGTCGTAAATAATACAGACCTATTATTCCTAGCACGTTCTTGAAATAGACTGATCACGGCTTCCACTGAAGATTGATCAAGTCCCTCAAATATCTCATCACATATCAATAATGCAGGATCATATAATAACGCGCCTAGAAGCAGGGCTTTCTTTTTCGTTCCAAAAGACAATTCCTTCATTAACCGTTCAAGATGGGATTCTATTCCTAACTGTACAGAAAGCTCACTGGCGTAAAGCAGCGTTTCTTTTTCTGGCAACTGATAAACAGCGATTATGAATCGATAATATTCCAGGGGAGTCAGCAAGTCGCATAGGTCATGACCGTCAGACGGGATATAGGCGGAGTGCAGCCTAATCTGTTCACGATTGTTCAAATGGTGACCGGCAATCGTAACTTCTCCGTCATCGAACGGTTCATAACCTAATATGCATTTTAAAAATATGGTCTTCCCCATCCCATTCTTGCCGACGAGAGCGCAAATTTCTCCCGAGTGGATTTGAAGGTTTACGTTTTCGAATAACGATTGCTTTTGAAATGCCTTGGATAAATTAGAAACTTCTAAAGTAGAATGTGGCATATTTGAATTCTTCCTCAATATAATGTAATATGTGGTGACGGCAGCAAATATAGGTTGTCGGCAAATCGGATTTCAATACCAGGCAAAAGGAAGCAACCGGCAAGTTATTCCTTCTGCGGCATACCCGCTTAGCATGTGATGATGAACAAGTATCGATGACGCCTCTTCTTTTCTTGAACCGGCGATGATTGGTGCGAATCGTAGCGTGCTAAGCGATTTCTTTATTACAGCCCCAAAATGCGTGCAATAGCTTCCAACACGGACTGGCCGAAACCGGACAAGTAGTTCACCAGAGCATCGAATCCGTTCATAATTGCCTCAACGATCGCCGATCCTGCAATGTACTCAATTGCTTTCTTCGCCCAACTGCTGAGACCATTCCATCTATCAATCAAAAACCGAGCAATTCTTCTAACCAGAGCACCCATTTAAAAATCCCTCCATTTTCATAGTTTCAACCTATATTTGCTGCCTACCTCAAATATAAGGGTTACTATCCCGAAAATGGAATTAGGTGGAAAACGAATTTTTTGCTTCGGTATCCCGCAACAGTCTCTTCGGTATTACAACTTTTACTGATGAATGTTTCTACTCTTCATCATCTCAATACATTCCCCTCTTGAACGGACGCCCAGCTTTTCATAGATTCGCCTCAAGTAATTCTCGACGGTTCTGGTACTTACAAAAAGCTGTTTTGCAATTTGCATATTCGTAAATTTGCGGAGGACAAAAGACAAGATACGTTGTTCATGCACGGTCAGTGCTGTCATGCGGTCATTGGGAGAGTATAGTTGGGTTATGCTGGAGATGGGGACAATCGTTTCCCCATGCATAACTGTACTTATCATTCTGGTAATCTGATTCTTTTTCGATTTCCTAGGAAGAATACCGCTTAAACCCAGCTCTGACATGTGATAAAATGAGATATGATCTGAAAGTACAACGATTTTCGATGTGGGTAGAGTTTTATTTATGGTCGAAATGATGTCCAATTGATTATCGAATTCTTCCATAGCCACTAGCGCCACATCTATATTGACATTTGGCAATTGGTCAAATGCCGATTTATCAAGATCCTCCAATAACTTTGCCTCTGTAAGACTGACTCCTTCCACAATTTCTTTTAATGCAGATGCTTTTAAAGGGTGATCGCAAACAATTAACACTTTACAAACATCCACTATAATTGCAACCTCCTTATATCCTATGAATGTAAACACATATAGTGCTATATTAGGAAAATATCTCCATAGATATGGTAGTCCACTATCCTTCTTCTGTCAACAATATCTCGCTGTACAATTTGTATCATTTCCGATTTATCGTTTCCTGTCATGCATAATTAAAACGACTTCCTCATAAAGAAGTCGTTTTAATTATGTCCTCGTAATACTCATCATCAGAACGGTATGCTGTCTTACATTGCTCCAGTACGTTCCCACTGGTGAAGAAAGCCTTTATCCAGCCAGCTACCGCCGTCCACGGTAATCACGTCACCCGTAATGAAGGAAGAGTAGCGGGAGACCAAGAAAGCTGCGACAGAAGAAATTTCCTCTTTCGTCCCTAATCGCTTCAGTGCAACGTTATCAATTACCGCTTCCTTCATTTGCTCATTGGCCATCAGCTTCTCAATTCCGCCGGTTCCTTCAATCGGGCCTGGTGCGAGACAGTTGATGCGGATTCCGTATTTCCCCCATTCTGAAGCAAGCGTGCGCGACATGGCAATAACTCCAGCCTTCGCGGAAGCGGAATGCACGACTCCTGGACCTCCTGTCCAAGCATAACTGGCAACAATATTAAGAATCGCGCCTCCATTACCAGCCGCAATCATTTGTTTTCCAACTGCCTGACTGCAGTACCATGTTCCGTTAAGTACGATATTCTCCACTGCGTTCCAGCCATTCACGGTCAAATCCTCGGCCCTGCACACGAAATTGCCTGCCGCATTATTCACGAGAATGTCAATGCCGCCCCATGTCTGTACCGTTTCATGCACCATGGCTTGCACCGTTTCGGGATCACGTACATCGCACTCATATGCCTTTGCCTTTCCTCCATGCGATGTGATTTCTTCTACGACTGGACGCAATCGTTCCATGCTCCTACCACAAATCATGACTGAAGCTCCAAGACGAGCAAAGTAGAATGCCATATCCTTCCCCATCCCGGATGATCCTCCCGTAATTATAGCCACTTTACCCTGCAAAAGATCTTGCTCCATTTCTGCGTTCCCCCTTATTTGCTTCATCGCACACAGGTTTCTGCTTCCATTCTGAGCAGATCGGAAATGAGGCATCACACTAGGGAGTTCGCAATCCTATCCGATCGTCACCTTGTTGATATTATGCAAGCGAATACAATACATAATTTTACATTTACCATACCACACGTATTTATATCTGTAAACGCTCTCCCACTTATTTCATTTGAACATCGGTTACATGTACAGTTATATTGCCTCTATACATATTCCCAGCGGGGGATCGAACCGTATTGGCTGCTTGAGCACTTGAATGATTATATGCAGCAATGACGTAGGCATCTGCATTATCCATGTACACGGTGTTATTCATGAATTGATTGTTGATTCCCCATCCGGTTACAACCTCATGGAGCTGGAAAGCATCTACGATCACATTGTTGTTGCCCTGATATCCCACATTATTGCGTATGATGGCATCATTGCCCTTCACATCGATAAAGCTGTCCGCATAGTTCGCCCCACTGATTCCCTCGCCGTAAAATGTGCAATTTTCCACAATAGTTCCGATTGTTCTTTCCTTAATATCAACATGTTCAGCAGTGACATGAGGGCCGAATCCAACATTGCGTATGGTGTTGTAGTGCGTCTCTTGATTGTAGCCAGCCCCTTCAGCAGAACCCACGTATACACCTTCCCCATATCCAGGAGACGTTCTTCCTGTGTGATGGATGCTTGAGTTCTGTATCGTGTTGTATGAGCTGCCATCTCGGAAATGCACACCCTCCATGCCTGTATTGTACACTTCTACATCGCTGATGAGCGAATAATTGGAATGATCCAGGATGATACCCTTCTGTGCATTCGTAAATTTGAGATTGCGTATCTCCCAATAATCGCCTCGTACCCGTAGGGCATATCCCGATGAGGTTGAAGTTCCGGATAGTACAGCAGGATTGCCAGAATCAGCACTGCGAATTACAATAGGCTGGCCAGATGATCCATTAATGTCTGAGGAAAAACTACCCGTATATGTTCCCGGCGCAAGCACGATAGAGCTCCCTGGACTAACACTCTTCAATGCCTTGGATAAACAGGATGCCGTATTGCAAGTTATCTCCTTCACATCAATTCTGATGCTTGCTGATAATGGTTCCCCAGCACTACTGCTCCAAGCAAAAGCTTGGGTTGGTACTGAGCTAATTACTAGTAACAAAATCAGACCATACATCCATCCTCGTTGTGATCGCAACGTACACAGATCAGCTATTCGCATCCCCATTCCTCCTCATCGTATTGATACTTAAATATACTTTTCTGACAGAGGGTTCATACGATACAATTTACAATTGCAGCAGTTATAGCTATCGTGGATGTTATTCAGCTGAAAATCGTGCCATTACGATCGTGTTATAATAATGACCGTCTGACAAGAGCTTATCCTTTTTTAAAATTCCTTCTACCTCAAAGCCAAGCTTTTTGTAAAGGCGAATCGCACTTTCATTCGTTTCCAGCACATTCAACGTAATTTTCTTAATCCCGTTGGCTTCTGCCCATGCAATCGACTGCTGCATCAGGTTTTTGCCAATGCCGTATCCCCAATATTCTTTCAATACACATACTCCAAATTCAACTTTATGTGAGAATCGTTTCAAATAAGTTCCCGCGCATCTCGAAAATCCGACGATACGATTCTGCATAACAGCAACGAGAAACAAATTTCTTGAGCTCTCGGAGTCCGATTTGATTATCTGTTCGAATCCGCTGACATCGATGAAGGCCTCTCCTTGTTCGCGATCCATATTTTCGGTCTCCCCGTCAATTTGCATTCTTACTATAGATAACGCTGTCGCGTCGCTGTTCACCGCAGATCGAATCGTATAACTAAGACCGTTGACGTTGAATTCTCTATCATCTATTATCATTTCATATAATCCTCCTTGAAACCAGGTTACCGGAAAGCTAGAACCAAGCGTACTTTCTAAACAAAACAAACAAGGATGAGTCTTTAAGCTAGGGAAATGACCCTTTCTGGACTCATCCTTTTATAAAATCTATTTCCTATCGCTTCTTAAATGGAGTACTTGCGTATTCTCCGCCAAATGATTACCTCGTCATACTATTTTGACAGCTTCAAATGCAAGATCGGATAAGGGCGTCCGCTACTATCCGTTTGCGATTCGTCTACGATCGAGAATCCATTTTTCAGATAATACATTTTTGCACGCTCATTATCTGTATTGACATCAACTGAATTTACCCCAAACTCCTTGATAAGCAATTGAATGATTTGTGTTCCGTACCCTTTTCCGAACTCGTCGGGATCTAAAAACAACATCTCCAAATGATTCTCATTGGTACCCGAAAAGCCGACGAAAGAGCCTTCAACAAACCAAAGACGCACATCAAGATGAGGAAAATACAAAGGGATTTCTTTACGAATTTCCAGCTTATCTTCAAGTTTCAAAAAATGATGGGTAGCGGTTACGGATCTATCCCACAAATTCAAAATGAGCTCATGATCATTTACTGTTGCTTTTCTGTTTTTCATAATAACAATCCTCCTATTTTTTCATCACGCTCCTTTCATACGATTTATTAACGATCTTAATTACACAGCTCCAATCCATGTAAGACATCATCATATTCTCCCTTTGCCGTTCTAATCGGTTATTACAAAAGAACCTGCCTGTTTTCAATCATTTTATGTATCAGTTCTGCCCCATCGCTTCCAGACTCTCTGGAAGAAGCTGACCGCCATCAACGATGATGGTTTGGCCCGTAATATAACCTGCCTCCCTCGAAGCCAAAAAAAGAGCGGCGTAGGCGATATCTTCGACGCTTCCAAGCCGCTTGAGCGGAACGGACGCTGTCATCGTGTTCAGATAATGATCCCCAAGACCTTCCAAGCCTTCCGTCATGATGTTACCAGGCATGACAGCGTTAATTGTAATATTGTAACGCGCTAGCTCGAGCGCCGCACTGCGCATGAATCCAAGCTGAGCGGCTTTGCTCGCGCCGTAGTGCGACCATCCGACATAACCGGTGGCCGGTCCCGTAATGGAAGAGGTAACAATAATCCGGCCATACTCCGCTTTCTTCAAAAAAGGCAGGCAGGCTTGAAGGGAAAACAGCGTCCCGCGTGCATTCGTGTTCATCACCTGATCCCAATGCTCTCCGGTCATCTCCTCAATCGTTGCATTCGGAAAAATACCAGCATTGGCACAAAGCACGTCAATCCCCCCGAAAGTACTTGCCGTTTCGCTCGCAACGCTCTTCATCGATTCCAAATCGGCGACATTGCCTTCGAAGGCATGAGCAACGCCTCCGTTCTCTCGGATTTCAGTTGCGGTTTCCTCCGCTTTCGTCAGGCTGCGTGCGACAACTGCGACTTTCGCACCCTTTGCGGCGAATGTTCTCGCAATTCCTTTACCGATTCCTTTGCTTGCTCCAGTCACAACGACCGTCTTATCCTTCAGTGGCGTCAGCATGTAAAAGCGCTCCTATCCCCTGTAATATGTGCTACAATATCCCAGTACTTAGATTCCTTATTATCGTACTACATATCCAATTGTGGAGACAACTTGAGTTATAAACGCTTGAACGCTCATAAAATCCTCTGAAGTTTGAGCCCTGCTTCTTATGCAGTAATTTGCAGAGGGATGGTATCCCGATGAACATGTACACTCATGACCAAGCCAATCGTAAGCATGTTCGTAAGCAAGGAGCTTCCACCGTAACTAATGAACGGCAATGATAGCCCGGTTAGAGGGACAAGTCCGATGTGCATGCCTATATTCACGAACACCTGGAAGACGATCATGCCTACTAATCCAATTACGAGATAGCCTCCAGCCAGGTTCATGCTCATATTTGCAATGAGGACAATTCGATAGATAAGCATGAAGTACAGCAGAAGCAAGATGGAAGACCCGATAAACCCGTACTTTTCCCCAATAACAACATAGATGGAATCCGAATACGCATACGGAATGAAGCCCCGATCCATGTAAAATCCTTCACTTCCGCTTAGTCCGCCTGTCCCTATGGCACTCATTGCATTTTTCACATGCCATGACTTATCAGGGTCGCTGGTTGGATCAAGAAAGGTCTGAATCCTCGACATCTGATGCGGCTTTACAAGTTTGGCCAGCAAATCATGATCCACGAAATAGAGCCAGCAGATCGTTCCAACCGCAATTGCGATCACGGAGAGGCAAATGATCATGTAAGTCGCCTTCACATTTCCCATCCACAACATACTTATCATCACGGCGATAAATACGAGTGCGGTGCCTAAGTCCGGCTGCTTCATGATGATTACTGTGGGCAAGAGAAATACTGCGGCAAGTGGCAGGATGTCCTGTACGAAGCGAAGCTGATCCCCTCCCCGCTTCTGCAGCAGATGAGCCGCCAGCAATACTGTAGCAATCTTCATCATCTCTGACGGCTGCAGTTGGAAGCTTCCAATACTAACCCAGCGAACTGCTCCATTAATATTCTCCCCCTTGAACATGACGAGCAAGAGCAGCACAATACCTAATCCATACCATACATAGGATAGCTTCCCAACTAATATATTGTAGTCAATTGTTGCTAGAATCAGCATCGGGACACAGAATACGCCGAACAAGATGAGATTGTTAATATGAATGCCATGCAGCTTCGTATTTATCGTTGCCTCATACACGGCTAACGTACCAATAGCTACGAGACATCCGACGATAACGAGAGTCAGCTTGTCAACCTTACTAAGTTTACGCAAAAATATGATCATAGGTCTATTCCTTATGAATTCCTTTCCGACCGCTGCCTTGCAGCTGCTGTCTTCGATAATTATCACGAGAAATGCTAAGAATAATGCCCGTACTTGCCATACATAGAATTAAGGAGGAGCCTCCATAACTGACAAAGGGAAGCGGAACTCCAGTAATGGGAAGTAGACCGGTCACTGCTCCTAAGTTAAGCATGAACTGAATAAAGATCATACTGACGATTCCGGTACCTAGCATAATCGCAAATGGATCATCACTCCTCAGCGCAGACATGAAGCCTCTGACAACTAGGACAAAGAAAACGAATACAACCAGACATGAGCCAAGAAAGCCGAATTCTTCTCCGATGACCGCAAATATAAAATCCGTATGCGCTTCAGGTAAATAGAACAGCTTCTGAATTCCGTGACCAAATCCGGTTCCTGTTACACCACCATGTGCTAATGCATATATGGATTGAATCAGTTGATAGCCTGAACCCTGTTGGTCATCATACGGATTTATAAATGAAGCAATCCGTTGCAAGCGATAGCTCTGACTGAATGCCAAGAAGAAGAGGACAGGGAGAGCTGCAAGAAATAATACGGCTAGTTGACGCATATGTACACCGCCCACAATCATGACGGTAAGACAGATGAAGAGCATCATAAGCACTGCTCCGAAATCGGGCTGCTTCATAATGAGCAAGGAAATGAAGCTGACGACAATGAGAATAGGCAGCAGGCCTTTCTTGAAGCTTCGAATGCGTTCTCCCTTGTTACTGATAAGTGATGATATGTACATAATGAGGGCAAGCTTCGTAAATTCCACGGGTTGAAACTGAAATCCGCCCACAACAATCCATCTCCTCGCCCCATTCATACTGCTTCCGGCTGCCATTACGACAATCAGCATCACTACTGATAGCAGCACGAGATAGGGGGCAGTCTTCTTCCAGACACGTATTGGAATATTCATCATCACGAACATACTAAGGAGTCCAATGCAAGCGAACTTGACCTGTCTCGACGTGTAATACCATGGATCCTCATGCTTCAAGCTGCTTAATGCGGAACTAGCACTAAAGATCATAGCCATTCCAAAACATGCGAGCAGCACGACCGAAAGGAGTAAGAGGAAATCAGGTCGTCCTCTTGTGATTGTAGGTTCCATCTCGTATGCCTCCGTTCTTGCACGGGAGAGAATGCAAACTAATGCTTAGATTTTGGCTCCATCAATTGTTCAGCTGTAATAGCAGGATCAAGCCAGTTCGAAATGAGTTCACGCGCATACGCAAGATCCTTCTCGTCCAACTTGTAATACCATATATCATGCATCATCATACCTTCCCCATCTAATGCATAGGTACTGAACTGTGGAATGCTTTCCTTCATGAAAATGGACTTGGCTAGGTCAATCAGATCAGTAGGGGCAATATCTGTTGAGAAGTGATCGCCAGCGATATCGAGTATTTCTGGAATATGGCTGAATTTATCAAGCTGTACCGCCCGTTCTGCAACCGCCTGCAAAAAGATCCGATTGCGCATCATGCGATTCATATCGGAATCCTCGCGGTAGCGTACAAAGTTGAGCGCCTCAAGTCCGTTATAGATTGGCTTGTTCGCTTCAATTCTGAATTTGTCATGATTCCAGTTTTTATTTACGATATCCTCTGTTATCGGTAACTTAATTCCACCTAACGCATCCACGACGTTCTTGAATCCGGTGAAATTGATCGCTGCATAATGGGTAACGGGATGCTCAAGCAGCTGCTCGACACTGTCGATGCTCATCTTCGCCCCGCCAAATGCATAAGCGTGGGCGATTTTGTCTTGCTTGTTTTTACCTACAATCTCGGTGTAGCTATCGCGTGGAACGGATATTAACAGGATCCGATTCTCCTTGCGCCTCACGATGGAGTAGATCATGGAATCGGATCGTCCTACCTCCTTATCCCGCTGATCGATGCCGAGAAGCAGAACTGAAAATGGCTCGTCATGCACTAATGGGTCTTTGATCGTTATCGGCTTATATGTCTCCTCCAGCTTCTTCTCCACTTGATTCGAGAGGAACATGTCAAAAGTCAGGAGGGCAAGTTCCTTGCGCAGTACATATCCCACTGTCAGAACGAACACGAATGACAGCGAGATTACGATCCACTTTTTCTTGATTTTCATAGCTTCTCCTTTCTCTTTCATTCCCTACTTCTCTTGTGACTTCCCAGAATGATCCTCTTCATGGATATCAATTAGCCCGCTGTATGTTTTTTTGTCCCATAGTTTTATATCTTTATCTCTCCAGGTGTACACATCCAGTCCATTTTCTCCGCCACCCATTGTCCAACCCAATATGATTTCCGGCAAGCCGTCCTTGTTGACATCAGCCATACCTGCATAATCCAGTCCGTATCCATAGCCCTTCGTATTCCAGACAATGTTCCACTGCTTATTCTCATATCTGAGTAAGGCTGCTTTACGCATTTTCTCATTACGAACATTCTCTTCGTATACGATAATTGCTTCATCGTGGCCATCCCCATCAAAGTCGCCGTACGATATTCCTGTATTCCCTCCCCCATGCTTCGGGATTAATAATCGGGAACCGTCTGGTAATGCTCGGCGAACAGCAGCTTCATGGATATGACTGGCGGGTATCGGAGACTGAATGAGGTCGATTGGCGCTGCCGGAACACCACAGCCAACTGTCCAGATAAGAACACCCCAAATCAATACCTGCCGCACAATCTGTTTTTTCATTTGCTCACGCCCACTTTCCTTGCCTGTCCGTATTCCATGTACTAGTGTATATTTTCAATTCTATGAAAGGGTTATGAAATCGTTAAATTTCTCTGCCAATCTCGTGATGAATAGGAAGATAGATTCGAACTTCGGTACCAATGCCCTGCTCACTCTTCATCTCAATTCTGCCTTGATGTAGACGAATAATCTCTTCACTAATAGACAATCCCAGACCACTACCCGTCGGACTATTCTTCCCTTTGTAAAATTTCTTCATGACCATGCCCAGTTCATGCTCTTGAATACCGGAGCCTGTATCTCTGACACAAATCACGACTTCATGTTCAGAGGCACGCGCATTCAAATCAATCTCTCCCTGTTCGTTCGTAAATTTAAACGCGTTATCTAATAGGTTAATGAGTACTTGTCTCAGACGGTTCTCGTCAGCAGAGATTATAGGGAGCATAGGATCTGATTGAATATGAAGCTTAATTCCTAAGCGGTCAGCTCTCGGTGAGAGCAATATACCGATCTGTTGAACTAGACGTGGTACATCAACAAGGCTGAATGCTAATTCCAGCCTGCCGGCATCCAGCTTAGAGAAATCCAATAATTCATCTACCAATAGGGATAGGCGATCGGTCTCGGATTCAATAATATCCAGTCCTTCCGTTACTAACTCATCTTCACGTGTTCCACCTGCTTTCAACGTGACAGCCCATCCCTTAATATTCGTTAACGGGGTTCGAATCTCGTGCGAGACAGAGGAGATAAATTCATTCTTAAGCTGCTCATTGCGGCTAATTCGGGAAGCCATTGCATTCATCGTGTCTGCTAGTGTGCCTAATTCATCCCGGTACATCTTTTTCGCGCGGATTGAGAAATTGCCATCTGCCATGACTTCCGCTGCTTTTTTTAATTCGCGGATAGGCCCCGTAATGGTTCGAGATAGAAAAATACTAAGTATAGCTACAATGGCAACAACAAGTACTCCAGCCAATATGAACAAGATGGAAATATAGCGGACAGCATCGATTGTACCGGTCAGTGAGCTAATAAAGCGGACAATTCCAACAGTCTTGCCTTCGGATTGGAGCGGATAGGATACCGAAACAATATGCTCATTGGTGTCATCGACAAAACCGCGCCAAGTGCCTACCTCTCCATCAGCAGCTTGCTGTACATCGGTGTAATGAATGATCTCTTTGCCTGCATTCGTACCATATGAATCTTGAATGATGTGTCCAGCAGCATCCATGATCTGCACCTGTGCAGAAGTATGTTGGGAGAAAGCTCGTACGAGCTTCTCCGATTGTTCCGTTACTTCTTCCTCAGCAAAATATTGCTGGAAAAAGGCGGCTGAGACCTCCGCCTGATTGATGAGCGCTCGTTCTACATTGTAGTGATAATAATAGTTCACTGACGTAATCAAGATGACTTCTAAGATGCATACCGTTGTTAATATAACAGCTAAATAGCTGCCTACTAATCTCTGCTGGATACCTATCATTATTCGCCTCTCTTCCAGCGGTAGCCCATCCCCCATACCGTCTCAATTCGTCTTGGATTCGAGCTATCGTCCTCAATCTTCTCCCGCAGCTTGCGAACGTGCACATCGACGGTCTTCGGGTCACCGACAAAATCCTCTCCCCAAGCTAAATTCAATAATTCATCGCGCGATAATGCCTTGTCGGGATGTTCAAGAAATGCCTTAATCATGCCATACTCCTTCGGAGTCATCTCGATCCTCATCCCGTGCTTACATACTTTATTCGCATCCTTATCTAAGGTAATTGGCCCTGACTCAATTATTCTACTGGAAACAAGTGAGGACTGATTTGAGCGCCGCAATACCGTGTTGATTCTTGCGACAAGTTCCAGCGGGTTGAACGGCTTCACGATATAATCATCTGCACCGAGCTCTAACCCTTTAATTTTGTCGAAATCCTGTCCCTTCGCTGTCAGGAAGATGATGACCACTTCGGAATCCACATCTCTGATTTGCCGGCATATCTCGAAGCCTTCCATATCAGGCAGCATTATATCGAGAATGACAGCATCTGGTCGATTCGTTGTAAATTGCATCATTGCCTCACTGCCCATCGCAGCTTCACTCACTTGAAAGCCGTTCCGCTCCAAATTAATCGAAATAAAACGCCGTATATGATGGTCATCCTCTACCACGAGCACGTGATTGCGGATGGCTCCCTTTACTTCCATTGTGTTTTCCAATTTGTTCATCTCAGCTTATCCTCCTTAGGTAACGATACGGACGTAATTGTTGATTGCTCTTACGCGATAGTATGGTGCCAAACATAGCAAAAAGCCCTCCCTACCAAATGGGAGAGCTAGTATTGAGAATAGTTGCTGCAGCTGAGCATAATTCAAATAAGCTTCATTCCCCCTGGTACAGTTTTGGCACTATACAACGTAAAGAAGCTTGCCGCTTCTTAGCCACATTATGAAAAGCCTTAATCCGGCAATCCCTGTTCTACCCATTGGCATCTCTCGATGTTTCCGGGCAGTGGCCTGTATTCGTATAGGAGCCTCACCTAACGAGGACATATTCATCTTCCTGCATCTTACCTTCAATGTCCGAAACTGTCAATGAAGCGATCGGACAAGCTTCCATATTGGATGGATCTCGATTTAGAACAGCCAAAGAATGAGGCTGCACTTGATTCGAAGGGAGTTTCGATCACATTTAAAAAATTTTCTTCTCATCATCCTCATAGTTAAAGCGTATACATTTTTCTGTGTTCTGACACTAGATGTAAAATTATGCTCATTTGAAGGAGGAATATGATTTTGACAGTAACGTGTACATGGAACGCAGGAATGCGCAAATGGTTGGTTACAGGTGGAATCATGCTCGCGATGTTCGTTGTCACGCTCTTGTTCTCGGGGACTGTATTGGCGCACGGTTACATTGACTCTCCCAGCAGCCGAGCTGATCTGTGCGCGAAGAAGGTGAACAAGAACTGCGGATTTATCATTTATGAACCGCAAAGCTTGGAAGCATATAAGGGGTTTCCAGCCGCAGGGCCGGCTGATGGCAAAATCGCCAGTGCTAACGGTGCATTTCCAGAGCTTGATCAACAATCGGCAACGCGCTGGAGCAAGGTGAACATTACCCCGGGAACGACTACGTTCCATTGGACGATTGAAGCTAACCACGCTACAACTAGCTGGAAATATTATATTACGAAGCAGGATTGGAATCCGAATGCGCCGCTTAGCCGCGCCTCCTTCGACTTGACTCCGTTCTGCAACGTGGATTATAAAGGCAAGCAGCCTCCGCATTCTTACTCCGACACGTGCAAGGTTCCAAGCCGGACGGGATACCAAGTAATCCTTGCCGTGTGGGAAATTGCAGACACCGCAAACGCGTTCTATAATGTCATCGATGTGGACTTTGGCGGCGGTTCCCCTGTCGATCCGACCCCGCCTACGGCACCATCGAATCTTGCCGTATCGAACGTTACGGCGTATACCGCCAAATTATCTTGGAATGCTTCCACCGACAACGTAGGCGTAACGGGGTATAACATTTATAAAGATTCCACACTCGTTGGATCAACGAATGGAAGCACTTTAGCATACGCGCTAACGGGACTAACGCCGAATACAACCTATACGTATACGGTGCGGGCCGTCGATGCCGCAGGCAATGAATCCACTAACAGTAACGCCGTATCCTTCAAGACGTCAGCACCGCAGCCGGATACGGAGCCGCCAACTGCCCCATCCCAATTAACCGCTTCGAATATTACTGCTACGAGTGTGAAGCTGTCTTGGACAGCATCAACGGACAATGTGGGCGTGGCTGGATACCGTGTTTATAGCGGATCGACCTTGGTGGCTACCACAAATGGGGTGACGCATACGGTGACCGAGCTTACGGCGAATACCGCTTACACATTCACGGTCATTGCTTATGATGCCGCCGGCAATGTGTCGCCGAGCAGCAATGCTGTAAGCGTCACAACAGCGCCTGCCCCAACGGCCACACCGTGGGCAGCCAATACCTCCTATGCGGCTGGCGCGCTCGTAACTTATAACGGTAAAACCTATGCGGCGCTTGTTGCTCATACGTCTCTTGTGGGATGGGAGCCGCCAAATGTTCCAGCTCTCTGGCTGTTGAAATCGTAATTTGCTATCTATTTTAAGGTAGCGTAGACAGGAGCCCCTGATTCGTCAGGGGCCTGTTATCGTATACCATTCTTCATGCTTCTCTGGATTGGTGAAGTACATATCCTCTGCCTCTAAGATGCTGCAGAATGGTCGGATGACTTGGGTCTGCTTCAATTTTTTCGCGAACTTTCTTGATGTAAATGTAGAGTACACCCTCGGAGGTATCCAACTGATCCGCAAGCTCCTGCGCTGATATTGGTTGTTCGTCTTGATGTACCAAATGATAGAGCAGCTTGAATTCCAGAGTCGATAAGACCTGTTCTTCTCCCTGCTTCTGTATGGAGTGATTTCCGATGTGAAATAGAGTGTGCTTATCACCCAGCATAACTGCTCCATCAATCTCTTTCGCTTGACTCCCCGTGATCGGCTCCTCCACGATGTCTACACCCAGCATTCCAGATATGGATTGTTCCCACATCATGATCTTCTTCAAGGTGTCCTTCTCATCTGGATTCACGATCATGATAGGCACCTTAGTCTCTGTCATCATGCGGGTGAAGCAAGTGTCATCCTCGATTTGATTCGAATCTAATAAGAATATGCTGCGGGTGGTTGCCTGGGCAATTGCTTCACGGAATTGGTGGCAGTCCTTAATATGAGTCAGCTTCATTCTGTCGTCGAATAGATGTCTGACATATGTAAAGAAAAATTGGTTGTTCGTATACACGGATAATTCCATATCGCTTCCCTCTCTTCGTCATTGCCTTGTTCGCATAGAAGCGTCCGGTTCTATTGTATATAGGGAGAGAAGCAATGTAAATTGTGAATCCAATATACAAATACAAGCCCTCCAACATGATTGGCAGGGCTTGTTCCTATATATAATCCGTTATCCTTCGAGAACGAGTTTGATTTGATTCCATGTTGACGCAGGAAGCTGAATGCCGCTCGCCGCTGCATTGTCATGAATCTGTTCTACTCGCTTCCCGCCAGGAATGACCGCATCCACGCCTGGCTGCTGCAGCAGCCAAGCAAGTGCGAGATTCGGCAGCGCAAGCTGCTGTTCACTTGCGATTGCCTTCAATTTTTCTACGCGGGCAAGATGCTGCGTGAACACATCGGGCTGGAACAGTTCTAAGTCCTTTCGCCAATCCCCATCATCCAGTGTCATATCAGGTTTGTATTTCCCACCCAATATTCCGAACGCAAGAGGCCCATAAGGAATAAACGAAATATCGTGCTCAAGACAGTACGGAAGTAGTTCCTGTTCTGCAGAACGATCGAGCATATGGTATGGGCTTTGCAATACACTGATTGCATTCGTTGCATTCGCTTCTTTCACTTGATCAACCCTCGCATTGGAAATACCGATTGCACGGATCTTTCCCTCCTCTTTCAGACGAGTAAGTTCGCCGATTGATTCACTTAGCGGAATGAGCTCATCGATAAAGTGAATATAATATATATCGATATAATCCGTCTGAAGCCGTTTCATGCTTGCTTCTACAGCACGTCTTAGATAGTGGGGATGATTATTGAAACGTATGCTGCCGTCTTCGAGCTTCTCGATTCCCCCCTTGGTTGCTAGTATGAGATTGTTCCGGCAATCTTGTACAACTTCCCCAATTAATTGTTCCGAACGCCCGAACCCATAGGCATCTGCTGTATCCAGTAACGTAATTCCCTGCTCAATGGCTTCTCGAACCGTTTGTTTCCCAATATCTTCATTTACATTGGTGTAATTGTTATGCCCACCTACTGCATTTGTTCCGAATCCAATCTCCGATATTTGGATGGAAGTTTTCTTTAATGTCGTGTATTTCATACGAATCTCTCCTTTTCTGAACTACTTCTTTATTACGATTACAGATAAGCTGCCTATAACGTTATCAATCTCAGCAACATCTGTCCTGATTCAGACGTTAAGCTTCGCCTTAATTTTTGTTAAGATATAGGATAGATATAGAAGTGGAACTCAGAGTGATATAGATATCATTCATCGTTTACAATCAGAATGATAATGGAGGGTTGCTTGTTGGAGACCAAAGAAATTATGCGAAATATTGAGGCATTCAAAAATTCCAAGGCGCTATGGAAAGAGTTCGAATATGAGGATTCTGACGCAAACTATTGGAAACGATATGCGGCAGCGATTGCGCTTCAGTATGATTGGAGAGAGGAGGATTATGATTTCATTCGATATTTGATGGAGAATGAAGTGGAGAGTCGTACCCATGATTCGTTCCAAGGATACGGGGATTCCCTGCTGCTCCTCTCTTATTTGCTGGCCAAATTCCGCAAGCTTGAAAATGTATGGATATTTGAGAAAGCTAAATCCGCAAATTTCGATACGTATTGTGGATATTTTGACGAATTTATCTTCTCAGCTGGAGTGGAACAAACGTGTACATACATAGAGGAAGTTGGTCTTACGGAATCGAACAGCTACCTTTACGAACGCAAGGATAATTTGAGATCCCTCTATACAGAGCAAGATATCGAATCATTTATGCAAAGAATGGCCCTATGGTTCCCAGACAGCATCGATAAAGAATCTACAGATAGTCTGTTGTCTCGGGCAATCGATTTTAAGGATGCTGAAGAGGCAGCACGACTGTTTGCCATTCTTGAACAGGACACTGAAGCTAGCACCACAACCTTATATTATCGTGCCAAAGAAATCGGAAATTATGAGAAGGCCATCTATTATAAACAAAAGGAACTAGATTCTATTAATGACCCAAGAGATAAGGCTTCTGCACTCCTTGATATTACTGAACTGCGCGTGATGAATAACGATTATGCTGAGGCTTATGAGACCGCGCAGCTATGGGAACAACTCCTATCCCAATTTGATAGTTGGCAGGAAACCGGACTGGGTAGATCGATGTGTGAAGCCTGGTTTGATATCTGTCTTGGCTTGAACAAAGAGCAGAAAATGACTACTGCGCTCCTCTGCTATGAAAATGGGAAGTGGATGATCAGCCGCACGAACGCTTGTTACTTAAACCTATTAAAAAAGGCATACGCATGCAGTGAAGTGCTCCAAAAAAAGAAAGATATGCGTTTCTATAAAATGAAATTAGTAAAGGAGAAAAAGAAGATAAACCGAAAAACAAGAAGATAATATACCTACTTATTCTATTCCATCTAATCGAAATGAGGTAATTTATGAATGGAGATTTCATATTGGAAAGGCAAGCGTATTCGGTTTCGTGCACCTGTTGCAGAGGATATCATCATTTTCGACAGTTTGGATGACAGCATACTGCAAAATATGGACTCGATTGCATTTCCACGGACACAAGCGCAATTGGAAGAATGGATCGAAGAAATCTCGCAGGGAGCTTCGGAAAATAGCCATGATTTCTACTGGATCGCCGAGGATGCCAATAAGGGAGACGTCGTCGGTACCATTGAGATTGATGGCACTGACTTCAAAAATGGAACCTTCGATTACGCAATATCTGTATTCCCTGCTTATCGGGGCAAGGGCTACGCCAGTGATATGATCCTAACCGTTTTGAAGCATTATTTCTTCGAGCTGAGATATCAAAAAGCAACCGTTTGCATTTATTCCTTCAACGAAGCTTCTATGAACCTGCATCGCAAGCTTGGTTTCATCCAGGAAGGCAGACTGCGCAGCATGATTTACACCAATGGGAAGTACCACGACGAGGTGTATTTCGGTATGACCAAAGAGGAATTTGAGGCATTATACATGAGATAAGGTATTGACAAATACATAACTCAGACGTTCTTAACAACGAGCTGTCGGGCGGTAGTAATCTACTTGCTTAACAGCTCTTTTGTTTTTTCAGTTTCACACATCTAGAATTTCTCCGTTCACAGTTGATATGCCATACATACGTTTTCTCCCCTATTCTCCATCGATACTCACTTAACACGATAATCATAACGATCATCCCCCCTCTTTTTCGTTCTAACCAGACAGTTTTAACCAGGGATTTAAAAAACGGGCTTCAAAAAAGATTGACTCCTGATGAGATCCAATATAAACTGAAGCAGTAATTTAGTAAATTAGTAATTTAGTAAATACAAAATTGAAAAGAGGGAGAAAATGAAAATACCTACTACGTTAAAACACAAGCCTGTTGTCGTGTCGAATAATTATGAGCAAGTTGATGGCCCCTTCGCCAGAAGCACTGATGTGAAAGGTCTTTCCCTGGGATTGGCTCAGTGGAATGGCAGCGGCAAGGTCGATATTTCCGCCAAGGTATGGAGACATACGGGAGAGAAATGGTCGCAGAATTCGGAGGAACTTCCCCTTCATCGTGTGCTTGACTTGTCCATTTTGATTTGCCTCTCTGTAGCTCATTTTCATGAAGCATACCGGTATGAGCATTTATATGACGCGCAGGAACCTGTCATCGACCGGATTGGCCTGCAAGGAGACGCCATGACCGTGGCAATTGATACGGAAAATGAGCTAATCAATGAGGACATTAAGCTGTTCAGTCAAGCGCTGAGTGACAATGATGAAATGATCAGCGAGCGCCTTCGCAATTTATCAAAAATCTTAAAGGATATTGGGTATTGACGATGTTGTCCAATCGATATGTTCGAACCGTGATTCTCTCCCGGGTGCTGCTGCAACTCGGAATTTGGATCCGGAATTATGCGGTTCTGCTGTATGTTACCGAATTAACGAACAATAATCCGATTTATGTATCGCTGATTTCAGTCGCGGAATTTGCTCCGATTTTCCTATTCGGACTCATTGGCGGAACCTTTGCCGACCGATGGAAGCCGAAGCGAACGATGGTATGGAGTGATCTGCTGTCTGCCTTGTCCGTTGTAGCTGTGTTGATTGCCGTTTTGAATAACGGATGGATTGCCCTCCTCATCGGATCATTTATTTCGGCCAGTCTGTCCCAGTTTTCCCAGCCTTCGGCCATGAAACTATTCAAGCGGCATGTGCCAGGTGAACAACTGCAAGGCGTGATGGCGATGTTTCAAACGCTTGTTGCCATCTTCACGGTATTGGGACCTATCATCGGCACGTTTTTATTTATTCAATTTGGAATTAACGTATCTCTAATTTTGACGGGTGTTTTCTTCCTGGGAGCTTCGTTCATATTGTACACACTCCCTCGCGATAAGGAAGAACCGAAATCGACCGATGCTCGCAGCTTCTTCAAGGAGCTTACGGCCGGGCTGCGCTATATTGGGGCGAATCAATCGTTACGCACACTTTGCATGACCTTCGCAGCTGTCGGAATAGCGTCAGGTCTGACTCAACCGCTTCAAATCTTCCTTGTCATCGAGAAATTGGGATTGAACAAACAAGATTTGCAGTGGTTTGTGATGGCCAACGGAGCAGCCATGTTCGTAGGCGGAATTGCCATTATGGGGATCGCCAAAAAAGTAAAGCCACAGTTGCTGCTTATGATCGGCTTGCTTGTCGCCGCCGTTTGTACGATGGGTATTGGTGCGTCTAGTCTGATTTGGCTGACTGTTGTTCTCTTAGTGATTAGCGGCTTGTTTTACCCTTGTATTCATGGCGGCATTCAGACGCTTATTGTACGCAATACGGAAAGTGCATTTATGGGCCGAGTATCCGGTGTGATCACGCCAGTTTTTATGGGCATGATGGTCATGGGCATGTTTTTATCCGGTTATTTGAAGGAAATGTTTTCACTTCTCACTGTATATCTGTTGAGCGGTGTTTTGATTATTGTGGGAACCCTTTTGCTCTCCCCACTCCTGATTGAAAAAAAACAAACGATAAACGAAAATCTGCATCATGATAGATAGGAGAATCATGAAATGAATGTACATGAAAACTATGTCTTGTCCCCTGCAAGACAACTGACGGATGAAGAGAACAGGCTGATTTGGAAAAAGCCTTCCTCCCATCAGGTCAGCGAAGAAGAACAGCGAATATGTAAAGAAGTAAAACGCAATTGGAATCGCGGGGAAATGAAAATTGCTAATATTCTGTTAGAAGGCGATGCCGGTTCCGGTAAAACTCAACTTGCCAAAGCATTGTCTGCGAATTTCAGATTGCCGTATACGAAAATAACCTGCTTTGCCGATATGGATAAATCAGATATTATCGGCGCTATATTGCCCGTCATTCCTTCTGAGCAATTTGAGAAGCTGGAGCCTGAGGAGCAACGCATTTGGCAAGCAATCTATGATAGCGATAGTTTGCATCACATTACTGAAGTGCTTATGAATGCGCTACAGATTACACAGGAACAGGCCGCCTTACAAATGAAGCAGATGCTAAATCGTGCAGCAGAATACACCGAGGGCGAAGCGGTTGAGTACCGATTTTACCCATCTGAAATCGTTAGAGCGTATCAAAAAGGATATCTTCTGGAAATTCAAGAACCAAACGTGATTCGAGATGCGGCGGTATTGATGGCGTTAAACTCTGCTCTGGAGCTGGATGGAAGCATGAACCTCCCTACCGAGATCATACACAGGCATTCGGACTTCATCGCAGTCATTACAACAAATCGCAGTTATGCAGGGGCAAGGCCATTAAATGAAGCACTGCGCGACAGGGTTCAACACTCGGAAAAGATGGATCTGCCCGGCAAAGAGGTCATGATAGAACGCGCGATATCCAAAACAAGCTATCAGGATGAAAAGGTGCTGAGCATGTTAGCAGATGTTATTATCATTTTGGATCGAACAGCTCGGGCAAATGCCATCAAAGGCGTGGCTGGAATGCGTTCCTTTTTCTACTGGGCAGATGCAGTTGCTGGAGGAGCCTCCGTCAAAGAATCCCTATATCATAAGGTCATCTATAAAATAACAACCGATGACGAAGAAATTAAGATTCTGGAAGAGGCACTTGAGAAGAATGGTGTGCTTGCTAGCTTAGAGGACGTTGCGAATCAGGTAAAAAAAAACAAAAATTCGGTGAACCAATAGAAATTAAGACATGGGGAAATATCGACTCGGATCTTGATTATGATGCTGACAGCCTTACCGAGGAAAAAGGCATAGCACTTAGAAAATCTGCGGATAGTGAGGATCGTTCATCACTAACATCTGCGGATTCTCACGGCGATATGAAAAGTACAGATACGGGTGAAGACGGCTCCCCCCAATATCATCAGGCCAATCCAGCGCCAATGACTGAGGATGAAAAAAAAAAAGAGCGAGATTTCCGAAAAAAACTGAATCGTGCCGCAAGGGAAATGGTGACTAATACGATTCATGAAAAGGTGAAGCTTATCGTTCACCGACCAGACTATACGCTAGAAGATCAGCACAATTACGATCGTCTCAGCAGAGGACTCATGCCAATCGTAAGGGAGATTGCCAGAAAAACACTCCCACTTCTGGAACACGAGGTGTCTTCCGAATATACAAGGAATCGTTACTATGGAAGTAAGTTTCAGGCAGATAGCGTGGCTTACAGGGATTATCGGTATTTTGCCAAAAAACGCCCTCCATCTGAGTCCCCTTCTCTAGTGGTTGGCCTCAGGATTGACGAATCCGCTTCAATGTCTGCGTTTGGCAGATTGGAGGCAGCAAAACAAGCAGTAATAGCAGTCTACGAATTTTGTCAGATTTGTCAGATACCTTTACTCATCTACGGTGATACGGCTGATGTTTCTAGGATGGAGCAAATGTCGGTCTTTGCTTACACTGACTTTGAGAAGCCAGATCCAAGCGATCGATTCAGGCTTATGAGCATCCAGGCCAGGAGTAATAATCGCGATGGAATGGCGCTTCGAATGATGGCGGAACGGTTAGCGGTGTCACCTCAACAAACCAAGCTGCTCATCAGCATTAGTGACGGACAGCCCAAAGCAATGGACGATTACACAGGAAATTATGCAATAAATGACATGCAGCAAACGATTGAGGAATATGAGCAAAAGGGAGTCCGGTTCCTTGCAGCTGCTATCGGTCAAGATAAGGACATAATCCAGACAATCTACGGGAATGACAGATTTTTGGATATTACGAATTTGCATGAGCTGCCCGCTAAATTAGTTCGGATTATCGCCCGGTATATATAATAATTCACATCACTCTTCATACTTGAAAAGGAGACAAACAACATGGATATGAATAAACGCAAGGAGCTTATTGAAGCTTACAAACAAATCAAGACTTACATGGGAGTTGTCCAGATCAAGAACAACACAAACGGTAAAATCTTCATTGACAGCTACCCCAATTTAAAAAATAAATGGTTCACGCTGCAAATGCAGCTGGACATGGGCAGATTTGCGAATGCTCAGCTGCAGAAAGATTGGAAGGAATTCGGATCTGATGCCTTCACCTATGAGGTGCTGGAGCAGAAGGAAGCCGATAAGGTGACTGACATCCGCTGGGAAGTGAAGCAAATCATAAAGCCATGGCTTGAAAAGTTGCAGCCCTATGGAGACAAAGGATATAACAAGCCACCTAAGGAATAAGTTGTTGGCGTTCATTGCAAGAATTGGCGGGGAGGCTTCCCCGCCCTTTCTCATATTACCCAGATTTCCTGGCAGATTGACTATCGTTGATATTCAAGATAAGATGAAACAGTCATTTAGTAAATTAGTAAATGAAAAGAGGGTCAAAACATGAAAATACCTACTACGTTAAAACATAAACCTGTTGTCGTGTCAGAAAATTATGAGCAGATTGATGGCCGACTCGCTCCCGATACAGATGCCAAAGGCCTCTCGTTAGGTTTGGCCCAATGGAACGATAGAGGAAAGATTGATATTTCTGCTAAGGTGTGGAGATACACAGGAGAGAAGTGGTCCAGACAGTCAGAAGAGCTCCCTCTTCATCGTGTACTTGATTTGTCTATTCTGATTTGTCGTTCATTGGAGCATTTTCGTGAAGCTTACCGATATGAGCATCTTTATGATCCCGAGCAGCCTATCATCGACCGAGTTGGCCTACAAGGAGATGCCATGACTGTGGCGGTATGTACGGACAATGAGCGAATTAATGAGGATATTAAGCTGTTCAGCCAAGCGCTGAGCAATGACGATGAAATGATAGGCGAACGTTTGCGTACGCTATCTAAAATCTTGAAAGATATGGGGTACTAAAGAAGTTTATCTGATGCATATATTTGCTGAATCAGCAGTGCCACAAACGATGTGAGGCTTGTTTGTTCGGCAGATACGAAGTCTACATGTTAAGAAAAAGGTGCCTAAAAAAGGCGCCTTTTTCTATAAACACACTTCCAGCTCGCCACAGGTCAAGAGTCTGCGATCATAAGAGATTAATTGGGTGTAAAGGCACCTGTTCCAGCGCTTGAACCATTGCCTACCACAGAAATCGTACCGGTGTCTGTGGTGCGATAGTTGCTGGTAGAGCCTGAATTATGAATTGGATCGCCTGTAAACAACGTGCCGTAATTGGCAGGACTTGCATAATAGTTAAGCGTATTATTTCCTCCTGAATACCAGATGTCGCTCCATTGGAATGGGAACCCGTACATGGCCGCGGCCCACCATGCCATTTTTAATTTATCTGTCGTATTATCTGTTGGTAATGCACTATTCGGCGCATTTGTGGCAATAACGGCCGTTTCAATACCTTTAATTCTTTTATATGTCAAACATTTATCAGCTTTTGCTGACCAATCAGAGATTGATAAATACGTATTGGAAGATATAAGCCAACTTTCAGCAAGATACCAGTCACCAACTCCGACATGGGTCGGCTGGTAAACTCCATTTTCGTTCAGATCTCCTCCAATTTGATCTGGATTCCAGGCGTTCATGAACACCTTGAGACCCTTCGCGTGTGCATAATCAGTGACATCATTCTGGATTGTTCTTGTTACAGAGTAGTCAAATCCTGCGCAGTCAAGGAACACACCATATACGCTCATACCACTCCATTTGTTGATTTTTTGCTTAATCGCTGTTGTATCAGGGTTCGGAGTACATCCTAAATTCACGTACCCAAAAACTTTCTTGCCGCCGAGTGCATTTAGATTGTTTATAATCGCGACTGTGTTCGCATGGTCGCCATGTGTCGTTTCTTCAAGCCCTGCTCCAAACACGATGATATCAAACAGAGCAAAGGTGTTCGTTGCAGTTGTTACATTTCCACCCGCACCGTTTACGACAGAAGGCCAACCATAATAAATAGCCAGCCGTTGCTGAGGAGTTATAGCTTCAGATGCTCCGGCAGACGGAATAAAACTTGCCAATCCAATGCAAAAAGCAAGCAGAATCAACCATTGATTTTTCTTCATGCCTCTCTACCTTTCTCTCTTCGTATTTGAAATTTATACAACGATATCACTTTCATCCGATGTAGCTGCACTCCCCCTTTTATTCTTGTGACTGACTAGCTGGCATCTCGAGATCATCGCTTACACCATCTGCATCCCAAAAAAGACCGCTACAATAATAGTAGCGGCTCATGGTCTTCATTAATACTTTTTATTTTTTTGGTAAACGTGAAATTTATCTCACTTGCAATATGATTTTCCCTGTATTGCGATTCTCTTCCATATGGATGTGCGCATCACTTACCTTCTCAAGCGGGAAGATGGTATCAATAATTGGTTTTATGCTGCTGTTATCGAAATAGGCCAGAACATTAGCTGCAAAATCCTGCGTAAGCCGCGCCTTGTATTCATCACTTCTCGGCGTTAACAGGGTACCTGTCAGCTGAACACATTTTGACATTAAGGCAAACAAATTCATTTGCTCTACCTTCACTCCACCAAGAACGCCGATGAGTACCCAACGACCTTCCTTCTTAATGCTGGCAAGATTCTTCGCCCAATAATCCGCCCCTACAAAGTCCAGAATTACATCTGCTCCCTGCCCATTCGTAGCCCGAAGCACCTCTTCGTCAAAGGATTGCTCCTTATAATTGATGAGCACATCAGCACCCAGTTCTCGACAGAAATCCAGCTTCTCCGCAGAACCAGCAGTTACAATTACGGTTGCCTTGCTGATCTGTTTCGCAAGTTGAATCGCCGCTGTGCCTACTCCGCTGGCACCTGCATGAATAAGCACAGTCTCGCCTTGTTGTAGCTTGCCAATCCAGTATAACGTCTGGTACGCAGTTAAGAATACTTCTGGAATTGCCGCCGCATCAGCAAATGAGAAGGAGTCGGGAATCGGGATCGCCCGATCCATTGGCATGACCGCATATTCGGCATATCCTCCCCCATTTACTAGACCCATTACTCGATCACCAACCGTATAGGTGCTCTCACCATTGACTTCGATGTCCGTTCCAGCAACTTCTACCCCTAGAATAGGGTTCGTCGCATATCCGGCCTTGCCTTCACGCATGACAATATCTGTTCGGTTCACTGCAGCAGCATGAATTTCGATTAGCAGCTCTCCTGCTTGCGGCTGTGGGCTCGGCAACTCTGTTATCTCCAGCTGGTCTGGTCCACCTGGTTTGTTTACGATTACACCCTTCATTGAGAGCCTCCTTGTTTATTATCTCTTCACGTTGTTTGATAGTTATGAAACTATCATATTTAAGACAACCCTTAAAGTCAAGATTATGGTATCGGAGTTCGTTTCTAGGGTATTTTCATGACATCCCGCCACTTTGTTCTTCTAACCATTGATTTAGAAGCTTGAGCTGTTTTTGATGGGCGTCATCTATAGTCCGAAAAGATTTATTGCTTGAGTCTGCATACCCATGAAGTAAAATCTCGCCTCCTTCAGACATGATATAGGACACCAAATCACCCTTTTCTCCATAGAAAGATAGCAAATAGGCTGGGTATTCGGGGAAATTGGATGCCGAGAAGTCATTTCGAACCCGAATATCTTGAAGTGTACTCATAATGAGCTCAATTTGTTTGTTATCAGTGATGTGAGCATAATTATTGCCTTCGTTATCCCCTGACATAAACTTCTTCAGAAAAATAGATTCGATCTTGGCTTCATTTACATAATCCATGACTAAATCATGTAGTGAATACGTAATTCGTGTCTGATACACATGATTACCTAGTACGCCTGAAATCAACAACAGGGCAACAATCATAATTGGCATTTTGTATCGTGACATTCCAACCGCCCCCACTATCGTTCTAGTTTTCGTATCTACGTAAATACTACCAGATTATAGAATTCAATAGAGCTACTCTTTTTTTGAAACAAGTTATAAATGTAAATGAAGTTATTGATCAGATGACGGGATCGCAGATATTTCCCACATGGTAACTGAGGAATGACAGTATGAACAGGTGCAATTGTGTGAACACTGATTCAGAAGCATTGATCCTATTAGCTAATTTGAGGTGTGAATACTTGAATAACCATTTTTCAATCCGTTTTCTATATCTATTTGTATTCATCACAGGAGCTTCCGTCATGGCGATCGAAATTGCGGCTTCCCGCTTCCTGGCGCCATACTTCGGTACTTCGATGATTGTGTGGGCGAACATTATTGGACTTATCCTTCTATCACTCTCTCTCGGATATTGGGTTGGTGGCAAATGGGCCGATCGTTGGCCGAGCGGCAAGTTGTTAATGATGCTGTCACTACTGTCCGGTGTCCTTGTGTCCTTATTGCCCTTATGGGGTAGCTTCATATTTCAGTTTCTTACCAATGGCATAATGAATACACCCGTCTGGATCATTTTCTGTTCGTTCTTCGCCGTTTTAATCGTATTTGCTCCCCCTGTATTTTTACTGGCGATGGTGAGTCCGTTTGCAATTCGGTTAGTATCCGATCAATCGAAGGACATTGGCCGTGTAGCTGGCAATCTGTATGCGTGCTCCACATTAGGGAGTTTATTGGGCACATTCGGCACTGCTATGATTACGATCCCATTGTTGGGAGCAAGAGAGTCAATTTATATTTGGTCTGCTGCTCTGATTGTAATTAGCGGTTGGGGACTGCGACATACGAAGCAGCGTTGGTTGGTTTTGCTTCTACTTGTTCCTGTGCTTTCCTATTTCTTCATCAATGACAACGTGTCTACTTCCGCAAATGAGAAAGTCCTCTGGTCCAAGGATACGTTCTACCAATATGTCAGAGTCGTCGAGGCTTCTAATGGAGATATTTCTTTAGTATACAACGAGGGCGGTGGTGTTCAATCGATCCGGAGGGCTAAGCCAGGATTGCATACTGGCGACTACTACAATGATTATTTAGTACTCCCCTATTTGACCAACTCGCCGGATCAGCTGCTTGTATTGGGTTCCGCTGGTGGTACGATTCCTCGGTTGTTGGCTGAGTATGTGAAGCCACAATTTCCAAATATGAATGTTACTGGTGTAGAACTAGATCCCGAGGTTATTGCGCTTAGTTATCAATTTATGGGGTCGAAGCCTGAAGATGCTCAGATTGTGAATCAGGATGCTCGTGTATTTATTAGTAATACGAATCGGAAATACGATATCATAGTTGTCGACTGCTACTCGCAGCAAATCTATATTCCTGCTCATTTATCGACTGTGCAATTTTTTGATACCCTTCGAATGCATCTGAATCCAGATGGGTTCACTGCTTTAAATGTGAACGTGACAACACCCGATTCTCCACTGCTCTTAGCGATGGCGAAGACAGTGAAGCAGGTATTTCCCAACACGTACATCGTGAAGTCGTCAGGGCAATACAACTACATGATCATCGGATCCATACGCCCGCTGCGAACAGATAATCTCAATCAAATACATCTGAATAGTCCCATTCACCCGCTTCTCGAACAATGGCAGAAAGGGCTAAAGGAAGTGAATGATGAGCTGCTTGCCAACGCACAAGTATTGACTGACAACCACGCTCCAACTGAAATGCTAACAGATTCGATGATTTTTGGGTCAATTCCAGATCGCCCTTAATCCTTGTATACGAATAAAGCCACTATACTGAACAATGAATGTTCAATTACAGTGGCTTCTATTGTTGCACCAACATATCTGCTATAGGATTCAATTTCTCTAAGTCGGAGATCAGTTCTCTCGTCTTTGCCTTTCTCGTGATGTTCCTGACGGGATACGCATGGCTTTATGAAGTTGTGGTGAAGAAAACCGTATATACTGCACTTTGAGTTATATTGGGAGAAGCAAAAAGTGATACCCCATTATTCCTTACGACTGTATTTCCAGGGATGACACTCGTCCATGAGATTGTTGCCGGTGCCGTTGAGACTGTAGGATTATACACGTAAACTGGCTGTGCACCAATATCTGTTGGACTGATCGAAAACACGATAGAGCCAGTTATGACAGCTGTGGTTGCAAGCGTTATCGTTGATATAATGTTGCCTGGAGATGGTGAGGTAGCGTTGTTAGCTACGTTAGCACATATCTGAAATAAATAGGAGCCTACTGATAAATTGTTTACATTGATGGAGCCTGAAAAACCAGATACATTACCTGCGCCGAGCACAACATATGGTATCTCATTGGACACAGCGCCTGGAGAACCAGAGATTCGTTGAAACCCTGAGTTCGCCCCGCCAAATAATATAGCTTTCGTGGAAACTGTGGATGATGGCCCCGTCGCTCCAGTTGCTCCGGTTGTACCGGTGGTTCCTGTAATACCAGTAGCCCCAGTTCTTCCTGTTGCTCCTGTCGTTCCGGTGATGCCTGTTACCCCGGTCGTTCCTGTCGCACCAGTCGAACCAGTTGCTCCGGTGACGCCTGTTACTCCAGTACTTCCCGTCGTACCTGTCGAGCCGGTTGCTCCAGTGATACCTGTTACTCCAGTACTTCCCGTCGTACCAACCGAGCCGGTTACTCCGGTGATGCCTGTTACTCCTGTCGTTCCCGTCGCACCAGTTGAACCAGTTGCTCCGGTTACACCTGTTGATCCGATCGTTCCCGTCGCACCAGTTGAACCAGTTGCTCCGGTTACACCTGTT